>NZ_JAYRTF010000011.1:0-107029 GCF_041919735.1 Acinetobacter sp.
AGACTTTAACTTAGACCAGTGTTGATCATTTAACATTGTACGAGGCATAGTGAGTAGTGAATTAAGTTTGGCGATTTAATTTTACTATCTCGCTATTTTTTATACAGTAAATGTCAACAGACTCTAATAATTGAATTTAAATTGAATGATAAAACTCATCTTAGCCTAACGGGCAAAGAAGATGATGCGGTCATTCATTTTGAAAAAATAAACTAATAAAAAAGCCCAAAATATTTTAATTATTTTAGGCTCCCTTACGACAATAACTTTTATTCCGCCGCTTCATTGGCTACACGCAAAATCTCTTAAACATTCAAGATCCATGCCCACCAAAACATGACCTTCCTTCTTTAAATTTAGAAGCCATACAAAAACACTTATTCCGAGCGCCATCAACATTTCCCTTATAAGTGCCTAGACAGCTTCTATAACACTGTTCACGTTCAGGCTCTTCAAACTTAACTTTTGACTGTGTGGCAGTATTCTGACAACCGAAGAGCGCTACAAATAGAAAACCAAACGTGAATAATAATTTCATCACTCCTCGGCTTCATTCGTCACGCGAAGCACTTCTTCCAGCGTCGTTTTACCTGCCAGCACTTTACGCAAGCCATCATCACGAATGGAACCCGAATGCTGACGTGCATAAGCTTCCACTTCAAACTCGGCCGCATTGCCGTGAATCAGGCGGCGCATCGGTTCATCTACAGGCACAATTTCATAAATGGCGGTACGGCCATTAAAACCTGTATGTGAACACTGCTCACAGCCTTTGGGTTTAGGCAGTTTTAACGCCGTATCATGCTGAATGTTTGCAAATAATTTAGTTTCAAAATCATCGGCTTCATGCCACGTCGCGCAATGTGCGCATAAAGTACGCACCAAACGCTGTGCAATCACCCCAATGAGAGAGCTGGACAATAAAAACGGCTCAATACCCATATCTTTTAGACGGGTTACGGCGCCAATGGCTGTATTGGTATGCAGGGTCGATAACACCAAGTGACCTGTCAACGATGCTTGCACCGCAATTTCTGCAGTTTCCAAATCACGGATCTCACCCACCATGACCACATCCGGATCTTGACGCAGCATGGCTTTTAAAGCGCGGGCAAAGGTCATATCCACTTTGGTATTTACTTGCGTCTGACCAATACCTTCCAATTGATATTCAATCGGATCTTCGGCAGTCAAAATATTTTTAGAACCGTCATTTAAGTCTGACAATGCCGCGTATAAGGTTGTGGTTTTGCCCGAACCTGTAGGCCCCGTAACCAAAATAATGCCGTGCGGACGATGCACTAAAACTTTTAAGCGCTCATAGTCATTGTTCATGAGACCCAAATGCGTCATGTTCAAACGGCCGGCCTGCTTGTCCAGCAAACGCATCACCACCCGCTCGCCATAAGACGACGGCAAGGTTGATACACGCACATCCACTTCACGGCCTGCTAAGCGCAGAGAGATGCGGCCATCTTGCGGAATACGTTTTTCGGCAATATCCAGTTTGGCCATGACTTTAATACGAGACACCAACAAAGGTGCAAGTTCACGGCGCGGCTGCACAATTTCGCGCAGCTGGCCATCAACACGCAGGCGCACTGAAAGTTTTTTTTCAAAGGATTCAATATGAATATCCGATGCGCCGACACGGATCGCTTCGGACAGCAAGGCATTGATCAAACGCACAATCGGCGCGTCATCTTCCTGATCCATCAAATCTTCCGCTTCAGGCACTGAATCTGCGAGGCTGAGCAAATCAGGATGATCTTCCAGACCCGCCGCGACCTGCTGCGATTCACCGGTATCGCCGGCAAAACTGGAACTGAGCAGCTGATGGAATTCCTGATCCGTGCACAGCTGATATTGCGCAGCATGCCCCAAATAGCGCCGGGCTTCCTGCAGCGCCAGCAAAGGTGTGCTTTCCCGGCGCACAATAAATGCCTGATTCCCTTCATAACGGAGCAATACGCCATGCCGTTTAGCAAAACTATATGGTATTTGTAATTGTTTGAGTACTTGCATCAAAGTTTATAATGATGAAAAAAGTATTTTGAGTGTACTCTAAGCATATGACAGCGTGAAGTCTGTTTTTTCAGGTTTTAATGATATAGGGAAAATACCATTGTCTTTAATAAGCGATGCTCTGCCGGCAGAAACGCCTAAACTCAAATGGTGGGGCGAGCAGCATTTTGAACTGAACCGTCCGAAATCCTGGCAATTCGGCTCTTTGCTGTTCCGCCTGACCCGCGGCCTGCAGGAATGGCGTCTGGAATATCACCGCCCAGCGGTGCAGTATGATTATGAACAGCAGTGGCGCAGCATTGACGATCCTGAATTCGCCTTTCCGCCGCCAGTGCATATTGAACGCTACATGTTTAAAAATACCCATGAAAATATTCAAATCATGCCGCGGCTGGCAGACCGGTCTGTGGTGATCCGTCCGGTCGATCCGATTTATATTCCGGCAGGTCAGCGCGGCACGCTGTATATCAGCACACCCTTATGGATTTCGGGTTTTGTTGAAGGTCAAAAAGATCCGCTGTTTGATATTCCAGTCATTTTACCCAAAGACACTTGGTTTGGCCCCAATAAGCGCATGGGCGAAATCTGCTATGCCACTGCGGTGGATGGCCGCACAGAGCTGCATCAGCTGAAAGTCCGCGCTTTTCGCGCCATTACCCCCATTGAATTTCACAACACCAGCCATGAGCAGCTGCGCTTTGACCGCATGAATGTGCCGATTCCGGCGTTGCCGCTGTTTTACAGCGAAAGTACCGGGCGCTTATGGACGTCGCAAATCAAAGTCCTGCATGAAGGCGCTGACCGCCCGCCGCGCATCCGCATTGAAAACCGCACCCCGCCGCATGCCGGTGAGGTCAGTTATGTGCATCCGCCGCGGGAATCGGCTGGAGCGCTGTTTAATATGTTTGATTCATTCTTCTAAGGGGCAGTCATGGCGAATACCAATATTTCGACGGAAATTACCAGCAGCCTCATGGGGATTGTGAAAAATATCAATACCGACCGCCTGACTGAAATTATTGTCGCAATCATTCTGGCCTTTATCGGTTTCTTAACCGCGCGTTTTGTTTCCAATGCCTTTATCCGCACCATTGGCGCGCGCTTCAATGCGCACCAGCGCCTGGTCTGGCGCCGCGGCATTTTTTATTTTATTTTTATGATTTTTGTGATGGCCAGCTTAAAAGAAGCCGGCTTTAAGCTCAGCGTCTTCTTAGGCGCTGCGGGCATCTTAACGGTGGCACTGGGTTTTGCATCGCAAACATCGGCCTCCAACTTAATCAGCGGGATCTTCTTGATCGGCGAAGGCTCTTTTGAAATTGGCGATACCATTCAAATCACTCTGATCCGCGGCCATACCATTGAAGGTGAAGTGATTTCCATTGACCTGCTGTCGGTGAAGCTGCTGACGCAGGACAATGTCTATGTGCGCCTGCCGAATGAGCAGCTGATCCGCGCTCCCGTGCACAATCTGTCGAAATTTCCGATACGGCGCATCCCGATTACCCTCGCCATCAACTTTCATGAAGACATTATTAAAGTCCGTGAAGTGCTGCTGGATGTCGCCAGCAAATATCCGCTGGTATTGGCTGATCCTAAACCCGCGGTCACCGTGACGGCATTCCGCGAATCATCCATTGAACTGCTGTTTGCGGTGTGGTGCCAGCAGGAAAACTTCCTCCGCGTGCGTGATGAAATGCAGGAACGCATCCGCAATGGCTTTGTGGATAATCAAATTGAAATCCCTGTACCGAAGATGGGCTTTGTCGACCGCCCTGCGGCGGCGGCGGTGCAGAATGAGGAACTGGATCAGTACGCCAATGCGCAAGAAATCAAGCGCGAACCGACCTTAAAATAATGCTGCAGATCTGAAATTCAGTGCTGAATGATGTTTTCAAGGCCCGCTCTGCTGCGGGCCTTTTAATGCACAATGCTCAAAGCAGATCGATTGGCCCAATCCATGCAGCCCATCATCCGCCATGTGCATCATCATTTTATTCACACAATGCCTGGCCTGTTCATGCCGCTTAATCGGAGTATTTCTGCGCCTCTGCTTCAGGCATCGGCGCAATATAGGCGATAATCAGCATGGCAAAACCGGCGCCTAAGAAGGAAATGACCCGGGTCAATGTGCCAATATGCGACAAATCGAACAGCACCAGTTTCAGCGTGACCAAGACCAAAATGCTGGCGCCGAAAATCCATAAGGAACGCAAATAGCGTTTGGCCGCCGTCAGCATGCAGACAAAGGCCAAGCTGACCCACAGCAAGGTAAAGCTCAGCTGCACCGCGGCGTTTTCCCACATCTCCCACACATTATAGGGCGTGTCCAGATAGACATGCAGGGCGCGCAAAACCACATAGCTGCTGAGCCAAAGCAGCCCCAGCATCATCAAAATGGCGCCGAGGCTTTTTTCCAAACCGGCTTTCATCTGCAGATTCAGCATCCAGATAAATCCCGCCAGCATGGCAATGCTCACCAGATCAAAAGGATTCAGCAGCGGCAGCCAGTACATTTGAAATGCCTGCCGGCTGAAGATTTGCGAAAAAATAATCCATAGCAGCATCAGCAGCAGCGTATTGCGCGACTGCCAAAACATTTGCCACGCTGTTTGGGGCTGCCGATAGCACCATGCGGCGAACAGCAGCGGCAAGATCACCACGCTGAAATACGGCATGCCGGGAATCAGCGTCAGACTGGTCAGCGCCAAACTCAGCATCACGCCCAAACTGACCCATTCTTTTTCCGCTTTCACCCCCAGCAGCGGCCGCAGCCACAGAACTGTCAGCAGCACGCCGCTCAAGGCATACAGCAGCCGGTCCTGCGGATGATGCCAAAGCATCACGCCCTCATGGCTTAAACTGACCGCCATATACAGCGCAATGCCGTACACAGGCATAAGGCCAATCCATTTCGGCAGCAGCCATGACCATTCCGCCCCGCAGCGCAGCAGCCATTCATTGAACAGGCTGTACACCGCTGCAATAATCAGCAGGCACCAAAATGCTTGACTGGGACTGTCAATTTTATCCATCAGCAGCACAAACAGCATGACCGTGGCCGAAAGCATCTGCATGCATTGAAAGGCGACCGTAGAGCTGCTCAGCTGTTTTTGAAAGGCCGTGCTGCTGTTGGCGATCAGCACCGCCAACAGATAACTGATGCACAGCAGCCAATAGGCATTGCTCGGAAAAATATTTTTGACTGAAAAATAATACAGGCTGGAAAAGCCCGCCATCATCATCAGCCCCATGCCCACATAGCGGCTCAGCGCAGAATGCCGGTATAGGCCATAGCTGAAGATCGCCGCACCCTCTACAGCCCAGCCTGCCACGCTCCACTGCTCATGCAATAAGATCGGCGGAATAAACGCAAAAAAGATCAGCATTAAACTGAAATAGCTTTGCGCGATGAACTGAATAGCCTGGCTGCGTTTAGACAGCAGATGCAGCGCCGCATAGATGCCGGCAAAGCTGAAGCTGAACAGCGCCTGTTGTTTCGGCTCATCAAAATACATCAGATATAAAAAGCCATAGCTGATGATCGGCGCGCCAAAAATCAGCGCCAAATCCAGCGCCGGTTTCAGCTGAAAACGGCTCAGGCTTTCTTTGGCCAGCAGCTGGCTAAAGCGGAATCCCAGCCAAATAAAGATGGCGGCATGCGCATAGACCAGCACGCTGAGCATCGCCTTGTCTTGCGCCTCGCCGCGATAAAAAGCATAAGCGCCGCCCACCAGCACGGTCATTAAAAATGAAATCTGATTCAGGACTTTCCACGGCCGGAAAGTGCTGAGCACCGCCACCGCCGCATTAATGCACAGATAATAAGCAATAAACTCCACCGCAGTGGCATTGCGCACCGGCAGAGTAAAAGGCGCAATATAGGCAATGCTCATCGCCATCAATGCCAATTCAATGCTTTGCTGCTTCAGGCTCAGCCAAACCGCCAGCGCAATGATGGCCGCAAAACAGATGCTTGCCAGCACGATGTTTGGAATCACCAGATTGTAATAGGCAAAAAACAGCGTCAGTGAAAGGCTGGCCAGGCCCAATCCTTCCAGCGCCAAGGCGAAACCGCGGTTGCGCTGCTGCAGCCCATAGCCCAGCAGCGTCACGCCAGCGCTGACCGCGGCCACAACCGCCAATTTCAGCGCGAGACTGAGCTGCCAATGCTCGGTGGCAAAACGCAGCAGCAGAATCACCCCGACGACCAGAACAGCAATGGCGGCTTTGAGTACCGGATTCCCTTGAAACAGCCACAGTTTCAGCTGATCGGTCAGGCTGACTGAAGTATCCGCGGCATTCTGAAGCACAGATTGCGTGTCGTCTGTTTCAGCCTTTTGCACCCGATGAGGATGCGCATGCAGCTGATGCTGCAAAGACAGCACATTGCGCTCGATGCGTTTCAGCCAGCGCAGAAAAAAGTAAATCCAAACTGAAATTCCCGCGCCGGTGAGGATGCCGATATGGCTGAAGCCGCCCACCAAAACCATGACCGATGAGATATACAGCGGAATTTTCGAGGTCGGTACCAAAGGCAAGCCCGCTTCCGCCGCCAGCTGATCAACCGGCTTCTGCAAATCATCGGCGTAGTGCATGACACTGACGGCAAAGGCGAATCCGCACAAATAGCTGAAAATTTTCCAATCCGAAAACCAGCATCCGACCGCGGCAATAATCAGCGCCATCAGCCAGATCATTCTGATTTCATTGTTGGGGGGATTCGCGTTATTTTGCCCGTTCAGCATGCCTGCTCTTCATGTCCTTTTCATATGATGATACCGCAGCGCGCGGCGGATATTTGGCTGCTTTATCAGATATTCCGTAACGGCGCCAAAAACCAGCCTTGCCAAAGCGCTTTTCTCCCTCAAATCCGCCGAGGGCAAGGTAAAGCGCCAAGCATGCAATCAAGCATCAGCGCGGAACGGAAAAATCACGTACAATGAAACCGTTCTCTGGATTAGGAATTTTTCAATGCCGCCATTTGTCTTGGTCGATGGGTCATATTTTTTATTTCGCGCCTTTCACGCATTACCCCCTTTAACCACGTCAACTGGATTGCATACCAATGCCATCCGCGGTGCGATTTCCGCCATTCAAAAACTGATGCGCCGCACGCAGCCGACACATATGGCGGTGATTTTTGATACGCCGGAACCAACCTTCCGTCATGAGCTGTCGCCAATTTACAAAGGCGACCGTCCAAGCATGCCGGAAGAGCTGGCTGAACAGATTCCTTATCTGCATGCGCTGATCCGCGCGCTGGGCATCCCGTTGCATATGCTGCCGGGCGCAGAAGCCGATGACATCATTGGCACCTTGGCCAAACGCGCAGAAGCCAAAGGCTATCAAGTGCTGATTTCCACCGGCGATAAAGACATGGCGCAGCTGGTGACGGACAAAGTGACGCTGGAAGACAGCTTTAAAGATAAGCCGATGGATGTGAACGGCGTCTTTGAAAAATTCGGCGTTTGGCCGAATCAGATTATTGATTACCTGACCCTGATGGGCGATGCTTCTGACGGCATTATGGGCGTGCCGGGTGTCGGCGCAAAAACCGCAGCCAAACTGCTGACTGAATACGGTTCAATTGGCGGCATTTTGGAAAATGTCGATAAGATTAAAGGCAAAGTCGGTCAAAATATTAAAGACAATGTCGAAGGCATTGCGCTGGATCATCAATTGGCCAGCATTGTATGCGATCTCGACATGGGCCTGACCTATGATGACCTGAAATTGGCTGATCCCAATATCGAACAGCTGCGCAGCCTGTATACCGAACTCGAATTCCGCAATCAGCTGCAGTCGCTGGATCACCCGAATAATCCAAATGGCGCAACCTACAAGCAAAATTCCAAAGCGATTATCAAAGAAGCCCGTGCAGAAGAAAAAACCGTTACTGAAGATCAAGCTTCTGTAACCAGTACCGATGATGTGCTGGGTCAAGCCAATTACCACACCGTTTTAGCGCAAACGGACTGGGACAATTTATTTAAACGCCTCAGCACTGAAAAGCGCTTTGCCTTTGATACGGAAACCACCAGCCTGGATTACCGCATCGCAGAAATTGTCGGTTTCTCGGTGGCTTTTGATGCGCATGATGCCTATTACGTGCCGCTGGCGCATGACTATGAGGGCGCGCCTGAACAGCTGAACCGCGACGCCATTTTGGCGCAGATCAAACCGATTTTAGAAGATAAAAGCGTCGAGAAGATTGGCCATCATTTAAAATACGATGCGCATGTACTGGAAAATCACGGCATTGAACTGCAAGGCTGGTATTTCGATACCATGCTGGCATCGTATGTACTGAACTCCGTGGCCACCCGTCACGGCATGGATGATGTGGCGCGCTTATATCTCAGCCACCTGACCACAACCTATGAACAAGTGGCTGGCAAAGGTGCGAAGCAAAAGACCTTCAATCAAATTGAATTAGAAACTGCCTCGCATTATGCCGCTGAAGATGCGCATGTGACCTTCCGCCTGTACGAAGTCTTGGATGCCAAACTGCACAAACATCCTGAACTGGTGAATATTCTGCACAATGTGGAAATGCCGGTGGCGCGTGTGCTGACCATGATGGAAGAAAACGGCATCGAGCTGAATTTGGACTTTTTGGATCAGCTGAGCAGCGAATTTGCCAAGACCATGCAGGATTTGGAAAACCAGATCACTGAATTGGCTGGCCAATCCTTCAATGTCAGCTCACCGAAACAGGTCGGTGAAGTTCTGTTTGATAAGCTCGGCTTAAAAGGCGGCAAAAAAACCTCAACGGGCCAATACAGCACCAGTGAAAGTGTCTTGGAAAAAATCGAACACCCGATTACGGATCTGATTTTGCAATACCGCGGCCTGTCGAAGCTGAAAAGCACCTATACCGATGGCCTGCTGAAACAAGCCAACAATGAGACGCACCGCGTACATACCAGTTACCATCAAGCGCTTACTGCGACTGGCCGCCTATCATCCACCGATCCGAACCTGCAGAATATTCCTGTACGTGAAGATATCGGCCGTCAAATCCGTAAAGCCTTTATTGCGCCTAAAGGCCGCATCTTGCTGGCAGCCGATTACTCGCAAATTGAACTGCGCTTAATGGCGCACTTCTCACAAGACCATGCCTTGGTTGATGCCTTTAAGCACGGTCAGGACGTGCACCGCCGCACCGCTGCAGAAGTTCTGGGCATTGCCTTGGAAGATGTCACCAGCAATCAGCGCCGCCAAGCCAAAGCCGTCAACTTTGGTCTGCTCTATGGCATGTCTGAATTTGGCCTGACCCGCCAGCTGGGCTTCAGCCGAGAAGAATCACGCAGCTATATCGGCAAATATTTCCAGCGCTATCCGGGCGTACTGGAATATATGGAGCGCACCCGCCAAGTGGCGCGTGAACAAGGTTTTGTCGAAACTATTTTAGGCCGCCGTCTGTATACACCGGATATCAATGCCAGCAATAAAATGATCAAGCAAGGTGCGGAACGTGCGGCCATTAATGCGCCGCTGCAAGGCTCAGCTGCTGACATCATTAAAATGGCGATGATTGAAGTAGAAAAAATGCTGCCGAAAGATCAAGCCAAAATGCTGCTGCAAGTGCACGATGAATTGGTCTTTGAAGTGGATGAAGCCATTGCGGATGATTTAGCGGTGAAACTGGCTGATGTCATGCAGTCGGTGCTGAAAATTTCGGTGCCGCTGGTGGTTGAAGTCGGCAAAGGCAATAACTGGGATGAAGCCCACTAAGGTATTTGCTCCGTCCTCCTTCAAGGAGGAAGGCTGGGATGGAGGCCATGTGCCTCCTAGAAGAAACATCAACCGCTTTACCTAAAAATCTCAGCCGTAAAAAAAAGGACTCAATAGAGTCCTTTTTTAATATCTCAAGAAAGCGCTTATAGGCCAGTCAGCAGCACAATCGCCACTTCTTTCATAATGGTTTCCGCCAGCAGCAAAGCGAAGATCGCCACGATCGGCGATAAGTCAATCATGCCCATATTCGGCAGAATCCGGCGGAACGGCGCCAACAGCGGCTCTGCCAATTCCTGAATCACCTCAATATACGGCGAACGTGATTGGCTGAACATCACCACCCAGCTCAAAATAATTGAAGCGAAAATCAAGTAACGGCAGAAACGGATCAAATCCTGAATCATGGTCACAAAAGTCATGATGATGAGATGCACCGGGCTGTTTACCGCTGCGCCAGACAAATGCATCACGCCAAACATCTTCAAAATATACAGCACCACCAATAAAATTAATGCTGCCGTATTAACCCGGCCCTTACCGACGGTAGGGAAAATCCGGCTGAACATATCAACAATCTTTGTGGCCTTTGCCGTAGAAAGCACCACAGGATTGTAGGGACTGACTGCAGCCAATTGCATTAAAAACCGGAAAAACACGAGCAAAATTGCCACGTTAATAATAATGCCAAAAATCAGCGCAGAATTTGCACCCATACCAGATTATTCCTCAATAAAAACCAATTACTTGATGCTGTCACTTAAATCTTGCGCCAGCTCTTGGCTGCGTTTTTGCGCAGCAGCCAAAGCCGCCTGAATATTTTGCGAGATCTGCGCATGATCAAACACTTCAATCGCCGCCTGTGTCGTGCCGTTCGGTGAAGTCACATTTTTACGCAATTCCGCTGGGCTGCTTGAGCTGGTAATCGCCATTTGCGCTGCGCCCAAAGCGGTTTGCAACGTTAACGCCGTCGCCACTTTCTCATCCAGACCTAGATTTTTGCCTGCACGGATCATGCTTTCCATCATATAGAAGAAATACGCTGGCCCCGAACCGGAAACTGCGGTTACTGCATCAATTTGCGCTTCAGAGTTTACCCAAATTGTCAGGCCAGTTGAAGCCAAAACCTGACTGGCCAGCTCGCGGTCTTGCGCATTCACGGCATCCGATGCAAATAAGCCGTGCGCGCCGGTTTGCACCAATGCAGGCGTATTTGGCATGACGCGCACAATGCGGTCCGTTTCCAGAATCTTCGCAATCGTGGCAATTTCTGCACCCGCAACTATCGAAATCACCAGCTTGCCTTCCAGCTTGCCTTGCAGCGGTTTTAAAATATTGGCAAAAACCTGCGGCTTCACAGCAAACAGCACAATATCGGCATCACGGATGGCAGCGGTATTGTCATCCGTCACATGCACGTCTTTTGCAGCCAAAAACTCACGGACTTTCTCAACAGGATCTGAAACTGTAATGCGTGTTGCAGGCAAACCGCGTGCAATTAAGCCGCCAATTAAGGCTTGAGCCATATTGCCGCCGCCGATAAAAGTGATATTACAATTTAGAACTGCGCTCATGATGAAGATCCGATCTTACTGTTATCTGAAGAAACTAATTTTGGCTGCCACCCCGCCTTAACGCAATAGGGCGACTCGGCCAGCCAGAAGCCGTTTGGCGTAAAAGCGCCTAGCATAACATTATCTATGCTTAATATTTGAATTCGATGACGCAGCCACGGAAAAATTTGCGCCTGCTGAATGGCCTTTTTTAACGGCCATGAACCTGAACGCCCATGCAGATGAAGCCTCTCTCCGCCTTGGCGCTGCGTCAGCAGCAGATCCTTGTCCAATAATTCAAAAGACAGGCCAAAGCCGTCCTCGGCCTGGATCTGAAAACGGCCCGCCAAGGCATTGAAAATCTGATTCAGCTGGATTTTCACACACTGCGGCGCGGCCTGTTCATGCTGAGACGCGGCATATGCCGATGCCGCCAAGCGGTGCAAACCGCCCGCAAAACGCAGGTAATAATAACCATTCCAATGCAGGGCCGCCTGCGCATCGGTTTTAGATTCCATCACTTCATCAATCAGGCGCTGCACCATCTCAAAGGCTGGCCGGTATTGATCCTGCCCTTTCATCCAGGCCGACAGCAGCTGCCGCTGTCTAGACTTCGACAGCGCCTGCAGTCTATCCAGCTGCAGCCTGTCCGAGGTTCCACATGAAACCAGATCCTGCGCCAGCACATCTGCCAGAATATCTTCAGCATCCTGCATTAAATAGCTGCTGCGGCTCATGGCCTGCTGCATTTTCGGGTAGCGGGACTGCAGCATCGGCCACAGTTCCGCTCTGGCCCACGCGCGGTCATATTCGGTATTCAAGTTGCTCGGGTCCTGAATATTTTGCACATTCAATTCGGCGGCCCATTGGCAAATCTGCTCACGGGAAAGATTCAGCAGCGGACGCCAGATTGTCATGCCAGCACGCTGATCCAGCTGGCGCATGGCCGCCAAGCCGTGAATGCCCGCACCAGACAATAGGCGCAGCATCAGCGTTTCCGCCTGATCCTGCTGATGATGCGCCAGCACCAAAACCTCATGCGGCAACAGATGCTGCTGATAGGCTTGATAGCGGGCGGAACGCGCCTGATTTTCCAGATTGCCTTCGGCAACCGCCACCTTTTGCACAATGCAGGGAACATTCAGCGCAGTGCAGGACGCGGCCACAAAGCGGCCCCACTCTGCACTCGGTTGCTGCAATTGGTGGTCAATATAAATCGCGCGGATTTTTTGCGGGTACAGCAAAGACATCAGGCGCAGAAGCAGCATGGAATCCACGCCGCCGCTGCACCCGATTAAGAAGGAAGCCTGTTCAGAAAAATCTTCTGATTGGCTTAAGCAGTCAGACCTAAATTGTCGCTGCCAAATTTCATTAAACGCTGATAACGCGCTTCGCATCGTTCTTTTGCATCCATTGGCGTTAATTCATCCAAAGCCTGTTTCAATACAGCTTTCAAATTCTGCATCACTTGTTCAGGATTCAAATGCGCGCCTTCGCCTTCATCAACTACATATTCAACAATGCCGATTTTTTGCAGTTTGTCCGCAGTCAATGCCAGCGCTTCGCTCGCCTGTTCCGCTTTTTCTGCAGTTTTCCACAGAATAGACGCACAGCCTTCCGGTGAAATCACTGAATAAATACTGTGAGACAGCATCACGACACGGTCAGCAACACCAATACCCAATGCGCCGCCTGAACCGCCCTCACCCAGCACAGTCGCAATCACCGGCACTTTCAGGCTCGACATTTGCGCCAAACTGGTCGCAATCGCTTCGGCCTGGCCGCGCTCTTCCGCGCCAACGCCTGGGTATGCGCCCATGGTATCAATAAAAGTGAAGACCGGCAGATTAAAGCGTTCCGCCATATCCATCAGGCGCTGCGCTTTGCGGTAGCCTTCCGGGTTGCTCATGCCGAAATTGTGCTGCAGCTTTTCACGTGTGCTGCGGCCGCGGTGCTGACCCACAACCATCACAGGCTGACCATCCAAACGCGCTAAGCCGCCAATCATTGCGCCATCATCACCAAATAAGCGATCACCATGCAAAGCGTCAAATTCAGTGAAGATTTCACTGACATAATCCAAATATTGCGGACGGTCCGGGTGACGTGCAATTTGAACTGTAGTCCAAGCTTTAGACTGCGCTGCTTTATTTTTCATAGGTCGACCATTATCCCTGAATTAACCAATGTGTTAATCGATAAACTGTTCCGACTGGATATTCAACTCAATATCCCAATGCTTGAACTGCAGCTGTTCATCATGCAAGTCCGCCACAAGCAAAGGCCATTGTTTGGCATCGCCAGAAACACTAAGCTGCCATTGTTGCGCATTGTCAACACTCAATTCAATGGCAGGAAGCATCTCATCGCTGCGGCTGTGATTCAGCAAAACTGCTAAACGAAGCAATAGACATAAGTGCACAAGTTTGCTACCGCCGACTTTCATCACATCCACGCGGGCATCGCTGCGCAGCTTGCGGCGGTGATGCGCGACCAAATGTGACAAATGGTTCTGATCAATTTGCGAGAAACCCGGAATATCCGAATGCTGCAGCAAATATGCGCCATGGCGGTGATAGCCGCTATGGCTGATCGCCAAGCCGATTTCATGCAAATAGGCAGCGCGGCGCAGCAAGTCACTGTCATCACTGTTTAAATTCAGCTTTTGCGCGACATTGTCAAACAGCTGCTGGGCTGTTGCAACAACCCGTTCAGCCTGTTTCGCGTCGGCATTGTAACGGCCGAGCAAAGCATGCACCGAACGGTCGCGGATATCTTCATGCTGGAAACGGCCCAGCAGGTCGTACATCACCCCTTCACGCAATGCGCCGTCTGAATACACCAGCCTATCAATCCCCAAGACATCAAAAACGGTGAATAAAATGGCAATACCGGCTGGCAAAACTGCTCGGCGGTCTTCTTTTAAGCCATCAAATTCCATTTCTGAGACATGCTTATATTTAAGCAATTTATCTTTGAGCTTTTCCAGGCCGTCCCGGGTCAGCTCTTCTTTGTCATTGCTCCAGCCCATATTCACCGTGATCTGGCGGCACGCTTTAATGGTGCCGCTGGAACCGACAACGGTATCCCAGCCTGCCGCTTTATAAGTATTGGCAATGCCGGACAGCTCTTTGCGGACAGCATTGACCGCTTTATCAAAACTTTTTTGACTGATTTCACCATCGGTAAAAAAGGCTTTGGTAAAGGCCACGCAGCCCATCTGCACAGATTCTGTATGAATCGGCTCAAACTCTTCACCGATAATCAGCTCTGTCGAGCCGCCGCCAATATCAATCACTAAACGGCGGCCGCTGTTGGCCATGGTGTGCGATACGCCTAAATAAATCAGCCGCGCTTCTTCGCGGCCCGCGATAATTTCAATCGGTTTTGGTAAAATTTCTGCCGCTTTTTGAATGAATTCCTGTCCGTTTTTGGCTTGGCGCAACGCATTGGTCGCCACAATGCGCAGCCGGTTCGGCTGCACCGAACCCAAACGGCCGACAAAACGCGCCAAACAGGCCAAACCGCGCTGCTGGGCGGCTTCAGTTAAATTTTTATTTTCATCCAGTCCTGCTGCCAGCTGAACTTTTTCTGACATTGAAGCGACTTTTTTGACTTCGCCATGATCAACGCGCGCAATCGCCAAGTGAAAGCTGTTTGATCCCATATCAATGGCAGCAAGCAATTCTTCATCAATCAAAAAATCAGACATGATTCAAACAACCTATACAGAATTGTGCTTAGAGTAATTCACAACCATTCAATTTAAAAGCCATTTATGTGTCAGAGATATAGACAAGCTGAAATTCCAGCATAGATGACAATTGTGTTACACGATCACAGCCATCGTGAGCATCAATTAGACAATTCCGCATTAAAAGCTGAAAATTTACATAACCCTCTACATTGTTCAAGATGGCTATGTAATACTTATCAGTATAGAGTCATCTTAAAAATTATTTTGGAGCAGAATCCATGTCAGGCAATATTGTAAATACAACTGATGAAAACTTTGAAACAGACGTACTGAAATCTGAAGTGCCAGTATTGGTCGACTTCTGGGCTGGCTGGTGCGCACCTTGTAAAGCTATTGCGCCAGTGCTGGAAGTGCTTTCTGCTGAATACGAAGGCAAAGTTAAAGTTGTGAAAGTAGATGTGACGTCATGCGAAGCGACTGCTGTAAACTACAATATCCGCAACATTCCTGCTTTGCTTATGTTCAAAAATGGCGAAGTGGTTGCCACTCAAGTGGGCGCTGCGCCAAAATCTAAATTGACTGCGTTCATTGAAGAAAATATCTGATTCAGCCGCAGCCGAAGCTTCAGAAAATACGCTATTCAATAGCGTATTTTTTTTGCTGATAAATTGACAAACCCTTGATTCTCTCTTATATTGCTAGCTCAAGGAATAAAGGATCTTAAATCCTGCCATTTTCTTACAAGACACAACACATAAGATCGCCGCTCGGCAATAGAAATTGTTTTTACACACTTTTCTTCGAACAATGACTCAGTCCTCTGAATTGTTATTGTGCAAATACAATCGCGTAATTTAATTGTTTGCATGCGGCTCAATGTTGCTCCCTTTCCATCCCGTACCCTAGAATTTTTGATTCTTATCTGACACCTATGAATTTAACCGAACTCAAGAAAAAACCGATTGGCGAACTCATCAAAATTGCCGAGTTTATGGGCCTTGAAGGAATGGCGCGTAACCGCAAGCAAGACATTATTTTTGCCATCTTAAAACGCCATGCAATGAATGGCGAAGAGATCTTTGGTGATGGCGTTTTGGAAATTCTGTCAGATGGTTTTGGCTTCCTGCGCTCTGCAGCCGGCTCTTATCTTGCGGGCCCTGACGACATTTATGTCAGCCCTTCGCAAATCCGCCGCTTCAACCTGCGCACAGGCGATACCATCACGGGAACCATCCGCCCGCCGAAAGAAGGCGAACGCTATTTTGCCCTATTAAAAGTTAATCAAATTAACTACGACACACCAGAAAACTCACGCAACAAAATTCTGTTTGAAAACTTAACGCCATTATTCCCAACTGAGCAATTGGTGATGGAACTGGGTAACGGTACTACAGAAGATTTAACAGCACGTGTGGTTGACTTGGTTGCGCCGATTGGTAAAGGCCAGCGTTCTATTATTGTTGCACCGCCCAAAGCGGGTAAAACCATGCTGCTGCAAAATATTGCGCAGTCGATTGTCCGCAATAACCCAGAATGCTTCCTGATTGTTCTTCTGATTGATGAACGTCCTGAAGAAGTAACTGAAATGGAACGCACCGTCCGCGGTGAAGTGATTGCCTCTACATTTGATGAATCGCCAGCGCGCCACGTGCAAGTGGCTGAAATGGTCATCGAAAAAGCGAAACGCTTGGTAGAGCACAAAAAAGATGTGGTGATTCTGCTGGATTCGATTACCCGTTTGGCCCGTGCTTACAACACTGTTATTCCTTCATCAGGCAAAGTGCTGACCGGCGGTGTGGATGCGCATGCGCTGGAACGCCCAAAACGTTTCTTCGGTGCTGCACGTAATATTGAAGAAGGCGGCTCATTGACCATCATTTCTACTGCATTGATTGAAACCGGCAGTAAAATGGATGAAGTGATCTACGAAGAATTCAAAGGTACCGGTAACCAAGAGATCACGCTTGACCGCCGCATTGCGGAAAAACGCGTGTTTCCTGCCATGAACATCAAGAAATCCGGCACACGCCGTGAAGAGCGCCTGATGTCAGAAGACAATCTGCGCAAAGTATGGATTCTGCGCAAGCTGCTTCATACGCAAGATGAATTGGCTGCAATGGAATTCCTGCTTGACCGCATGAAAGAAACCAAAACCAATGATGATTTCTTTGATCAAATGAAGCGTAAAGCCACAAATAACTGATCATTGTCCATATTTAAAATGAAGAGCCATCTATAACGATGGCTCTTTTTATTTGGTTGACAGCGTTTACACATTAAAACAATTGCCGCCCCAGTTTGTTAACTTTTTTTCAAGTAAATGATTATAAATATTTTTTAAGGAAAAACCTGAGCAGTTTTAGGGGCTTATTTAGCGTTTATCCAATATATTCCTTTTGATTGATTGTTATTTTCTGTTAAAAAAAGCGATTTTTTAACCACTTTTTTGCATTTTAACGCATGGAGACAGTAGAAATTCAAAATGCGCAGTGATAGCATATCGGCATACCAGTTAGGCTGCATCTGCATTGTTATTTCCTAATAAGAATTAGGCATGATAAAAGCATCAAACAGTGCTAACTCAGGTTTTTTTTAATCTCATATTTAGAGAGTGATGCCATGTTATTCAAAAAAATCGCTATTGCTGCTGCAGTTGCTACTACTTTAGCTTTCGTTGGTTGCGCTAAAAAAACTGAAGAAGCTCCTGCTGCATCTGAAGCTGCTGCATCTGAAGTAGTTGCTGCTTCTGAAGCTACTACTGCTGCTGCTTCTGAAGCTACTGCTGCTGCTTCTGAAGCTACTGCTGCTGCATCTGAAGCTACAGGCGCTGCTTCTGAAGCTGCTGCTGCTTCTGAAGCTAAATAATCTAACTGATTATTCAGCACAAAAAGAGGGCCTTTCGGCTCTCTTTTTTATTGCCTGCGATTTCTGACCGCTGCCAGCCTTTAAATGCAACAGCACTTTTAAACATGCAGCTGATCTAAAGCCCGCGACTCCATAGCATGAACTGATTCATAAGCGCCCTATTCATTTCCACAAGCGATCCTATCAGCACGATGACATGTCAGCGCGTTCTTATACCCTTTAAATCAATCATAAGCACAAAAACACATATCTCAGGCGCACAGATCAGCCTCAGTCAATTCAAGGCAAAAAAAAGCAGATCAATCGATCTGCTCATTTCCTACGCGCTGACGGAATTTCTGTCCTGCGCGGAAGGTCACTACACGGCGGGCAGAAATCGGAATTTCTTCACCCGTTTTAGGATTTCGGCCTGGACGCTGACGCTTATCACGCAGTTCAAAGTTGCCAAAACCTGATAATTTAACCTGTTCTCCGGAGATCAGCGCTTGGCTGATCTCATCGAAGAATAGCTCGACCATTTGTTTCGCTTCACGACGGTTTAAACTCGTGAGCTCACTTAAATGATCAGCCATTTCTGCTTTTGTTAATGCTGTCATGAAGCCCTCAATGTCGCCTGATAAGTGTTTTCCAACACCTGAAGAATGTTATCCATTCCGGATTTAATTTCAGCATCTTCCAATGTACGCGATGGGTGCTGCCAAAGCAGTGCAAATGCCAATGAGCGCTTGCCTTCTTCAACACCTTGACCTGTATACACATCGAACAGCCAAACGGAATCTAAAAGCTCACCGCCGGTTTTTTCGATAAGTTGCTGAATTTCGCTAACATTAATCTTATCACTAATTAAAAGCGCAATATCACGTCTAACCGATGGAAAACGTGATAATTCTGTAAAATTAGATACATAAGTTTGCAAAACAGCCGATTGATCCAGTTCAGCCACCCAAGTTGCGCCTAAATCCAGCTCATCTTCCAGCGATGGATGCAGGCGGCCGAGATAACCGATTGATTTTCCATCGGCTAAAATCTCTGCAGATTGCCCTGGATGCAGCCAAGCGCGCTCAGAACGCACATATTCAACTTTCACACGGCCAGCAGCCAAGACTTCTTCAACATCGCCTTTAAAGTCAAAGAAATCCATTGGCGCCGCTTTGCCATGCCAAGTTTCAGCGCTGCGCGCACCGGTGGCAATCATGGCAAAGGTTGGAATCTGCTTCAGATCATGAATGCTTGCTGCACCTTTATAATCAAAGCGCAAGCCCAGCTCATAAAAACGCACGCGGCTTTGCTGACGGTTGACGTTGTACTGCACGCATGGAATCAGGCTGGATAACAATGTTGAACGCATCACAGCAAGATCGCTTGAAATTGGGTTTGCCAATGCCAGCGGCTGACCTTGCGGATTCAACTGTTTTTCAAGCTTCGCATCGGCAAAGCTGAAGCTGATTGCTTCCTGATAGCCTAAAGTCACCGCAGTTTGACGCAATTGAGCCAATTCAAACTGATCTTGGTATTTCGCCAGTTTCACATCAATCACCGGCAGGCTCATTTGGATATTGTCATAGCCGTGAATACGCGCGACTTCTTCAATCAAGTCTTGGTAAATCGCCATATCAAAACGGTGAGATGGCGGAACAACCGTCCACTCGCCTTCAGCTTTGACTGCAACCTTGCAGCCTAAACGGGTTAACGCATCAGTGATGAAGTCGCTTTCCACTTTATAGCCAAGCAATTGATCTACTTGCGCTTGATTGAGTTCAATGGCTTCACGTTTCGGCAGCAATTCCACTTTTTCAGCCACTGTAATTGGACCAAACTCACCGCCGGCCAAATCAGCAATGAGCTGAGAAGCACGGTGCATGGCCGTCATCGGCAATTCAAAATCCACACCGCGTTCATAACGCTGTGAGGCATCGGTATGCAGGCCAAAGCTGCGGGCGCGGCCAGCAATATGCAATTGGTCAAAGAATGCAGATTCGAGGAAAATTTCAGTGGTTTCATCGGATACCGCTGAAGACAGACCGCCCATAATGCCGGCAATCGCTAATGCTTTGTCGTTATCCGCAATCACCATGACATTTTCAGAAAGTTCAACTTCCTGTTCATTCAGCAAAGTTAGTTTTTCTGCAGCTGCGGCCTGACGGACATGCACCGAACCATTCACTTTACCGCCGTCAAATGCGTGTAAAGGCTGGCCCAATTCCATCAAGACATAGTTGGTAATATCGACCAGAATGCTGTGCTGACGAATGCCAGCACGCACTAAAGCGCGCTCCATCCATTCCGGTGTCGGCGCTTTAGTATTGACGTTTTTAATCACACGGCCCAGATAGCGCGGGCAGCCATCGGTTTCCAATACCACTTGTTTGGCATCAGTAATAGTCGCTGCCACTTCTTTAATTTCAGGTGCAGTCACTGGCAGCTGGTTAATCACGCCAATTTCACGCGCAACACCGCGAATGCTGAAACAGTCGCCGCGGTTTGGCGTGATGCTGATATCAATCACATTATCGTCAAGATCAAGATATTCACGGACATTCACGCCGACTGGCGCATCTGCTGGCAGTTCCAGCAGGCCGTCAATTTTATCTTCCAAATCAATTTCAGACGCGCCGCACAGCATGCCTTGAGATTCAACACCGCGCAATTTGCCTTTTTTAATTTTGAAATCGCCCGGCAGCACAGCACCAATAGTCGCGACCGGCGCTTTCATGCCTGCACGCACATTGGGCGCGCCGCAGACAATTTGCAATGGCTCGCCTGAGCCGATATTGACCGTGGTTACACGCAGACGGTCTGCATCCGGATGCTGAACGACTGTCAGCACTTCACCGACTACGACACCTGTAAACGGTTTCGCCGCCGGATCCATATCATCGACTTCTAAACCGAGCATAGTCAGCTGTTCAGACAATGTTTCGCTGTCAATTGCCGGGTTAACCCATGTACGCAGCCAATTTTCGCTAATTTTCATTTCGTTAAAAACCTATTAATTCTAAATTTCTAATCCCCCTCTAACTCCCCCTTTAAAAAGGGGGAGAACCACTCAAGTCTTTGCTTCGAGAAGTTCCTCTCCTTTTATAAAGGAGAGGTTAGGAGAGGATTAATAAAAAAATCTGTTTAAGCAAATTGGCGCAAGAAACGCACATCATTTTGGTAGAACATGCGCAAGTCATTAATGCCGTAACGCAGCATCGCAAAACGCTCTACGCCTAGACCAAAGGCAAAGCCTTTGTATTTGTCCGGATCGATGCCCGCAGCGCGCAGCACATTCGGATGCACCATGCCGCAGCCTAAAACTTCCAGCCATTTGCCGCGTTCATCCATGATATCCACCTCTGCGCTTGGCTCTGTGAACGGGAAATAAGATGGACGGAAACGCACTTTCAAATCTTTTTCAAAGAATTCATTCAGCAAATTCACCAACAGGCCTTTCAGTTCTGCGAAGCTGGTATTTTCAGCCACGTACAGACCTTCAATTTGATGGAACATTGGAGAATGCGTTTGGTCTGAGTCACAGCGGTACACGCGGCCCGGGCAGACAATACGGATTGGCGGCTGAGTGGTTTCCATAGTGCGGATCTGCACGCCCGAGGTATGGGTGCGCAGCAAATGATTGGCATCAAAATAGAAAGTATCATGCATCGCGCGCGCAGGGTGATGGCCTGGAATATTCAGCGCTTCAAAGTTGTGATAGTCATCTTCAACTTCAGGACCAGTTGCCACGGTAAAGCCGGCTTTGGTAAAGAACTGGCAAATGCGCTCTTGCACTTGAGTAACCGGATGAATGCTGCCGATGGCTTGACCGCGGCCCGGCAAAGTAATATCAATGGTTTCGCTCGCTAATTTTTGTTCAAGCGCCGCTTTTTGTAATTGAGTTTGGCGCTCAGTTAAAGCCGCGTTCATCGCTTCACGGACTGCATGAATGGCAGCGCCTTGAACCTTGCGCTCTTCTGGGTCCATTTTACCCAATGCTTTCGATTGTTCCGCGAGCTGGCTTTTTTTACCCGTAAATTGCACTCGAACTTGATCAAGTGCAGCAAGGTCTTGAGCTGCTGCAATCGCAGCGAGCGCTTCAGTGGTCAGGGCTTCCAGTGACATAGTAACTCTCAAAGCAACAATTTAAAAAATATAAAACCCCATATTCTAACAGTTTTTGAGCGTGAGGATGAAGCGCTATCGCAAGTAAAAATTGCATTAGCATCAAGAATTAAAAAAAGGATAAGATAAGCGCATTATCAATGAGATCAATCAATATGGCACTCGATCAAATTTGGAAGCAGCAGCTGGCTTTAGTTACTTATGGAAATGAATTTCTCACCCAGAATTTAAGTTTTCAGCGCTGGGTGCAGCATGCCATTTTTGATCAGCACCGTTTCCTGTTTCGGGATTTAATGTCGCAGCATTTGCTGGCGCAGCATTTTCAAATCTGGCTGGAAGGCTTAAAAAAACAAGGGGTGCAGCGCATCAGCCTGCACAGTTCCGGTATTTTGAATGATGAGCAGAACCCGAATGCCAATGTCGAACTGCTGCCGATTGCGCATTTTATTGTCAGCCATGCCGGCAATAAAAAACAGGCCTGGATTTTCGGCAAAGAGCTGGCGGAATGGTACAGCGCAGATAATGATTATGAAGCGCCGGCATCACAGCAGTCAGAAGTCCGCATGGAAACCTTCTGGCGCTTTGAGCTGAATGCCAAGCTCGCCAAACGCATTGATGCTGATCTGCAGCAGCCGAACTGGGATGATATTCAGGCCTATACCGACAATGAACTGTTTGACAGCAAATTCGCCGCCGGCTTTACCGACCCGGCTCAGCTGGATCTGCCTTATTATGGTAAAGCGCTGACCGCGGATGAAACCGAGTCTGTGCCGCTGGCGCTGATGCCGACAGATTACCCGGCCGACTATGCGCATAAAACCCTGCGCCGCTTGGATGCGCTGGCTGAATTTATTCAAGACAAAATTCAGCATCCTTATCACGGCAGCGGAGAAGTCCTCAGCCCGGAAGAACAGCTGAATGTCCGCCATTTCTCGCAAAAACTGGATGATTTGAGCGCTAAATTCATTGTCAAAACAGCCAATCACTACAAAACCGCGCACTTAACAGCGAAAGAACTGGATTCACCATTTGACAGCAGCAGCGCGCCGCAGATCAAAACATCACAGTCCAAAGCCAGCGCGCATCACAGCGAGCATAAATCTGGAAAAACCGGGGTCTTTGCCTTAATTGTGGTGACTGTGCTGATCTGCCTATTTGCTTATTATTTCGGGCTGTAGCTTTTTAGTCTCTGGAAAGGCTTTAAAAAAGCACCCCATGGGTGCTTTTTTATATCTTTTAAAGGATATTTAAAAAATCTGATTTAAGCGGTAATCAAATAATTAAACGGCCTGATTTTTATTTGCACTTTATGTTCATCCGCATGCTGATTGATATAGTGATTGACCGAAACCACTTCTCCCTCCAGCTGCGCATCCGGTCCATATAAAATTTTCACGGATTCCCCTTGTCTCGGAATCATTTCCAAATTCACCGTAATACTGCCCTGTCCCAGGCCTGTAATCTCTGCCAGCATTGTTATTGTCCTTATGGATAAAGCCTTTTTTTATTAAGCAGTCTGGCAGCACGGGATTAAAGCTGATTTATGTAACAGCATCCGCCATTCTGTTCAGCAATATTTAAACTGAAGCAGCCGCGGCATCCAGCCCAGCAAGGAATGCATCAATTTCTTTTTGACTTTTTAAATGAATCCACCGGATATGCTGATATTCCGGCGCATTCATCATCTGGATGTATTGCTGCCGGTTTTTACGATGCGTGCTGATCATCCACCACACGATTGAATCTCGACCAAACATCCGCCGCAGGCTTTCCTGATTATTGGAATCGGCCCATAAATCCCGCTTATGCCGCGCCCGATGAAACGCACGCTTCACGGCGCGGTATAAATTGACCGGAAATGGCAAATCCAGCCAAATCACTGTGTCTATTTCAGCCCATTTGACCGGTATCGCCCGTGTGTAGTTGCCATCAATCACATAGCCCTGATGCGCCTTTTTCACTTCAGACTCAATTTTGGCAAAGAACACTTCGTCCGGGCACTCCTGCCAGTCATCCAGCCAAAATAAATTATCCAGCTCAATATAATGCAGGCTCAGCTTCTGCGCCAACGCCCGGGAGAACGTCGATTTGCCTGTGGCAGAGGTGCCAACAACATTAATTTTGTTCATTTCAGCCATTTGAAATACTGCCCTCAGGTCACTGGATCAAGCGCATCTATATTAAAGCGGCGTCAAGCCTCCATTCAGTAATACACGAAATCCGCGCTGCATGCCATGATTAATCTTTAATCATCTTCATAGTCCAGCTCATCTTCATCAAGGTTAATGAAATCCGGTTCAGGCGTCTGCGTAAATTGAACAGCCTGAATAAAAACTTCACGATTTAGCACGGCTTTGGCGATACGGTGCATGCCATCCATGACTCGGCCAGACGCACATAAAATAATGGGATAGCTTAAATCAGCAGCTTGCACCAGCTGCATATGTTCAATGATTTGCTGCGTTGTTGGCGCAGTATGAGGAAACCAATACGGCTCCGTTAATTCTTGAATATCAGCCAAAGAAACCCTCTGAATCGGTAAATTCCGACTTAGCTCTACTAAGTGATGGACATCCCAAATATAAGTATCGTCATCGATATGGCGAAAATGGTACTGTTTACGCATCAAGCGGTTACCTTCAAATCAAATTATCGTTATGATGCTTAACGATGAAAAATGAAAATATAATCATTCAATATGATAGATCACTACGGGCAATTTATTCTAGGATTGCAATATAACGCTCAACGCTTTTTTGACAATAAAATTTCCGATTGCGGCATTTCACATCCATGGTGCGATCAATCTTGCGCTATTTGCTTCATCCGCGACGTTCAAACCAATGCTTTGCTGCATGACTCCGTTGATCATCTTGTTGCATATTTCGCTGAACATCATACGAGACAATGCTCACTTTATCCCTTTGATCTGCTTTTTGATCATGCAGAACTTCATCCACATCATCATTTTGAATTTTTAAAAGCCAATTACCCGATTGCCGTTTTCCACAACAATTTAAATCAAGCCTTCGCGCTTGTTCAAATACAATATGAAAAGAAAATTTTAGACATCAAGCCGATTGGCGACCCTCGGGAGTTTTGGGGTGTCCATTCAACACAAGATCACCGCCAATTGGGACTGTTCACGATTATTGAACTCAATCAGCAGCAGCGGAATGAATGCTTCTGCATTGATCAAAACTCGAGCTGGAGCCGTTTAATCAACAGCATTCAGCAGGATTTATTTGAACATCCGTTTTCAGCCCGCATCAAGCCTCAATTTAAGTTCATCCAGAATCTCTATTTTGATGGCCATCATCATGGCTCGACGCCGCTTCTAGCCGAGCCGCAGCAGTCACCTCAACCGGGATTAAGCCTGATTGCAATGCTCAATACACTTGAAGCTGAAATCAAGAGCTTCAAACAAGCAAAAACTGACAATTCACCGTTCCATTTTTTGACAGCCGAAGAACAGCAGCAGCTGCTGGATTATGAGAACAAATTGTCTGAATGCCGTGTCGGTGTCATTTGCTTTACCGCCAATCATTTAAATCAAGAAAATCATCTAAGCAATGATGAGCAGGCATTATTTCTAGAACTGCAAAGAAAATACCCCAAGCCGGATTATTCCGATTCAGCTCCAGTTCTGCCTTCCTCTGCGGCAAGTACAGCAAACGATAAAAAGCCTGCACACCCTTGGGCTGCCTTATTTGCCTTAATTTTAATTTTTGCGCTTCTATCCGCTTTGCTGTATGGCTTGTATTTGCTTTTTAAGCAATTTGAATTGATAAAATTCATTGCAATCACGATTGGCATTATGGTCTTTTTAGCCATCTGGTCGAAAAAATAAACTGTCCAATACTCTGCAGCCATAAAAAAAGACCGCTCAAAGCGGTCTTTTTTTATTCATCGAAAGATGATTAAGCAGCCAATGCGCCTTTAGCTTTTTCAGCTAAAGCAGCAAATGCAACTGCATCATGCATAGCGATGTCAGCAAGTACGCGACGGTCGATGATAACTTGAGCTTTTTTCAAGCCAGCGATCATACGGCTGTACGACAAGCCATTTTGACGAGCACCAGCATTGATACGCGCAATCCATAGAGCACGGAATTGACGTTTCTTCTGACGGCGGTCACGGTAAGCATATTGACCTGCTTTGATTACCGCTTGGAACGCTACACGATAAACACGTGAACGCGCGCCATAGTAACCTTTAGCACGAGCAAGAATTTTTTTATGACGGCGATGAGCCTGTACACCACGTTTTACACGAGCCATTTATAAATCTCCTTAGATGTATGGGCACATACGACGAACTGAAGCAACATCACTTACGTGAACCATTACACAGCCGCGCAATTGACGAATACGCTTAGCAGATTTTTTGGTCAAAATGTGGCGTTTGAACGCTTGGTGACGCTTAAAACCGTTAGCAGTCGGCTTGAAACGCTTTGCCGCGCCGCGGCGAGTTTTCATCTTAGGCATAACAACCTCTTTTGAACACCTGTTCGGCTCGTTTGCACCATTGCAAAAACGACCTGCAGGTAAGGGAGCAGGTATTCTAAAGCATCTCTGATCAAAACAAAAGCATCATCGGAAATTAAAATTCAGCTGCCGGCGCTTTCATGCTGTTTTCGAGGCAGATTGCATGACGGTTTTATCAGCCATCTGCAAACAGCCTTTATCATCCCGCTTCGCTTAAAATAAATGCCTATTATCATGCTTGAGCAAGATGCCTTTGCCGCCCTGCGCTGCCGCAACCTTTTCCATGATGCATCGGCATCAGTTCTGTTTAATGCAAGCCAAGTGAATCCCGGAAATGATTGCAGCTTCTTCCTCAATCGCATCACCAAAATCCTCTGTTTCTTGGCCTGACAGGCTTAACGGAAGCCAACTCTTTTATTGCGTTGTCTGATAAAGACGCTATTTTGCAGATCGGTTCCGCAAACAGATGATTATGAAAATCTGCTGATATTTTAATCTTGCTGCCGCTGATGCTTTGACTGCTGTTTTATGGGAAAACCTGAGCGCCGTTATGTGGGCTTGATTGAGCGGCTGCATGACGATTGATGCTGCCGCGATCAGCTCGGCAAAAAACCAAGGTTTATTGGGCCTAGGCATCTCTTCTGGCGCAGAAAAATAGACGTTATTTTAGATTTAGACTTGCCAGTATTTCCAATTCAGGAAATACTGCGCTTCAATATTGGCCACTCATTCCCTTCAAGCCTTTGAAGCCCTGAAATTATGAAAAAAATTCTGTGCTTATCTCTATTGATGAGCTTCCCGCTGAGTGCGGCCCATAATGCATCTGCCAAAAAAGTTCAAACACTGCCGACGGAAACCATTGAAGTGCTGCCGGCACATTTAACCACACGCATCCAATGGTCTAAATTTCCTCAACCGCATTACAGCAATGACGATTTAAAAGGCAAGCACCGTGCTGCGATTATCCGCGTATTTGCAGATGAGGACGGCGCAGTGCAAGAAGCAACCGTAGAAGAAAGCACAGGCGTTAAAGGCCTGGATCAGATCCTGCTTCAAGCGGTAGAAAAGGCGCAAGTGAAGCCGCATGTCAATGAGCAGGGCAAAGCCTCGCCGCAAATCGGCTATCAAGCGTTTAACCTGAAGCTGACGGATAAAAACATCAAAAGCTGTGATTACACCTTCAGCTCTAAAGTCTGGCAGGCGCAGCAAAATGATAAACGCACCGCTTTTCAGTATGTGCAGCAGCCTCAGCTCGCTGTCGATAGCGAACAGTTAAAAGGCCATGACCGCTGGGTAAAATTCAGCTTTAAAGCAGACAAGCACGGCAATGTGAAAAAAGTGAAAATCAAGCAAGGTTCTGGCGTTTATGCACTGGATCAAACCGTGGTTCAAGCGCTATCTGCCAGCAAAGTTGCAGTGAAGCGCACAGCCAGCACCTTATGGATCTACAAAAAATCCAGCTTTAAAGATGAAATTCAATTTAAGCTGAATGAATGCCAATAGTCTGAATCAAAAATCTGCGGGCTTAAATTCAAATGAAGTCCGCTCTATCAGGCTCAACAATAAAAATAATAAAAATTATGCCTTCTTCAGCCGATTGCTCAGGGGATGCCAGCCGCATATCAAAACAGCGGCTCCCTTGCCGCCCCCATCTCAAGCAAACAGCTCAATACCGCAAACGCTGCAGCTGACTGTCCGCATGCATATCAATTCCAAAGGCAAAATTGAAAAAGCGTAGATCTTCACATCTTCCAGTCAGCCGGCAATTGATAAAAGCTCTTAGAAGCCGCTCAAAGAGCCCAAATCAGTCCAATACTGTTAAACAAGGCGGCAGAATCGTGGATCAGCCTTTCGTCCTGAAGCAAAAATGAGCTAAGAGTTTTTAATCAAAAAGCTGCAAGCAATCTCTGCGGCTGCACAGCGCTAAGCCACATTAATAAAAATCAAATAAATACAAAGATAACGGCCAATTTTAGCAATGCTGACCAACGTCAAAAAGCGCCAAAAATTTTCTTTCAGCAATCCTGCAATCAGCGTAATCGGATCGCCAATCATCGGCGCCCAGCTCAGCAGCAATGACCAATAGCCGTATTTTTGATACACGCCCTGCGCCTGCAGCATCTTGGCTTCAGAAACAGGAAACCATCTTTTATTTTTATAATGTTCTATTTTCAGGCCCAGCCACCAGTTCACGCATGAGCCTAATATATTGCCGATACTGGCCGCAGCAATCAGCGCCAAAGCGCTCTGCTGCCCATTCGCCAGCAGGCCCAGCAAGACCGCTTCAGACTGCAGCGGCAGCAAAGTCGCGGCGCCAAAGGCCGACAGAAACAGCAGCCACAGCGCCATCCGCTTATTTCAAACCCAGCTGCTTTTTGGTTTTGCGGTATTCCGCAGTGGACCAGAAGATCATCACCGCAATCGCCAGCACCCGTGACCAGGTATAGCGCGAAGTCACCGGCTGCAATATTTCGCGCAGTACAGCTTGATCCCGAGTCTGCGCCGCTTCCGCCAGCTTTTGAATATGCACCGCTTCAGCAATAAACAGCATCAGGCACACAGCCACACCGGCAATAATGGCAAAATACACCCGGGGATTTTTTTCAACAATACGGGTGAGATTTAAAAAGAAGTTCTTCATGCCTTTCATTCCATAAAAAAACCACCTCATAGCAGGTGGTTTTGCTTGCATTGGATTATTTTAGCATAAGGCTCAGGCAGCGCCCTATGCTTTAAAACAGCGGCCCATGGCGCAGTTTTTTCGGCTAGACTTGTATCGCCAAGGCCTTTTGCACTGCTGGGCGCGCCGTCAAGCGCTCCACATATTCTTTCACGTGCGGATAGTCTTCCAGCTGAATCTGCTGCCATTCATAGCGCAGCGCCCAAGGCAGAATCGCCATATCGGCAATGGAATATTCTCCAGCCACATATTTTTGCCCAATCAGCTGATTATTCAGGACTTTATATAAACGCTTGGTTTCATTGACATAGCGGTCGGTGGCATAAGAAATACGCTCTGGCGCAAAGCGGCTGAAATGATGGTTTTGCCCCAGCATCGGGCCAAAGCCGCCCATCTGCCACATCAGCCACTGCTCCACTTCAACGCGCTCAAATTCATCTTCTGGATAAAACAGGCCTGTTTTACGGCCTAAATACTGCAAAATTGCGCCAGACTCAAATACTGAAATCGCTTCGCCGCGCGGCCCATCCTGATCCACAATGGCTGGAATTTTATTGTTCGGCGAGATCTTTAGAAAATCCGGCTGATACTGATCATCCTCGGAAATATTGATGGGAAAAATCTGATAATCCAGTCCCATTTCTTCTAAAGCAATGGTAATTTTATGTCCGTTGGGTGTGCCCCAATAGTACAAATCAATCATGCGCAAATCCTATAGCTTTTCTCTTTTTAGTTCAGACTGTCGAGTTTTCATACATGTTTATAGCATGATTTTATAGCGGAAACATTAGCTAAAGCTGAAATTGGAATCTTAAAAAATGCATAACAGCTCAATTATTTTTTCAATTATTCTCAAATTGCGAGATTTTCCTCTTGAACCTGATTCAATTCAATCAAGCGCGGCTTAAACGGTGCATGAGCTATCCGCCGCTGCTGATTCTTAACGCGTCCGCCTTAAACAGGCAAAAAAAAGCACTGCAAATGCAGTGCTTTTTTTTTGCAATGGTTGCTTACTTTTTCTTTTTAGGACCAAGCAGCATACCCATTTGACGGCCTTCCATTTTTGGAGTTTGTTCAACAACACCGTAGTCAACCACATCAGCTTCAATTTTTTGCAATTGAGCCAAACCAAGCTGTTGGTGTGCCATTTCACGGCCGCGGAAGCGCAAAGTAATTTTTACTTTGTTGCCTTCTTCAAGGAACTTGATAATAGCGCGCAGTTTAACGTTATAGTCACCAACATCCGTACCAGGGCGCAGCTTGATTTCTTTCACCTGTACTTGATGCTGTTTTTTCTTCGCTTCTTTCTGCTTTTGCTTTAGATCAAACAAATGCTTGTTGAAGTCCATAATCTTACAAACTGGCGGCTCAGCATTGGCAACGATCTCTACAAGATCAAGCTCAACGGCTTCAGCAGCGCGAACTGCTTCAGCAAGGCTGACAATGCCTTTTTGCTCGCCATTTTCGTCTACAAGACGGACTTCTTTTGCACGAATTTCATCATTCAAGGCAGGACGGTTTGATTTGTTACCGCCCTGTTGATTACGGTCAGGCTGTTTAATCGCTGTTACTCCACAATGTACCGGCCGCGTTCGGCTACGGCTGCTTTTACCAGGTCAACGAAAGCATCAATTGACATAGTACCCAAATTTTTTCCAGAGCGGGTACGGACGTTCACAGTACCTTCCTCAACTTCACGGTCCCCAAGAACCAATAAATAAGGAATGCGCTCTAATGTGCGTTCACGAATCTTAAAGCCGATTTTCTCATTTCTCAAGTCTGAAATCGCGCGGATACCGCTTTCTTTAAGTTTAGCGACGACTGACTCACATGCTTCAGCCTGTGAATCGGTAATATTCATCACACATGCTTGGATTGGTGACAGCCAAGGCGGCATGAAACCAGCATAGTGTTCAATAAGTATACCAATAAAACGTTCAAAACTGCCAAGAATTGCGCGATGAAGCATGACAGGCTGATCGCGGTCATTGTCTTCAGTCACATAAGATGCGTCTAAACGTTCCGGCAAGTTGAAATCGCATTGAATTGTACCACATTGCCATACACGGCCTAAGCAGTCTTTCAAAGAGAATTCAATTTTCGGACCGTAGAATGCGCCTTCACCCGGCTGCAGTTCCCACTCTAAGCCGGCAGCATCTAAAGCATCTGCCAAAGATTTTTCCGCCATATCCCAAAGCTTGTCATCACCCACACGTTTTTCTGGACGTGTCGACAATTTCATTTGCACTTCTTCAAAGCCAAAATCTTTATACACATCTAAAGTCAGCTTAATAAAGTCTGCAACTTCAGTTCCGATCTGTTCTTTGGTACAGAAAATGTGCGCATCATCTTGAGTAAAGCCGCGTACACGCATAATGCCGTGCAATGAACCTGATGGCTCGTTACGGTGGCATGAACCAAACTCTGCCAAACGGATCGGCAGGTCACGGTAAGATTTCAAACCTTGGTTGAAGACTTGCACGTGACATGGGCAGTTCATTGGCTTCACCGCATAGTTGCGGTTTTCTGAATGCGTGGTAAACATGTTTTCAGCATAGTTTGCTGCATGGCCTGATTTTTCCCAAAGCGTGAAATCCACCACTTGCGGTGTGCGGATTTCTTCATAACCATTGGCTTGTTGCACTTTACGCATGTACTGTTCAAGCACTTGGTAAATGGTCCAGCCATTTGGATGCCAGAACACCATACCCGGCGCTTCTTCTTGCATATGGAACAAGTCTAAGGCTTTACCGATTTTACGGTGATCGCGTTTTTCTGCTTCTTCAATACGCTTGATATACGCAGCCAGCTGTTTTTTGTCTGCCCAAGCTGTACCGTAGATACGCTGCAGCTGTTCGTTTTTCGCATCGCCGCGCCAGTAAGCGCCGGAAATTTTAGTCAGCTTGAACGATTTTAAGAATTTAGTATTTGGAACGTGCGGACCGCGGCACATATCCAAATAGTCTTGATGGTAGTACAGGCCCATTTCAGTTTCGTCAGGCATGTCTTCGATCAGACGCAGTTTATATTCTTCGCCGCGCGCAGTGAACTCTTTGATCACTTCGTCACGTGGGGTCATTTTTTTGATGACATCATAATCTTGGTCGATGAGCTTTTTCATGCGCTCTTCGATCGCTGCCATGTCGTCTAAAGTGAATGGACGCGGCATCCAGATGTCATAGTAGAAACCTTCTTCAATGACTGGACCAATTACCATTTTTGCTTCTGGGAACAATTGCTTAACGGCATGACCCACTAAGTGTGCGCAAGAGTGACGAATGATGTGAATACCATCTTCATCTTTCGGCGTGATAATTTGCAGGCTGGCATCTGCTGTAATTAAATCAGACGCATCAACTAAACGATCGTTTACACGACCTGCAACTGTATTTTTTGCAAGACCAGGACCGATGCTTTGAGCAACTTCCATCACAGATACGGCATGATCAAATTGTTTTTGATCGCCATTTGGCAAAGTGATAATTGGCATAAAAAATCCTTAAGGAGTGATGCCCCGTACAATAGAGCATATCACCGCGAGATTATGATCGAGGGAAACCCTCAAAAGATAAAAACGGTGGATAAATAAAATTCGACCTAAATTTTACACGTCTTGACCCGTTTAATAAACCGTTAATGCGGCTTAATCCACACATATACCCAATACTGGGGAGATCTGCGTGAAAAAATGAGTCGTTTGCAGCGCTGCGCTCCTGCCAATTTTTAAATCAAATCTATTAACCTCAAAGATTTTTTAACAAACTTAAATGAGTGCAATTCAAAGCAATGCATTCAATAGGCTATTCACGAAAATTCTCCCAGGCCAATAAACAGCCATTTTCATAGGCATACAGTGCAGCAAATTGCGGAATGATGCTTTCGCTTTGCGTGGGTCTTAAAAACACATAATCATCGACATGAACTTCAGCTGCTTTCGGAATCTGCACCAACTCTTGGTTGCTACTGCGCCCATACAGCAGATGCGGCTTGCTCCCCTTGGGATAAACATAATTTGCGCGCCAATATCCGCCATAAATAAATGCAGCCTGATTTCCTTTAGCGCATCGATCCAGCCATTCCAATTGCGGCAAGCTGGCATGTGGCAGCAATTTTAATATCGGTGCGGCAATCCATAAAGCAGATTGAAAGGATTCTAAACTGGCTAAATCAAAATCTTGCGGCTTGAGCAGCATCGAGCCAAAGGAAACTTCATTGCAGACACTGTGCTGACAATGAAACCGAAAACTTGGACTGCCGCCGCCATTCCAGCATAAATTATCATGGTACAAATCTGGAAAATCGCTGCGGATAAATTCCTTGAATTGTTGATAACTTTGCTGTGATTGTTGATAAGTTTTATCTGCCGTTTGAATGATCGCGGGGATTTTCGAAACATGAGCATCGTAGCCCATTAAACCGGAAAATTTTAACTGCGCAGGATGCTGCCGAATCAGGGTTAATAGCTCAGCCAGTTCTTCTGTGGTTTTCACCCCGCCGCGATGCAAACCGACATCAATTTCAATATTGATGTTCAAGCACAATTCATACTGCACAGCCAAATCCAAATACTGCTGCAACCGCGCTACGCTATCAATCAGCCATTGCACTTGTGATTGGGTGCGTTTTAATTCTAATACTTCTAGATTTTTCAGCGCCTGAATCGGCATCGGCTTGCCGAACAAAATATCTGCCTCAGGGAAAACGCTGAATAATGTATTTAAGTGCGGCAAATGAAACAGCATAAAACGCTGCGTATCTAACTGCATACTGCAATACTTTAACAATGCCAAACACGCCAATGATTTCACCACCAAACGTGCGTGCAATTCTTGAGGCAGCTGTTGCTGCGCAAGCTGTAAATTTTGATTGAGCGCCTGAATATCCACAATCAACTGCGGCATTCCTGTACCCGCTTGCTGAAGCAACTGATTCAATTGCTGAAAATATGCATCCATATCTACGTCCCGATGTACTGTTCCAATCCTTTTTCTAGCTTAAAAATTCCAAGCCTATAAAAATACGATGCCTATAAAAACAGCTGCTGCAGATAAAGATTAAGCCATTTTTGCTGTGGATCGAGCTTCTGTCGAATCCGCATAAAATCATCCCATTTTGGATACAGCTCACGCAGCTGTGCCGCCTTCAAACTATGCAATTTACCCCAATGCGGACGACCGCCATATTTGAGCAATATGGGTTCGACCAAATCAAATACAGCGTGATAGTCCTGCTTATAAAATTGATGAATCGACAAAGAAACCGAGTCTTGCTGGTAAAAAGGACTGAGCCAAATGTCATCGCCTTTGACCAGCCGATATTCAACGGGAAAGAACATCGGAACTTTGTGCTGTCGCAAAGTATGTAAAACTTCCTCAAAACACGCCATCCCCTGCTGCACAGGGATTTGATATTCCATTTCATTAAATTTGGTATTGCGTGCAGAGGGAAAAATGCGGCTCGACCAATCTACTACGGTCACCGGTTTAACGAAGACACCAAGCAACTTCTGTAGCCACGGATTGAACCTTGGACACAATCGGGTCAACTCGGCACAAAAGCTGAGGATCAGGTCTTCATCCAGCCAGTCTTTTGGACGGCTAATACTGGCTTCATCAGTTTCATCCAAGGTTTTTAAAATTACCTGATTGGCATGGCTAAAAGCCCAAAACTCAATATGGCGATGCTGATGCTGCCACTGCTGCATATTTTGCATCACATCACTGAGTGCACATAAACGAGTATGCTCTTTGAGTTTATACATGGGGCGGTTTTGCAGCTGGATCTGCGTTAAAACTCCCAAACTACCAAGCGCGACACGCCCTGCCTGAAATATCTCCGAATTTTGCTGCGCATCACATTGAATCAGCTCACCATGCGCTGTCAGCAATTCAAAGCCTTCTACCAAGGCAGATAGGCATGGCAGTCCCAAACCGGTGCCATGCGTTCCCGTTGCAATTGCGCCTGCGAGACTCTGCCGATCAATATCTCCTTGATTGATCAACGCCTGATTAGACGCAGCAAGCTGTTTTCCCAAATCAAATAAGCGCGTTCCACCTTGCACCGTACTCTGGCAACCATCGGCATCAATCTCCGTCACACCAGTGAAATGATCCAAATTGAGGAGCAAATCATCGGTTTTGGCCAAGGCGCTAAAGGAATGACCTGCCCCGACCACCCGAAGTTTGCCATGTGATTGAATTACGTGAATTAACTGATCTAAATTTTTTGGTTGCTCAAATTGTGGAACCGACTGCTGTGAACCTGACCAGTTTTTCCATGGCCTGATTTGCGGATTGATTGCCTGTTGATTCGTGATCTGTTGATTTGCCATGCTGATCCTTGTAAACATTTTTTGTTGTATTCATGCTTGGTCATATTATTTTTAATGCGTACTGCAGCCTAAATTCAGGCGCTATGTCAGTGCCGTTTTACTGCATTGCTTCTAGAGTATCGCAATCGCTCAATCTTCTCAAATCGGCTAAATACCCTTTAAAAGCGCTAAATACACAATTATTTGTAAGTAAAATTGAGTTCTTAATTCAAGTTGCTTTGCATGATTTCATGTGCAGATCAGTCGCTCTACTCACTTTTACCTCAATGATTCAGCATACACATTCAGTATCGAAAACGGATAAACAGCACTCGAAAACCGCCTGATTTTCAGCTAATTTATTTAAGTGAATAAAGCAATTTTTAGAACCACCGCGTTCATTTCCACCCACTCAGTTATTTTTATTAGATGAATTATCAATTGCTTATGTTTTTAGTGCAAATACTCGACTAAAGCATAAATGCAGAATATAGCCCTACTGAATTATTGTTAAGTCAGATTGAAAACAAATATACATGGACTTGGAGTATCACAATGGTTAGCGCATACGATGAATTGCCACGGACCCCGGCGAATTTTGTTGCACTTTCACCTCTACGTTATTTAGAGCGTGCAGCTTATATTTATCCAAATCAGGATGCCATTATCCATGGTGATCGTCATATTTCATGGCGCCAAACCTATAACCGCTGCCGCCAATTTGCGCATCAATTGCAGCAATTGGGCATTGGTAAAAATGATACGGTTTCGGTCCTTTTACCGAACGTGCCAGCCATGGTTGAAGCGCACTTTGCGGCACCCATGGCAGGTGCCGTGCTCAACACCTTAAATACGCGTCTGGATGCAAAAACCATTGCTTTCATGCTTGAGCATGCAGAAACCAAAGTCCTGTTAGTTGACCCAGAATTTACCCAAGTCGCAACCGAAGCGCTGGCTCTAATCGATCAAGAGATTTATGTGATTGATGTGGCGGATGCTGAATTTGAAGGTACAGCCAGCCCAATTGGCCAAATTGAATTTGAAGACTGGATTGCACAAGGCGATGCCGACTTTGAATGGCACTTGCCATCAGACGAATGGGATGCAATCAGCTTAAGCTATACCTCAGGAACAACAGGCAACCCGAAAGGCGTGGTCTATCATCACCGTGGTGCTTATATCAATGCAGCCAGCAACATCATTGCCTGTGGTATGACGCCACGTGCAACGTATCTTTGGACACTACCTCTGTTCCACTGCAACGGCTGGTGCTTTGCATGGACTATGGCGGCCAATGGCGGCACCAACGTCTGCCTGCGCAAGATTGATCCTGAACTGATTTTTAAATTGATTGCAGAACACAAAGTTGATTACTTCTGCGGCGCGCCAATCGTGTTGTCGATGCTGATCAATACACCAGAAGAGAAAAAAACGCCATTTGATCACCGCGTTGAAGTGATGGTGGCTGGTGCTGCGCCGCCTGCGGCGATTATTGAAGGGATGCGTAATATTGGTATTAATGTCACGCATGTCTATGGTTTGACCGAAACCTATGGCCCTTCTGCACTGTGTGCCTCACAAGCAGGTTGGTCAGACCTTTCCATTCAAGAACAAGCACAATTGCACTCGCGCCAAGGCGTGCCTTATCCGCTGCAGGACGGCATGAAAGTGATTGACCCTGAAACCATGCAGCCTGTTCCGCATGACGGCCAGACCATGGGCGAAATCATGTTCCGCGGCAACATCGTAATGAAAGGCTATCTGAAAAACCCTGAAGCGACCGCTGAAGCTTTTGCCGGCGGCTGGTTCCATACCGGCGACTTGGCGGTGTGCCAGCCTGACGGCTATGCCAAGATTACTGACCGCTCTAAAGATGTGATCATTTCCGGCGGTGAAAATATTTCCTCACTGGAAGTCGAAGAAGTGCTGTATCAGCATCCGGCAGTGCTCACAGCAGCGGTGGTGGCCAAGCCGGATCCGCGCTGGCAGGAAGTGCCTTGCGCCTTTATCGAGCTTAAAACCGGCAAGACAGCAACGCCTGAAGAGCTGATGGAATACTGCAAGCAGCATCTTGCGCGTTTTAAAGTACCCAAAGATGTGGTGATTACTGAGATTCCGAAAACATCAACCGGCAAACTTCAGAAGTTCGTACTGCGTGAATGGGCCAAAGAACGCGCCAGCGGTGAATTCAGTTAATTCAGATGAATTTCCAGCAATAAAAAACGGCTCTATGAGCCGTTTTTTATTGCTTGTCTGCGCATGATGCATGCTCGATCAGCATAGCATCAGCAGCCTGAAATCAATTGTCCGAAATCAGCGCAACCTGCTGCACATAGTTGAACATCTTCAGCTTAGAAGCTTTGATCTCTTCTTCTGACGCTTCATTTTTCATGTCGCGCAGAACACGGAGCAAATGCTGGCGCAGCGTATGGCGCTCTGTCGCATTATAGACTTTGCTGAATTCATTGATTGCAGGATCGCCATCTTTGATAATGCGCTCCACCCAGCGCTGCAGCTGCGCAGTTTTTTTCACGCCTTGTTTGGGTGTTAAATAAGACAAAATCACCGTTTCATCTTCATTGCGCAGCAATTTGCCGACACGCTGAAATTGGCGGCGGCGCGCTTCATGAGAAGTAATGGCTTGCGCATCTAAAATTGCTTCAATCAGACGCTCTTCAACAGGAAGATTTTTGATTTGCTTCGGGCTCAGCTCTGCCAGCTGCTCCCCTAAAGCCGCCATGCGCTGCACAGCCTTCTTCTGTTCAGTTTTACTCGCACGCCCTTCTAGAGAATCAAAGTCATCTTCAGTATAGCGGTTTGGTCGACGTGCCACGTTTAATCTGCCTCGTAAAATTTTGCTGCGAACAGTGCCTGAACTTCAGATAAAGCTTTTTCTTCATCTGCACCGTCAATCACTATTCTTAAAGTTGTACCCTTGCCCGCACCCAGCATGAGCAGGGACATAATATTTTTCGCATCAACCAATTTATCACCCTTGCCGATCTGAATCGATGAGCTGAATTTTGTGGTGACTTCAATCAGTTTGCCAGACGCACGCGCATGTAAACCTAGTTTATTAATTACGTCAACAGTTGTGTCTATCATGACCAGTGCTTCATTTCTCTATGTAAGACCTGAATAGACCATTTTGCCTCAAGGGCTTTTTTTAGTCTATCCACAATATAAACAGAACGATGCTGCCCGCCGGTACAGCCAATCGAGACTGTCATATAGTGGCGGTGCCCCTCTGAAAAGGCCGGCAGCCATTTGTCCAAAAAGTGATAAATATCCTTAAACATTTCTTCTGTCTGCGGACTTTGTTCTAAAAAATTCTGTACCGGCTTATCCAAGCCCGAATATTTTCTTAACTCTAAATCCCAATGCGGATTCGGCAAATGCCGCACATCAAATACATAATCGGCATCCAGCGGAATGCCATGCTTAAAGCCAAAAGACTGCAAAATCAAGATCAGCTGATCCGCCTGCCCCAGCTTGCTCAGCAAAATATGCTTTAAATCGTGCACGCTTTTATCAGTAGTATCAATATGCACAGTTGAGCGCAATTGAATCGGCAGCAGCAGCGACTTTTCTTCCTGAATGCACTCATTCAGGCTTTTAAAGCGGCTGGATAATGGATGCGGGCGGCGTGACGCGCTGAAGCGTGAAATCAGCTCCTGATCGCGTGTGGTCAGATAGATGATATCCACCGTGCCATGGCGCTGCAGCTGCTGAAAAACCAAGTCAAACTCTTGCAGGTCGGCCCGCGTGCTGCGGACATCCACGCCCAGCGCCAGCTGTTCAAGATTATTTTCTTTGTCCAGCTTTTCGACGATTTCAGGCAGCAAGGCCAAAGGCAAATTATCTATACAGTAATAGCCAAGATCTTCAAGCACCTGCAGCGCAGAACTTTTTCCAGAACCAGATTGACCTGTAACAATTAAAATGCGCTTCATTGCATGGCTGCCTTTTTATAGCATTTATGATGCAGGATATTTAACCTGCAGGTTATCGATAAGGCGGGTCGCGCCAATTTTTGCCGCTACAAACAGCACAACATCTTCATTAAATTGTTCAATTTTTTGAAGTTCTGTTGTCCGTGCCTCTACATAGTCCACAACAAAGCCAGCAGCTGTCAATGCTGATTTCATATCTGCTAACACTTCTGACAGCGCTTGGCCTGACAGCAGCGCCTGCTCTGCGGCTTTCAGTGTTTTATAGATCGTTGGCGCAACCGCACGGTGTTCTGCACTTAAGTAACCGTTGCGTGAACTGAGCGCAAGGCCGTCTTCCGCACGGGTAATCGGCACGCCGATCACTTCCAGCGGAATGTTCAGATCACGGACAAACTGGCGGATCACCGCCAGCTGCTGATAATCTTTTTGACCAAAGAACGCATAGTTCGGCTGCACAATATTAAACAGCTTGGTCACAACTACAGCCACGCCGTCAAAATGCCCCGGGCGCTGCAGGCCGCATAGATCATTGGTAATGCCGCCCACCGAAATATTGGTCAGGCGCGGCTTGCTGCCATACATTTGCTCAACAGTCGGCGCAAAAACGATATCGCAGCCGGCTTCAGCCAATAAGCGCTGATCCTGCTCCAATGTGCGCGGGTAATTGTCAAAATCTTCATTCGGGCCAAATTGAATCGGGTTCACAAAAATGCTGACCACAACAACATCGCAAAGCTTGCGCGCTTCACGCACCAAATTTAAATGCCCTTCATGCAGGTTGCCCATGGTCGGCACGAAACCGATAATTTTACGTGCAGTGCGTGCAGGCAGCAATGATGCAGCTAAACCTTGAATGGTAGTTTCAGTTTTCATGTTTTACAGCTCAATCTGGAAAGTATGTTCTTTGGCTGGGAATGTCCCATCCATCACCGCGTTGTGATAAGACTTGAAGGCATCGACAATAGCCGTTTCACCGGCCTGCTCTTTCATAAAATTGCGGACAAATTTAGCGATATGGCTGAAGTTCAAACCCAGCATATCTTGAACCACCAGCACCTGTCCGTCAGTTTCTGCACCCGCGCCAATGCCAATCACTGGCGTATTCGGGAACAGCGCGCTGATTTCTTTGCCCACTTGCGCAGGAACGCATTCCAGCAATAGCACTGCCGCGCCCGCATCCACCACCGCTTGACAGTCGGCAATCAGCTGATCAGCCGCTTCACGGGTACGCGCCTGCACTTTATAGCCGCCAAACACATGCACCGACTGCGGTGTCAGCCCCAAATGCACACAGACCGGAATGCCGTTGCGGGTCAGCACCTGAACGGTTTCCGCCAGCCATGCGCCGCCTTCCAGCTTCACCATATGCGCGCCTGCCTGCATAATGGTTTTAGCGCTGATTAAAGCATCATTCAGCGTGGCGTAGCTCATGAACGGCAAATCGGTCAGAATAAAGGCATGGCTGTTGCCGCGGCGCACCGCTGCCGTATGATAGGCCATATCTTCGACCTGAACGGGCAATGTCGAATCATGACCTTGGATGGTCATACCCAAAGAATCACCCACCAAAATGGTATCAATCTCAGCGACTTCCATAGCTTTCGCCATGCTTGCATCATAGCAAGTCAGGCAGGAGAATTTGCGGCCTTCCGCTTTAAATTTTCTTAAGTCACTTAGACTAATCATCTAGATGTTCCTCTGATGGCCCTATCTCAGGGTCATTAAAACTTTAAATCTTTGCCCAATTTCCAGCATCCAGCACCTCAAGCGACGGATGTTCTAAAATCGGCAAATCTTTTAATAATTGTCCTTTCAGCTGCAATCCTGCATCCAAATCCAGCAGCGGGATCAAAACAAAATCACGCTCCATCACCCCAACATGCGGGACCGTCAAGCGCTCATTTTCAATCTGTTCCTGTCCATACATCAGCAGATCCAAATCCAGCGTGCGCTCGCCCCAGCGGCGCAGGCGGACACGGCCCGATTCCTGCTCAAAGCGCTGCAGCTCATCCAGCAATGCCAGCGGCGCCAGATCAGTCGTCAGCTGCACGACTGCATTTAAGTAATTGGGCTGATCCTGCGGCCCCATGGGCGGGCTTTGATACAGCTTAGAGGTTTTTACCGCCCCTAAGGATCCCAGCTTATGGACCGCATCGGTCAAAATCTGCAGCGAATCTCCTAAGTTGCTGCCCAGCCCGATATAGCTCACCGTGCTCATTGCGTTGGCCCAAAAACCACTTGGCTTAAATCACGCTGCACGCGCTTGCGTTTTAAAATCGGGTGATCAGAACTGATTCCATCAGCAGTATTGGATGCTGCAAATGGGCGGCGCTCGCCTGATGCTGTTTTGGCTTTGCGTGCACGGCGGCTGCGCGGTTCAGGCTCATTCACCAACGGTTCAATTTCAGCCTGCTGCACAGCAGCATTCACTTTGCTTTCTTCCGCGGCAGCATGGGATGCTTTGCGGCGGTTCTTCGCGCGCTGGCGGTTATAGTCTGCAATCGCGCGTTCACGCTCATCAATAGACAGCGTCTGATAGTTTTCCCACCAGGTGCCCATGCCTTGCGTGTCGCTATCGCCTGATTTTTCACGCAGCAGCAAAAAGTCAAAGCCGGCGCGGAAACGCGCATGGCTGGACAGCGCTTCAATTTGCTGCGGTTTTGGATTCAGCAAGCGGGTTTGCATTTCCCAAACCTCGCGGATGAAGGTTTCAGCAAAACGCGGAATAATGGTGCGTGTCGCTTGACGCTTCAGCACATCCAAACCGGCTTGAGCACGGGCTTCTGCTGGCACGACACCTTTGCTGGCATAAAAATCACAGCGCTCCAGGAACGGTTTCCACAGCAGCACGGCATAGAAAAATGCCGGGTTAATGGTTTTGCCAATTGAAATCCGCTGATCGGTATTCTTCGCAGCGCGTTCAATGAACGGGGTAATTTCAGGCTTAATATCTGCAAACAGCTGGCGCCAAATGCCAAAATCGATCAGCATCGGCATCACGCGGTTGAGATGCCCCATGGTAAAGAGTTTCTGCGACTCATCGTACAGGCGGTGCGGAGAGACATCACGCAGCAGCTGGGTAATTTCTGGGGTAAAAATATCCAGAATTTTTTCATCAATACTGAAATTCAGCTTGGCCGCAAAACGCAGCGTCCGCAGCATCCGCACCGGATCCTCTTCAAAACGCAGCATCGGGTCGCCCAGCAGGCGCAGGGTCTTATGATTGATATCATCGACCGCGTTGCAGAAATCCAAGACTTCATTTTTACGCGGCTGGTAATACAGCGCATTAATGGAAAAGTCGCGGCGGGCAAAATCCTGCTCGATGGTTCCCCAATTATTGTCGCGCAGAATCATGCCGGCAGATGAAGTCACCGCCTTCTTCGGCGGCGCGCGGAAGGTCGCCACTTCAATCAGTTCGCGGCCTGAATAGACATGAGCCAGCTCAAAACGGCGGCCGATAATGCGGCAGCGACGTCCGAAAACTTCTTTTACTTGAGATGGAGTGGCATTGGTGACAGCATCGTAGTCCTTCGGATTGAGACCCAACATCAAGTCACGTACACCGCCGCCGACGATATAAGCTTCATAGCCTGCCTTGGTTAAGGCATCAATCACATCTAAAATGGAAGAAGGTAATTGTGCGGTGGATAAACCGCATTTTGACGCGCGCAAAGTTTGCAAAAGACGCTGTCTCCTACGTCTGAACGTAAAATCTTAAGATGTTGCTAATCATATCTCTAACACAATCAAAGGGCAATTTGATTCTCCTGCTGCAAATGCAAAGCGCCGGCTTTTAATGCCCGAAAATACGGTTTTTTTCTGCCATGCTATAAGGCTAAACGCTCTTTATTCTTGGCAAAAATTGCAGGGCCAATGCCTTTGACCTCCTGAATTTGCTCAATGCTTTTAAACTTTCCGTTCTTGCTCCGGTAATCCACAATCGCTTCCGCTTTTTTCTGACCAATGCCGCTTAATTGCTGAAACTGTTCAGCGCTGGCCGAATTCAGCCGAATTTTTTGACTGTTTGCCGATGCAGATGAAACGGATTTGCTGTTTGCCGATGAAGATGAGGTTGAAGTTGACTGGCTCAAAGCAGGTTTCGATAAATAATGATTCTGCAACGCCGAAGCCGCGGGGCGCTGCTGATCTTGAGTTTTCAGCTGCCAGTCTTGGTTTTGCTGCTCAGATTTCCATTGCTGATAATTGCTGTTTACCGGCGATGCCGCATAACTCATGCCGATGCTGATGCCGAGCAAAAGCATCAGCACCATTAAAAGCTGGAATTTATTCAAGCTGCGGTTTTTCATATAAGGCCTGCTGTTTAAATTGTTGTTTTGCCTGATCCCAAAGCTGATCCATTTCAGTCAATGACAGGTCTTCTATCTTTTTATTATTCAATTCTGCCTGCTGTTCAATGTAGGCAAACCGGGTGCGGAATTTATGGACAGTGCCCAATAACGCCATTTCACTCGAGATGCCCAGTTTACGGCCTATATTCACCAGAGAAAATAAGCAGTCGCCAAATTCTTCCATCATTTCGTCGGAATTCTGATCTTTAAGCGCTTGTTTAAATTCATCTAATTCTTCTTCTAATTTGACATAGGCATCTTCGGCACTGGCAAAATCAAAACCGATCGCAGCGGCATTTTTTTGAATGCCTTCCGCCTGCTGCAGCGCGGGGCCGTGCTTGATTTGATCTAGCCGTGACTGCGGCTTGCCGGCTTTTTCCTGCTGCTTAATCTCTTGCCACAATACTGCGACATCTTCCGCACTCAGCTGGCTGAATTTTTCTGCTTCAAAAACATGCGGATGGCGCCGCACTAATTTTTTACAAATCGCCTGCACCACATCTTGAAAATCAAAAGCCCCCTGCTCGCTGTACATTTGCGACTGGAACACCACCTGCAGCAGCAAATCCCCCAGCTCATCCCGCACCTCTTCCGCTTGGCCATCACGCACGGCAGCTTCCACCTCATAAGCTTCTTCTATCGCATACCGCGTTAAAGATTCCGGCGTCTGCTGCTGATCCCACGGGCATTTCTGACGCAATTCACGCATGATATTCAGCAGCTGTTCCATTCGGCACCTCGATAATTCATTTGGATTTTTTAAACCTGTCTCTTTTTTCGGCACCAGAATTTGCTATGCTCTGAAACTGGATAAATAAAAAGACAGCGAGAAGAATAACATGCCCAGCATCTTGATTAGCGGCGCAAGCCAAGGCATCGGCGCAGCAGCAGCCAAATTATTTTACAGCCAAGGCTATAAAGTCGGCATTTATGACATTAACGCCGTCCAAGCGCAGCAGCTGGCCGAGCAGCTGGGGCCCAATGCCAAAGCAGGACTATTGGATGTCGCCAACATTGAGCATTGGCATGCCACCTTAGCGGAATTCTGCCAATGGGCCGGCGGACTGAATATCTTAATCAATAATGCAGGCGTGCTGTATTCCGGCGCGTTTGAAGAAACCGATATCGCCGCGCATCACCGCACCATTGATATTAATGTCAAAGGGGTCATCAATGGCTGCCATGCCGCGCTGCCGTACCTGAAGCAAGCCCGTTCCGCCCGTGTCATCAACCTGTCCTCCGCCTCCGCGATCTATGGACAGGCCGATTTAGCCAGCTATTCCGCCAGCAAATTTGCCGTGCGCGGCCTGACCGAAAGCCTGGATATTGAATGGCAAAAGTACGGCATCCGGGTATTGGATGTCATGCCGCTGTTTGTGCAAACGGCAATGGTAAAGGATATGGATGCCGAAAGCATCCGCAAGATGGGCGTCAATTTGACACCGGATGACGTTGCCGAACAGATTTACCGTTTAGCGACCCTGAAAGCGCATGCCTTGACTCCAACGCACCGCCCAGTCGGGCTAAAAACCAAAGTGCTATTCAGCCTATCCAAAATCAGCCCGCAGTTTATCAACCGCATGAGCAACTTGTGGATTGCTCAGAAATAAGCGCAAATCTTCAAATTTATTTTTATGTTTTGATGTTTTCAATGCAACGCGCATGATGTGCAGCTGATAAAAAAACCCGCAGAAATGCGGGTTTTTTTAACTCAACACAGCCATCAGCCGCGTTTAAATTTCTTTTCAGCCTTCTTGAATTTCTGCACATAACGGCGCTTACGGGCTGCTGTACGTTCATCCAGTTGCGATTTACGGCCTTCAAACGGGTTTTCAGAGGTTTTGAACTCAATCTTCACCGGCGTCCCTTCCAGCTTATACACTTTACGGAACACGTTTTCTAAATAGCGGCGGTAATCGGCTGGCGTTTTATCGACCTTATTGCCGTGCACCACGATTGTCGGCGGGTTTTGTCCGCCCATATGCGCATAGCGCATTTTAATGCGGCGGCCCTGCACGCTCGGCGGCTGATGCGCATCAGTTGCATCATTCAGGATCTGCGTTAATTTCGCTGGCGATACTTTTAAATGCGAAGAATCATAAGCGCGGTGAATGGACGGATAAAGATCACCGACACCTGTGCCATGCAGTGCTGAAATCAAGTGGATTTTAGCCCAAGGAATAAAGTCGAAACGGCGCTCCACATCCAGCTTGCACTGCTTGCGGTCATAGTCGGTCATGTTATCCCACTTGTTGATGGCAATGACCATCGCCCGGCCAGCTTCCAGCGCATAGCCAATCAAGTGCAGGTCCTGCTCCACAATACCATCACGGGCATCGACCACAATCACCACCACGTGTGCATCTTTCATCGCTTGTAAAGTTTTCACAATTGAGAATTTCTCAATCATTTCATCAACTTTACCTTTACGACGCACACCCGCGGTATCAATTAAAGTGTATTTACGACCATCACGTTCGAATGGAATATAAATCGAGTCACGTGTCGTGCCCGGTTGGTCAAATGCCACCACACGGTCTTCACCCAGCAGGCGGTTGACCAGCGTCGATTTGCCCACGTTGGGACGGCCGATAATTGCTAAACGCAGGCCGGTGTCTTTATCGTGCTCATCTGGATTTTCATCTTCAGGCACATCCGCCAGCACTTCTTCTAGCATTTGCTGTACGCCGCGGCCATGGCTGGCAGCCACTTGCATCGGCTCGCCCATGCCCAGCTTATAAAACTCGACCAGCGCAGCTTCTGCATGCACGCCATCAACTTTGTTGGCGACCAAAAAGACTTTTTTGCCTAAAGTGCGCAGGTCACGGGCAATCTGCTCGTCAGACGCCAGCAATCCAGCGCGGGCATCCACCACAAGAATGATCATATCCGCTTCATGAATCGCAGTTTTCGATTGCTCTGCCATGTAAGAGTCAATACCACCTTCTGTTTCGCCGATACCACCAGTATCAACCACAATGAAGGATTTATTTTGATAGGTCGCATCACCGTATTTACGGTCACGAGTCAGACCAGCAAAGTCAGCAACGAGAGCATCACGGCTCTTGGTAATCTGGTTAAACAACGTTGATTTTCCGACGTTCGGACGACCAATGAGCGCAATTACGGGTTTCATAGATTAACCTTTATTCAAGATCAGCCAGTTTGGTCTGGTCTGAACAATCAGAAACAATGGAAGAAAAATTTAGCCAAAATAAATAAAACACGGGGCATTGAATGCTCAATCCCCCGTGTCAAAAAAATACGGTGCGCCTATTTTAACATAAGCTGCAAAAATTAACGATTCTGCCAGACACTCATTGCGCCTTTGCGTGTAGACACGTAAAGCTGATTGTCAATGACGCGCAATGTCCGCACTTCACCGCTGGTTTTAGAGCGGCCGATAATCGTGCCTGTGCTTGGATCAATCAAGTGCAGCACGCCATCCAGGTCACCCACCACCAAATCATTGCCCAGCATGACCGGATTGCTCAGCTGGCGGTTCAGCAGCTGGTCATTTTCCCACAGTTTTTGCCCTGTGGTAATTTCATACGCGGTGATTTTACCGTCCGTTTGTGCAACAAACACGCCATTGCCCTTCACTTCCGGACGCTGAATGCTGCTGGCATCCTCGCTCCACACCACTTGCTGGGAAGCCAAATCCAGAACGGTCACTTGGCCTTGATAGCTCGTGGTCACCACAAACTGGCCTGCCACCGCAGGTTCGCCATCTATATCAATTAAACGCGAAATATCTGAACGGCCATCCGAAACGGCAACACGGCGCTGCAGTTTAGGCGTGCCGCTGATTGCATCAATGGCATACAGATAGGCATTTGCAGAAGCAATCAGCACATTGCGGGCATCCAAAGCCACTGGCGCCGCCTGGCCGCGCAGGCTGAACTGAACATTCGGCAGGCTGTAGGTCCACGCCTGTTTGCCTGTTTCCACTTCATGGGCAAATATGGTACCGTCATTCGCCACGGTAATCACCCGGCCGGCTTGAATTAAAGACGGCGCAAGAATGGCGCCAGACAGCTGCGCTGTCCATTTGGTCTCGCCTGTTGCCTGATCCAGCGCAAACAGCTGGCCTTTTTGATTGCCGACCACCACAATGCCGTCTTTCGCTTCAACACCTGAGCTTAGGCCCAGTTTTGAAATTTTCTTTTGCCACAGGCGCTGCTTGCCTTGATAGGCTTCCACCTCACCCTTTGGATTGATCACAAAAATGACGCCGTTATCTACATCCAAGCGCATGCGCAAAGGATCGGCTTCATCTGTAGAAGCGACATTTTGAGAAAATACAGGAACCAGTGTTTTCCCCTGCTGAAGCTTCGGCAGCGGATTCGGTTTAGCCTCTTCGACTTTAACGCCTTTATTGGCGCAGCCTGCAAGCGCAAGCGTTAAAACTGTCAGTGCACACGCAATTTTGTATTTTCTATTCATTCAGCTTCTTCCACGTGGGTCTCTAAAATCGGGCGTTCGATTTCAGGATCATCGACTAAAACGCCTACACTTTCGAGTTTAATTTGTAAAATTTGACGTTCTTCTTTACGTTCAAGCAATGCATTCCATGCACTTTGATATACTTTTTTCGCATTTTCAAGATCATTTTTAGCAACATAGATGTCGCCGCGCGCTTCATCCGCAGTCGCTTTAAATGCAGGATCCTTCACAGCGTCCAGCGTTTTCAGCGCGTCATCATATTTCTTTTGCGCCAGCTGCGCATAAGCCAAACGCAGCTTAACAATTTGCAGCAAACCGTCATCGCTAATTTTAGCATTTTCGACTTTCTTCAAGGCTTTTTCAGCGCCGGCATAATCGGCTTTGTCATAAGCCAATTTCGCCATCACCAGCTGCGCTTGAACCGCTTGCGGCGAATCCGGCGCTTCTTTCATAATGCTGTCAGCAGAAGTCGACAGCTGTGAAAATGCATCGCCTTGCGCAGATCGGGCGCTGTCCATCAGCTGCTGCACTTTGGCGGTTGCCGTCTGTGACTCAGCCAAAGTTTTCTTCTGCCAATATTCCCAGCCGAAAAAGGCAATCAACGCAATTAAAATCCCGCTCACGATGGCAGAGCCGTATTTCTTCGTGAAAGATTTTAAATTATCAAGTTGCTCATCATCACTTAGCGCGTTCATTTGACGACCCTTTCCTTATGTTTTATGGCTTATTTTGAAGAAATTTTATCAATGATAAATGGCACAATGCCGCCTACCGCAACTTCAGCTTGCTCCGCAGTTGCCAGCTCTTTAACCAGCACCTGCTGCGCTTCCAGCTCACGCTCACCGAAAATCAGCGCATATAAAGCGCCCGCTTGGTCGGCTTTTTTCATCTGCGACTTCATTGAGCCTTGTGAACCGACTTTCAGGCGGATTGCACTGTTTGCAGCTTCCAGCTGATCACGGATCTGTTCTGCCAGCACCAGCGCCTTGCCTTGCGTCGCTGGATCTGAAACCAGGAACACTTCGCAGTCACGCACTGGCGTATTGTCTTCGACCTGTTCCAAAAGCAGAAGCAAGCGCTCCATGCCCATCGCAAAACCGACTGCAGGTACCGTTTGATCCACTTTGCCTTTCAGCTGGCCAACCAAGCCGTCATAACGGCCGCCAGCGCACACGGTACCTTGCGAGCCCAGCAGCGTTGTAGTCCATTCAAAAACAGTTTTGTTGTAATAATCCAAACCGCGGACCAGTTTCTGATTGATCACAAACTTCACGCCGGCATCGCTCAAATACTGCTGCAATTGCGCGAAATGATTCATGGTGCCTTCCCCCATGAAATCATGCAGTTTCGGCGCATTTTCCAAAATAGATTGAGTTTTCGCGTCTTTCGAATCCAGAATACGCAGCGGATTCGTTGTTAAACGGCGCTGTGAATCTTCATCTAAATCTGCTTTGTGTGTTTCTAAAAACTCAACCAAGGCGGCACGGTAAGCGGCGCGCTCATCCAACTCACCTAAAGTATTCAGTTCCAGCTGCACTTTGTCGGCAACGCCCATGCGCTTCCATAAACGCGCAGTCATCAAAATCAGTTCAGCATCCTGATCTGGTGTTGATACGCCGAATGTTTCCACGCCAAACTGATGGAATTGGCGGTAGCGGCCTTTTTGCGGCTTTTCATAGCGGAACATTGGGCCCACATACCAAACGCGGGGCGCAGCGCCGCGCAGCAGATTGTGTTCCAGCATAGCGCGCACGCAGCCCGCAGTGCCTTCAGGGCGCAAAGTCAAAGATTCAGGTGGATTGCCTTTATCCAAGAAGGTATACATTTCTTTTTCGACGATATCGGTTGCATCGCCGATAGAACGTTTAAACAGATTGGTCTGCTCAACGATCGGCAAGCGGATTTGCTGATAGCCATAAGCATCCATTAATGATGCTAAATGCTGCTCAAGACGTCTCCACGCAGGGGTTTGCGTTGGAAGGATATCGTTAAAACCTTTAATTGCGACAATTGAACTCATGATTTACTGCGTATAATTTCTTTAGATTTTGCTTCTTCAAGCGCCTGAACACGTTGACGAACCATTGTTTCGATTTCATCAACCAACTGATTTGTGTCAATTAAATGACTTTTCTCGCCATTACGATACACCAGCGAACGCGGACTTGCACCTACCACGCCGATATCCGCTTCTTTCGCTTCACCAGGGCCATTCACTTTGCAGCCAATCACAGACACATCCATTGGCGTGCGGATGTCTTCCAAGCGCTCTTCCAAAGTCTGCATCACTTTAATGACGTTGAATTCCTGACGCGAACAGCTTGGGCAGGCAATAAAGTTAATGCCGTTGGAGCGCAGGCCGAGTGATTTTAAAATATCAAAACCGATTTTAATTTCTTCTTCCGGTTCAGCCGCCAGCGAAATACGCATGGTATCGCCTATGCCTTCCATCAGCAGGCCGCCCAGCGCAATGGCTGATTTCACAGAGCCTGTACGGTAAACGCCGGCTTCCGTCACGCCCAAATGCAATGGATTGTCAATTTGGGCAGACAGCAAACGGTACGCGTCCATGGTTAAAAACACATTCGATGCTTTAACGGAAACTTTAAATTCGTGAAAATCCAGACGGTCTAAGATATCAATATGGCGCATTGCCGATTCAAGCAAAGCTTGGCCTGTCGGTTCGCCGTATTTCTTTTGAATATCTTTTTCCAGTGAGCCGGCATTGACCCCGATACGCATGGAGATATCGTTATGGCGCGCAGCAGCAACGACTTCCCGAATTTTGGCTTCTGAACCGATATTGCCAGGGTTAATGCGCAGGCAGTCTGCGCCTAAATCAGCAACTTTCAGCGCGATTTTATAATCAAAATGAATATCTGCCACCAGCGGAACAGTGACACGCTTGCGGATTTCGCCAAAGGCTTCAGCCGCTTCCATCGTTGGCACAGAAACACGCATGATGTCTGCACCGACATCCACACAGCGCTGAATCTGCGCAACGGTTGCATCTACATCGCAAGTTTCTGTATTGGTCATGCTTTGGATGCTGATGGGCGCATCACCGCCCACATACACCGAGCCCACGCGGATTTTTCGGGTTGGACGGCGCTGAATTGGATTTACAATCATGATTTCACTCTACCCCTGGCCATTAACGTGATAAACGGAAATCTGCTTTGCCGTTTACGGTATATGGCGACAATGAAATGCTTTCATTATTTAAGCTTAATGACACAGCATCCGCATCATCCAAACGGATTTGGAACGGCGCTTCGCCATTTAAATTCAATGCAGACGCCTGACGGCCTGTCGCCAAGACCTTGCCTGTCGCATCGACAATATGCACAGAAGTCGGAGTGCTGAAGTTCAGGCTCAGCTGATCGCCAGAAACGGCCGCAGCGCCATTCATATTGAGAACCTGCACTTCAGGCGTTTCCTGCACCGCTGCGCTTTCCGCATCTGTGCTGCCGGACATGTTCTGCACGACTGAAACCAGAATGCCGATCACGGCAATCACCGCAATAACCAGCAAGCCGCGCTTCAGCCATTTGCGGTTGCGGTCACGGTTTGAACCCGGCAGTTTCCCCATAATTTTAATCGGAGAATTATTCAGCGCATGATTCGGCAGAAGGCCAGTATCATTGGCATAAATATCATCAAAACGCTGAATGATGCTGGTGGCATCGACTTTCAAATATTTTGCATAGGTCCGGTAATAGCCTTTAATAAAAGTCGCTTCCGGCAATGCTTTATAATCATCCTGTTCAAGCGCCGTCAGGGCTTTCACAGGAATATTCAATTCCTTCGCCGCATCTTCCAGCTCAAGCTTTTGAGCAATACGGATTTGACGCAAGTACTCACCCGGACGCTGTACATTTCCTAACGCATTGGGAGCTGCGCTCGAAGCATTCGATTGCGGTGAATTAGGATTTACTTCCATACGGCCTCAGTACTGTACTGTAATTGCAAATAACGCTGGTATTCAGGACTTTCCGGGTACAGCGCACGCAGCTGATTCACCAGCTCCTGCGTTCCCATTTTATCCCCATTCGCACGCGCGGTGCGGATACCAACCCAAAGCGCGCGTGCGCCCTGATTTTGTTGCCCTACGCCGCGTACAAATTGTTCATACATTTGGGTTGCGGCATTGGTTTGCTGGTTCAAATAAAAGATTTCCGCCAACTCTAACATTGAAACATAGGAATCACGATTAATTTGCAGCGCCTGCTTGAATGTTTTTTCAGCATTCGCTTTATCACCCAATTTCACGTAAATTTGGCCGGCATTTTCAAGCGATTGAGCCCGCTGATCATAGCCCAAAGTAGAACCAGCGATATTCAATTGTTCAAGCGCATCATTATAGCGCCCAACCTGATACAAATACGTACCATAGTTGTTACGCGCCTGCGCATTTTTAGGGTCTACCGAAATCGCTTTGCGGAAATAGCCATCAGCTTTTTCCATATTCAGCTTGCTGCCTTCCTGCTGCAGCAGCACGCCCATCATCATATTCGCCTGCGCATCACGCGAATTCTGCTCCAGCGCTTGATCCAGCGTACGTTTTGCCGCATCCAAATCGCCAGTTCGCAGAAATTCACCTGCCATTTGAGCACGTACTTTGGCTGCTTTTTCCGGATCTTTTTGTCCTAGAGTTTGAGTTGTCTGGCATGCTGTCAACAAAACTGCAGACAGGCATAAAGATGTCATAAAAGCAAATTTATACGTTAAGGTTCTCAATTGGCTGCCTCTTATTATCCTTCTGAGCGCAGAATCTCATTTTGCTGCGCTACTTTTTTCTTCCACTGTTCCGCACGGCGGGTACGGTCAGCAACTTGCCCCACAAGCTGTCCGCACGCAGCATCAATATCATCGCCGCGTGTCTGACGAATCGTACACACAAAACCGGCATCAGACAAAGTTTTTTGGAAAGAAATAATCCGATTCCGGCTTGAACGGCCATATGGCGCGTGCGGGAACGGATTAAATGGAATTAAATTAATTTTGCTCGGCAGATTTTTCAGCAGTTTCAGCATTTGCTGTGCATGCTCGGGCTTATCATTCACCCCATCCAGCATCACATATTCAATGGTCACATGCTTGCGTGAACTTTCATTGCCGTCTTTGGCGATATAGCGTTGGCAAGCAGCAATCAGCTGTTCCAATGGATATTTTTTATTGATCGGCACCAATTCGTTGCGCAATTCATCATTCGGCGCATGCAGGGAAATCGCCAAAGCCACATCAATATCCTGCGCCAATTGATCAATTTTCGGCACCACACCTGAAGTCGATAGCGTCACGCGGCGCTTAGACATGCCGTATGCAAAGTCATCCAGCATGATGCGCATAGAATTCAATACCGCATCGTAGTTCAGCAACGGCTCACCCATGCCCATCATCACCACGTTGGTTACTGAACGTTCACGCTCCGCCACTGGCACATCTTCCATATATGAATAGTTTGCCATCCACAGCTGGCCAATGATTTCCGCTTGGCTTAAATCGCGCTGAAAACCTTGCTTTCCAGTCGAGCAGAATGAACAGTCCAGCGCACAGCCTACTTGTGAAGAAATGCACAAGGTCTTGCGCGCGCCGGTTTTGTCGTCAGCAGGAATCAGCACGGTTTCCACCAATGAACCCGCGCCATCACCGACACGGAACACCCACTTACGCGTGCCGTCTTTCGAATAGTTTTTATGCACCACTTCCGGCGCTTTAATTTCACAAATCTTTTCCAGTTTTTCACGCAATTTGCCTGAGATATTGGTCATCTCAGCAAAATCTGTGACAAAGAACTGGTGAATCCATTTCATCACCTGCCCGGCACGGAATTTCTTCTCGCCCATGTCTTCGAAGAATTTTTCCATTTGCGGACGCGACATGCCGAGTAAATTCACTTTCTCCACAGCATTTTGCTGTGCAGGAGCGGATGGAGATTGCTGCTGTTCAGCCGAAACTGCAGAGACAGCGACTACTTCAGTACTCATGTGTAATTACCTAAACCATGTCTAAAGATGAAAGGAGAAGCTCAATAAACGAGCAAAGTTTTATTCAGGGAATAAAAAAACCAGATAAGTATAATAACACTTATCTGGTTTGAATACTTCGAATTAACGAGTACGCGGAGCAATCTCAGTTTGAGCGAAGAAGTAGTTAACTTCACGGTCAGCAGATGCTACAGAGTCAGAACCGTGAGCAGCGTTTTCGTCGATGCTTACAGCGAAGTCAGCGCGGATAGTGCCTGGAGCAGCTTCTTTAGGGTTAGTTGCGCCAAGGATGTCGCGGTGAGCAAGAACTGCGTTTTCGCCTTCAAGAACTGAAACAACAACTGGACCAGAAGTCATGAATGCAACTAGGTCAGCAAAGAAACCGCGTTCTTTGTGCTCAGCGTAGAAGCCTTCAGCTTCAGCTTGAGTCAAGTGTTTCATTTTAGTTGCAACAATTTTAAGGCCAGCTTTTTCAAAACGGGCAAAGATGTCGCCGATGTGGTTTTTAGCAACTGCATCTGGTTTTACGATAGATAAAGTACGTTCGATAGCCATGATAGGCTCCTTGAGTCAATTTGACAGGAAAATTTGGCGCATTATACCGAATAATGCGCTATTTTCTGCTTTTAAGATGTAAAAAAATTGCTTTTTTCGACGCAATGTCAGCTTGCTTCGTCAATCCAAGCCATTTGAATCGCTTCAAGCAAACCTTCTGTCGATTTTTCAGGGTTGTCTGAGAAATCCGGCAGCGCGCATACCCATGCATGCAAATCGGTAAAGCGGACCCACTGCGGATCCACATCCGGATGCGCGTCATAAAGCTCAATCGCAATATCGATAGTATCTGTCCAGCGTAAACCCATAGGTTTTCCCAACATCGTTTGAATAATGCCGTACTTTAACAAATTTCCGAAAACTGCGCGATTTTTGCCGCCTGATTTTTACAATGCGGCGTTTACAGCGCAATATTAAATACTGGCGCAGACAATACAATTGCGCTCGCTACTGTACCGCCAATTAAAGCACCAACCGCCACATCGCTGGGATAATGCAGCCCCAGCACCATGCGCGACAGCGCCACCAGCACGGTAAATGGCAGCATGAACAGCAGCAGAATCGGCTGCACATAGCCCAGCACCGTTGTCGCCATCACCGCATGCAGCGTGTGCCCGGATGGAAAACTGAAATGATCCAGCGGGCGCTCGCCCAGCCGGATCACCTGATGCACTTGATAAGGCCGCGGACGCACTGTTTTCTTTTTTAATACCTTATAAATGCTGGTTCCGACTGAGCCGCCAAGCAGCATATACAGCATTTGCAGGCCAAACATCAGCCCCTGCAAAATCCACACCGCGCCCAGCATGACATACCAAAACATGCCATCGCCCAAACGGCTGATGATTTTAAAAAATTGCGTCACCCGTTCTGAGCGTGAGAAAGTGTTGAGGTAAATACAGCCTTTTAAATCGAGATCAAGCATTCTTATTTTTGCATTTTTAAATTTCATTGTTCTCTCCTCGAGTGCCGCTGCTGTGCTCAGTCCATCAAGTCTTGGCCTGCGCCGCAGAGTACAGCGCCTGTTCGAATTGCTGGACGGGATGCCGCCAGCCCACATCCTGAATATCGCTTCTTGCATTCAGCCCCATCTGCTTCAGTGTTGGCCTGTCCGGCAGCCGCTGCATAAATCCGATAAATGCGGCAGCATCGCCCAATGCGCATAACCACCCAGATCTCAGATGCCGCACATGCTGCTGCGCGCAGGCATAGTCATAAGCCACCACAGGCAGGCCGCTGGCCATCGCTTCCAGCACTACATTGCCAAAGGTTTCAACTTGACTGGCAAACACAAAAGCATCTGCGCTCGCATATGCTTCTGACAGCTTGGCGCCGCTTAAGCTGCCGGTAAAAATCACACGCAAGGATTGCCCTAAACGCTGCAGTTTTTCGCGCTCCGGCCCATCGCCGACAATCACTAAAACCGCCTTTTTCGTACTGTTTTTTTGCATGGCCGCAAAAGCATTCACAATCAGGTTCACTTCTTTTTCAGGAGACAGCCGGCCTACATACAGCAGCACGGCGGTTTGCTCATCCGCGCCCCAGCGCTGGCGCAATGGCGCAGAATAATGTTTAGGGTTAAAGCAGTCCACATCCACCCCGCGGCCGACCACGGCCATTGGGCAAAGCACCCCTAAATCCTGCAAAGACTGTGCCGTATTTTGACTGGGCACACAGGTCAGCTGGGTATTGTTGTGAAACCAGCGTAAATAATGCTGCACCGGCTTCATTAAAAACGCCAAATCAAAGAAGCGGCTGAAATCCTGAAAAGCCGAATGGAAACCGCTGGAAACTGGAATATTCTTGCTTTTGGCGGCCTGCAGCGCGGCCAAACCCAGCGGGCCTTCAGTCACAATATGCACCACATCTGGAATAAACTCGTCTATTGCGCCCGATACTTTCAAATACTGCGGCCAGCCAAATTTAAGGCTCGGATAGCGCGGAATAGACTGCGCCAGCACCAGACACTCTTTATTTGGAACGAAATGGCTGCATGCCTGCTTTTGCTGCGGACGGATCAGGAGAATTTTGTGGCCCTGCCGCTGCAGCCCTTTGCACAATTGCAATAAAGACAAGGCGACACCATTGATTTCTGGCGGCCAGGTTTCGGTGACAATCGCGATTCTTAGGCGCGGGCGGACCAGCTCATTCAAAACACGCTGATCGTGCTGAATATGCTGCGCATTTTTATTTTTAATATAAAACTTAAAACTTTCTGGAAAATCTTGTTGTTTTAAATGACCAAATACGGATGCCTGTTCCATATCCTACCTATCATTTGAGTTTTAGCAGAAGTTTAGGGGATATTTCTTTCATTTTGATGATGCTTCGATGACAGTTCAGCGATACTGCCCGCATTTCCGCTGCTGAGAATCCCAGAGAAATACCATCGCTGGATTCATCCAGACACGGAATAAAAAAAGCCGCCAATGCTTGAGGCTGGCGGCTGCTGACCATTCGGGCTTGATCACAAAAAAACTTTTAAATACGCCTCTGTATTGTTGATGCTTTTAAAAAAATAAGCTGATGTATAAATCATCTGTATAGTCACCGGCAGGCGTCAGCGCAGTCGGCTTTTCCACCAATTGAACAGTCACAATGTATTGATCCAAGCCGGATTGAGTCATTGGCGCGCCCCAGTGCGAACCGGAACCTCCTGAAATATTCATTTGAGTTTGCAACCGGCCAAGGCGTCCATTGGTTAAATAACTTTTGCCGGATGTGCCCTGCGCATTTCGCGTTCTAAACTGAATTGCATATTTCAAATCACAATTCACCTTAAAAGATAAGGCTGAGCGGGTTTGCGTACTCGCATTCAGCTGCAGCTGGCTTGAGGTCATCCGGTCAATTTGACATTGCTGCGCATGTCCGCTCATCGCAATCAGCAAGCCGGCACACCCTAAGATATATTTAATTTTCATCACGTACTCCTTACTTGCAGACAATACGCATCGGCTGAGAACCCAGGGCAGCATCTTTTGCATCTTTCTCAGTAAGATTCACATTAAATGTGCATGAAGTATTCTCACCATAGAGCACTGTCATTTTATGAGCTCCCACAGTCATGCCATATACTGTAACCGAGCCATCCGAGGTAATTGGATACACATCACCATTCGCCAAATGAAGCTCCGAGCCTGGTTTAAAATTCGCGCCGCTGGCATCTTGCGGCTGCAATGTCAGCATGAAAGTATGCTGAATTGGAAAATCTACAACATATCCACGCTGATTCAGTGCTGTTAATGGCTTGGTGGAGCTGTCAAATTTTTCTTCGATAGGCAGCTGATTTTCATCAAAACCAATATCGTATTTAATATAAGGAACAATATCGTGCACAAAGGCATAGCCTTTTTTATCGGTTTTTTCGACATGATTCAGTGCGCTTAATACATCCACACCTGAATAATTGCCAACTTTGACCAGCGCGAAAGCATTATTAATGGATTTTGTAAAATTCATTTGACCATTCAAGAAGGCGATAGCGCCGCTATAACCGACAGTTGATTCACTTTCATGCTCATACTGATAATGCTGCAGGCTAAGGTCACCCGCACGCGTTTTAGCCGTCACATCTAAAGTGGCAATATTTTCATCCTGACGGCGGTTAGCGCCAATGGCGTAATCCAATCCGACCTGACTGCCGCTGTCATGCACATACTGCAAACTGCCATTTTTATCGTTTGAGCTATAATTCAAATAAACCTTATTGCGGGTATCAAAATTATAGGTCATGCTTAAAATTCCGCCGCTATCTTCAATATCGCCAAAGCGCTTGAAATAACTTAGGCCGAAAGAAAACTGATTCCCGAACATCCGGTTGAAACCCACATTGAAAATTTTGTCGTTAGTAAAGGGAGATCCACTGTTCTCATAATATTTTTGCTCGGCATAGCTCATATTGATATTTTGAAAAACAGGCACGTTACTGAAAGCGATATAGGCAAAATTTTCGAATTCAGGCACTGCATTGTTCTGCAGCGGGTCATCACCTACATAACGGAAACCCTCTTCTGAATATTTAGAACTGATTCCCAAAGATATGTTGAGAAAATCTTTGCTTAAAGACAGGCCATATAAAAATTTCGAGCCGTCATCAGAATTGGAATTCTGAACAAGGGTGTCTAAAAGCACAAAATACGGCAAGCCTTGCGTCCAGGTAATCCCAGTATTTTGAAGATCCTTGGTATAGGAGATATTGGTTCCTAAAGAGGTTGTATCACGCAGCCCTTTGCGGTAATAAATATTGGTTAAAAAATCACGATAATCATCACTGGAAGTATAATAATTATAGCGAAGCTTACCCAATGAAATGCTGTACTCGCTGAGCCCCTTGCGCAGCAGTTTATTATTCACAAGAATTGGCAAGGTTTTAATGCTTCGATTGCCCAGCACATCTTCAACGACCATTTGCGCATTACCGGTATAGTTGATTTGTGAACCAGTCTGCAGCACATAATCCCCCGGGCTGACTTTTTGATTATAAATCTTCACTCCATTCATATAGAGTTCTACAGTTGAGGGCAGCCGCGCTGTACCTTGTATTTGCGGCGTGTTCCAATAAACAAAACCCGGCCGTTCTAAATAATTTGTTCCCCAGTTCACTCCGGCAAAACGCAATGAATTGAAAAATGGATTGGAAACGGTTGTGGTATCACCAAAAGTGAATCGGGTTAATTTATCTGGGAAATCGATATCCAGGCTTGTGCCTAAGCGTACGGTTTTTTCATCCATTGCTTCGCTGTTGTACAGCATGGAATTTTTAAAGAACCAATAGTTTTTAAAAATCCCGACATCGACTAAACCATCGTATCCATCTGAAAAAAGAGTATGGTTGTAGTGCACTTCATAATTAATAAAGCCGCCTAAGCTGGCCTTTTCCGGGCGGTCAAACTCATAGTCGCCTATGCGGCTGACTAAAAAATACTGGCTGGGAATGCTCAGCTTAATAGACTGACTTTCATCATCAAATGCCGCTTTCATCTGATCGGTGGAAACCAAACAGAAATCACCGGCTCCATCAAGTTTGGTCAAACGGGCTCCATCAACTTTGCGTTCAGTCAATAAAGCGCACTCTATATAATAATTCGCATTGTGTTTAATCAGTGTTGCATCAACGTTTTGATTCAGCTCATTTATCCATAAGTTGGCGATAATTTTTTCATCTGGCGGCTCATTGGCGTATACATTGACAACCAGGAAAAAATTCATAATGACTATTATTTTTCTATTTATAGTCATAGCGTTTCTCCCGTTATTAGTTAGATAATTTCATTTCAACCGCTTTTTTTGACTTATTTGTTTCAAGCATCACACTGTATTTTTCTGCATGATTCAGATTGATATCTTTCAAATCATAGATTAATTTATTTTTTGGCAAGGCATATGCCATCGTGTCATTATTGTAAATTACTTTTTTCTGGTCATTCAAAACCTTTAAATTCGTCACTTGCACATGCGAATTTGCAAGATTGTTTAACACCAGTTTATTACTTTGCACATCAAATTTGACATTCAGATCATCTTGCTTGCCGACAAAAAGCGGCAAATTGAAATTGACAAGAAATTTAACCGCCAGCTGGTTGTTTACGGGCGTAATCTCATCCACAATGATCCGCCATGACTGTTCGCCCGCACCATTAAGCGCTGCTGTAGAAGCCTGGGGAAAACCTATACGTATTGCTTGCCGCTTATTCGGCTGCAAAATAAAATTTTTAGGGTTAACAATAAGGCTATTGTCTGGCTCCAGAACATTTGCACCCTGGCTATCCTGCGTCCATTTAAAGACCTTAACTTCAAAGACCCGTTTTTCAGTTTCATCCACGGATTCTAAAGTTAAAGTGGTAGATTTCAGTTTATTGGGGTTATCGATAAACAGCTGAACCGGTGAGACCGAGACTCCTGCCGATGCTTTGGCTGCCAGCATTAGAGTTGTCATAAAAACAAATAATTTTTTTTTCATGATTGTGCCCTTTTATTCGCCCTTTTATTATTTAGAAATCTGACTCATTGCTGGCAACAAGTCAGATTATTTATTTTTTTATTTAATTAAATAATGCTTTTTCTGCATTCAGCATCTTAGTAATAAACACGGATTTTATAAGTATCCGTATAATCACCCGAAGCTGCTGTTGCAGGTACAACTGCTTTGGTACGCGCTGTCACAGTGAAATTATCCACTGACATGCCTGCATAGTTGTTGTTGCCCCAACCTGGAGCAGCCGGACCTGCACTGCCTGATGTTCTCGCAGTTGTAATAACTGTATCAATTTTATCACTGCCATTCTTCACAAACGTATTGTTGCTGGTATTGGCATTTGCTGTACTTAAATTCAAAATATAATGCGTATTTGTAGTTACGCTATAGCTTGAAGTCACATTGGTTGCATCTGTTTTTAACACCAGATCTTTAGGATCAGAAATGGTGCAGGTTTTTTTCACCGTAAGTTTGATTGGAATATCTTTACTGCAGCCAACTTCAGTACAGCCTTTCCAGCGGTCATTGTCGTTATCACGGCCGCCTTTAGCCGCATCATCGGCGAAAACGCTAGCTGAGCATGCACCTAATACCAATGCTGCCAAGGCAGCTTGTGTCATTTTATTCATGATGGATTCTCCATTAATTTATTATCTAGCCACCACTTTTTCGAATTGGATTGTTTAGCAAATATTTTAATTAATCTAATCAATCTTCATTTCTCCCAAGGGCATACTCATTGTTCAATAAAATTTCCAAAAAACAATTTATGTGACATCTTTCACGCAAAACGTGACTTACATCACTTTTTTTAAAAATATTGATGTACAAAACCACGCTTTATTAAAATGTTATGCCCCAAGCGCTGTATTCCGGCCATTCCCAGCTGACGAAAAAAAATGAATTAAAATAGCGATTGACTATTTTTTAAACAAAAAAATAAGGGGAATTTTATTTATAATTTTTCACAAACCACTTACATTAAATTACACTAAACAATGAAATTTCTTCATTTTCGAAGACAAGCTTTCTCTTTTAATGTGATATTTCACTTATTTGTTAAAATAAAAACTATCAACTTTTTGGATTTAATAAGTTTAATAAATGCAGATACCCAAAAAAAGGGATTGCTTATTAATAAAAAAATGCTCTTAAATGATAAAAAAATACACAATATGTCACAATTTTACAGATATTATCGTGTTATTTCACAACTCATCAAAAACAAACAGCTGCAAAAAAACCGAAATCCTCTTTCATTCTTATTCGAATCATTAAATTTATTTTATGAGAAAATTATCTTATCAAAGCTTTTAGTTTGCTTTTAGCGCTTATTATTTTTAAACCTGTTATCAATTTTCAGAACAAAACCAGATTTATCCTGATAAATAAAAAACTGTCCGAGACAGTAATGCGGAGAATTCACTCTGCAGTTCCTTCAATCAATTCTTTAAAGACAGTATGTTCAGGTAAAACTTATAAAATACTGAACTAAAATGCTCTTTTCACTTGATTGCCATATAAAAAAGCAGGCCTATATCAAATACAGGCCTGCTTCTATAGAGATTAAACTGTAAAAATACGATAAATAGCGCCAGCACTATTCTGCAATTTTATTCAGCAGACCATTGGTCACTTGATATCGCTGACCATTGCCGAAATCAATTTGCTGACGATCTCCATGCAGCGCAGGAAATCCTGTAATGTTTTCTAATTGCGATGAGCGCTGAAACAGCTTGGTTTTAGGATTGTACATCCAATAAATAAAACGCTTATCTTCAACTTTTCGATTGGCGGACACATCTGCCAGCACGACATCATAATAGCCGTCAAAATTAATGTCTAAAAAGCCGATACTGCCGGCATAAGCTGTAAAGCCGCTCAAGCTTTGCATCACCATATTATTGCTTTTATTCACAATATCCACGCGTTTTAGCGCTTTGCCATAAGGCTGGCCCTCACCCTCGGCGCCATAGAATTTAAAGACAATCACCGGCTTGTCCACTGCTTTAAAAGCCGGCTCAAAATGGATTGCAGCCTTGTCATCAGAATCCGAAGAAAGTAATTCTGCTGTCATCAGACCGGTATTCGCATCCAGTTTTCCGCTTAATTCATATGTCGCAGCCGCCCCATCCATACTGTCTACACTGACTGATTTAAGCTTTAGCTGATCGCCCTTTTGGCTGCCTTTAAAAGCGATGCTCTTGTTCTCAGCCAAATCTTTCAGTACGCCATGCGGATTCCAAATGCCTGCATACAAATCCAAAAAATAGCGCCCGTCTGTAGAGCGCAGCATCCGCTGCATAGAAACGCGGACACTGCCAATAGACTTCAACTGGGTATTTTCTGCAGGCACAGGTGGGCTTTCAGCAAAGCTGATGGTCGAAAATGTGAATACCGCCAAACAAAGAAGAGTTTTTTTAATCATTGTGAAGCTACACTCATAAAATGATATGAATAACCAATAATGTATCACAACAAAATTACAGCAGATTCAAACTCTATTGATGATTTTTGCTGCTTAACATGACTGAAGCAAAATCCTCCTGATATTTCATCCTGATGACAGATATCCACCGCATATTCAACACTGCAGCATGCCTGCAGGCACCTATCTCAACACTCAAGAATTCCAGCATATCGGCTACTTTTAAAATTAAAGAAATTAATGCCCACGATGCGGTGCGTTATTCACGGCGTAAAAAGGCATTAAAACCACAAAGCCCTAAGTGATCCGCAAAACAAGAACTGGAAACCTAAAAGAACCGCTCAAATAAGCGGGTTTCCACAGCAAATCAATGGTTTTAAAAATGAGTTTTTCTCTTTATCCACGATTTTTTTTGCTTGAATTCAAAGTACAAAAAAAGAAAAGTACTGCTTTCCTTGCTTTGAGGCACAAAATTGAACTGAATAAGTAAACTTTGTTTTTACATGGCATAAAAAAGCCCCTGTTAAAAACAAGGGCTTTTTGACTCAGAAATTAGAACTTAGTTCTTTTCTTTGTCTACGATTTTGTTTGCTTGAATCCAAGGCATCATCGCGCGCAATTTACCGCCAGTCACTTCAATGCCGTGAGCAGCGTTTTGACGGCGGCGAGCTGTCATAGATGGATAGTTCAACGCACCTTCTTGGATGAACATTTTCGCATATTCACCAGATTGGATACGTTTAAGTGCATTGCGCATCGCTTCACGAGACTGTTCGTTGATTACTTCAACGCCAGTTACGTATTCGCCATATTCAGCATTGTTCGATACTGAGTAGTTCATGTCCGCGATACCGCCTTCGAACATCAAGTCAACGATCAATTTAAGTTCGTGCAAGCATTCAAAGTAAGCCATTTCTGGCGCATAACCAGCTTCAACCAGAGTTTCGAAGCCCATTTTAACCAATTCAACAGCACCGCCGCAAAGAACTGCTTGCTCACCGAATAAGTCAGTTTCAGTTTCTTCACGGAATGAAGTTTCGATGATGCCTGTACGGCCGCCGCCTACGCCAGAAGCATAAGAAAGCGCGACGTTGCGTGCATTGCCAGAAGCATCTTGGTGAATCGCGATTAAGTCAGGCACACCTGAACCGCGTTGGAATTCAGAACGTACAGTGTGGCCTGGCGCTTTAGGCGCAACCATGATCACGTCTAAGTCAGCACGCGGTACAACTTGGTTGTAAAGAACAGAGAAACCGTGAGCAAATGCTAAAGTCGCGCCTTCTTTGATGTTTGGCTCGATTACGTCGCGGTAAAGCTGAGATTGAAACTCATCTGGAGTCAAAATCATTACAAGGTCAGCTTGAGATACAGCAGCAGGCACTTCTGAAACTTTAAGACCAGAATTTTCAGCTTTTTTCCAAGAAGCAGAACCAGCGCGCAGGCCAACAGTTACGTCAACGCCTGAATCTTTAAGGTTAAGCGCATGCGCGTGGCCTTGTGAACCGTAGCCGATGATCGCTACTTTTTTGCCTTGGATGATCGATAAGTCTGTGTCTTTGTCATAAAAAATTTGCATTGCTGTCTCCGCTAAAATGCTTTGTTTCTTTTCTGCTTCATCCTGTGCGCAATAATCATGGCACTTCCTGAAGCCCTCTCCTTGCAGGAGAGGAGTATAGGGTTAAATTTATTAAATTGTTAAAACTTTTTCGCCGCGCGCGATACCGGATACACCAGAACGCACAACTTCAAGAATGGTATTTTCAGCCAAAGCATCAATAAAGCCATCAATCTTTTCCGTTGTACCGGCAATCTGAATGGTATAAGTAGTCGGTGTAACATCCACAACCTGCGCACGGAAAATATCCGCTGTGCGCTTGATTTCAGCACGCGCTGCGCCCAAAGCTTTCACTTTGATCAGCATCAGCTCACGCTCAATATGCGCGCCTTCAGATAAATCCACAACTTTCACAACTTCCACCAGCTTGTTCAGCTGCTTGGTAATTTGCTCAATTTTGTGGTCATCGCCATACGTTGTCAGTGTCAGACGCGACAAAGTCGGGTCTTCAGTCGGCGCCACGTTCAACGTTTCAATGTTGTAGCCGCGCTGAGAAAACAGGCCAACCAAACGGGAAAGCGCGCCAGCTTCGTTCTCTACGAGTACAGAGATAATGTGTCTCATTGTGTGCGCTCCCCTTTGCCTAACCACATATCCTTCATAGACTGGCCCGCAATCAGCATTGGATATACATGCTCTGAACGGTCAACCATGACGTTAATAAATACGCATTTGTCATTGATCGCCATCGCTTCAGCCAGCTTGGATTCAAGCTCATCCGCATGGTCAATTTGAATGCCGACGTGTCCGTAAGCTTCCATCAGTTTTGCAAAGTCAGGCAGTGACTCAACATACGAGCTGGAATGGCGGCCTTCGTAGTTCATATCCTGCCATTGTTTTACCATGCCCAGCGCGCGGTTGTTCAGGCACAGGATTTTGACATTCAAGCCATATTGCTTGCAGGTCGACAATTCTTGGATACACATCTGAATCGATGCTTCACCGGTAATGCATACCACTTGCTGATCCGGGAATGCAAGCTTGGCTGCCATTGCATACGGCAAGCCCACGCCCATCGTGCCCAAACCGCCTGAGTTGATCCATTGACGCGGACGGGTATATTTGTAGTACAGCGCGCCAAACATTTGGTGCTGACCTACGTCCGAAGTAATGATCGCTTGGCTGTTGGTAATTTTATCCAAAGCGGCAACCACTTGCTGCGGCTTCATTGTGCCGTCAGTTGGCGCAACAATTTTCAAGCCGTGCGCATCGCGCCATGCATTGATTTGCTTCCACCAATCCGCAATTGCTTCTGGATTTGGCTTAGACACATTCATTTGTTTCAGCTGTGCCAGCATTTCCTGCAATACAGGTTCTACTGCACCCACAATTGGAATGTGCGCCATAATGGTTTTTGAAATGGCTGCAGGGTCAATGTCAATATGAATAACTTTGGCATTTGGACAGAATTTCGCAGGATTGTTAGTTACGCGGTCATCAAAACGCGCGCCAATCGCTAAAATTACGTCGGCATTCGCCATGGTCATATTGGCTTCGTAAGTGCCGTGCATCCCCAGCATGCCCACAAATTGCGGATCATTGCCCGGGAAAGCACCTAAACCCATCAGCGTATTGGTTACTGGGTAACCCAGCAAATGCGCAAGCTCTGTCAATAATTCTGATGCATTGCCCTGAACCACGCCGCCGCCCGAATAGATGATTGGACGTTTTGCGTTGATCAGTTCATCAATCGCTTTACGGATTTGGCCTGAGTGACCGCGGTGAGGCGGCTGGTAAGAACGCATCTTCACTTTTTCAGGATATTCGTAAGCGAATTTTTCTGCAGGATTGGTCGCATCCTTTGGAATATCAACTACCACAGGGCCTGGACGGCCTGATGCTGCAATATAGAATGCTTTTTTGATGATTGCAGGAATTTCACTGGCGTGGCGCACTTGGAAGCTGTGTTTCACGATTGGACGTGAAATGCCGACCATGTCTGTTTCCTGGAATGCATCTTCGCCAATCAGATGCGACGCAACTTGGCCAGACAAAATCACCATTGGGATTGAGTCCATATAAGCTGTTGCGATAGGAGTAACAGTATTGGTTGCGCCTGGACCTGAAGTGACCAGCACTACACCCGTTTTACCTGTCGCACGCGAGTAGGCATCCGCCATATGGCCAGCCGCTTGTTCGTGACGCACAAGGTAATGGTTAATTTTGTCTTGTTGAAATAGCGCATCGTAAATATGCAGTACTGCGCCGCCTGGGTATCCAAAAACATGTTCAACGCCTTCGTCCGCCAATGCGCGAACAAGCATTTCACCACCAGATAAAAGTTCCAACGTGATTCACCCTAATCTTTTTTCACGCACAAATGGAGGGCACTTGGCGTGGTTAATTCATTAACTGCGTGCTCTGTTATAGCACACAAATTTCATAGTTTTCATAGCAATAAGAAAAAAATCTGACCTGCTTGCTGTTTGAGCAATATGGGGTCTAAAACATGTTGGGATAAACATATTTTGTTGGCTTTGTTCAACTTCTCGGCTAGAGAAGATGTCCATTGCTAAAATGCACTTAATTCGAAGGGTGATCGATCTAAGACATATAAAACTAAAGACAGCATTTTTGTGGTTTCGACCACTAAAGTCAAGTTTAAAAATTAGCTTTTTCCTGTTTATTTACAGACCGTCTAATTTTTAAGCTTTGGATATTCTGCCCTTGCCGCCTTGGGCTTTGAACTTGCTGGGAAAAAACCTTAAGACATAAAATTATTTTATATATTAGATAAGTAAATTTAATTAATAATTCCTCCCTGAACTACTTGCGGCGTATTTTCAGCACCGCCATTGACTGGATAGAGTAATTCAGCTGCTTCAAAATACATCAAATCCATTCTATTTTGCCCAGCAGATGGAGCCTGATTCCGCACATCGCCTCAGCACTAAAAATAAATAGCGTCCGCAAGAAAAAAAGCGCAAAATTTCAGCCTGAATGCAGTTGCAAAACTGCTTTTTAGAGACAATTCAGGAAAAACTGATCATGAAAATATCAGCCGCTAAATTGGGGAGCGCCTTTGCAGCGCTAGCGCTATTTTTCAGTGCGCAAAACAGCTTCGCGCAAAACTTTTATAAATGGGTCGATGCCAAAGGTTCAACCCACTACACCGCCACACCGCCGCCAAATACTGCCAAGAAAAAAGGCAAAGTAGCAACGTACGGCTGGAAAAATTCATCGGCTGCGCCTGCCGCCGCTGCGGAAAACAACGCCAGCCCTGCAGCTGAAAACACCGCTAAAGAGACGGAAAAAGCAGCTCCAGAACCTGCTGTGCAAGAAAACAAATCTGCCCATCCCTCCCAAACACCAGCAGCCAGATAGTTGCAGCATCTCATCAAAGAATGATCTCTTTTCATTCTTTTCAGCCTTCAACGCTGAATTAAATAAAAGCGCGGCGCAAAATTCACTATAGGTGTATTTTGCGCTATGCTGTACCACAAACTTTTTTCAACCGTTATTATTTTAAATTTACGTTTATGACTACTCACATTGACCCAGAATATCAAGCCAGTGCGATTGAACCGACAGTCCAGCAGGATTGGGAAACTCGCAAAGCCTTTAAAGTTGCCGACCAAATAGAGGGGCCGCGCCGCTATATCCTCTCAATGTTCCCTTATCCAAGCGGCAAACTGCATATGGGTCATGTGCGTAACTACACCATTGGCGATGTGATCAGCCGTTTCCACCGTTTAAAAGGCGAAACCGTATTGCAGCCGATGGGCTGGGATGCTTTCGGCCTGCCGGCTGAAAACGCGGCCATTGCGCATCAAGTCGCTCCGGCAAAATGGACGTTCGAAAATATCGCCTACATGCGTGACCAATTGAAAAAATTGGGCCTGTCTGTCGATTGGGACCGTGAATTTGCCACTTGCACCCCTGAATACTACCGCTGGGAACAATGGCTATTCGTTCAGCTGTATAAGAAAGGCCTGATCTACCGCAAGCTTTCTACCGTGAACTGGGATCCTGTCGATCAAACCGTTTTGGCGAATGAACAGGTTGAAAACGGCCGCGGCTGGCGTTCAGGCGCATTGGTTGAAAAACGTGATATTCCAATGTACTACTTCCGCATTACCGACTATGCGCAAGAGTTGCTGGACGATTTAGAAACATTAAAAGACGGCTGGCCGCAGCAAGTGCTGACCATGCAGCGCAACTGGATTGGCCGCTCACAAGGGATGGACATTACTTTCCCTTCAGCCAATCCTGACGTATATGCAGACGGCTTAACCGTATTTACGACACGCGCCGACACTTTAATGGGTGTGACTTATGTTGCGGTTGCAGCAGAACATCCGATGGCGTTAAAAGCGGCTGAATCAACCCCTGAGTTGAAAGCATTTATTGAAGAATGCCGCATGGGTTCTGTTGCCGAAGCGGATTTGGCCACTGCAGAGAAAAAAGGCATGGCGACTGGCCTGTCTGTGAAGCATCCGGTGACTGGCGAAGAAGTGCCTGTTTGGATTGCCAACTACGTGCTGATGTCTTACGGTTCAGGTGCGGTGATGGCAGTGCCTTCACACGATGAACGTGACTTCGAATTTGCCAATAAATACGGCTTGACCATTAAGCAAGTGATTGATGCTAAAGGCGCAGACGATAGCGATTTTGATGCAAGCCAATGGCAGGAATGGTACGGCTCAAAAGACGGCAAATTGGTCAACTCCGGCGAATTTGACGGCTTGGATTTGCAAGGCGCTTATGATGCGTTCCTTGCCAAATTGGAACCAACTGGTTTAGCCAGCTCTAAAGTTCAATTCCGTTTACGTGACTGGGGCGTATCCCGCCAGCGTTACTGGGGCTGTCCAATCCCAATGATCAACTGTGAAAAATGCGGCCAAGTGCCGGTTCCAGAAGATCAATTGCCAGTGGTATTGCCGACCGATGTGGTTCCAGACGGTTCAGGCAACCCGCTGAACAAGATGCCAGAGTTCTATCAAACCACGTGCCCATGCTGCGGCGGCGAAGCGCGCCGTGAAACCGATACGCTGGATACCTTCGTAGAATCATCTTGGTACTATGCACGCTATGCATCTCCAGACTTTACTGGCGGCATGGTGAAACCTGAAGCGGGTCAAACTTGGCTGCCTGTAAACCAATACATTGGCGGTGTAGAACACGCGATTCTGCATTTACTGTATGCGCGTTTCTTCCACAAATTGATGCGTGATGAAGGCGTCGTTCAAGGCAATGAACCATTCACCAACTTGCTGACCCAAGGCATGGTGCTGGCAGATACCTATTACCGTGAATCTGAGTCTGGCAAGAAAACTTGGTTCAACCCTGCTGACATCGATCTTGAGCGCGACGAAAAAGGCCGCATTACTTCTGCCAAATACCAAGGTGATGGACAGGAAGTGACTGTGGGCGGTCAAGAAAAAATGTCGAAGTCGAAAAACAACGGTATCGACCCGCAATCGATTATTGACCAATACGGCGCAGATACTGCACGTGTGTTCATGATGTTTGCTGCGCCGCCAGATCAATCACTTGAATGGTCAGATGCCGGTGTTGAAGGTTCGAACCGTTTCTTGAAACGCGTTTGGCGCTTGACTGCAGGCTTCCTTGAAAAAGGCAATGCTGCATCAGCGATTGACACAGCAAAACTGTCTGCTGAAGCGCAAGACTTGCGCCGCAAAACCCATGAAACCATCCAAAAAGTGGGTGATGACATTGAGCGCCGCCATGCATTCAATACCGCGATTGCCGCATTGATGGAGCTGCTGAATGCCAACAACAAGTTTGAAGCGAAAGATGACAATGACGTGGCGGTTGCGCGTGAATCAATCATCACCCTTCTGACACTGTTAGCTCCATTCGCGCCGCATTTAAGCCAGACTTTATTGGCTAAATTCGGGATTGAGCTGACTGATGCCCTCTTCCCGCAAGTGGATGAATCTGCTCTGACACGCAATACGCAAACCATTGTGGTGCAAGTCAACGGCAAGCTGCGCGGCAAATTGGAAGTGTCTGTCGATGCCTCTAAGGATGAGATTCTTGCACAAGCCAAAGCATTGCCTGAAGTGCAGCAATTCTTGACTGGCCCAACCAAGAAAGAAATTGTCGTGCCGAATAAATTAGTGAATTTGGTGGTTTAATGCCTTTAAGCCTCCCTTTTATAAAGGGAGGTTTGGAGGGATTTTATTAAAAATCTCCCCTAACCCCTCTTTACGAAAGAGGGGAATTAAAAGGAATAAACAATTCCCAAACAAAGCCCGTTGCCAGTCAGCGGGCTTTGACTTTACAATCCCATGCATTGAACACAACAATATTCATCTCAGGCCATCGAAAGCCTAGAGAACATTTATCAGAGGATACCGCATGCATTTGGTTCATCGCGCTGCTGCAATCGTATTAACCTTGGGCCTAGGTGCAGGATTGACAGGCTGCGGCTTCCATTTAAAAGGCACCAATCCGAATGTTGCGCCTGTGACTTATGCCAACATGAAACTGGCTTTGCCGAAAGATACCGAAGAACTTGAAGAAAAACTGAATATCTATTTAGGCGCAGCTGGCATCAAAGTCGGCAATGACGCTCAAGCCTATACCCTGCGCATTCTCGACTATACGCCGCGCCGCATGGAGCTGAACGGCAAGCTGGTGGAAACCCTGCTGCGCCTGAACGTGACGTTCCGCATTGAAGATGCGCAAGGCAACCCAGTGACTGAGCCGCGCACCGTTATGGCGACCCGCACTTATCAATATGATGTGGCGACAGTCAACACCGATGATCAGGAACAGGTCTTCTTGAATAAAGTGATTATTGATGATGTCGCGCAGCAGATTGCCCGTCAGATTTCATCCAACCGCCTGCCGCCTGCCATTCAGCGCACGGCTGCACCTCAAGCGGAAGCGCCTGCATCTGAAGCTGCTGCTGAATAAACTGAATCAATAGAATGAAGCTCGATTACCTGCAAGCACTGAAACGTGTAGATGAAGCCCGCGGCGTTTGGGTATTGCATGGCCAAGAACCGCTGCTGGAACAAAATCTGGTGGATGCTTTTCGCGCCAGCTGGCAAAAGCAGGACATCGAGCGGCAGCGCTATGACATCAGCAGCGTCAGTGAATGGAAAAATGTCTTCCATGCGCTGAACAGCCTATCACTGTTTTCCAGCCAGCTGGCGATTGAAGTGCACGGCAACATCAAGCCGGATGCCAATGGATTGAAAGAGCTGAAAAGCTACCTGCAGCACAATGAGCAGAACCTGCTGCTGATCGTGATGCCGAAGCAGGATGCCAGCAGCTTAAAAACCGCTTTTTTTCAGGTTATTGATGCCAATGGCGTCAATGTCGCCTTAACGGCCAATTACCCGAAAGACCGCCAGCAGATTTTAGCAGCCGAAGCGCAGAAACTGGGCATTAAACTGGCCAATGATGCGTGGCAATGGCTGGAGCAGCACCATGAACACAACCTGCTGGCGGCCAAGAACAGCCTGATGCGGGTCAGTGACACCTTTTCAGATGTAGACATCATCCAGATTGACCATCTGTATTCCTGCCTGCAGGATCAGTCGCGCTACACCACATATGATATGATTGACGCCTTGCTGCAAGGCAATTTGGCGCAGTCTGTGAAGATTTTCCAGTATTTAATTGCTTCCGGTGAACCGATGTCGCTGATGCTGTGGAGCATCAGCAAAGAAATGCGCCTGCTGATGCAGCTGTTTGAACAGCCGCAGAATGCACTGCAGCTGGGAATCTGGAAAAATAAAGTCGGCCTTTATCAGCAAGCTTTGCGCCGCTTGAATGCAAACAGCTTTTTGCTGTGGCCTGCCCTGCTGCTGCGGATTGATGCCGCAATTAAAGGCTTAGGCGATGAAAATCCAGAACATCTGGTGCTGCAGGCCATTGCGCAAATGTGCGGTAAAAGCTTATTTTCAGCGGCAACAGCTTAACTGAAGAAACGGGCAAACCAGCTTTTACCTTTTTTCTGCTCCTGCGCACGCAAATAATGCAGCATATTGTCACGGACAGAATCCACGTAATCTTGGTCATCGTGCTGAATATGGTTAATTAGCCATTTCGACAATAAGCGGTACAAATCCTGTTCCACAGAAATGCCTTGTTCAAATTTGGCCCGATATTCATTCAGACGTTTGACAAAATGCTCATGAATCCCGCGATGTGACGGCAGATATTGATAATGCACCTGCGCTAATAAGTTCTCTTCGAAGCTGAAGTGTGATTGCGTATAATCAATCAGATCATCCAGGACTTCTTGAATTTTATCGCGTTCGCCGCTCGCACGAATAGTTTCCAGCGCATTGATATAATCTAATATTTGGCGATGCTGATTATCGATGACATCAATGCCAATATTGTAGTCTTCATTCCATTCCATTTAGAATCCCCTGTCCTATTTTCATCTTAAATTGTGCCGCGCCTTCATGGCGCCTTCACTTTTTTATTAAACCCATAAAAAAATTATGGTTTTCGATCTTAGCTATTTTTTTTGTATAAATCTAGAGCAAAACCGCAGACTTATTAAATAAATTCATCAAAACTTCAAAATGCATGATTTCCAATATAAATCAACAAACTATATAAACAAAAAATCAAACAGGCAGTATATTCACTGCTTTTTAGCAGAGGATGCTCTCATTTAAGATTGAATCTGCCCGGCACAGCATGAAATGCGCTTCCTCCTCGGCTGGCATTCCAGAGCAGCATATCGGCAACTCCTTAAAGAAGAATAATTATCATTTATTATTGTATAAAAAATTCACGATTTATCCGCATTTAGAATTTATAATCGCTAAACTCCATTCTTGATGCGCGACGATAATGCCAAAAATAAAACCAACGAAGATTTTGATTGCAGTGGTCTGCACGCTGGCGATTGCATTGACCGCTTGGTATTTTTTCAAACCGAAGCAAGAGCAGCCGCAGTATATTACCGCTGAAGTTTCCCGCGGCAATTTAGAAAACTCCGTATTAGCCACAGGGGTGCTGGAAGCGACGAAAATGGTCAGCGTCGGCGCGCAGGTCTCCGGTCAGGTCAAAAAAATGTATGTGCAGCTGGGCGACTCTGTAAAGCAAGGCCAGCTGATTGCGCAAATTGATTCTGTCCGTCAGCAAAATGATCTGAAAACCGCTGAAGCCAGCATCAAGAATCAGCAGGCGCAGCTGGCGGTTAAAAATGCCAATTTAGCCAAAGTTGAAGCTGAATATCACCGCCAAAAAGCCATGTATGCGCAAGATGCCACTTCACGCGCTGAATTGGAATCAGCCTTGGCCAGCTTTAAAACAGCGCAGGCGGATATTGACGCCATCAATGCGCAGATTGAACAGTCTCGCCTCACCTTAGCCACCGCAAAAGAAGATTTAGGCTATACCCAAATTGTCGCCCCAATGGACGGCACCATCGTAGCGATCGTGACGGAAGAAGGTCAAACCGTAAACGCCAACCAAAGCGCGCCCACCATTGTGAAGCTGGCGAAACTGGACACCATGACCATCAAAGCTGAAATTTCTGAAGCTGATGTCATGAAAGTCGAAAAAGGCCAGCGCGTCTATTTCACTACGCTCGGCGACAGCGAAACCAAACACTATGCCGAGCTGCGTCAAGTTGAGCCGGCACCATCGTCAATCAACAATGAAACCAGCAATAATTCGACCTCATCCAGCAGCACAGCGGTGTATTACAATGCCTTGTTTGATGTGCCGAATGAAGACGGCAAACTGCGCATCGATATGACCGCTCAGGTCTACATCATTTTGGATGAGGCGCAGAATACGCTGACCATTCCAGCTGCGGCGATTCAAACCTCGAACCGTCCAGAGCGTAAAAATAAAACGGATGCCAGCGGCAGCGAAGGCACAGCAAGCCAGGCGGCAAGCAGGGGTCCGGCCAAAGCCAGCCGTCCAAAACGCTTAGAACTGTCTGATGCCGAAAAATCATTAATCAAGCAAGGCAAAGCCTCTATGGCGATGGTCCGCGTCATTCAGCCAGACGGCACAGCCAAACCGCAGCCGGTGCTGATCGGCCTGAATAACCGTGTCACTGCGCAAGTGCTGAAAGGCCTGAAGCAAGGTGATCAAGTGGTGATTGCTGACGGTTCCGACACCAGCAATAACGCTGCAAAACGCAGCAACCGCGGCGGCCCAATGAGAATATAAGCATGAGTCAACATCAGCAGCCTCTGCTCGAGGTCAAAGATCTGACACGTGAATTCCCTGCAGGCGAAAGCACGGTTCAGATTTTAAAAGGGGTCAATCTGTCGATTTACCCCGGAGAATTGGTAGCCATTGTCGGCCAGTCCGGCTCAGGCAAGTCCACTTTAATGAATATTCTCGGCTGCCTTGATCAGCCCTCCAGCGGCAGCTATAAAGTCAAAGGCCGGGAAACCCGCGAATTAGAAGCCGACGAACTGGCGCAGCTGCGCCGTGAATATTTTGGCTTTATTTTCCAGCGCTATCATTTGCTTGGCGACTTAAATGCCGCCGGCAACGTCGAAGTTCCGGCCATCTATGCCGGTGTGGATGCATCTGAACGTCAGCAGCGCGCTAAAGCGCTGCTGACTGATCTGGGATTGGGCGAAAAAACCCAAAACCGCCCCAGCCAGCTGTCGGGCGGCCAGCAGCAGCGGGTCTCGATTGCCCGTGCGCTGATGAATGGCGGCGATGTGATTTTAGCCGATGAGCCGACAGGCGCCTTGGACAAAAACAGCGGCATTGAAGTGATGCGCATCTTGCGTGAACTGAATGCCAAAGGCCATACCATTATTTTGGTCACGCACGATCATAATGTCGCAAAAAATGCGTCGCGGATTATTGAAATCAGCGACGGCAACATTATTTCTGACCGGGAAAATGTGCCTGAAATAGATGGTGAAGTCCTGCAAAAACAGGAGCTGGAACCTGCTGTTCAAAAACATACGCCCGCTTGGCGCTCTGCTGTCGACCGTTTAAGCGAAGCTTTCCGCATGGCGCTGCTGGCCATGAATGCGCACCGCATGCGCACCTTTCTGACCATGCTGGGCATCATCATCGGTATCGCCTCTGTCGTTTCTGTGGTGGCGCTGGGCAACGGTTCGCAAAAGCAGATTCTGGAAAATATCAGCAGCCTCGGCACCAATACCATTACGGTCTATCAAGGACGCGGTTTCGGCGACAATTCCAAAACTGCGCAATATAAAACCTTGGTGCCCGCAGACAGCCTTGCCCTCTCCGAACAGCCTTATGTCGATGGCGTCAGCCCGACGGTCAGCAGCAATGTCACAGCGCGCTTCAAAGATACCGAAGCCTCTGCAACGGTCAACGGTGTCAGCGAAGACTTCTTTTACGTCAGGGGGATGAATTTCGCCGCTGGGCAGCCCTTTGACAAAGAAAGTGTGACTGAACAAGCTCAAGATGTGGTGATTGATAACAACACCAAAAACACCTTCTTTGCTGATGGCACCAACCCTGTCGGCCAAGTGATTCTATTGGGCAGTGTGCCGAGTCGTATCATTGGTGTAATTGAAGAACAAAAAAGCATGATGGGTAATTCAGACAGTCTGAATGTGTATTTGCCCTACTCCACCGTAATGAGTCGAATGCTCGGTCAATCCAATGTACGAAGCATTATTGTCCGTATTAAAGATGAATATCCAAGTGCCGCAGCTGAAAACGCGATTTTGAATCTGCTGGTGCAGCGTCATGGCGCACAGGATGTCTTTACCCAAAACTCCGACAGCATCCGTGAAACCATTCAGCAAACCACGCAGACCATGACCTTGCTGGTTTCTGCGATTGCAGTCATTTCCTTGGTCGTCGGCGGGATTGGCGTGATGAATATCATGCTGGTTTCGGTGACTGAACGCACTCAGGAAATCGGGGTGCGCATGGCGGTGGGCGCACGGCAAAGCGATATCCTGCAGCAGTTCCTGATTGAAGCGGTGCTGGTGTGCATCTTAGGCGGCATCTTGGGCGTGCTGCTGTCTTTAGGCATTGGACAGATTATCAGCCATTTTGCCGGAGACACCTTCCAAATGGCCTATTCAACCACATCGATAGTGGCCGCCTTTGTCTGCTCCAGCATGATCGGCATCGTTTTCGGCTTTATTCCGGCCCGCAATGCCGCGCAGCTGAATCCTGTTGATGCCCTGTCTCGAGAATAAGGAAATAAAGATGCAAATGAATTTTACGAAGCTTGCAAGCGCCTTGGTTCTCAGCAGCAGCTTGGTGGGCTGTGCAGCCATGGTGCGCACGCCATACGAACAGCCCGCAGTGAATATGCCCAGCAGCTTTCAAAACAGCAAAGCGGCCAATCAAAAGATTCATGCCGATGCTTATGCCGATCAATGGTGGACGCTGTTTAATGATGCGCAGCTGAACCTGCTGATCAGCCAAGTTCTGGCTGCAAATTCAGACTTGGCGGTTGCCGGCATTAATCTGCGCCAAGCCCGCCTGCAGGCAGGCCTGGCGCAAGACCAGCAAGGCCCGCGCGTCAGTTCCAGCGCGTCGGCGGGACACAGTATTGATTTAAACTCCGGCGATGATTCATCAAAAAGCGTGTCATTGAGTGCAGGCGTCAGCTATGAGCTGGATTTGTTCGGCAAGCTGTCCAGTCAAACCGAAGCGGCAAAATGGGAAGCGCAAGCCACTGCGCAGGATTTGCAAGCCACAGCGCAAAGCCTGATTGCTACGGCAGCCAATCTATATTGGCAGCTGGGTTATTTAAATGAGCGCTACAGCGTGGCACAGCAGAATCTGGCCAGCACGCAAAAAACCTATGACTTGGTCAAAGTGCAGTATAAAGCGGGCGCAGTGTCCGGTTTAGACCTGACGTCTGCCGAGCAGTCTGTGCAAAGCCAGAAAGCGGCCTTGAGCCAAATTGAGCAGCAGAAAGTTGAAACCCGCACCGCCTTGGCTGTGCTACTGCACGAGCCGGTGCAGCAGCTGAATATTGCTGAGCCGCAGCGCCTGCCGCGCATTGCCATGCCGGTTATTGCAGCGGGCCTGCCTGCAGACCTGCTGTCACGGCGTCCAGATTTGCAGGCCAGCGAACTGCGCCTGCGCAAAACTTTAGCCAATAAAGATGCCGCCAAAGCCAGCTATTATCCCTCCATCAGCCTTACAGGATCCTTAGGCTCTTCCAGCACCTCTTTAACGCAATTGCTGCAGAATCCAGCCTTGGCGCTGGGTGCAAGCTTAAGCCTGCCGTTTTTGCAATATAACGACATGAAAAAAGATTTGGCGATCAGTGATCTGGATTATGAAAAAGCCATTATTCAATACCGCCAAACCTTGTATCAGGCTTTTGCCGATGTTGAAAATGCGCTGTCCAACCGGACGGAATTAGACCGGCAGGTTGCGCTGGAAGAGCGCAATGTGCAGCTGGCGGAAAAGACGGAACGCTTGACTGAAGTGCGTTACCGCAATGGCGCGATTGCATTGAAAAACCTGCTTGATGCGCAAAAAACCACACGTGACGCACGGCTGTCTTTAGTGCAAACCAAGCAAAGCCAATACAATGCTTATGTCACTTTGATGCAGGCTTTAGGCGGCAGTCCAATTAAGCTGCAGCCTTGATCCTCCGCTGGAAATAAAAAAGCCCTAATGGGGCTTTTTTATTTGTCTTGCAGACTGCTTTCCCAATAAGATTCACCCATGATCACTATTAGGCAAACCGGCTTAGACATCCGCTCTTATTCGCTAATCCATGTTGTTCAGCTATTCTTGCGGCGCATTTTTATTTGCAGTTTTTAATCAGAAACTTAGCTGCGGGCTTCGTAAATCGCTATCCATGCTGAATCACCTCTCCCTGAGCAATCTTCTTCATCTCGCCGCAAGCGGTCATCCCTTTAATGCGGTCCGATCAGCCCGCCGGCTTTTTATTTATTCAAAATACAAGGCTTATTTTTATGCTGATTTTACGCAAAATTTACGACAATTTTATTATATATCAATAAATTAAAACCTAACATACATCACTTCACTGACTATTGATTCAAAGATGCTATGAAAAATCTGCACCATCTATTGTTTTGCCTGATACCGCTTACCTCAAGTTATGCCATCGCTTCAGAGCATGCCGCACCCGCCGATTTAAGCTTTTCCGGCAATGTGTCGCTGACCAGCGACTACCGCTGGCGCGGCCAAACGCAAACCCAGAATGATCCAGCCTTGCAGGGAAACTTTGTTTTAAGCCATGCTTCCGGCTTTTATCTTGCTGCATTTGCATCGAATGTTAATTTTGATGACGAAGCGCATTTGGAACTGGATCCTCAAATCGGCTATACAGCGCCAATCACGCTAGGCTCAATTCAGCCTGCAGTCGATCTTGGCATGCTGCGCTACAATTACATCGGCAACCGCGATTTAAATTATAATGAATATTATTTCAAAATAATTTTCAATACGTTGCTGCTTCAAAACGACAGCTTTACCCCAAGCATAAGCTATACCGATCACTATGGCGGAAAAGCCGCCAGTGACAGCATAGGGAAAGATATCTCTAACTGGTACTTTAATCTCTTGTATGCCGCCCCGATTGCCCAAACGAATTTTGGCGCAAATGCCAGCCTAGGCTACTCCAAAGCAAATCAGGAGATTTATGGTACTGAGGCGGAAGACCATTTTTTTGATTGGAAAATAGGCGCAACTTACCGCTATGCGCCGCTGGGAATCAATGCCGAATTAGCAGCGGTTGGCAGCAATTTAAAAACCGAAGGCCTGACAGATGAAAATAAAAAAGGAGTAAAAACGGCCGCTGTATTTACGCTGAGCAAATCTTTTTAAAAGCCCCTCTTTTTTAAAATTCATTTTTTAATTTTTTATCTTCTTAAAAACTTAAAGGCCAATAGTATCAATAACACTATTGGCCTTTTTATTTTATTTTCATGATTTAAATCAAAGCTCGATCTCATGCTGATTAAAAGAATTTTTTTTAACCGCGCGGATTATTTTTTTCATAGTTTTGATGCATGATTATTAATGATCTGTTCAGCAGATCCGCATTAAAACGTCTGCATCTATTTTCTGCACACAACATTTTAAATGCGAAATTTTAAATGCAACGCTTCATTGCGCTGCCGATTTTCGGCATGCTCTGCAGAAATATCGTGTTATACATTGTTATGCAGCTAAATATCCCAATGCTGTTCCATCAAAGTGATTTGGCTATACATCTGCTGATGCTCCGCATGTTTCACCGCACACCATAATTCCATAAATCTTTTGCCGAGATGTTTTTGCAAAACCGCATTCCGGTGAAAAAGCGCTAAAGCATCCAGCTGATTTGTACTTAAAAAGAGCGGCTGATCTTTGGCTTTGATGTGAGCGGCTTGCTGCGGAATTTCCAGATTCTGTGTCAACCCATGCAGCGTGCCGATCAGGATCAGGGCTGCAGTTAAATAGGGATTGCAATCCGCACCTGCAACACGGTATTCCAAGCGCTGATTTTCACGGTCAGCACAGGGTATGCGGATGGCTGTATTGCGGTTATTCACGCCCCAATTGGCTTCTAAAGGCACATGGTTTCCAGCTTTAAACCGGCGGAATGAGTTTACATTCGGGGCAAGCACGGCCATGGACGGTGGCAGCAAGACAATCAGCCCGCTGATCGCCTTTAATAATTGCCGTGACGGTAAAGGATTCTGCTTCGTGCTGAAAATATTCTGCTGATCTTGATTTAACAGACTCATGTGAAAGTGCATGCCGCTGCCCGCTTTATGCAGATCCGGCTTGGCCAAAAAGCTTGCATGCAGCCCATATTTTACGGCGACTTGCTTAATAGTGCGCTTTAACATCATGATCTGATCGCAGAGCTTCAGAATATCGCCGCTATGCTGGACATTAATTTCATATTGCCCGGAAGATGATTCCGAGACCCAACCGGTAATCTGAATCCCCTGCAACAGGGCAATCCGTTCAATTTCATCGAGAACGTCTTGATATTTATCTTGCGCATTGACATCAAAGCATTGATTTAAATAGCTCTGATCGGAGCCTGCTGCCTCATTGCTGTCCAATAAATAAAATTCCAGTTCTGCGGCCATGCAGGGATAAAAGTTTTGATCATGCAGCGCTCTTAAACTTTTTTTTAAAATATTGCGTGGTTCAACTTGGCAATCCTGATAATCATCATCTTTCATGCTCAGGAATAACTGCGCATTGGACTCTAGATTGAAAGCGCAGGGCTGCAGGCTTCCCAATACCGGCTTGCATAAATAATCTGGCTCGCCGATCGATTTTCCTAAACCCGATTCTTCAATCACTTCGCCATCCAGACTCATGGCATAAATAGACAGCGGGAAATAACTGCCTTGCGCAATATTTTTTAGACCGGCAATATCTATGCGCTTGCCGCGGACATGGCCATTCAGATCGTGCAGGCAAATCTCAACATGACGGGTATTGGGATAGCGCTGCAAATAATTTTCGATTTCTTCTAAAAATAGAATATCGTCAATATTGCAGCCTTGCCGCGCAGATGGCATGGATTCTGGAACGGTTTCTTCGTCAGCGATATTATGTCCAGCCATGAGTAAATGACTCATTATTTTGTCCTGTTAAATATTGACAAAGATCAAAATAAAACAAGTTCCGCCGGATGTAACGTAAATAAACCGTAAAGAATAAGCATTCAATTTTATTGTTTTTTAAATCATCCAAATTATAAATAAATCAACTTAAAATAATTTAAAGCACGAAAATTAAAATGTTTTATATAAAATACATAACCTATTTAATATTAATAAACATTCAAAAACCTTAAACCAACACCCGGCTCAGTAATAATATATTTAGGCTGTACAGCATTATCATTCAGCTTCACTCTTAATTTAGCCACCAGTATCCGCAAATAATGCGTATCTTCCTGATGCGTTGGCCCCCACAGCTCTTTCAATATTTGCGGCTGGGTAATCAATTGGCCTTTATTTTTCGCTAATAAACTCAGCAGCTGATATTCTTTGCGTGTTAAAGAAAGCAATTGCTGATTCAAAAAAACCTGCCGCTTGGAAAAATCTATTTTTAATGCGCCATCATCAAAAATAACAGCCTCAACAGCGCTATGCTGATGCTGCCTCAGCAGTACGCGCAGGCGAGCCATAAGCTCCTGTATGCTGAATGGCTTGGTCACATAATCATTTGCGCCGGCATCCAGCAGCTTCACTTTTTCTTCTTCATTTGAACGCACGGACAGCACCATCACGGGAACGTGCGACCATGCGCGCAGCTCAGATAAAACCTCATAACCGTCCAAATCCGGCAAACCCAAATCAAGGATCACTAAATCTGCACCTTGCAAGGCCAAGAGCTCCAAGCCTTTTTGGCCATTTTCAGCCAAAAGCGTTTTATAGCCCTGCGCCCTGAGTGCAATATCCAAGAATTTTCGGATCTGATTTTCATCATCAATGATCAAGACATTGGTCATGGAACTGGCTGATTCATTCTGTTCTGGCATTTTTCCCCCTGAAATCCGCTAGATGCTTTAAGCAATTTGCTGAATAGGAAGCTGTATGCGGATACATGTTCCTTGATTGTTCTTGCCTGATGATGCCATGATTTTCCCCATATGCGCACCCACAATCGCTTTCACAATCGTCAGGCCCAGGCCTGTGCCATATTGCCCACGGTCACCGCGCTGCATGGTATAAAACATGTCAAAAATGCGTTCCCGCTCATCCTCTGGGATGCCCTGCCCCTGATCAGTAATGGCAATTTCGATCTCATTTTCATTCAGCTGCTGCACATCAATCATCACGGCTTTATGCTCCGGTGAAAATTTCGCGGCATTTTCCAGCACATTAAAAATGGCCTGTTCAATCAAGGCGGCATGTACAAATAGGCTCAAAGATTCTTGCGGCGCATGCACTTCAACCAATGCGTCTGGCATATAACGGTTTAAACGGCGCACAGCTGAACCGATCAGTTCATCGACCCCAATCCAGTCCCGCTTCAGGCTTAAGCCTTCATGGCCTAAACGAGTCATATCCAGTAGGTTTTGAATATAGCGGTCTAAACGCTCTCCCTCTAAATGAATGGCTTCTAATAAATCATTTTGATCTTTTTCATCCATGGAATGGCGGTAAGTGCTCAAGGTGTCCGCGGCGCCAATCATCGACGCCAAAGGCGAACGTAAATCGTGCGATACGGAAGATAAAAGCGCTGAACGCAATTTTTCCGTTTCAGAATTCACATTGGCTATTTCCAGAGCCTTGGTGAGCTGGGTACGGGAAATCGCCTGCGCAAGATACTCCACCATGAGTTCAGCGAGCTGTTTTTGCTCCGTATTAATCACCGTTTGCACATCTTTCAGTTTCAATCCCACCACGCCTAAACATTGCTTGGAAGCCAATAAGGGTAAAAACCACCACTCATTTTCCGTCAAGGTTTGGGTAAAACGGCCAGATGGCTGATGGTTTTTAAATGTCCAATCGGCCGAAATTTTTTCTTTATCACTGATGATATGGGATGACGTTTGAATTGCTGCAGCATCTGGAAAATACAGCCAGACATCTGCATTGAGATTTTTACTTAGGCTATGCTCAGCAATTTCCTGTATTTGCACCAAATCTAATGCCGTGGACAGCTTCTGCCCCAAATCCTGCATAATGCTGTTATAGCTGTTCGCCGTTCTAAGCGCGGTCACCTGTTCTTTCAAGCGTGACGCCAATCGGCTCGAAATTAAAGCCGCACCCAAAAAGGCAACCACGGTGACAACCCCCTGATGTGCAGAAATCTGAAATGTAAACTGTGGGGAAATAAAGAAAAAATTATAGGCTAAAAAGAACAGGATGGCGGAAAAAGCCGCAGCCAGCATCCGGGTTTTTGATGCCACAAAAACCACAGCGGTAATAAAAATCACCGAAAGGTCTTCAATTCCTAAATACTTTTCTCCTAAACTGGCAATCACAATGCTGATAACCGTGGTGGCCAGCACATACTGTATTTCCCTCAGCGACAGGAATGCCCTTTGAGTGAAAACGGACTGATGCTTGTTCTCTGCAATAATCGGTACAATACTGAGTTCAAAACTGGGCTGATATTGCAGCAATTGATCAATTAAATTGGGCCTTAAATTCAGCGAAAACTTTTGCGGAGCCGCTTGCGCTAAAACCAAGGTTGAAATACCGCGGTCCATCACATAATCAAATAACGTTTTTGCATGCTGCTGGCCGTGAAGAACTTCGGTCATGCCGCCCATTTGACGCGTTAAGTTTAAAGCCCGTTCTATTTCACGGCTTTGCGAGTTTTCCTGTTTATTCGAGATTTGCGTATCATGAGAAAAGGCGACGACCGTCCAATTCGCCGCACGATGCTCGGCAATACGGCATCCAGTCCGAACCAAAGCTTCAGAATGCCCTTTGCCATCAACCATAATCAAGACATGATTTTTTAAGGGAATCTGAGCAAGCCCCTGAATCGCAAAATTTTCGCGGACATCATTATCCACATAGTTGGCCACGGTCTGCATCGCCAGTTCACGCAGGGCCGTTAAATTTGAACTGTTGAAAAACCGCTGCAAGGCCTGTTCCGCCTGCTCAGGCACATACACTTTGCCTTGATTTAAGCGCTCCAGCAGCTCATTCACAGGCAAGTCAATCAAGCGGATATCACGAATCCGTTCAAATACCCGGTCTGGCACGGTTTCAGTGACACGAATCCCGGTAATTTGATACACCACATCATTCAAACTTTCCAAATGCTGAATGTTCATGGTGGTAAAAACATCAATACCGGCATCCAATAATTCGTTGATGTCTTGCCAGCGTTTCTCATGGCGGCTGCCGGGCATATTGGTGTGGGCAAATTCATCCACCAAAACAATACTGGGCTTTTTTTCCAAAACGGCATCCAGATTCATTTCCTCCAGATGCTGCCCTTGATATTCAATCGTCTTACGCGGAATAACCACTAAACCGGCAATTAAATTTTCAGTTTCTTTACGGCCATGCGTTTCGACATAGCCAATGACGATATTGATGCCCTGCAGCGCCAGCTCATGCGCGCGAACCAGCATGGCAAAGGTTTTCCCCACACCCGGAGCTGCGCCTAAAAAAATCGTCAGCCGCCCAGACTGATAACGCTGGGTATGCTGCAACAAAACATCGGCTTTGTTGGTTCGTTGATCAGTCATAGAAGTAATCTTTATGTATTGCTTTAAAATATGTTTTTAAAATTCATTTTAATGCCGCCGTTGGGCAGAGGTATAGGACATCCTCCTCGCCCAACAATCGTATATAACTTAATGCAGATTATTCAATAGTGTTCAATCACTGTATTTTAATCATCAAGCCATTCATATCATTTTCCGCCCCGATCCAAAGCCAAATTCAATTCAAGCACATTGACACGCGCCTGTCCTAAAATCCCCAAAGTCGGCTGCACCGTATGTTCCTGAATCAATTTTTCGACCTCTTGCTCAGGCATATGCCGTGCATGGGCAATGCGCTTCATTTGAATCATCGCAGATTGCACGCTAATTTCAGGGTCGATGCCGCTGCCTGAAGCCGTGACCAGATCCGCAGGGATTTTAGATTTTTCAATCTGTTCCTGCGCTGAAATTTGATTCAGCCGCGCCGCTATGACTTTCTGCAGTTCAGGATTGGTTCTCGCCATGTTGCTTCCGGCCATCGCCATGGGATCATAATTCGCGACAGATGGGCGCGGATGGAAATATTGAACTTGGGCAAAGGGCTGCGCCACTAAGCGTGAACCGATCACTTGGTTATTTTCGACAATCAAGCTGCCGCTGGCTTGTTCAGGAAAGAGCATTTGTCCTAAGCCGGTTGCAGCAGCACTGTATACAAAGCCGCATAAGCCTAGAGCCATGATTGTTAATCCAAACGAAGCGCGCAGTTTCTCCCCCCATGATGAGTCCGCCAATTGATGATTTTGCATATTCATTTTGTCATCCTCAAAAAATTATAGGGCCAAGATTGGGCTGATCAGCAGATCAATCGCTTTAATAGCAATAAACGGCAGCAACACCCCGCCCACGCCATAAATCAGCATGTTGCGGCGCAACAATTGGGTGGATGTCGAGGGTTTGAACTTCACACCGCGCAGTGCAATCGGTATCAGCAGAGGTATGATGATCGCATTAAAGATCAGCGCAGACAGAATGGCGCTTTCAGAACTGCCCAATTGCATGACATTCAACACATGCATTTGCGGAATTGCCGCCACGAACAATGCTGGCAAAATGGCAAAATATTTCGATACATCATTCGCCAAGGAAAATGTGGTTAATGCGCCGCGGGTAATCAGCTGCTGTTTGCCAATTTCAACCACCGACAGCAACTTGGTCGGATCAGAGTCTAAATCCACCATATTGCCGGCTTCTTTCGCCGCTTGCGTTCCCGAGTTCATGGCCAAGCCGATGTCTGCTTGCGCCAACGCCGGCGCATCATTGGTGCCGTCACCGACCATCGCCACCAAATGTCCTTTGTTTTGCTCGGTTCGAATGCATGTGAGTTTATCTTCAGGTTTTGCTTCAGCGATATAGTCATCCACACCGGCTTCGGCCGCGATGGCCGCTGCTGTCAGCAGATTATCTCCAGTCACCATCACGGTTTTAATGCCCATTTCACGCAAACGCGCAAATTTTTCTTTAATGCCTTGCTTAATCACATCGGACAGTTCAATCACCCCCAGCAGATGATGGTCTTTAGCCACCACCAGCGGCGTTGCCCCTTTTGAAGCGACCTGTTCTACACGTGCTTTCAGTTCGGCATGATTTTCAAGATTTTGCGAAGCGAATTTAAGAATGGCATCCATCGCGCCTTTACGTACTTGATGACCATCCGCCAAGTTCAGCCCTGAAATGCGTGTTGACGCATTAAAAGCGATAAATTCTGCCTGTTCAGGCTCGGCTACTCTTTCACCCTGCTCTTTGGCCAACGCCACCACCGATTTACCTTCAGGGGTTGGATCGGCCAAAGAAGTCAGTACCGCCGCTTGGCGAAGTTCCGACTCCGTCACTCCTGTTAAGGGATAAAAAGCGGTCGCCTGACGGTCACCATAGGTAATGGTTCCGGTTTTATCGAGCAGCAAGACATCGACATCGCCTGCAACTTCAACCGCCTTGCCTGATTTGGCAATCACATTGGCTTTGAGCGCTCTGTTCATTCCTGCAATCCCAATCGCAGGCAACAAACCGCCAATGGTGGTTGGAATTAAGCAGACCAATAGCGCTACCAATAAAATCGGACTGATTTCAATCTGCAGGAAATGTCCAATCAACGGCAGGCTGACCACAACGATAATAAAAGTCACGGTCATCACGGTCAGTAAAATACCCAAGGCGATTTCATTCGGTGTTTTTTGACGGTTTGAGCCTTCGACCAAAGCAATCATTCGGTCGAGAAAGCTATTTCCCGCTTCTGCCGTTACTTGCACGATGATGCGGTCGGTTAAGACTTTGGTTCCGCCAATTACCCCAGATTTATCCGTGCCGGCTTCACGCAGTACCGGCGCAGATTCACCTGTTACCGCAGCTTCATTGATCGTGGCAAAACCCTGAATGATCTCACCATCTGCAGGAATCAATTCCCCTGCACGCACTTCAATCAAGTCATGCATTTTCAATTCAGCCGCTGAAATCTGCACCCCGTCCACATCATCTTGAGAATGGATACGGCGCGCCGTCAGATTCTGACGCGCTTGGCGCAGGGATGACGCTTGTCCGCGGCCTTTGGCTTCGGCAACCGCTTCAGCATAATTGGCAAAGAGAACCGTCACAAATAAAATCAGCGTCACCAATAAGCCGAAAACCAGACTGGCTTGGCCCAAAATTGTACTGATCAGGGTAATCAGCGTGCCAAGCCAAACGATAGCCATCACTGGATTTTTAATCACATGCTGCGGCAGCAGTTTAATAAAGGCATTTTTCCATGCTTCAGCTTGAAATAGGGTTGAAGCAATGGTGTTTTGCTGTGTTTGAACAGTGTGTTTTGAATGATTCATTGTACTCACCCTTAACCTTGAACCAATAACAGATGATCAGCGATTGGCCCCAAGACCAGGACTGGCATAAATTGCAATAAGGTCAACATCACGACGATGGCGATTAACGTCAGTGCGAATGTTGGCGTTTCAACTTTTAAACTGCCGCTGCTTTCAGGCGCTTGGCGTTTGGCGGCTAAACGTGCAGCGATGATTAAAGGAATAATCAAGGTCGGGAAACGGCCGAGCAATAAAGCGATACTGCACGTAACATTCCACCACACGGTATTGTCTGCCAGCCCCTCAAAGCCTGAGCCGTTGTTGGCAAATGCAGAGACATATTCGTACAGCACTTGAGAAATGCCGTGGTATTGCGGATTGCTGTTGCCCGTCAATTCAGGGAAAAATACGGTTATTGCGGTTAAGCCAAGAATGACGATGGGTTGAATCAAAATCACCACCGCGAGCAGCTTGATTTCACCGGCTTCAATTTTGCGGCCAAATAATTCTGGGGTACGGCCGGTCATTAAGCCGGCAATAAAGACCGCTAAAAATAAATAAATAATGAATTGCTGCAAACCGCAGCCAATCCCGCCCCAAATGGCATTGATCAGCATATTGGACAATTGCACCATGCCTGTGAGCGGCGAAGATGAGTCGTGCATCATATCCACTGAGCCGTTATTGACTTGGGTGGTGAGCGCTGACCACAAGGCAGATGATGCCTCGCCAAAACGCACTTCCTTGCCTTCCATGGCGGAAAGCAGTGTCGACGTCGATGAAAGGCTTTCCGACCAGATGGCGCTGGCCGCAGAAATGATTGACATCAGCAGCATTGAAGCAAAGACAAAGCCTGCGAATTTGGCGCGTTTGGTGAAAAAGCCCAGCATAAAAATCACCGAAACAGGAATCAGTAAAATCGCAAGCATTTCCAAAAAGTTAGATAATGGAGTCGGATTTTCCAAAGGCACACTGCTGTTCGGGCCATACCAGCCGCCGCCATTGCTGCCCAATTGCTTAATCGCCACCATGGGTGCAACAGGGCCTAACGGTATTTTTTGCGTTGTTAATTCCGAAGTTTTGTCAATGACTTGAACTTCTGGGCCGCCTTGAAAAGTCGATGGCACGCCTTGACTGGTGAGCAATAATGACCAAACCATGCATAAAGGAATCAGAAAGCGGAACGTCGGGCGAATCACATCGGCCCAATAGTTGCCGACATTAATTTGCTGCACTTTATGCTTAAAGCTGGTCTGTTGATCAGTTTCAGCAAGCACATTGGATTGTTTATAGAACAATGCCCGAACTGTGGCCACCACCATCGCCAGCCCCATCATCGGCGTGATGATCTGTAAGCCGACAATGCCGACCATTTGCGATAAATAAGACAGTTGCGCCTGTCCTGAATAGTGCTGCTGGTTGGTATTGGTCAGAAACGAAATCATGGTATGCAGCGCCAAATCCCATGACATATTCGGTGCATGGTTTGGATTCAGCGGCAGATTGGCTTGAACCATGAATAAAACCCAAGTCACCAAACCGATCACCGCACAGCTCATGACAAAACTGAGCGAATAGGTTTTGACATTCATCCCCTGTTTGGGATTGGTTCCTAAAACCGCGTAAATGGGCTTTTCAATCCAATTGAATAGCGGATCAATTTTCATCTCGCGGTTGCGCATGACCGCTGCGAGGTATTTGCCCAAGGGATAAGCCAAAACAATGACGATGGCTAAAAGCAAAGCAAACTCTAACATGACATTTCACTCCTCTGTTTCAGAGCTGAAAGCGGTTTGCGGCTATTGAAATAACGTTCATTTTGATTGTTTTGTACAACGCATTTTTTTGGATGCTGTACCTGCTGATGCGCTTGAATGACCGCACTCATCTTTTCCATCCTAAACACTGGGATATTCCACGATCCAGTATGAAAAATAAGGCCGTAAAGTCTCTATCCACAACTTGGGAGGCCGCGTAAAAAAAGCGTAAAAATTTCGCTTTGCTCATTGATCAACGGAGGAAACAGCTTAAAAATGATGGCGGTTTTTATTCTTCTGCCGCTGGATTTATGGATATTCTTTCATGACTTAAAGCCTTATTTTCAGGCTCTCATCCCAGGTGAGCAATTTCTCCCCTTTCTTCAAGCAGCGCGCCCGGCCAAATGTACTGATTTTATTTTTGTGGTAATATTGCGCGCGATTGGCGGCTCCTTGATTAAATTAAGAGCAGAGAATAGCGTTTCGTCCTTCCGTATCCGCTCCCAGTTTCATCCAAATATTGATCTACGGCATCTGATCAAGTCAGATCCATCCGCTTTTCTTTGCCAAGCAAAATATCTGGATTTTCTTGAATTGCGGCGTCTCTTTCCTGAAGCCAATTGCTTTGAATGAAATTTTTTATCTTCAAAGCCAACAGGACAATCCTTGCGGTAGATACGAATAGCGGCACAGCAGCGGATCTTGCCATCTGCGCTTTTCCCTGCAGGACTTGCCCGATTATTTACGCCATACACCGTTTCGGCTATCAAAACTGGTGTAAATGCAAACTGATTAACCCGCCTCAATACAGGCGCGCACAGATTCCCGCAGACTGCGGAATACAGATGAAAGGTATGATTTTTTAATGACTGACTGCAAAACCATTGAAAACACTCAATCTCCGCGAATCAGTGTAGCGCCGATGATGGATTGGACCACAAAGGATTACCGTTTTTTTGCCCGTCTGTTCAACCCCAATGCCATTCTCTACACAGAAATGGTCACCACTGGCGCGATTATTCATGGCGATGCCAAACGCCATTTAGATTTCAATCAAGAAGAACACCCGATTGTTTTGCAGCTGGGCGGCTCAAATCCTCAAGATTTAGCGCTCTGTACTAAAATGGCGCAAGACTGGGGCTATGACGAAGTCAACTTAAACGTCGGCTGCCCAAGTGACCGCGTGCAGAACAATAAAATCGGCGCCTGCCTCATGGCGGAGCCGGATCTTGTCGCCGAATGCATTGCCGAAATGCGCAATGCCGTGGATATTCCTGTGACAGTGAAACACCGCATCGGCATTGATGACATGCACTCTTATGAAGAAATGCTGCATTTTGTCGATACGGTAGCGAAAACCGGCTGTGACAATTTTATTGTGCATGCGCGCATTGCCCTGCTCAAAGGCTTATCGCCGAAAGAAAACCGCGATATCCCGCCGCTGCGCTATGAAGATGTTTACCGCCTGAAACAGGATCGTCCGAACCTGCTGATTGAAATCAATGGCGGCGTGAAAACCTTGGCGGAAACGCAAGCACATTTAAAACATGTGGATGGCGTGATGATTGGCCGCGAAGCCTATCACAATCCTTACCTGCTGGCAGAATTGGGGCAATTGTGGCATTTGGAAGCGCCAAACCGTTTTGACATTCTCGATCAAATGCTGCCGTACATTGCGCAGCGCTTGGCCGAGGGCGCGCCGCTGTCCATTATTACCCGCCATATTTTAGGCCTGTTCCAAAACTTGCCGGGCGCACGCAAATGGCGTCAAGCGCTGAGCGGCGGCAATGCCAAAACCTTGAAAGATCTGGAAAATGCAATCTTCAATATGAAAGAAGCCATGCAGCGCGCCGAAGAAGAGGCGCAGGCTTATCAAGCTTCGCTCTAAATCAGCCCAATATTAAAAAGCCAGCGCATCCGCGCTGGCTTTTTTTGCAATGAATGCTGCCCACGCATTCAAGCTTGGGCATGCAATTTAATGCTTCTTATAGATAGAATGGCCTTGGTCTTTAATGGCCGCAATTTTTTTGCCTTCCGCTTTGGCTTGTTCCAATTGACCCGCCTGCACCAATGCGCGGGTTTTATCAATTTCCGCAGCCAGCTGATCAAAGAGAACATCTGAACTTGGCACTTTTGCATCTTTGGTTTTCAGTTTTGTCTGTTTGGCATCGACCGCAGCAGCCTTCATCTGATCCAGCGCCAGCAGTGCATCTTTTTGATTTTCCGCTTGATTAAAGGCTTTAAAGTTTTTTCCAAGCGCCTTCATATTATGTTCCAGCGTATTTGCAAAACTGAAACTGCTGAAGGATAAAGCGCTGCAAAAAAGCGCGGTGGCTAAAGTTTTCTTGATCATCTCGGTATCCTTATATAGATCGGTCAAAACTGCGGCTAAATCTTTTCGGTATTTGCTGATGCGGCTGTGATCTTTTCATCCTGCAGCTGCACCGATGTTATTTTAATCAATATTGTGTTGATGCATAGCAAAAAATGCAGCGATTACGCTGCATTTTTGATAAAGAAACAAAAGACTGAAACGACTGAAATGGATCAATCCAAATCTTCATCTTCCGGCACATGATGCAGCGCGTCATGAATGGCTTCCACCAGCTGCTGCGCAATGTCCTGCTTCGATGCTTTTTCCAAATCCCGCTGCGGCAGATGATACTGATCGGCAAAGAAGACAATCATCGCATTTTCATCCGAAGCAAAGCCAATGTCCGGACGCGATACGTCATTGCAGGCAATCATATCGAGCTTTTTCGCCACCAATTTGCCCGCTGCATATTCTTCAACATTGTGGGTTTCTGCGGCGAAACCGACCATAAAGGGCCGTTTTTGCTGCTGCGCAATCGTCGCCACAATATCCGGGTTTTTCACCAAGGCGACATTCAGCTCATCGCCCGCTTTCTTAATTTTGTGTTCCGCCACTTCGGCCACGCGGTAATCCGCAACCGCAGCTGTGGCAATAAAGATGTCGCAGCCTTTGTCCAGCAAATCCATGCTGTGCTGCAGCATCTGCATCGCGGACTGCACATTGATGCGGCGCACACCGTTTGGCGTATCCAAACTGACGGGGCCGGCAATTAAGGTCACCTTCGCGCCAGCCGCATAGCAGGCTGCCGCCAAGGCAAAGCCCATCTTGCCAGTGCTGTGATTGGAAATATAGCGGACGGGATCTATCGCTTCACGGGTTGGCCCTGCCGTAATCACCACATGCTTGCCAGCCAGCAGACCAAATTTTTCTGCAATGGCGCGCTGCGCGCGGTGGAAATATTCCGTGACTTGACGCGCTAAATCTTCCGGTTCCGGCATGCGGCCTAAACCGACATCGCCGCAGGCTTGCGCACCGGCATCCGGCATGATCACATGCACGCCGTCTTCAATCAGGGTGTTCAAATTGCGCTGTGTGGCTTTGGCGGCCCACATCTGCTGGTTCATGGCAGGCGCAACCCATACCGGCGCTTTGGTGGCCAAATATAAGGTCGAGAGCAAGTCGTCCGCCAGACCGGCGGCAAATTTAGCCAAAGTATCGCAAGTGGCCGGCGCCACCAGCACCAAATCCGCCCAGCGCGCCAGTTCGATATGCCCCATGCCGGCTTCGGCTTCCGGGTCTAATAATGCGGTGTGCACAGGATTGCCTGACAGCGCCTGAAAGGTCAGCGGTGTAATAAAGGCTTGCGCGCCTTCGGTCATCACCACGCGTACGTCAAAACCTGCATCTTTTAAACGGCGGACTAAAATCGCGCTTTTATAGGCAGCAATGCCGCCCGAAACAGCCACAATAATATTTTTATTTGGAATTACACTTAAATCAAAACTCACGAACAGGCTACCTATCTGTTGCAGTGGCGCTCACAATAGCATTAAATATGGCCTGACCCAAGATTCAGCTTGGAAAAACCCAGCCTACTGATAATAAAAAAGTCTAAGAATAATGAGTTTTTCGATCAAACATTGGCCGGAACAGGAACGGCCGCGTGAACGCCTGCTGCGCCAAGGCGCGCAAAGTTTATCCGATGCCGAGCTGCTCGCCATCTTTTTAAGATCCGGTTCGCAGCAGCATTCCGCGGTCGAACTCGCCCGCCTGCTGATTCAGCATTTTGGCAGCCTCGGCCCGATCTTAGATGCCAGGCTCGAGGATCTCAGCCAGTTTCACGGCATCGGCGCCAGCAAATACGCGCAGCTGATGGCCGTCAAAGAGCTGGGAAAACGCTATATTGCCCATCAATTCAGCCAAACCGCCGTGCAGCTGGACAACTCGGCTCAGCTGATCAATTTTTTACGCTTCGAATTTTTACAGGAAAACCAAGAAGTCTTTGGCGCGCTCTGCCTCGATGCGCATTTAAGAAAAATAAACTTTAAAAAACTGTTCTTTGGCTCAATCAACAGCTGCCAAATTTCCATCAATCAGCTGCTGCGCCATGCCATTTCCCAGCATGCCAGCGCCTTAGTGATCGCGCATAACCATCCTTTCGGCAAAGCCGAACCCTCTCCTCCCGATCTGGAACTGACCCAGCAGATTCATCAAGCCTGCCGCCTGCTGGAAATCCGCCTCATCGACCACTGCATCATCTCGGCAGAAGGCTATTTTTCCTTTGCCGAGCATGGCCTGATCTGCCCGCAAAATTCTACATAATTCATGTATTGACAAAGGCCGGAGCGCATATGAAGATCTGTCCAAATTAATAATGAATCTGATTCCATGATTGTGCGTGACCAACCCAGTGTATTTAAGCTGCTGTTCTCTTGGCGGGGCACCATTCTGCCAAAAGTGCTCCCGCCATTAGGGATTGTCATGCTGCTGTCGGCCATTATTGGCGGGCTGTCCTACATCAATATTTTCCATTTTCCAGAATTGCCTTTGGTCGGCTTCACCCTGATCGGCGTTGTCCTGTCTATTTTCCTCGGCTTTAAAAACTCAGCCTGTTATGACCGCTGGTGGGAAGCGCGCCGCCTTTGGGGAATTTTAATCGCCAATGCGCGCCATTTTGACCGCGACTGCCGCATGCTCAGCCAAGGCCGCCGTGAACGGGTCATTCAGCATGTCATTGTTTTCGCCAATGTGCTGCGTGACCGCCTGCGCCATCAAACCGCCAATCCGACTGAGCTAGTGAAGACCAGCGGCATGAGCCAGCAGGCGCTGAGCCAGCTGTACCAGCAGGCCAATGCGCCGCAGTACACGCTGAGCTTGATTCAATGGGAACTGATGCAGGCGCTGAAAGACGGGGAAATTTCTGACATTATTTATGTGCAGATGAATGAGCACGTGATGGAACTGAGCATTGTGCTGACAGGATGCGACCGGATTGCCACCACGCCCCTGCCTTTTGCCTATTCGGTGCTGCTGAACCGCACCGTGTATTTTTTCTGTTTTATGCTGCCGTTCAGCTTAGGCTCCACGCTGGGTTTGGCTACCCCGCTGCTGGTCGGAATTTTAGCCTATACTTTTTTGGGGCTGGATGCTCTAAGTTCTGAAATTGAAGAGCCTTTTGGCACGCAAAGCAATGACTTGCCGCTGGATGCCATGGTGCGCACCATCGAAATTGAGCTGCTGGGCACCTTAGGCAAACCGACTCCGCCGCCTATTCAAGCGCTGGATAATAATCTATTATAAATTTAAACTAAACAATTGAATCTGCGGCCTAAAGGTGGCAGATTCAATCAGACCATCATTCAGCATAACAATAAAAAAGATCATGAAAATAAAACAACGGATTTTCCGCTACGCGGCGCAGCCCATTGTTCGGCCTTGGCTGTGCCTGTTCTGGATCGCTTTGCTGAGCCTGCTGGCCTTTCTGCTGCTCGCGCTGCTGGCCGCGCAAAACATTTTTTTTGCAACGCTGGCCGCCCTTTGGCCATTTTTAGCCCTCATCAGCCCTGTGCTGGTCTTAACGGCGCTGTATCATCAGGGCCAGCTGCTGCGGTTTCCGTTTTTCATTCAGCAATGCCTCATTGAACCCAAGCTCCGGCAGGATTTAGCCGAATGCGCACTGCGCTGCAGCGATGGCGTGATTTTAGATTACCGCGAACAAAAAAAGTATTTCGGCCTGCTGCAGCAGACCGCCTTGCTGATTCAGACCCATGCCGACCAACCCGCGCAGTGGTTCACTGCAGATCTCAAGCATCTGTTCAGCCCTGAAGCGTTTCTGCATATCAGCGTCCGGCCCAGCCCCGCGCTGATTGAGCAAAAAGTTCTGATCTATTATCTGGCGCGTTCACATGCCATTGTGCAGCTGCATGCAGCAGATGATTTAAGCAATTTTGAAGAGTTTAAGCATCATCTTCCTACCCCCTTCACGGGGAAACTTGAGCTGGTGCGCATTCCCAGCCGCTTAATGCTGGATTTGATGTTTATGCGCCAAATTGATGCTGAACGGAAGCAAGGCAAACGCTTTTATACCCTGAAACTGGCGGCAAGCTATGGAAAAAGCTATCAGATTCAATCTAATGCCAAGCACTTTGATCAGCTGGAACTGGCGCTTTCCAGCTTAATTGATTTTGTCGCCTATCGCAAATTCAAGCACAATGCGCAGCTGATGCACGCGGTGATTTCTAAATCACAGCCTTTTTTTTACCGCAGCCTGGTCTTGGTTCTGCTGCTGATCGGACTCATCGGTTTTGCGGCATTCAAGCAAAATACCTGGTTTATCCTGCTCTGCGCGGGCATGGTCTATATCACGTGGGGGCATTTGCAGCGCTTGCGCCATTCCCCTTTTATTGAAACAGATACCCTGAAATAATGCGGCGCCTTGCCGTTCAACCCATTTCAATCAGCGGAAACTGTCCCAGATTCCCGCCTGTCCTTCTTTGACCCGCGGAATATTGCCGAGCTTAATCCACGGCATATTGTCGCCATGAAAGTCACTGCCAACGGAAACTTTCAAGCCATGTTCCGCAATCATGCGGTCAACCATTTGCCGCGTGCCTAAAGGCTCAATCGCAGGCGGCAGCTCTACCGCATCCCCGCCAAACTGAGCAAAAATCTCAATCAGATAGCGGATATTGGTCGCAGACAAATCATAGCGGGTCGGATGCGCCAGCACCGCAAAGCCGCCGCTGGCATGTATCACCTGAATGGTTTCTTGCAACCCCAAGCCGTCAAATTTCACATAGGCTTTTTTGCCTTCTTTGATGTATTTGTCAAAGGCCTGCTGCGCGCGGCTAACATAGCCTTTTTCCACCAAGGTTTTGGCAATATGCGTGCGGGTTACCCGGTCAGGAATATGATCCACTTTTGCGGTCACATCGGCATAAATATCTTCGCCGATGAGCGGGATCAGCAAATCGCAAATCTGCTTGGCGCGCACGGCGCGGATCTGCTTCTGCTGTTCCAGCAAAGCCTGCAAGGGCGCAGGATGCTGCATATTCAGCGCCACAATATGCACGCTGTAATTCTTTTTGGTGGCCGGACGCGACCATTGGCTGGAAATTTCCACGCCGGAAATCAGCCGGATGCCTAAATCGCTGGCCATGCCTTCAGCCTCAGTTAAGCCGTCCATCGTATCGTGATCAGTCAGCGCAAGGGTATGAATGCCGATTTCACGGGCTGCGCGCACCAGCTGTTCTGGAGACAAAGTTCCATCAGAAATATTGCTGTGTGTATGTAAATCTACGCCTTGCATCACTTATACTATGTCATTTATTTGATCAGATACCAGATACTCTAACATGAAAGCACTTTTAGACTTTGTGCCACTCATTATTTTCTTCTATTTATATAAAACCGTTGATCCTAAAGATACCCAGCACCCTTTGCTGCAGCTGGTCGGTTCCGCAGGCGGTGTGGATAATAATAATATTTTGGCAGCAACCACCGGTTTAATGCTTTCAATGTTAATTGTATACGGCGCGCTGTTTTTCATTCAAAAATTCCGCCTGGACAAGCAGCAGTGGATTGTGCTGTTCATGACCGTGATTTTCGGCGGCATCACCTTAATGCTGAGCGATGACTTTTATATCCGCTTAAAAGCCGTCTTGCTGAATCTGGTCTTTGCAGGCGCGTTCATATTATCGCCATGGTTCGGCAAAGACAGAAAGCCGCTGATTGAGCGCCTCTTCGGCCCAGTGCTGGAACTCAGCGCCAACGGCTGGAGAAAACTCAACTATGCCTGGGCGGCAATGTTTGTCGTGATGTCCGGCCTGCATGTCTTTTTTGCTTATTTATATGCAGGCGGAAAATATTGGGGCGAATTCACTGCATTTGGTGACATGATCGTGATGTTTTCCTTTATCATTATTCAGTTTATTGTATTGCGTAAATACTTTAAGACATCAGAATAAAACATCCGGTCAAAAATCAGGAAAAGTTATGCCATTATTCGTCGTCACCTGTACCGATCATGAAGGTACAGTAGAAAAGCGCCTTGCCGTTCGTCCTCAGCATATTGAACGCCTGCAAAAATTAGCGGATGAAGGCCGTCTGATTGTTGCCGGCGCCATGCCGAAAGACCCTGCCAATCCGCAAGCCGGTTTTCACGGCAGCACCATTATCGTCGATTTTGACTCCCGTGAAGTGCTGGATGCCTGGCTGCAAGATGAACCATTCCTCAAAGAAGGTGTTTACGCTCAAATTGACGTTAAACCTTTCAACAAAGCCTTTCCTCAAGGATAAGTGACATGCGCGCCGTTGTTTCCAGCTTGCTGGGCCTATCGATTTTCTGTACTTCTGCATGGGCGGTTGAAATTGCTCCTGCTCCCGCTGTAGCCCCTGCTGCGCAAGCAACGACTGCAACACCGCCGCCGCAGACGCTGCCGGCCAATAAGCCCAAAATCCTGCCTGTTTCGGCAGCCGCGAATCCCAATGCCTTGCCTGCAGAAGACAAGCCGTTGACCGCTGAACAATTGGCAAAAAACAAAGTCTTGCAGGACGCCAAAATTAAAGCACTGGTCAAAGATCAGCACTCGCGCCTGCAGCAGCTGGAAAAAGCCAATTTAGAAGCTTTGGCGCAAAATCAGGAACTGCAGCTGAAAAATGACAATTTAGGTGTACAGGTGCAGGTGCTGCAAAGCGAACGCAGCGCGCAGATGTTCCTGTATGGAGCAGCGACCATTGCTGTCGGTGTCTTGCTGGGTTTCCTGATTGCCAGCTATGTATATACGAAACGCCGCCGCCAGTGGTAATGCGGTATTTTGCATTTCCCGTCCCGATTTAATCTGTCAACAATTAAAAGGCTAAGCTGTGGCTGATGCAATTCAAACGGCCGAACTCGACTGGCATACTGTCGATGGCATCGATGTTCCTGTTTCCAAGCAATTTGGCGATGTGTATTTTTCCAAAGACAATGGCCTGCTGGAAACCCGCCATGTGTTTTTAAACGGCAATGATCTGCCGGAACGCCTGGCGCAGCTGCAGGATTTTGAATACTTCAGCGTCGGTGAAACCGGCTTTGGCACTGGATTGAATATCTTGGCGCTTTGGCAGCTTTGGCAGCAGGTGCGTCCGGACAATCACAGCCGCCTGCATGCCATTTCTGTTGAAAAATTTCCGCTGTCTAAAGCCGATCTGATCCGCGCGCTGAATGCATGGCCTGAACTGCAGCCGTTGGCGCAGCAGCTGATTGCGCAATATCCGCTGCCGATTGCCGGCTGCCACCGCCTGTCTTTTCCAGATGAGCGCTTTTCGATTGATTTATGGCTGGGCGATGCGCATGACGCCTTTCCGGCCATGGCGCGCACGCAGCAAGTCCATGCCTGGTTCCTGGACGGCTTTGCGCCGTCCTGCAACCCGGACATGTGGGAAGAAAAAGTGCTGAGCAATATTGTCCGCCTTTCAGGCTGGGGCAGCACGTTTTCATCGTTCAGTGTCGCCGGCGTGCTCAAGCGCGGCTTGAAGCAGCATGGCATCACGATCTCACGCCCGCGCGGCTTTGGCCATAAGCGTGAAATGCTGAAAGGCATTTGGCTGCCGCCAGCCCCAGATCTTGATGCGGCTGCGCCGGCAGATCCAGCGGCCCCTCAAAAAAAAACTGCACTTGAGGCATGGCCCGCATTTCAACAGCGCCATATTGCCATTATCGGCGCAGGAATCGCCGGTTTAAGCTGCGCATGGGCCTTAGCGCAGCGCGGCCATCAGATCACGCTCTTCGATCGAACTGCGCCTTTGGCAGGCGGTTCAGGCAATCCGCTGGCGCTGCTGAATCCCAAGCTTTGCCCGATTGAGCAAAGCGCCGAACATTTAATGACGCTGACCTGGCAGTATGCCCTGCAGCACTATGCAAAATTTAAGGCTTTCCGCCCGATTCAAGTGCATCAGCTGGCATTAAAAAAAGCCGATGAGCTCTTGGACTTAGCGGCGCAATATCCCGCCGGTGTTTTAGAAGCGAAAGCCGCTGCAGAAAGCCCGCTAGCGACTGCATATGCAGGCATCAATTTGCTGCAGGCTGGCGCAGTCTATCCGCAGCAATTGCGCGATCACATGCTGCAGCATCCGCTGATTCAATTTCAGCAGGCTGAAGTCACTCAAATTCAGCAATCGGCGCCCATTCAGCTGTATCAGCATCAACAGCTTCTGGGCGCATATGATCAGGTGATTGTCTGCGCGGCGCGTCACAGCGCGCAGCTGTTTGCGCATTATCCGCTATTGAAGCCGATCCGCGGGCAAGTCAGCTGGGTCAAAAATGCAGAGCAAGCCTTGCCGATGCAGCAAGCGTACAGTTATGGCGGCTATTGCATGCAGCTGGACGCTGAACATTTGATTCTAGGCGCATCGTTCTGCCCGAATCGAGAGGATGATGCGGTACTGCAGGAAGACCATGTGCATAACTATGATCTTATCCACAGCGCCTTTCCAAGCTATGCGCAGTCTTTAGCTGCGCCGGACACCTGGCAAGGCCGCGCTTCAGTGCGCGCGCAAACGCAGGATTATTTTCCGCTGCTGGGCAAAATGCAGGAAGATCAGGAAATCTACACCTTTGCCGGACTAGGCTCTAAAGGATTTCTGTATGCGCCGCTGTGCAGCGAGGTGCTGGCTGCGCAGATGCTGGGGGAAGCCAGCCCTATTCCGGCAGGACTTTTGAAAAAGCTCAGTGCACAGCGTTTTCAAAAGAGAGTGAAAGCGAAGAAGCCGTATTTTAAACCGGCGCCATCTGAATCGGCTTCAAACGATCAAATACGCCATTCCACATAATAAAAAAGCGCCTTACGGCGCTTTTTCCTCAGTTGCCTTGTTCCAAAGGCAAACCTGCATCACGGGCCGCGCGCGTGCCGCCCATCAAAACCACATAATCGCGTGAGCTGTCAAAACCCTCAAGTTTTTCAGCTGCACGAGGCGCTTTACTGCCACCGCCGCATAAAATATAAATTGGCTGATCCGACTCCACCCGAGCTAAGCTGTCTGCCGACAAGCCGTCAATAGGCTGATTCACTGCCCCTTTAACATGGCTTTCAGTAAAAGCTTTGTTGTCACGAACATCCCAGATAATCGCATTTTCTGGGAACTCAAATGTTGTAATTTCTTGCTTACGGATCATTGTACACTCCTTTGATGTAAACAACACTTGGCAAATGAAGAAAACATCCCTAGCATCTCAGATATTCTTTCCATTTGTAAAGGTCTAATCCATGCCATCTTTTGATATCGTTTCAGAATTAGAAGTTTTTGAAGTAAATCATGCAGTTCAGAATACGCAAAAAGAAATTGCGACCCGTTTTGACTTCCGCGGCCAAGACGTGTCTATTGAACTGAATGAGAAAGCCAAAGAAATCAAAATCTCGACTGAAAGTGATTTCCAATGCGAGCAAGTATACAGCATGCTGGAAGGACATTTCTTTAAGCGTAAAGTCGATATTCAAGCGCTGGATCCGCAAAAAATGACCGCTTCAGGCAAAAATATTCTTCAAGTGATTAAACTGAAAGATGGCCTTGACTCAGATACTGCGAAAAAAATTAATAAAGCCATTAAAGAAAGCGGCATTAAAGTGCAATCTTCTATTCAGGGCGACAAAATCCGTGTCACTGACAAGAAACGCGATACCTTGCAGCAAGTGATGGCATTCTTAAAAGAACAGCAATTTGGCGTACCTTTACAGTTCAACAACTTTAAAGATTAAGGCAGGTCATCCCTGCCAAGCAGAGGGGCAAATGGCGCAGCGCAACCGCTTATCCAAACTGGTGCAAACCACGTCAAAATTTCCGCAGGGCATCCGCACTGCGCTATGGTCTAAGGCTTTCGGGCGCATTGTGCCAATGGTCGGCACAGCGAAAATCCGCTACCTTGACGTCAGCGCGTCGCAAGTGGAAGTGACGCTCGCCAATCATAAAGCCATGCAGAACCATATTGGCCAGCTGCATGCCTGCGCGATGGCGCTGCTGGCCGAAACAGCGACCGGTTTTGTCACCGCAATGAATGTGCCGGACAGCGCGATTGTGCTGATTAAAAGCATGAAAGCCGACTTTAAGCGGCCGAGCAAAGGCGCGATGAAAGCCATCGCGACGCTCAGTGAAGAACAGCAGCAGCTCATGCAAAGCACAGATAAAGGTGAAACTTTAGTCAGCGTGATCATTACCGATGAATCCGGTGAAGAGCCGGTTAAATGCGAGATGCTGTGGGCTTGGGTCGCGAAGTCTCATTTGAAAAAAGCCAAGGCCTAAATTCAGCCAGAACGGGCGGCATAGCGGTGATCTCATCAGGCTCTGCTGCCAAATAAAAAAGCCAGTCATATGACTGGCTTTTTTATACTGAAAATTATGCGCTTTTGGCTGCAAATTTTTCTTTGGCTTCATCTGGGATAGAACGCTTATTGCCTTTGACATCTACTGCAACAAAAGTGAAGACCCCTTCAGTTACACGGATTGGATCGCGTGAACTGTCGTGGCTGTCCCAAACTTCGATCTGCATTTGAATTGAGGTATTGCCGACTTTTAAAATCTTGGTATAGCAGCTGATGACATCACCCACTTTCACCGGAACCAAAAATGTCATTTGGTTGATGGAAATCGTCGCACAGCGCCCTTTGCTGAAACGTTCAGCGTGAATGGCTCCCGCCAAGTCCATCTGTGACACAATCCATCCGCCAAAGACATCGCCGCTCCAGTTGGTATCGGCCGGCATTGCGATGGTTTGAAGGGAAAGCGTTCCCTCCGGTTTTACATTAGAATCTGACACTTTAACTCCAAGCCCTGTTCATTTTTGGGCAGTTAATTGCTGATCCAGCCACTGCTGCAGTTCACTAGATCTCAACGCACCGCTTATTCTAGCAATTTCATGGGTTTTATTCATCAGAACCAATGTCGGGATGCTGCGGACATTAAAAGCGCTGCTTAATCTTGGGTTGGCTTCGGTATCAATCTTGGCAAAGACAACATTCGGATAATTCTTGGCGGCCCTTGCAAAATGCGGCGCCATCATTTTGCAAGGGCCGCACCAGTCCGCCCATAAATCAATCAAAATAGGCAAATCACTGTGGGTGATATAATTGCTGAAATTCTGTTCATTCAATTCCACAGGCGCAAGCGGAATCAAATTTTGATGGCATTGCCCGCACGCGGGGCTTGCTGCAAGTTTATCTTCGGGTACGCGGTTCTTAGCGCCGCAATTCGGGCAAACGACAATCATTTAGCCATCTCCAATATGCTTATTTAAAAAGTCTAATTGAACAGCAACTGCTTTTTCAAACCATTTTCCATGATAAATATCAAAATGGCGCATTTCCCACTCATAATAATCAGCATAAGGCGCAATATTGGTGGCAGCTTCTCTGCTGGTTTCTAAAGGGACAATGCTGTCCTGCTGCGAAGCGATATATAAAACCGGCACCGCGATGCGTCTGAGATTTTGAATTGGCCGGTAGCGGATTAAATTAAAAAACATCCGTGCAGGAATTTCGCCGCTCCAGTAATAGTCTGGATGCAAAATGGATTGATAGCCGTCATAAGCATCGGCCGTCGCAACAAAGCAAAGCGTGTTTTCACGTTGAGACACTACAGGCAGTGTTTTTGGCAGCATGCCGACTTTTGCGCCCATGTAGTCCTGACTGGAAATTTTCAGCGCCTTCGGCAGCAGCTGCAGCGGATACTGTTTCGCGCTTTCGGCGCCATCAACAAAAGGATTCAGCGCAATGACCGCCTGTATATTTTTATTTTCTGAAGCAATGTCCAGCACATAGCCGGCGCTGAGTGAAATGCCCCACAGCACTATTTTCCGGTTATCAATAGATTTGCGCTGAGATACATGCTGCAGCATCGTGCGCCAGTCCTCCAGCTGCGCCTGAATGGAAACCAGCTCGCGGGGACGCCCTGTGCTGCCGCCCCAGTAGCGGTAATCAAACAGCACGACTGCATAGCCTGCCTGTGCAAAACGCTTTGCAAACTGAACCAGCTTAAACTGGCGCAAGCAGGCTAAGCCATGCGCCATAATGATCACACCCGATTGATCTGCAGACTTGGGCCGGTAAAAATCCGCGGCAATCACCTCTTGCCCGCTTTTCACATACAGCGGTTCGACCGTATAAGCATGCATAATGCCTCCAGGCATTTTTATGGTTGTAATCGTTTATAAAAATTTCAATACATCAAGCTCATACTAATGCTTAATGCTATCATAAAGAATAATTCTATTATCTCAATTATGGAGTGACACTATGAGCGAAATTGTCGGCTTTGCAGGTCAAATTGGCTCGGAACATGTAGCCCAAGTGGTTGAAAAAGGCTTCAAATCCATTATCAATAACCGCCCTGATATGGAAGGCGGCCCTGAGCAGCCAACCAGTGCGCAAATCGAAGAAGCGGCCCGCGCTGCAGGTTTGGACTATGTGCATCAGCCCGTTGTTGCCGGCCAGATTACTGAAGTGGATGTGCGTACTTTTGCCAATCACTTTAATGAATTGCCAAAACCGGTACTCATGTTCTGCCGCACAGGCAACCGCTCAAACAACCTGTATCAGCTGGCAAAACAAATGGATCTTCTGGATGATTAAGCCGCTCCTGAGAAGCGTATTGTTCAGTGCAGCCCTGCTGTGTTCAGTTCCTGCGATGGCTGAAAATGACAGCACTGCGCTGAACAATAGGCTCAGCGTAGCAGGTCAAATGACCCTGGATAAATTCAGCACGCTGTTAAAACAGCATCATTTTAAATCCGTGATTGTCAACCGCCCGGACCAAGAGCCAGGCAATACCGTCACCGTCAATGAACTGCGCAATATTGCGGAAAAATCGCAAGTCAGCGTGATTTACCAGCCGGTGGCCAGCGGTAAAATTTCTCAAACAGACATTATTGAATTTGCCAAATATTATCAAGAACTGCCTAAACCCATCCTGATGGTTTGCAAGAGCGGTTCACGCTCTGCAGCCTTATTTCATCAGGCAAAAGCTCAAGGTCTCTTGAATGAATAAATTGATTATCGTTTTAATCTGCACGCTGACCCTATGCGGATGCAGTTCCATCAATGTCCGGCCAACGGTCGGAGTGAGTGTCGGGACTTCGATTTAATCAAAGCCCGCTGCAAATAAAACAGCGCCGAAACGCTGTTTTATTTTGCCCTATTCTTTGACAAATACATTAAAAGCCACATACTTTATATTGTTAAATAGCCATAAATAATTGCTTAAGTGATTAATGCACTGACCAAATTGGTTGATGGCTGAAAATCAGCGCCTCAACTTATAAATGTAAAATTAGACTTAGAAAAGGTGAATTGAATGTATGACATCATCATTATTGGCGCAGGAACTGCAGGAATCTCCGCATATAAAGAAGCGGTCAAACATACTCAAAATATCCTGATCATCAATGATGGCCCATGGGACACCACCTGCGCCCGTGTTGGATGCATGCCGAGCAAAATCCTGATTTCTTCTGCAAACCGCATGCACGAAATGCGCCAGCTCGATGGCTTAGGCTTAACTGTGCAAACTCAGATTGATACATCCCAAGTAATGCCGCATGTTCAGCAGCTCCGTAACCGTTTTACCCGGGCAACCTTAAAAGATGTGGACTCGTGGAACGTTGAACATAAACTTTCGGGCCGCGCTGAATTCATTGATGCCAATACCGTTCAAGTCAACAATCAAACCTATCAGGCAAAAAACTTTATTCTCGCGGTAGGAACAACACCGAATATCGATGAAAAACTCAAAGAAAAACTCGGTGACCGGCTCATTTCTACCGATGAAATCTTTGAACTGGAAAAACTGCCCGAGTCATTGGCCGTGATCGGAAGCGGCGTTATTGCGGTCGAACTGGCTCAGGCAATGCACCGCCTAGGGGTAACAACGCATATTTTTGCGCGCAGCCGGAAAATAGGCAATCTCAGCAGCCCTGCTTTGCAGCAACTTGCGCAGGACGAATTATCAAAAGAGCTGAATATTCATTTTGAGGTATTGCCAAACGAATATAGCAAAACAGAAAACGGCATAGCGCTCAGTTACGAACAGGATGGTCAAGAGCATCATTTAAACGTGGATTATGTTCTGAGCGCCACAGGACGAAAAACCTTGTTAAATACGCTTCATTTAGAGCAGATTGATTCATCATTCAATAATCTCAAAAATCTGCCAATCGATCCAAAAACCAAACAGCTTTCAGACTATCCTATTTTTATCGTTGGAGATGCATACACCCACACCCCTATTCAGCATGAAGCTGCGTACGAAGGAAAATATGCCGCCAAAAACATTCTGGAAATTGGAAAAGCCACGGACCTTAAAACACTCGCGCCCTTAGGCATTGTTTTCAGTTCACCTGAAATGGCGACTGTCGGACAAAGCTATAAAATGCTTCTCGAAAAGAAAATTGAATTTGTCACTGGATATATTGATTACGCTAAACAAGGGCGCGCAATCGTCAATTCCAAGAATCAAGGCGCTGTCGAAGTTTATGTCGATATCAAAACACGCCGTATTTTAGGTTCTGAATTATTCTGCCATGAAGCTGAGCATTTAGCGCATTTGCTGGCATGGGCGCTGGATGAGTGCTTAACAATCGATGATTTGCTCGATAAGCCTTACTACCATCCAACGATTGAAGAAGGCCTTAGAACAGCTTTAAAGCATGCGAGAAGACAGCTGTAAATCAAGCCCCACCATTAAAGAAATATGATCTGCAGGGACTAGTGTAATACTCATATTCCCTGCAGATTAATTCCAGCCTATTCACTATATAAAAAGTAGTCTAGGTGTTCTTAAATGCACGCATTTACGGTGCTGCCAATTCTAAAACCGCTGTTTTTACAGCATAGAAAATCGGCTTATACCTTCTTTTATTTTTTCTATCGCGTATAAAAAATCCCCCTCAGCCATTAAGCGGAGGGGGATTCGAATAATGAGCTGGCGATGACTTACTCTCACATGGGTAACCCCACACTACCATCAGCGCTAAGAGGTTTCACTTCTGAGTTCGGGAAGGGATCAGGTGGTTCACTCTTGCTATTGTCGCCAGCACAACTGTTATGACTTTGCGTTTGGTCTTATCTTTTCAGTGCCGTTGCTTGGTCAAATGAGTTATTAACAGGTATATCTGAGTTCTTGCGAGTAGAACTAAGCAGTGCTTAATTATACTCTCATTTGTTCTTAAGCGATAACCAAATCAAGTTATTTTGCTTAATATCGAATCAATTGATGCTCACTTCTTTCGAAGTTCGTACAACAACTGTTTGGGTGTTGTATAGTCAAGCCTCACGAGCAATTAGT
>NZ_JAYRTF010000012.1:0-104896 GCF_041919735.1 Acinetobacter sp.
TTTCTGCATCTTTGGCTGCTGCGCCGCTATCCAGTTTGGCAATGATTTCTTCCAAAGTCATGCGGCCCTGGCCGATATGTTCTCCGTTTTGGAATACCATCGGCACCGCCATGATTTTGCGTTCTTCTACTTCATCTTGGAAGAATGCGCCGTCAATCATGGTTGCAGTGGTGCCCGGGTTGTAAATCGCGATCAAGTTCAGCGCTTGAACCACATCCGGACAGTTATGGCAGCTTAAAGACACAAATACATCAAAGTCTGCAGTGAGATTCAGGCCTTTGATTTGCGCCAAAACTTCATCAGGCACTTTCGGCGCATAGCCGGACACTTGCAGCAAGGCCAGAATCAAGGAGGTGAACTCGTGGCCCATCGGCAGGCCAGCAAAGTTGACACGCGGCTGCTCACCGGTTTTTGCGATGCCGAAGCTTGGCGCACGGCTGTTGGTGCCGTCAAAACGTGCAGTCACCAAATCAGACAGCGCGGCGATTTCAGTCACCAATTCTTTGATTTTGTCTGATTTGTCAGAAGCATCTAAAGTCGCGACGATTTCAATCGGGCCCTCTAAACGTTCAAGCAGGGTTTTTAATTGAGCAGAAGTATTTTGATCCAACATTGCTAACGCCTCCAAAGGAGTCAATATTTATTCGATGGGTTAATAATAAGTGATTCAGATAAATAGGTAAAACAGTTTGTTTTTATAACAATAATCGAATTATCAAATCAAAGCTAAAAAACAAAATGAATAACAATGATTTATATATGAGGTCTCGGGATAATATTTCAAGATATTTCAACTAAAACATGAATAATAATATCTTCATTCACGCAAATCATAGAGGCCGAACTCAAAACCACAAAGACTAAGCCGGCCGAATTCCAAATAAAATCAGCCGGAACAGCTCAGCACGCTAAAATGTTGATTTATACAAACCTAAACTGCTGCAAACTAAAACCGCATTCAATTGATTATGAATGTATGCGTTGCTCAATCCGAAGAGTCCGCTTCTTGATTTGGCTCGCCAAAGCAAATAAACACAAGCTCAGGACAGCGCTGAAAGCAATCACCGCCCACAGCACCCATCTTAATGCACTGTTTAATAATTCAGCTTGCGCCGCCTGCTTGCTGACACTTTGCGCCATAGGCGTGATGGTTTTTTGAAACAGTTGATTTTGCATAGTCCAGAGCTGTTCAGGCTTAAAGCCATAGTCTAAAAACTGCGGATCGTTCTTTTCTGCTTTAATTAAAGCCTGAACATATGGAATGGCCGCCGCCCGATCTGCAGGATGATGCAGCAGCGCAGTTTGCGCTAAAAGATAGTTTTGAATCGGCTGCGCCAAGTCTGAATCCGCTAAATAGTGTGAAATTTCACTCTCTTGAATGTTTTTATCATACTGCACCAGCTGCTGGAATTCAGCATTGCGGTCATGATTCCAGTCATACTGCACATAAGTCAAACTTCCCCAGATCAGCATGAATGAAATCAGCCAGCCGACAAATTTGAGGACAAAAGACTGAAAGCGCACGTAGAAAAAACGTATTTTCTTCAGCAGATGCACAGCAATAAATGCCCCGAAAAAGGAGGCAAACAGCTTCAGGAACAGCCAGCCAAACCATGACAGCAAATTAATAAAATAATCTGACTGCTGACTCAAAGACGCCAAGCCGCCATCAACACTGCTGGGCATATGCAGCTGTTCCACTTGAGCTGTCAAGCCAAAGAAACTGTAGACGAAATCCTGCTGCACAAATAAGCCAATCACTGATGCCGTCAGCACTATGCTGGATGTGATGCCAAGCAGCATCAAATTGCGCTGACGTTTTTTCAGCGTTTTTAAACCTGTTTCCAGCTGCTGCGGCTGCACGGCATATTCATCCAAGGGAGGCAAAGCTGTTCTCCTAAGCGGTTTTAAAGTCGCCTCCCTAAGCTGGCAATGCTTAGTTTGGCTTAGAACTGTTTGAGCTGGACTCCAGCACCAAATGATTCAAATTGTCCTGCAAAACCCGCAAGCGGCCTGCAGCCTCATCACGCTTCTGCATGCCTTCTTTTTGAATTTGAATCACATCATTTACTGTTTTAATGAGGGTGTTTTGCACATGTTCAAGCGTTTCAATATCAATCACTGAACGCTGATTGGCACGGGCAGTATCGACTGAGTTCTGATGCAGCAAGTCTGCATTGCGTTTCAGCAGGTCATTGGTGGCATCATCAATGGTATTGGCCAGCTGTACGCTGTTTTTCTGCTCCTGCAGGGAAATCGCCAAACTGATCTGGTTCTTCCATGCCGGCAGCGTAATGTTTTTAATCGCGTAGAACTTGTCCACCAGCATCAGATTATTGGATTGAATAATGCGGATCATCGGCAGCGTTTGCATGGCGGATTGCTGCAGCACTTGCAGATCGCTGACCCGTTTTTCCAAATTGTTGGAGAGATGATTTAAATCATAAATTTTCTGGGTGGTGGACTGATCCTGCTCTTGACCCGTCAATACGGCGATCTGCTGCTGAATTTCCTGTTCTTTCAGCTTGCCGGCCGCCACATAAATGCCAAGCTGCTTATATTCATCCTGCACGCCGTCAAACATTTTATCCAGCGTCCCCACCCGCGCTTTCAGGCCATTTTGCGAGCTTTCAATTTCTTTCACCAAGGCATCAATCTGCTCTTTGGTGGTGTTGAAATGCTGGTCAAAACTTTGCTTGGCACCTTTAAACTTGCTGATAATACTGCCAAAAAAACCTGAACTTTTCGATTGATTCAAAATACTGCTGGTATTCAGCTGCTGCGCGACCTGCACCACTTGATTCAGCTTCTGCCCTGTCGCATCCAAATCTTTATTCTGCACCAAATTCAGCAATTCATCTGTATAACTGGATGTTTTACTGGCAATATTTTTGCCGTATTCCGCCACGGCATTATGATTCATATCCGACAGCTCTTTATGCGCCGTCATCACCTCTTGAAAATCAGAGGGCTGCAAGCCGATTCCCTGTAAATCCAGCTGCTGGAATTTCTGTTCAGCAACTGCAATCTCTGAACCTTGTTCCGTATCTGCCGGCAAATGTGTCTGTTCTGGATGTGTCATGGCGCACCTTGTACTGATTATGATTTAGAGGGTTTCTCTAATGATTTTCTTAACGTTTTAATGAGGTTTTCACGGCTATTATCAAGTTTTTCCAATGCACTTGCCGAACCGCTCTGCTGGCTTTGCTTCACATGATGCTGCCATGCTGGAATAAGCACCTGCTGCGCTTCTTTGTAGCGGTCCAATAAGGTAAAGGACAGCTGCTGCGACAAATGCATTTGCATAATGGCAAGATCATTGCTGGATTGCAAAGTTCTTAACGTCTGAATTTTTTTGGACAGCCGCTCCGCAAAACTGTCCAGCGGCAGCGGCTGCTGCGAAAAAGTTGGATATTCCTGCAGAAATTCTTCAGCCGCCACAATATATTTGGCCATTTGCTCACGCAGCCCCTGCAGCTGAGCAAAGCGCGACTGTGATTTTTGGATTTCAATCTGCAAACGCCGGCTGAGCTGATTGGCTTCATCCAAATGGCGGTCTAAATTTTTATAATATTCTACCTGACTGGAACCAAACTCCAAATCCAGCCCCAGCCATTTTTGCAGGCCATTGAATTTACGTTTTTTGAGGATTTTTTTTGAATCTGAAAGCGTTTGAATCAAATGCTCAATGCTTTGGCTCAGCCTTTGCGTCAGCTGCGGATCAACTCCGCTCAGCAGTACCGACTGCGCCTGAATCAGCTGATCGGCATAATGATTTAAACGGTATGGATCTGTCAGCAATGGCAGCAGCTCATCACGCTTGATCGGCAGCACATCTTCAGGATGCACTGGAATGTCAGCAATGGGCACCAAAACGTCAGTTGAATGCATAAACAATTAAATCCAATAAAATCATTTTTATACTACGGCTTTTAGCCAGCTTTTCATGTATTTTTTTGCAATAAAAATAGAAGCGCTCCGCCGATCCTGTTCACAACAAATTAAGATGCCGTTCAGAAACATTGCTTCCTTTTATGCATCCGCATCAGATATCTTCTTGGCGAGGCGCTTTTCTATTTTCGCATAGGCTTGCAGCTGCCCTCAATCTTCCGCCTCATGCCGGCGAATACCAGTCATTTTGAGATAAAAACACCGCCCGATGGTTTTAGCATTAAAAAATTTAAGCGCTTACTTTAAGCAGCCGGCAAGCCGCTTATTTTACATGCAATTTACGATAACACTAAAAGAATCATTATGATAACCAATTGTTGAAAAATGAATCAGCCCAGTGACTAGCTCTGAAATTGCGCTGCAATACATACTGCTGATGCTCTGACATTTCACTATGCGATGCATGCTTGTATCGCATCTCAGAACAAATGCTATTTCTATTTATAGATGCCTGCATGGAACACATGCAAAATTACATACCGCTGTTCCAGCCCCAGTCTCTGGCTATCACGGTTCCATATCCTTCCATTTTATTTAAGTGCCTACGATAGCGTGATGGATCAGCAAATGCTGTGATTTTAGAAACAATACTGGCTTTCTTTGCTGGTATTAAAAATGCTGAAACAGCGCTGCCTGCTGGGCGAAAAATCTGAGCAAAATATTATCGGATTGAGACTGCTCTTGATCCGCAATACTTTGCTCAGAGCTAAAAAAACTCCAGATCATAGAACTGGAGTTTTCATATTCAGCATTATCAGGCCGCAATTACAAATAATTGCCTTCACGCTCTGGCTGATACAGCACTTTTTCAATTTTGACTTTCATAATGTGCCCATCCGGCTGCGGCCATTCAATTTCCTGACCTTCCGTCAAGCCTAAAATTGCCGCACCAACAGGCGCCAGCACATTCACCTGCCCTTTTTCGCCGATAAAATCATGCGGATAAACCAAAACAATTTCTGTCGGCTCAGTTGCAGGCGCAATAGTAATAAGCACTTTAGCATTCATGCTGACCACATTGGCAGGAACATCCTGTGGCGCTACCACTTCAGCGCGCGCCATTTCCTCTTCTAAATGCTCCATAGTCGGCGTCAATTTAGATTGATGCTCCAGCATCGTTTCCAAACGGTGCAAGTCTTGTTCAGAAATAATAATGTTAGGCTTTGTCATATGCTTTTCCTTTAAATCTTGTATTTCCGTCAAAACAGCTGCGGCTTGATCTTAAAAATTTATAATTACTTTCATTCCGTTATAGCAGAATTTTATGAAAAACAGCTAGAAAATCGTTTTTCTTTCACCATAAAAAAAGCCCCCTTGAGGGGGCTTTCTCAAGTAGAACTTATTTTGCGTAAACTGGGAATTTCGCGCAAACAGCTTCAACTTTAGCTTTCACAGTATTGATTACTGCTTCGTCGCCTTTCGCATCTAAAATGTCTGCAATCCAGCCAGCCAAATCACGCACTTCAGCTTCGCCGAAACCGCGGGTTGTTACTGCAGGTGTACCGATACGGATACCAGAAGTTACAAATGGAGAGCGTGGATCGTTTGGTACAGAGTTTTTGTTCACAGTGATGTGAGCTGCGCCTAACCAAGCATCAGCTTCTTTACCTGTAATATCACCTTGCTTGATTAAAGACAATAGGAACAAGTGGTTTTCAGTACCGCCAGATACAACGTCATAACCGCGAGCGATCAGCACTTCAGCCATCGCTTTTGCGTTTTTAACAACTTGCTGCTGGTAAGTTTTGTATTCAGGCGCCATCGCTTCTTTAAAGCAGATTGCTTTCGCTGCTACAGCGTGAACCAATGGACCGCCTTGGTTGCCAGGGAATACAGCTGACTGCAATTTTTTCTCAATTTCTTCGTTTGCTTTCGCAAGGATTAAACCTGAACGTGGGCCACGAAGTGTTTTATGAGTCGTTGTTGTTGTTACGTCAGCAATTTGCACTGGGCTTGGGTATACGCCAGCAGCAACTAGGCCTGCAACGTGAGCCATATCTACAAATAGGTAAGCGCCAACTTTGTCCGCGATGTCACGGAAACGCTGCCAGTCAACAATTTGGCTGTACGCAGAGAAACCAGCAACGATCATGCGCGGTTTGTGTTCTACTGCTAAACGTTCAACTTCTTCATAATCGATTTCGCCAGTTTCTGGGTTCAAACCGTATTGAATTGCGTTGTAGGTTTTGCCAGAGAAGCTGACTTTAGCACCGTGAGTCAAGTGGCCGCCGTGCGCCAAGCTCATGCCTAACACTGTGTCGCCTGGGTTAAGAAGCGCTAAGTAAACTGCAGAGTTTGCTTGTGAACCTGCGTGCGGCTGTACGTTTGCGTAATCAGCGCCGAAAAGCTCTTTAGCACGGTCAATCGCTAATTGTTCAATAACGTCTACATATTCGCAGCCGCCATAATAGCGTTTGCCTGGGTAGCCTTCCGCATATTTGTTAGTCAGTTTTGATCCTTGCGCTTCCATCACTGCAGGTGAGCAGTAGTTTTCAGAAGCAATGAGTTCGATGTGCGCTTCTTGGCGGGCATCTTCTTGAGAAATTGCTTTCGCGATTTCTGGATCAAATTCAGCAATAGAGATATTGGCAAACATTAGCGAGGTCCTATTAATTTAGGGCTTTTAAGCCGTGCTAAGATTGGCGCGTATTGTAGCATGAAGTTTATAAATATTGAGAAGCATGTTTGTGCAGTTTTTAATAAAAAATGCTCACCTTTGTTAGAAAAATGAGCATTGTATTTAAATCAAATTATTGAATTGGCATAAAAGTTTTTACATTTGAGTATTTAACCATATATTTGGAAATATGCTCATCCGTCTAACTATTGAAAGAGCGAATCAATATTGCCGACAAAACTGGCATAATTTAGCGTATACACAGTTCCGTGATCCCATGTGTCATTGGTTATATATTGAATATTGCTTGGATTGGTGTCATTAATTTTCATAGATGCAACCAGCTTATCGGTTGCTTGATACGGTACTGTGGTATCTGCTTTTCCTTGGTAAATAAAGACTTTTTGCTTAATCGGAATTAAACCTGGCTGCGAGCCTGTTTGCAAAAATGTACTAATAATAGGAAGCTCCATAAATCCAGTTTGTGTACGACCATAACCGTTAAGGGTGCCTCGTCCACTACCCGCTGCATAAGCCCCCATGCCTTCGGCCAGTTTCTGCCCAACGGTCGAACTGCATTCATATTCTGCAATAGATGCAAGTATCACAGTATCATTTTTGAATACTTCGTTATAAGTTACAGAACTCTTATGCCCTTGCATTCCAGCGACAATTAAAGCGGTATAAGTATCCAGCTGTGCAAGTGCTGGAATCTGCTGAGCTAAAGGTAAATTTTCAGCCTGATCCTCACCCGTATCGAGTATGAAAGCAAGATTTGAAGCCGGCGCAATAGCCACAGTGCCTTTATAATTCAACTGTGCACGGGAAGCATATTCTGCTGCGCCTAAAACTGCTTGACCACCTTGAGAATGCCCAATGCTGACCCATTGATCGCTGACATTTTTTCCAAGCTGTCCTTTTACATATTTTCTAGCCGCAACAACAGCATCGGTAATGGAATAGGCTTCACTTTTTAAATTAAGGAAAGGATGGTTACCTGCTGATCCCAAACCTTCATAATTTGGCGCAACTACCATGTAGCCTTTTTGCAGCAATTCTTCGATTAATGTTGCTGTTTGTCCCAGACCCAATGCACTTGGCGCACATTTATCTGCAACACCTGTTGTTCCATGCGCCCAAACCACAATTGGCCAGCCATTTGCTGGAGCAGCTGTTTTAGGTGTAAAAACCAATGTAGTCGCATCGACTTCCGTTCCATCTACCTACACCGAGCATTTTATAGGTTAATAAAGTTTGATTTTCACTGGCGGCGATCAGGTCAGCATTTACTGTGTCATCAATATCGATGTAAGTCTCAACCCTTACCACAGGATCTGCAATATTATTTTTTGGAATTCCGTCATCGACAACATAGGTATAATCACCTCCATCGCCGCTTCCGCAAGCAGTAAGCAGAAATGCACTGCTGATCAGCACTGATAAGACATGTTTTTTCATAACGACGTCCCTGCTTGTTGTTTTTGATTATGTTTTAATCAATGTATTACCGTTAATAACCAACATGCACAAGAGTTTTTAAGATAGATGACCATAAGCAAATTCATCTATTTTTATTAAAAATTTAATTTATTGATTTTTATTAATTTAATAGGATTAAAATTACAAAAATAAACATTTTTTACTTAAGCGCTTTTTATGCCGATCTCCCGTCCATGATTTGAAAAAATCCGCTGATTGCTGCACTTCAAAGAACTGTAAAAATATTGCGTACGTACCATCTTTTTGATGATTCAAAAAATCTTTTAGCTGTTTAACTCCCTTAATTTATTTCCAGCATCTCAGCCGCAGATCTTCAAAGAAAAGTCGAAACCGATCTATTTACAGGCTTTTATGTCGCCGCCGCGTAGATAAGCGTTCCGCAGCGCGGCCTATTCCGCCCGAATTGCATAAAGTACAGTCAATGCTCTCATGATGGTTTGTCAAGAACTGAGGCAAATGTTAGATTGATCATCTTTACACTTTCTCCTTATATGGAATCGGTTATGCAAGCCATCATTCTCGACACTGAAACGCATACTTTAAATGGCCAGCCGATTGAAATTGCATACGCGCCTATTCAAATTTCAGACCATAAAATTACTTTAGACAAATCCAAACTGTTTGATCAGCTCTACAGCGCTGATGAGCCCATTTCTTTTGCCGCCATGGCTGTGCACCACATTTTAGAGTCTGACATCAAAGATCAGCCGCATTACACAACCTTTGAGCTGCCAAAAGAAACGGTTTATATCATTGGCCATAATATCGATTACGATATCCGCGCCCTCGAAAAATGCGGCGTGGATTCAAAAAACATTAAAGCCATCTGCACGCTGGCATTGTCGCGCCTGGTTTGGCCTGATGCCGAAGCGCACAATATTTCCGCGCTGATTTATATGATCAGCAAAGGCAGTGAAAAAGCCCGCGAAATGATCCGCAAAGCGCACCGCGCTGACATGGACATTATTTTAACGGCCAATATTTTGATGCATATTGTGCATCATCTTAAAATCAACAGCATTGAAGAACTGTATGAAGCTTCTGAAGATGCCCGCATTCCGCGCAGCATTAATTTTGGCAAACACCGCGGCACCGCAATTGCTGAGCTGCCTGCCGACTATATGCAATGGCTGATGCGCCAGGACGATCTTGATCCTTATTTGCGTAAAGCGCTGGAAAATGCATCCATCACAACACTATAAAATACAATTATTTAATGAAGCTTTGTCATAAAAGCTTCATACCAGTGTAATTTTCACTCAATATCATCAGCCTTAATTTATTTGGGGATAAATTAAGGCATGAATACTTTTTATAAAACGGAACTGGGCTTCCGCACACTGAAACTTCGTGATTTAGAGCTAAACGCCAGGCAGCGCCGGCTTTTGGTCTTGATCGGCACGGATGATTTCCATGCGCTCAGCCAAACCATGCAGCAACGGATCGCTTCCCCTGATTTATTGCAGCAGCTGATAGATTTAGGTTTGATCATCCGTCAAAGCATACTCGCAGCGTCATCTGCAGATACTGCCGCAGGACCAGATTCTGCGGAAACAGCAGACAGCTTAGCCACCGCCAATCTTGCGCAGCATTCTGAAATTCAAACCTCACTGCAAATTTCACCGGCTGCATCACCTGAATGCATTCAGCCACAGCAAAAGATCGTGCCTATAGCGCCCGCCCTACAGCCTGTTCCAAGCGCACCGTCCGTACCAGATGATGCGCAGCTCAAAAGCACGTCCCCAAAGGCAGAAATGACCGCTTTGGATTTTGAAGCTTTAAAAACCTTTATGGTGCAGCATCTGCAGCAATATTGCGGCTTAATGGCTAAACAGCTGATCTTCAAAATTCAGGCCGCAGAAAAAATTGCGGAACTGAAACTGTGTCAAATGCAGTGGATTACGTTGCTGCAAGAATCCCGGATTTTGCCCAAAATTCTGAATGATGCCTTGCAGCAGGTGAATCTCAGCATGCGCACCCTGCAGGCGGCCTAAGCCGCTGCATGCACAGTGTGCTGTGCTGCCTTGCAAATGCAAGCCTCTTCGTCAAACCTGTCTGCGCATATTAAGAGTTTTTTCATTATGCCTTATTCAAAATAAGACTAAGCTGCGGGATCATAATTTCACACCTAGAATATATCCATATGAATTATTTAAATATTTTATATAAATGAAGAATGCTCTCAAAAAAAATTCAATTTCCTGCGACTTTATTTGAATAGCATGTTCATCTCTTACAGCGCATATATAAGGTCTTCATTTTGGGGAAGCGCTGGAATCATGCCGTATTATTTAGAATTTGATGCTTTTGATAACCCTATGCAGCTCAGTAAAGTGGGCAATTGGATTATTACTTTTTTAAGCCCTAAAGATGAGCTGGAACATATTCAGCTGGCGATTAGCCATGTATTGCCGCGTCAGATCTGTGCGCATTTGCAGCCGCGGCGTCTGATTATGCATAGCGCGGCAGCAGAGAATCACTGGGAAATTGAATGCATTGAATGTTTTGACAGCAGCTCCAATCAAGAAATCACTTTTCCGCCGGAAGATCCGCAAGCGCAGCAAGTCATTCAAACGATTTTAAAAGAATTTGACCGCTATGATGTCTGCGTAAAGTTCAAGCAGGACGCAGATGCTTAGACGGATAACGCTGATCATAAAAAATAATTGAAAAATTAAAAAACTCACCCTATTGCGGTGAGTTTTTTCAATCGAAAGGAATGGAAACTTAAATCAATTAAGCTTCGATCACTTTGTAAATACTGGATGAATTTTGGCTTTCGAATAAAAGTTCAATGCTCGGCAAAATGACTTCACCCTCTACCACAATATGTTCAATGCGGCTGAAAACATTATTTGAGTCGGACGCAGAACGCAATACAGCTTTGGCATCCAAAATTTCGCTAAACTGATTCTTCACCTTAATATCAATCATATTAGTCATTATGGTCACTCTCTTACTTATTTGAATTAGCATTTTTATATCACACACCCTACGCAACGCCTTGCCCAAAAATGTTAGATTTTTTGGCATTGTAACTTGTTTCAATTTATATAATTGTAGATCAATGAGATACAAAGCAGCTGTGTAAATTGTATGACAAGAATTAACCTTTTTTGACTCGGCAATTCATCAAAAGAACTGAATAATGATTTTAGGCGCACATTTAAAACATTAAAAAAGCCCGCATTGCTGCGGGCTCTATGTTGGAAGGCTAGTGCTGATTTTTTGTCTTAACCGAGGTTAGAGACTCAATTAGCTGTCATTGATCCGTCCAACTCTTAGTAGCGTCTTTGTTTTTCGACCTACTGTAGTATTAATATAGCACTGCTTATTTTTCTGGCAAGCACCTTTAACACTTCAACACATTTGATCAAAATAAATACAATTGCATTTTTATACTGCAAAGCAGAGAATATAGTCGATTCAAATCACTTGCGGGTGATTTTTTTTAAATCATTGATTTTATAATTTAAAAAAGCTGCTGATCCGATCAAATTCTCATACATTCGTCTTAACCTGGGAAAATACCGCGCTCTTTACGCGCTTTTAAAATACGTTCACAGGCCAAAATATACGCCGCAGTCCGCAAAGTGCAGGCATTGTTATTTGCACAGGTCCAAACATCTTCCACTGCTTGAATCATCAGCTTATCCAAACGGTCGTTAATTTCGGCTTCGCTCCAGAAATAACTGGCCATATCCTGCACCCATTCAAAATAGCTGACCGTCACACCGCCAGCATTGCAGATCACATCCGGCACAATCATAATTTGGCGTTCACGCAAGATATCATCTGCGTCAGGGTAGGTCGGGCCATTCGCCCCTTCTAAAATCAGCTTGGTTTTTAACCGCTGTGCGCGCTTGGCGTCAATTTGCCCTTCTAAAGCGGCAGGGATAATAATGTCTGTCTCGATATCCCAAAAATCTTCATTTTCAATGGCTTCTGCGCCTTCAAAACCTGCAACGCCTTGATGCTGCTGCATATGCACATGCAATTTGTTCAGATCGATCCCGCCGGCATTGTAAATTGTTCCGGTATGATCTTGAATGCAGACAATTTTCGCATCAGATAAAAAGAATAAATTGGCCGCTTCACTGCCGACGTTTCCGTAGCCTTGAACGCTGACTTTGGCATTGGCAATGTTCAAGCCTATCTTCTGCGCAACGTGGCAGCCGCTAATGTACACGCCTCGCCCTGTTGCTTTGACACGGCCTAAAGAGCCGCCCAAGTGCACAGGCTTGCCGGTCACAACCCCTGTGACGGTATAGCCCTGGCCCGATGAATAGGTATCCATCATCCAGCCCATGACATCTGGATTGGTGCCTACATCCGGTGCAGGAATGTCTTTTTGCGGGCCAATAATATGCGCTATCTCACTGGTAAATCGGCGGGTTAAACGCTCCAGCTCACGCGCTGAAAGCTGGCGCGGATCGACCCGCACGCCACCCTTGGCGCCGCCGAAAGGCAAATTCAGCACAGCGGTTTTAATGGTCATCCACGCCGCCAGCGCCATCACTTCGTTCAATTCCACTTCAGGATGATAGCGGATGCCGCCTTTGCCCGGCCCGCGCGATAAATTGTGCTGCACACGGTAGCCTTCAAAGTGCTGAATCGTACCGTCATCCATAATAATCGGCACATCGACAATTAAAGCGCGTTTCGGGCGTTTTAAAGTGTCGACATAATCAGCCAGTTCTGCGCTCAAATAGGGCGCAACGCGGTCTACCTGCGCCAGAAAAGTTTGCCAAGCACCGTTGCCGCCATTTGCATAAGAAAGATTAGACATTGCTGTTCCTTTATTTATAAATTATTGTTGATTAAATATATAGCTGCAGGCGATGAAAGCTGCAAGCCTTGCAGTCATTGATCCTGATCATATTTTGGATTGCATTGCGCAATATCCAGCAGTTTGATTTTGCCGCGGCGCTGAATATGCTGCATCACCCGTTCAAATATCTTTAAATCAATGCCCCGCACTGCTGCTTGCTGGTGCATGGGGGTGAAAATTGCCTTATCGCCCGATTTAAATCTGGGCACTTCACCGACACAGTCACTGCGCCTGATGATGAATATGGGCAGTACGCTGTTCCACCAACGCCATAACAAACACTAGCGGCTGTGACGATTCATGCGGTACAAGCGCTGGGCCTGCACAACATGCAAGGCAGTTTGGAAGATGAAAAATGGGCAATTTTGTGCCATGGGATATTCAGCATCCTTCAGAAATCACCTATTGGCTGGGCGGCACAGCAAATCTTTTCACTACCTTTGCATTGGTGCAGCGCAGCATTTCAATACCAAAAAACTGTTTGATACCGCAACGAGCTTAGGCAGCCAGTATATTTTTGATCATGAGCTTGGGCTTGCTCAGCTGGAACAGGTCTTTTCCAAAAATGATAATTTATACAGGCGGTGGATTGGCTGTATGTCACGGTTGATCTGGATATTTTTGCCATGTCGATTGCGCCTGGTATCAGCGCGCCAGCCTACCGGCGGATACTGGGCTTCGCGCAAGAAGTAAAAAGCGCACGGCAAATCACTCTGTTCTGCAAAAGCCTCTTTTGAAGCCTCACTGCGTTTGCCAATCCAGTGAATCAGCTCAACGTATTGAATCATTACGGTATTTAAACTTCCGCGGCATCAATTGCAATGCGATCACTTTCTATTCATTCTCAATCCTTTTTTGATACAGCTTTCCTCTCAGCTTAAAGAATAAACTGATAAACAAAATTCATTTTTTATAGAGAGTTATGAAGCATCAGCATTCATAAAAACAGGCGCCTTAGCGCCTGTTTTTAATTATCTTTCTGTAAGAATTACCAATGAATTTCGAGGCCTAAAGTACCGCCTTCATTTTTTGCCCCGTTATCAGAATATTGACCGTTAAACTGCCCGTAGAATGCTAAATTTGTAATAGAGGTCATTTTGAAACCTATATTAACATCCATCGTATTTGCATCAGGCACGGCGCCTTGCACCTCAAATTTATAGCCCGGTGCCGAAACAAAGCCCGCTTCCATTGGCCGCTTGGTTGAAAAATCATGGGCAAAACTGAGTTTGGCATAAGGCTGAATGCTGCCCTCGCTAAACATAAACATCGAATCAAATTGCGCGCCAACAAATACAGGCACTGAATAAGCATCATTTTTGCTATAAGCCAATGCCAGTAAGTCATCAGTTTCAGCTGCTTTTTCAGTTGCCGCGCCCATTTTCGCCAATGACACCTGAAGGCCTGCAAATGGCGTAATGTTGAGTTTTTTCCAATTGGTTTTATAGCCTGCTTCCACGCGGCCATTCAACGTTTTCCCTTCAAACTCTGCCTGCAAATTATTGGCGACACTAGCTACTGGAACAATAGGAGCAGCTGACCCTTCAACAAAAGCAAATCGTCTTGTACTCGCCTCAAGCCAGTCATAGCTTAACGCACCTTTTAAATACAGTTTTTCAAAATCCTTACTGCCGTACAGCGCAAGGCTATTGCTTTCTACCAATCCACTAGCATCACGGTCTGCAACATTGAACTGCGTTTTCGAAGAGCCAAAGGCTAAACCAAACAATGAACTTTTATCGATCGCATAATCTAAACCTGCAACCGTTCTGTAGCTATCAGCTGAATAATCTGCCGTCCCATAACGCGTGTCATTATTAATTATATACTTGCCGTTTTGCCCGCTAATCCAAACACGCCACTGGCTGTCATCTATGCATTGCTCGCCATCTGCAGTCGATTGATCGCAAATTACAGTATAGACATTATTATTCTTCGCATAATTTGAACGAGAACGCCAATAGTCTGATTGAACAGAAATGTCATTCATCACACCTTGAGTATGATTAAACGCTGTTTGTAAAATTGCAGCATTTCCTTCCCCGCTGATTGAATCATAGGCTGTTTGCAAAGCCGCAATATTTGGACGATACAAGAGTGCTGCAGCAACAGGTTCAAATGCTGGACTGGTTTGATCCAGTTGAATTGCATTAATAGCCTGTCCCAAGCGCTGGCCATTTTCACTCAGCGCTGTGCGCGCAAAATCAATATTTGCACGGATCGCAGAAGTATTATTGGTCACAACTTTACTGAATAATGCGACTGCCGATGGTACAGCACTCACTGTAAACCCAGTATCTACTACATTTTGTGCACTGACCAATGTCTGATCAAAAGTCCCTGGAGTCACTTTATTCGGATTCATTAAATTAACAGAGACTGTTCCGCCTAAAACTGCCGTACCTGTAACAGTCATCATATCCGAAGCGCCAAGACTGGAAGATGGAACCGCGCTCATCAAGTTGCGGAATACTGGTACAGCTGAAGGCTGTACAGATGAACGGTCAAGATCGTAATCCCAGTACATATTCCCTGTACTGCTCTGGGTAAAGTTACCGTCAAGATAGGTTGCATCCACCCGGTTCACACCGCCTACAGCCCAGTTTCCTGCATTGACTGCTTCGCCTTTATTTGCAGCCCCTGCCAGATTCATCTGGATCATCTGACCTGCAAGCAACCAGGCATTCTGAGCATTGGTCAGTGTGTTGCTGCCATCATCCAGCCATAATGACCCGGTCATAAATGAATTGTTCTGCACTGTGTCATTGCCTGTTCCTGCATTCACGGTGTTCCCATCAAGCCAGCCAGCGGCTGTCAGTTGCATATTTTCATTCAGATACAAGCCTTCAGTTTGCCCGAATGCAGTCAGATAACCTGCATTGGTCAACTGATTGTTCAAGCCATCAAACATGCCCACAGCCGCGCCACTTCCCAGACCACCAATCAACACACTTTCCTTGCCAATATTGATGCTGATATTGCCATTCGTGGAACCTGCACTCTGTGTAAAGAGGCTGTATGAACCCTCACCTTTGGTAGAGATATTGCCCAGCTGATCAACGCTGACGTTTCCTGCCGTACCTGTACCACCTGCTGTACCTGCAAAGAATCCTGTCAGATTGCCTGTTGCATCCATCAGGTTACTGTAACCACCACCTCCAGCAATGGATTGAGCGATGATGCCGTGAGCAAAGCGTCCGGTCGTGAAAATTCCAGCGGGCTGTGTGCCTGATGCAGCAGTATTGATAATGCTGACTTTTCCACTGTTACCTGAACCATTTTTTGATGTCAGTACTTCCTGTGTTCCAGCAGCAAAACCACCACCACCACCAATGGACTGCGCAACGATGGCAGATGAACCATCTGTTTCCGTTTCCACATAACCGACGTTATTTACAGATACATCTTTGGCATGGCTTTGTGCAGTATTTGTTCCTCCAAGCTGTAGATGTTCGCTCAGACCAATTGAACCACCACCGCCAGAAATGGACTGTGCGAGAATACCCTGAGACAAGCGACCTGATGTTGCAATAATACCGGAGTGGTTGACTGATACCGTATCTGCCACTCCTGATGCCTGATTTGCACCGAGCTGTGCATATGCAGCTGTCTGGTCCAGACCACTGCTCAGACCACCACCGCCGCCAATGGACTGCGCAACAATCGCAGCTGCATGATCACCTTCTGTATACAGACCACCGTCATTGTCAACATTGACTGTTCCAGCATTACCCTGAGCACCCTGTGCTGCACCTGCAATCAGTATTCCTGAAGCACTGCCGGATGTACCACCACCACCACCAATGGACTGCGCAACAATGGCATCTGCACCCTGTCCTTTGGTCACAATATTGCTCTTGAGGGCATTTTTGACCTGAACACTGTCTGCGTTTCCGCCGGCAATGGTCTTCACATTATTGAAGTAATCCTGTAATGGTTTGGATATGCTGCCAATCAATCCATTCACGAGACTTTGTGAACTCTGAATCGGGGTCAGTAAAGCATTGGTTACACCACTTCCCAATCCCAGTGAACCCACTTTCAGTGCTGCATTGTTGATGGTTCCATTAATATCCATCCCTTTACTTGCACCACCAGCACCACCACCACCGCCAATGGACTGAGCAATAATACCTCGTGCATTCTCACCCGTCGTCACAATTGCAGTTGCTTTATTGCTGACATTCACTTTGCCTGCATTTCCTGCATTAGCACCATTACCACCAATCGCAACTACAGCTTCTGCATTGTCCTTACCTGCGCTGGAGCCACCGATACCGCCACCACCACCAATGGACTGGGCAACAATCGCAGATGAATCCTGTCCTTTGGTAGTTAGGACAGATTTATTCTGAATAATGACCTGTCCACCATGTCCTGCTGCTGCGGCAAAACCACCAATCGATAGAGTCCCGCTCGCTGAGCCACCTATACCACCGCCGCCACCAATGGATTGTGCAACAATCGCACTGGCCTGATCACCTTCAGTATCAATCCGTGAATCATCTTTCTGCAATCCACTGTTAACCGTAACGATGTCACCATTGCCACCAACAGGCATTTGCATGTTCACTCCGATTTCATTCAGCAGTGTACTTAAAGCGCCACCACCTACTGCAACCGTTGCCTGTTCAGCACTGCCACCTGTACCACCACCACCGCCAATGGACTGCGCCAGCATCCCTTGTGATAAGTTCTTCATGGTTGAAATGGAGCCATTATTTTCAATTTTTACAGTGCCGCCATGGCCCGCCATAGTTCCGGCTCCACCAATTCCCACTGTGGATTGACCATCAATATCACCACCGGCTCCACCACCGCCACCAATGGACTGGGCAAAAATACCACGGGAAACTGTAGACAGTGTCAAAAGGTTGAGCTCATTGTTCACCTGAACAGCACCACCATTACCCCCTTTTCCGCCACTGCCGCCAACCGCAAGCAAACCACCTGTAACGGAACCACCTATACCACCACCACCACCAATGGACTGGGCAAAGATAGCATCTGAATATTCACCTTCAGTCAGAATAAAATTCGAATAGCCATTAATATCGACAGCATTGGCAGCAAGCGTTGTATTCACGATCACGGCACCACCATTACCGGATGAACCATCAGCAATTGTTAAATCAAGCCCCGTAATTTTGCTTAGTTTCTGCATACCCTCTGCCAGTTCTGACTGGAATGCTCCACCTCCCACACCAACTTTTGCACCTGAGCTGTTGCCGCCATTACCACCACCACCACCAATGGACTGAGCCAGTATACCTTTAGCATTTTTACCTTTGGTCAGTATGGAATCACTGTGATTGACCTGAACTGTATCTGCATTACCCGCAGAACCAAGGTATCCGCCCACTCCCAGTGCAAAAGTCTGTTTACCCAGTGGAGATAATGGCTTAAATGTTTTGGCCTCAACAACAGAGTGGCCACCATCACCGCCGCCGCCACCAATGGATTGTGCGTAAATACCATTTGAGCCATTGCCAAGTGTCTGAATTAAACCTGCATTATTCACTGTCACAGCGCCAGCATCATTGGCACTGCCTCCCCAGCCACCAATACTGGTCGTAATCATGGTATCTCCTGGTGTCTGAGTTACTCCACCGGAAACTGCGTCACAGACTTCATCACAGGCTATGCTCAGCGTTACAGCAGTAGAATTTCCGCCAATACCACCACCGCCAGCAATGGACTGTGCCTGTATACCGCTGGCATTAAATCCTTCAGTAAAAATCTGTCCAGTCTGTGTCACGGTGACCTGATCTGATTTATTTCCTGAACCGCCAAATCCTCCGACGGCAACATTCAGTGCAGTTGTTTTCGCTTCAGGTCCAAAGGCTGGACCTGTCAGACTACCTGAAACAGAGCTGCCGCCATCACCGCCGCCGCCGCCAATAGACTGGGCAAGGATACCTTGTGAAGCATCTCCTGAAGTATATAACGCACCTATATTGACAACATCGACTGTATCAGAAGTTCCGCCATCTGCCCCCATACCGCCAACTGCAGCAGTCAGTACAACTCCTGATTTCTGGCTTGATGCTTTGAGCGTCAATGATGCCGCCAATCCACCATTACCACCGCCGCCGCCGATGGACTGTGCAAGAATTGCCTGCGATTTTTTTCCATTTGCGGTCCCGGTTTTACCTGTCACGATATTGCCATTATTTTTGACAGTTACCGCTCCCGCCGCATTACCCTTTCCGCCAAAACCACCAAGACTGAACGCAGCAGCATAGGCATCCTGAGTGATAAGGTTAACACTGACAGCCAACCCACCATTTCCGCCGCCACCGCCAATGGACTGAGCTAAAATACCTGCAGAATCTGAGCCTTGTGTAAAGATATCTCCATTTCGCTGTACATCAACATTTCCTCCCAGACCACCATTTCCACCAAAACCACCTACATTTGCATTAACCCCAACCGTAGTCTGAGCACTTGTTGCACTCAAGCCTGCTGTGAAACCGCCATTACCGCCACCACCACCAATGGACTGTGCAAGCACGGCATGACTGTAATCGTTTGTTGTAACCAGACTGCCCGTCGATTCAACTTTTACATTCCCTGCTGAATTGGCATCGCCCCCCTGACCTCCAACAGATGCGCCAATATTGATACCTGTGGTTGGTGTGGCATTTAACATTGCATTCAGACCAAAACCACCGTCTCCACCACCACCTGCAATGGACTGGGCAAGAATGGCATTTGAGTTCACGCCCTCTGTCAGTATGTTGTCTGTACTGATCACACTGACGTTAGCCGAGGTATTCCCATCTCCAGCATTTCCACCTACTGAAACAGCAGCTGTAAGGGAAGTGCTATTGGCACTGCTCAGCGTGAGGTTGCCTGAAATGCCCCCATCACCACCACCGCCTCCAATGGATTGTGCTGCAATACCATGCGATGACTCACCCTGAGTTGAAATAGTCGCCTGTGTCTGATCCTGAGCAATAATTTCGCTGTTGTCTGAATGAACGGTAACATCGGCACTTTTATTACCTTTTCCTCCATTTCCACCAACACTTGCAGACAATGCTGCAGCACCGGCCTGGCTCACGGAAGCAGCACCAGATACCGACATGCCCCCGCTTCCACCATTACCACCAAGAGACTGCGCCACAATAGCGCTGGCTTTTTTGCCTACTGTTGAAATAAGTGTGCTGATATTTTTGACAGAAACGATATCAGAGGTACTGCCTTCTCCCCCTTTACCGCCTACAGATACGCTTACGGCACCAGCACCTTCCCCAACAGCAAGTGCGCCACTAACACTTAAACCACCCGTACCACCACTGCCACCAATGGACTGGGCAACAATACCATTGGCAAAATTACCCTGAGTGACAATCTGCCTGATATTTCCTTTCTGACCATTTTCCACAGTAACTTTACTGGTCTTATTATTAGTTGCAACACCACCACCATTACCACCAAGCGAAACTGATGCACCAATACCCAGCCCTTGAGTAACAGCACCACTCAGACTGGCAGAAATGCCGCCTGAACCACCATTCCCATTAATCGCCTGGGCCAGAATACCATTCGCAAACTCGCCCCTGGTGGTAATATTACCCGTATTTTTAACCTCTACATCTGCGGCTTCACCACCAGCACCACCCGCGCCACCAACACTTGCTGAAAGTGCAACTGAAGTCCCCTGACTTGCAGAAAGCGCACCAGCGAGTGACATTCCTCCTGCTCCACCAGAACCACCTATGGACTGAGCCACAATACCCGAAGCATTGTCACCACGTGTAAATGCACCATTAGCCAATTCTTCAGCAGAAGGAACATAGCCGGTCTCAATATCATCTGTTACATCAACCCTGACCTGACCTGCGCTCCCTCCCTTACCACCATCACCACCAACAGTTACACTGCCAGTGACAGCACCGACTTTGGAAGCAGTAAGACTGAAGGCGTCTGAAAAACCACCTGTTCCACCATTACCCGCCAATGACTGGGCAATTACACCATTTGAAAAGTTACCTGTAGTTTTGACTTTGCCTGCACTGGTTAAAGTTACTTTTCCTGACTGCCCGCCATTTCCACCTTTTCCTCCCAGCGATACTGCTATAGCTGCTGAAGGCCCACCAGGAGCCACCACTCCTGCAAGAGAGCCTGTACCCGAGGCTGCAACCGAAAAACCACCATTACCGCCATTACCGCCAATGGACTGTGCCTGAAGGCCTGAAGAAAAATCGCCACCTGTTATAATCTGTTGTTCGGACTTCAGCGTAACTTCGCCTGATTTTCCACCATCACCGCCATTACCTCCCAATGCAACGGAAACTCCGCCACCTCCAACAGCATTCAGGTTCAGGCTTCCAGCAACGGAGAAGCCACCGTTCCCCCCCTGACCACCTATGGACTGTGCAAGTGCACCAATGGACTGATTACCCTCTGTACGAATAAAACCAGTTTTGTCAGCATCATTCTTCAGAGCAATTTCAACAGCACCTGCTTTTCCGCCATTATTTCCAGCCCCTCCGAGCGCCACTGAAGCATTTGCAGCCGTAGACATACTGGCTGCCACAGAAAAACCGCCATTACCTCCGCCACCACCCAGCGACTGAGCGATTACTCCCCCTGAGTTTTCACCTTTAGTATGAATTTTTCCACTGGATGTTACAGCCGTTCTGCCTGATGTTCCGCCAACCCCACCATTCCCCCCAATGGCAATCTGGGCACTGGCCATTGGCAAACCTGCGTTTGCAGAAACAGTAGAGCCACCATTACCGCCATGTCCACCTATGGACTGAGCCAGAATTGCAGCAGAATTATCCTTTTTAGTCAGAATGATATGGTCAGTATCCACAACAACTTCACCAGCAGTTGAGCCACTTCCACCACTCCCTCCCAGACTAATCCCGACATTTCCATAACTTCCTATGCCAGAAACTGTACCAGTGACTGCAAGCCCACCGCTCCCTCCTGCACCGCCAATGGACTGCGCCAGAATAGCGACAGAATTTTCACCACCTGTAGACAGGGTGGCGGTTTCTTCTTTCTGATCACCTTTTTTCGCATTAACTATTACAGTGCTGGCCTTTCCACCTGTACCACCATCACCACCAACAGCAACGTTTGCAGATACCTGACCACCTACTGAACCGCTGACAGCCAGTCCACCATTACCGCCATTACCTGCAATGGACTGTGCAACCAGCGCAGCAGCATTTTTTCCACCAGTTGCAATTGTACCAACCGATTCCAGAATTGCTTTTCCTGCGGAACCTGCTGTTGCTCCATTTCCACTCATGGCTAAGTTAATACTGGATGACAGCGCATTTGCTGCGCCTGAGAAGCCACCATTACCACCATTACCGCCAATGGACTGAACCAGAACAGCATTTGCATTATCACCAGCTGTACTGATTAGACTTGCTGTGTTCTTAACACTTGCTTCTTTTGCTGTACCACCTGTACCGCCATTAGCACCAAAAGCCAGGTTAACTGCTGCCAAAGCCCCTGCAGAGGCACTTACCGCCCCACCAGCCTGACCACCATGTCCACCAATGGACTGGCTGACAATACCAGATGAGCTTGCGCCAGCAGTCTTAATTACGCCACTGTTTATGACCTTTGAGATTCCCGCAGTTCCGCCATTACTGCCATTACCACCAAATGACGTATTTACAGTCAGTGCATTAACGCCCAACGAACCACTGACTGACTGCCCTCCATTACCGCCACCACCACCAATGGACTGTGCAAGAATACCTGTAGAAGCTATACCCTCGGTTGAAATTACACCGCTATTATTTACAATCGCATTTTTAGCTTGACTACCGTCGCCACCAGTACCGCCTAGAGCAACATTAACAGTTATAGCAGATACTCCAGCACTTGCAGCGACTGCAATCCCCCCATTACCACCACCACCACCAATGGACTGAGCAGTAATACCAGTAGAACGATTCCCGTTTGTTGTTAACTTTGAATCATTTGTAACAGTGACATTATTGCTTCCTGCACCAGCCCCCCCCTTTCCACCAAGTGCCACACTGGCAGTAATCGGAGAAGAGATACTGGCGTTGGCAGCAATTGCCATGCCACCATTACCACCACCACCACCTATTGACTGGGCGACAATTGCAGAAGAATCTTCACCCTTTGTTTTGATTTCACGATCTTTCGATGACGTGACCGTGACTTGTCCGCCAACACCACCAGCTGCACCTTGACCACCAATAGCAATACTGACCAGTCCACCGGCTGCAACACTCATGCTGCCGTTACCACCACCACCACCAATGGACTGAGCAAGAATACCAGCCGCATCTTCAGAGCCTTCAGTCGTGATTGCACCCTTATTATCCACAGTAACTGATTTGGCATCATTACCTGTACCACCATCCCCACCGATGGAAACTACTCCAGCCGTTAAACCAGCATTACCACCACCTCCGCCAATCGACTGGGCGACAATCCCACTCGAATGCTTACCTTTCACACTGATTTGACTGTTACTTTCTGTTTTAACTGTGACAACTCCACCTGCGCCACCACTGGTTGCATTTCCACCAATACCGGCAAAACCTATTGATTTACTGGAATTACCACCACCACCGCCTATCGCCTGAGCGAGTATGCCGTGCGAGTCCTCACCTGCTGTGCTAAGTATATTATTATTCGTGACGCTAACAGCCCCGCTGTTTCCACCAGCACCACCCTGGGCACCTAAACTATAAGCTGCCGCTGAAAAGCGACCGCTACCACCGCCACCGCCCAGTGACTGAGCAATAATTGCAGAAGAATCCGTACCCCCTTTTGTTACAACAAGAGCAGAATTATCAATATTTACTGCTCCAGCATCCCCTCCTGAACCGCCTTTCCCACCGAGGTTCGCAATACTGACGGCAAACCCAGTATTACCGCCCGCGCCACCAACTGATTGACCTAAAATACCAACGGATTCATTGCCTTTCATTAGAATTGAAGAAGCATCATCTACTGTAATTGTTACATCACCAGCTTTTCCTGCCGTCTGATTTTTTCCCTGATGTGTGACCAGTCCAACAGTCCCACCAGCATTACCGCCTTCACCACCTTCACTGACCGCTAAAATGCCAACTGAGTTGTCGCCATTCATTACAATAGACGTATTTGCGACATCTACAATTGCAGCTTTGCCTTCACCACCTGCATTTCCGCCGCCGCCGCCTCCGACTATTGCACCGTATGCTCCACCACCATCACCTCCTTTGCCACCTTTGGACTTAACATAAACACCAACTGCCTTATCAGCTTGCATGGTCAAATCTATCTGTCTAATAGCCAAATACGCATCTGAAGCATCACCACCTGTACCACCTGGTTTACCACTTCCACCTAATATATAGTCACCGCCTTTACCGCCCTTGCCACCTTCGCTGACTGCATAAAGTCCCGTTGTCCCCGTAACAACAACTTGTCGACGCGTACTATTATTGGAAGATATCTCAACACTTAATCGAGGGTTCACTATTGCTGGCTCAGCTGCTGTCGGTTCTGTTGCAGAATAATTCACGTCCATCGGATAACCATCAGCGATGCCAACCGTGAACTCTCCTGCTGCTACTGTTACTTTACTTGCTGTGATCGTCTGTGTTGAGATGAGCTTCCACTCCGACAAAGGCATGTCATAAATTTCACGGATGTAAGATACATTTACTACAGATGAATCGAGGATAGATGCCAAGCTATTCGGTCTATAAACAATTTTCCTCTGCCCACTCAATACTTCCTTATTATCCTTATCAAGGATATAAGTGTTGTATAAAACAGTAATGGTACCAGTTGCCTGATCAAATGATTCAGAAGCTGGTTTGTATACAATCCCGCCTGCATCTCCACCGTTTCCACCGGCTTTCGGCTTCACAAATAAGGCCCCATCTCGCCCATCTTTACCATTTTCACCTTTTGCAACAGCCCCTAATCCATTACTTGAGTTATTTGAGGAGCTAAGTTTTATTACCTGATTAAACTGACTGCCTTTCACACATGAGTTTTTCGCTGAATTCACTGGGGGTTTACAGGTTTCAACAGGATCATAAGCATATCCGTTTATAGTCATCACTGATGCTGTAAAGAATAAACCTGCTTGCAGTATGGATTTGCTTGTAGAGCGCTTCCCCTTTCGTTTTACATTTTCTGCAACCGCAACCCATGCTCCTAGTGTTTCATTCCATACGATTCGATATACATGATTCATTATTTTTCCCCAATAATTTCTTCAATGCTCAACCATCAATATGTTGATGAAATGATTTCTTTTTCCTGATATCACTCATTATAAGAATCCATCAAATACATACTGCCAGCTTTAAATTGAAATTTTTAAAATATCTAACAATTAAGTAAGCGCTAAATTTATTGATTTAATTAACCAAGTAATTAAAGCACTCAAAAAAAATGATTGCTATCACTGTAAATAGGGATAATAAGAAGCTGTTATGAACCAATAATTATTTATTATTCCCTTTAATAATCACATAAATAAATATTCATTACACCTATTGCTATTCATTATTTAATTTTAAAGGGGGGGGAAGGGAATATTCTGATTATAATATCCAGCTAAAACAAATCAGTGCATATTTATTTTTCTTCTAATAGACCTCTTGCGAAAGTATCTTTAATGACTATTTTAGATGTTGATATTTATTTAAAAATCAACGCTTATCACTGATTAAATTTTGACTAACGCAAGAGGTCTAATATAGTTTTTAAATACTTAAACCTAAATACTAAAAATAAAATTCATCGAATCAATAAATTACAATCATATATATAAAATAAATATTTATTACCCCCCTTAAAAACCCAATCGTCTCCTGACAACTTAAGCGTAAATCCACTCTGAAAAATGAATATATCAAACCCGCTTTAATCACTTTTAGAAATTATTTTCGATTAATTTTCAATAAAAAAAGCTGGCAGAGTTTCTGCCAGCTTTTTATGATTTTCATTCAAGCGCTTAAACAAGAGACCTGATTTAAGCGCTATAAATTAAAAACCTGCGTTTTTAGTTATGAGCAATTAAGCTGCTGAACGCTGCTCAATTGGCAGCACCTTACGCAGTTCATAACCCGTATAGTCCGCACTTGGGCGAATAATACGGTTGTCTGCACGCTGTTCCATCACATGCGCTGCCCAACCTGTAACACGGCTCATCACAAAGATTGGCGTGAATAGTTTGGTTGCGATGTCCATGAAGTGGTATGCAGACGCATGGAAGAAATCAGCATTACAGAACAGTTTCTTCTCACGCCACATCACTTCTTCACAACGTACTGAAACTGGGTAAAGCACTGTATCACCGACATCTTTAGCTAAGCGTTCAGACCAAACTTTGATGATGCCATTACGCGGATCGCTGTCTTTGTAGATCGCATGACCAAAGCCCATGATCTTCTCTTTACGCTCTAACTTGCCCAACATTTCGCGTTCAGCTTCTTCTGGCGAAGTCCAGTTTTCAATCATTTCCATCGCTGCTTCGTTCGCACCGCCGTGTAGTGGACCACGCAGTGAACCAATCGCGCCGGTAATGCATGAATGCATATCAGACAATGTTGATGCGCAAACACGTGCAGTGAATGTAGAAGCGTTAAATTCATGCTCTGCATACAAAATTAGCGATACATTCATCACTTGCTCATGCAGTTCGTTTGGCTTTTCACCACGTAATAGGTGAAGGAATTGCGCACCGATTGAATCATCGTCAGTATTTTCTTCAATGCGTACGCCGTCATGGCTGTAACGGTACCAGTAGCAAATGATCGCAGGTAAAGTCGCCAAAATACGGTCAGCCACATCTTGCTGTTCATCAAATGATTTTTCAGTTTCGATGTTACCCAGCATTGATACGCCTGTACGCATCACATCCATCGGATGCGAATCTGCAGGAATACGCTCAAGCACTTCTTTCAACGCTTGCGGCAATTGACGCAGTGATTTGAGTTTGGCTTTGTAAGTCGCCAGTTGTTCTGCAGTTGGTAATTCGCCAAAGAAAATCAGGTAAGCGACTTCTTCGAATTGGCAATTTTCTGCCAAATCTTGTACGTCATAACCGCGGTAAGTTAAGCCTGCACCGCTTTTGCCTACTGTTGAAAGTGCGGTTTTACCAGCCACTTGTCCACGCAATCCTGCGCCTGTAAGTACTTTTCCTTCAGCCATTTTATTTTCCTTCCGTGAAGAGTTTGTCTAATGTGTTTTCAAAAGTGTGGTAATCAAGGAATTGATAGAGTTCTTTGCGCTGCTGCATTTTGTCCAGCACGTTGACTTGGGTGCCTTCTTTACGGATCGAATGCATCACTTCCAGTGCGGCTTTTTGCATCGCACGGGTTGCTGACAATGGATATAGCACCATTGAAATGCCTTGTTCAGCTAATTCTTCTTTGGTGTAGTACGGTGTATCACCAAATTCAGTAATGTTCGCCAATACAGGCACACCAACTGCATCACATACGGTTTTGTACATAGTGATGTCCGTCATCGCTTCAGCAAAGATCGCATCTGCACCCGCTTCAACACAAGCGCAGGCACGATCGATCACCGCTTGCAAACCTTCTTTTTGCAGCGCATCGGTACGTGCCATCACCACAAAGTTTGAATCGGTTTTTGCATCGACCGCAGCTTTAATACGGTCAACCATTTCTTGTTGCGATACGATTTCTTTATTTGGACGGTGGCCACAACGTTTTTGTGCCACTTGATCTTCGATATGCACCGCCGCTGCGCCTGCAGCAATCATTTGTTTCACGGTACGCGCGATGTTAAATGCACCGCCCCAGCCGGTATCGATATCAACTAATAATGGTGTATCAACACGCTCAGTAATACGACGCACATCTTCCAATACGTCGTCTAAGCTCGTCATACCCAAGTCAGGCAAACCGTATGAATAGTTTGCAACACCGGCACCCGATAAATAAATTGCTTTATAACCGACTTCTTTAGCCATCATCGCGGCATAAGCATTCACCGTACCAATGATTTGTAATGGTTTCTCTACTTCCAGTGCTTGTCTAAATCTTAAGCCTGCAGATGTTTGTTGTGTCATATTCCCTTCCATGAATATTTAAGCTGAGTAAAATCAAAGTTATGCAGGAGTTTCTTCCAACAAAACCGAACCGTATATTTCGCGTAAATCTTTTTTCAGTATTTTCCCTGTACCGCCAACTGGAATCGCATCAACAAAAATCACTCGATCAGGGATTTGCCATTTGGCAATTTTGTTGTGGTAAAAAGCCAAGACCTCAGCTTCAGATAAGCTGCTCACCGCTGCTCTCTTGGCAATCAAAATTGGTCTTTCATCCCATTTTGCATGTGATGCAGCAATTACCGCCACCATTTCCAGTTCTGGATGTGCAATTGCGATATTTTCCAGCTCAACCGATGAAATCCACTCACCGCCAGATTTGATTAAATCTTTGGAACGGTCGCTAATCTGCATATAACCATCTTGGTCTAGAGTGGCGATATCACCCGTGTCAAACCAATTGTCTTTGGTAAGCGCATGATCAAATTGATTAAAATAGGACTCAACAATCCAGTGACCTTTAATTTGCAAATGCCCCGGTGTGTGTCCATCACGTGCAGACTCTTCAACGCCTTTCTCATCATGACAAACACGTAAGCTCACCCCATACGGCGGGCGGCCTTGCGCAAAACGCTGTTTGAATTGCTCTGTTTCGTCAGTCTCTAAATGCTTCGCTTTGAGCTGATTTACCGCACCCAAAGGACTGGTTTCGGTCATGCCCCAAGCATGGATGGTTTCACATTGGAAATCATCTTTAAAGGCTTTTAGCATCGATGGAGGACAAGCAGCACCGCCCACAATATTACGCACCAAACTTTCAAGCTTACTGCCCGATTGGTAAGCTGCATTTAATAGGCCTTGCCAAATCGTCGGCACACCCAAAGCATTAGTTACTTTATATTGGTCAATCAGTTGGACTAAGCTTGCACCATCTAGCATTGGTCCCGGCAGCACCATGCTGCATCCAATCATCGCCGCTGAATATGGCGTTCCCCATGCATTCACATGGAACATTGGCACGACTGGTAAAATACGATCCAGTGCTGAGAAGTTAAATGAATCCGGTAAACTCGACGCATAGCTATGCAACACCGTTGAACGATGGCTATATAAAACGCCTTTTGGATTGCCCGTTGTACCCGAGGTATAACATAGCGAACTAGCTTTAGCTTCATCCAGCTCAGGCCATTCAAATTGATCTGAACGCTCTTTGATTAAATCATCATAAAAACAAACATTTGGCAATGCTTTTTGAATATCGCGATCAAAGGCATCTAGGCAAATAAAATGCTCAACAGATGGAATAGAATCTTTGATTGATAACACTAAATTAATAAAGGTTTTATCGAAAATCAGAACTTTGTCATCTGCATCATTGACGATATAACTTAATTGTTCTGGGAATAATCGAGGGTTAATCGTGTGGCAAACCAATCCGCTGCCCGAAATGCCATACCATGTTTCTAAATGACGATGATTGTTCCAAGCAATAGTCGCAACACGGTCACTGATCGCTAAATCAAAAGACGCTAATACATTGGCAAAACGCTTGGCATTTTGTGCAACTTGCCCCCAATTGGTATGGGTCATTGAACCGTCAGTATTTTTTGAAATAATTTCAGTATCTGCATGATATGTTGCTGCATGCTCGATTAAGCTGCTGATTAGCAATGGTTGAAACATCATATTTCCAATCATTTAAAACATCCTTATCTACAATCTGTCGCGATCGTTTTTTTTAATATCCATCGTCAATTTTTTCTGACTTCATGGTTAAACTACCGATTTTTTTAAATGTGTTTTTGTCACTTGGTGTATTTTTTTGTCATTTGGTTGCATGGAGACAAAAAAAATAATAACTGATTGTTTTATATTAATATTTAATTTAAAACTGAATAAAAATATCGCTTAAATCCAGTAAAAGACTAAATTTAAAGCCTTATTTTTGAGAAAAAAGCGGTGCACAGAACAACACCTCATTTATGGATTTACCCAGAACACGAGGTCTTTTCCTGATGATGCAAATAGATCTGAATTTAGATGAATCTGAACAGAATTTTTCGAGCATTAAGCGGCAAGTTGAGCGCGTCTCCAGCGACCCGGCGTCATCCCATACCAGCGTTTAAAAGCACGGGTAAAATTGGCCTGATCGTCATATCCAACCTGATTGGCCACATCGATGATCATCAAGGTTTTATTTTTCAATAAATTGGCAGATAGGGTTTTGCGCGTATTGTCCAACAGATCTTCAAATGTTGTATGCTGACGATTTAAATAGCGGTACAGCGTAAAACGATTTACCGAAAAATATTCAGCCACACGATCCATGGTGCAGTTCCGGTAAGGCAATAATTCTTCAATAATTTTAGAAATTTGACTCACAAGATCGACATGTTCATGGCGTTGCATTTCAGACAAATGCTGTCGCAAAAATTGATCTAACTGCCGGTCATGCCCTATACGTTTTTGATCTAATAAATTTTGTGGAAACAAAATTTCATGCTGAGATTGACCAAACCACACAGGACAACCAAAAATTTTCTCATACACATGGGCAGATTTGGGTTTGGGATAAGCAATTCGAACCATCGCCGGCGCCCACGCTTTGCCCAAGATCAGTTCAATAATAGACACCATCGCGGCTAAATAAGCGGTGTGATATTGATCGGCGCCAGGTAAATCGCCATCGATGCGCATGCAGATTCGCGCATAACCCTCTTCTTCTTTGATGTCGAGTTTTTGGCCTCTGTACCACATCACGCCATAACTAAACAAACTTTCAAGCGCATCACGTATGGTTTCAGCATTCAGCACCAGAAAGCGTAAAGGGCCGATATTGGCCAGCTGAGCTTTTCGGCCAATGATCAATCCGGCATGATCACAGCCGGTTAATACTTCTACCGCTTTTAAAATACTGCCCTGCGTATGCAAAGACACCGGCAGCAAATTATTCTGTAAATCTTCTAATTCGATGGAATATTGACTGAACAGCGTTTGCGCATCAAAGCCTTTTTCATCCAAATAATTGGCGATCAAGTTTAAAATACCAATCGGATTAGAAATTTCTTTTAAATTTGAATGATTTATTTCCATCTTTATCTCTAATCTTTTGTTCAAAACAATACTGAGGTCAGATTGCCTTGATCCATTGCTATCTATTTTATTCAACAAAATCAGCCATGTTGTTCATGGCTGATTTCATTTAGATCATGTTAAAACGTTTTGCATACAACACTTAAAAACTGGTTTTAAAGGTCAGTGAAGCAAAATCACGATCATCTAAGATACTGTAATCATTACTACCAAAGAAGTTGGTGTAGCCCAATTCCGCGGTATATTTCTTTTGATAAGTTGCAGAAATACCTGCCGAAATTGCCATTTGACCTTCTTGGAAGTTTGGTCCATAGCCATGCACATCATGACGGAACATCAGGCTTGGCGTCACGACCGTTTGCGGCAGCCAATCGTTATAACTCAATGCACCACGTAAACGATAACCGACTGACCATTCTTCAAAGAAACCTTCGTCATTACAGTACTTCTCGTTTAAATCCTGAACTTCTTTCTCCGACAGCTTTCCTGTGCCCGGTGCGATACAGTAGGTTTTTGTATCGGCTGGATCATAAGCACCAGTCGACAAACCGCTACGACCAAATGCACCACTACGACCAAAATGATAATTGCCTAGATCCGCAATATGGTTGACACCCATTTCACCGACTAAAGACATTGCACTTGCACCGAGTACATTTGGAATGACCGTAGCTGCGCCAAGGGTAAATTGCGTCACTGGCACTTCTGCAAAACCATTGATCCGTTGACCAAGTTCTAAGGTTTCCCCAGGCGCTGTGATTGGCGTATCAGGATATAAGGCCTGTGCATACACCATATCGGTACTGTTAAAGTGCAGTGGCATTTTTGGCTTATAGTTTAACTCACTGAAAACTGAGGTTTTACCAAATTTTCCTGCAAAGCTTAAACCATACATTTCAATATCTTCTGGATAAACCGAAAGAATACGTGCTGTATGGTAATTAGCTGCTCCCGGTGCCGACACTGCGATTCCATCAAAGTGCATGATACGGCTGTGATAATTGGCATAATAGGCACCAATTTCAGCATTGTTTAAACTTGGTATAGTCTGCTTAATGGCAAAACCAAATTGGCCGCTATCCTTCGCATATTCGCTTGGCAAACGTCCGACGGTAAAATCTAAAGGTCCATTAATCGCTTCATCTGTGGTAAAACCGGGACCGCCAATTAACAATGGACCACAATTTTCCGCAAAGACATCAGATATTTCAAAGAAGGTTCCACAGCCATCCACAACTGATGGTCTGAACTTAAATTGATAGAAACCTTCCACTTTGAGTTTGTCATTCAGACTTGCCTCAAAAGAAAACATCTCTACCGGAATAATTCGTTCTTTGACATCGCCACCCGGACGGTTCATCGCTGCATAGTCAAAAGCGCTGACAGAGTTCAGGCCATTTTGGAAGAATTGAGATTTACCCCAATTCAAGGCATGTTTCCCGAGTTTAAGATTTAGGCCCCGTCCTTGATCAAAGCTAAAATTTTTCCAGACATAAGCATCCCACAGGTCGATGCCTTTATATTTCACAAGGCGCGGCCAGTCAGAATCATCAAAAGCCATAAAGTCGCCATGGCCCGTTTCATAAGCATGGTCATACCAGTATTTTGCACTGATCACAGCGCCCTGCTGCTGACCATTCAAACGGACTTCGGTCAAACCTTTCACAATTTGTGAAATCGCATCGCCTTTTTCAAAGTTTAAACGGCCATTGTCACCATTAATGTCAATGCCTGTACCAACTTTGCCAATGCTCTGCGCATCAGGCTTATAAAGCATCAATGAATCTGGATTTTCCGTACTCCAGCTTTGCCCAAGGCTGATACTGGTATTGGTTTCCAATTTCCATTGATCATTCAGTGCATAGCTTGCAGCTTGCAAATGCGGAACCGTAAAAATAAATCCCATAAGCAGGCTCAATTTAGTAAGCTGAGCTGTCGGGTATTGAACTTTCTTATTGTTTACAACGGGACTTACCATATCATCTCCATATCGATATGTTCACACTGTGTTGTGCGGTTTTTTTTAAAATTAAATTTCAAAAATTTGTGATGCGTTGGTGAATTAAATAAATTTATTTCATTGAAAAATGCTAAAAATAAGCGTTTCACCATCCTTGGTGATTCCCAAACGACTGAATTTAAAAACCTTAAATTTGTCTTTGAGGCTTATTTTTTAGTCATTCATTCACTTTTTCAGACTTTATTTAATATCTCACGACATTCATTTCATACAGTCATTTAGGCTTTAAGCCGTTAATGCTTCTGCGCTGTTTAAAGCATCAAGCTGCAGCACATATTGTTCCGCTTCCGGCCATTCGCCAAAACCTGACGCAGGGTTCAAATGCCCAACCTCACCGGCATTGACCAATTCACCGCCCCATAGCGCGGCCAAATATGCCACAGATTCAAAGCTGGCTAGATGGTCATTGGTGCTTGCGACAACAATGCTTGGAAACGGCAGTTTTTTATTTGGAAGCGGCTCCCAGCCTTCTTGACGGAGTTCGTCTGGACTTGGGTAATTGGCTGGCCAGCTTTGAGATAAGTCCGGCGGTGCAACCAATAAAGCGCCTTGAATTTGCGCATGATGCAATGCTGCCCAATGCACGGTCATTAACACACCCGCACTGTGCGCGACCAAAATTACCGGCCCTTCAATTTGATCTAGCTCGGCCTGAATACGCGCTACGCGGTTCGCGCAGCTCAGCTTATTGGTTTCAGCAGGTTCTACCGTACGGACTTTTTGCAGGCGCGAAGCCAAAAAGGTTTGCCAATGTTCCTCAACATGATCACGCAGGCCAGGAATGATTAAAACCGTCGCATTTGTAAATAACTTTTCCATTTGTGCACCTAATAAAGCATTTATGCTTTGCCGATCCTTGGGCAAGGCTTATGGTTATCCAACATAAATTGATCAGGCAATAACCGATATACATTGCATGACAACTGCTTATCATTTGGCGACATTCAAAAAGTCCTTTTTATTGTTGATAATTCATCAAAAAATCAATAAATAATTGTTTTAAATATAAAAACCCAATCTGCTCCTATTTTGTTTTCACAAATCATTCACACTTTTTCTTCAATTCCACCAATTGCTTAAAACAAATGCAGCTTTAATAATACGCCTGAGCTTCGGTAAGGATCCGCTGAAGCCATAAAAATAATGATGAGTTTTTAAGGAACGAATGATGAGTCAACTTGTTAAAATAGCCGTGCCTCTAGCATGTCTATTCTCAGTAAATTTAGCTTATGCGGATTCTGTCAATCACAAACGCTGGGCGGTCAGTGCAGGCTGGATGCACGTGATGCCGCAGGGTAAAGCCAATTCCACTCATGTCACAACTGCAGTCGAAGAAGGCGGCAGCTATGGTGTCGGATCATTATGGGGGGCTGACTTAGGCAAATATGGGCTGAATGGCGATCAACTGGATAGCTCCATGGGCAAACTCATGTTTAGCTCATTTGTCAAAAATGGTCAAAAAGACCCTGAATACAAAGTGCCTAACAGCTTAATGAATGGTGCAAAATCCAACATTACCGGCATTTCGGACTACACTGCCGAAGGCGGCATGGAGGTTGAAGATGCTGATACCCTAGGCCTCACCCTCAGCTACTTTGTCAACGATAATGTATCGCTTGAATTGGTCGGCGGCATTCCGCCAAAAGTCGATATCAGCGGTGTTGGCCAAATTCGTGCGACCGCATTGTCTACAGCCAATACCCCTGGGGCTGGCGCACCGACGTACTTTAATGGCTTAAAGCTGCTTAAAGATATGTTAATTACCGATTTAGAAGCCCACGGCACCGTTGCGGAAGTCACAGCATGGACGCCAGCCATGACTGCGAAATATCATTTTGGCTCATCGGATAAAAACCGGTTCCGCCCATTTGTTGGCGCAGGCGTGGTGTATGGCCATTTTAATAAGCTCAAGCTCAATGGCGGCGTTGAAGACGATTTAGTGCAAGCCGGCTACATGATTGACAACATTTTAAATGGCCGCGCAGGTGAAGCGCTGCATGGCGGCCAAGGCAGCTCTACCGCTACACCGGAAGTCAAAGTCAAAACCAGCGATGCTTTTGCGCCCGTGCTCACTGCAGGTTTTACTTATGATCTAACGGACAGCTGGTTCACCACAGGTTCAGTCAGCTACATGCCGTATTTTAACAACACGGCAACGGTCACTGTGACGGATACCTCCACAGGCCGCGAGCTGATCCGCTCCACCACCAAAATTGACTTAGATCCATTAGTGACTTATGTAGGGGTTGGCTATCGCTTCTAATGATCAGATAATGCTTCTTGCAGCTTTGCCAGGGACAAAACTGCAGGAAGATTTGATCAAGCGCATACATTGCATAGCGCACCGCTTTCTTGAAAAATAAAGCGTGCAGTTTTTCCAAGCCAGTTTTTATTGCGGTAAAAACTGGCTCTTTGCTTTGCTCCAGACGAAAAAATCGGAGCAAACAAAAGAGAAAAGTGTAATAATATGCCTACAAAATAATTATATTTTTAGTATTAAATATCGGTTATAGATAAAACATCAATCAGGATGGATTGATGGAAAAACAGGGAGACAAAGATGGTCCCACTCGCACATACCGCTGTGCTCAAAAACTATTTTGATGTCAGTCAGCGGCTAGACTTAAATCCATATCACTTACTTTCCAGTGCTGGAATTTATCCTGCGTTGCTTAATGACGTCAAACAGCGGATTCCTGTCGATAAAGCCATTGATTTGCTTGAGCAGTCAGCTCAGCTCAGCGGCTGTGAAACATTCGGCCTTTACATGGCTGAACAGCGCCAGCTCGCTGATTTTGGCGAACTCAGCCTATTGCTGAGCTACCAGCACACCCTTCGTGATGCACTGCAAACGATTGTGCGATATCGCAATATTATTAATAATTCGCTGGAAATGTACCTCGAAGAAGTCGGCAATACTGTCATTATCCGTATTGAGGTTGTTTCTGAGTTTAATGCTTACAGCCGCCAAGCCATTGAATTAGCGCTCGGCATCACGCATCGCTTTTGCACCGCCCTGCTTTCTCAAAAATGGAATCCGCTGAGCATTCATTTTTCCCATAGAGCGCCGCATGACCTGACTGTCCACCAGCGTATCTTTGGCTGTCCTTTAGAATTTGGCAGTGAGTTTAATGGCATTGTATGCACCATTGCCGAACTGGATAAAATCAATCCGCAGGCCAATACGGCTATGGCCGATCACGCACAGCGCTATTTGGATATTGACCTGCTGCGCAATGAAAATGAGTCTTCGATTATTTTTGATATCCGTAAAAGCATTTATCTGCTGCTGCCGATGGGCCGCGCCACGATTGTTCAGGTTGCTCAAACGCACGGTGTCAATGTCCGCACCCTGCAGCGCCGTTTAGAAACCTCAAACACCAGCTTCAGCAGTTTGATTAATGATGTCCGGCAAGTGCTGGTTTTCCGCTATTTAAAGAATCCCAATTATTCCCTTGCTCAGGTTTCGGATATTTTAGGCTATTCAATGCCGAGTTCTTTTACGCGCTGGTTTATCAGCCAGTTTGGCGTTTCTCCAACAGTCTGGCGGAATAACAATGCCATTCTGCATTAAGCCTGCAAAGGCTTCGCGGCTCTGCATGCAAAATTAAATCTTTTCTTGAACCATAAAAAATCACCAGCTCCATGGAGCTGGTGATTTTTTTCATGCGTATGTTTTTAAATTTTTAAATTAAAACAGCCAATGCATAACCGCTAGCACCAGCAACACCAGGAAGACGCTTTCTCCGATCATAAAGAGGACCGGCTTGATTCCAACCGTCGCCAATTCTTTAAACTGGGTTTTCATGCCAAGCGCGCTGATGGAAATAATCAGACACCAGCGAGATAAATCATTCACACCGCCCTGCACCATTGATGGAATCCAACCTGTGCTGTTAATGCATGCAAGGATTAAGAAGCCTACAGCAAACCATGGCAATAAAGGCGGGCGTTTCCCTGTTGATGCAGCGCCTTGCATACGGGTAATCATCGCCGCACAGACAATCACCGGTAAAAGCATGGCAACGCGCATCAATTTCACAACGGTTGCCGTATCTCCAGTTTCTGTGGACATGCTGTAGCCGGCACCGACGACCTGCGCAACATCATGAATGGTTGCGCCTAAAAAGATCCCCGCGTGCTGCGGTGACAGCTCCAGCCACTGCGCAATCATCGGATAGACAATCATTGCAATGGTTGACAGCGCAGAAACGCCGATCACAGTAAATAAGGTGGCTTTTTCTTTCTGCGGATGGTTAGGTAATGCCACCGATAATGCCAAAGCCGCTGAAGCGCCGCAAATGGCCGTTGCACCGCCTGTCAGCATTCCAAATAAACGCTGGAACCCGATGAGTTTCGCCACCACGACCGATACCGAAATGGTGACCACGATCAGCGTCAGCACCAATACAATCGGCTGCCAGCCTAAAGCAGTGATCTGCGCCAAGGTAATCCGCATGCCTAATAGCGCGATGCCGATACGCATCACCGTACGGGCGGTAAATTCAATACCTGGCTTGCAGGCGCCTTCAGTCGCTAAAAAACTCAATCCCATGCCAAGCAATAATGCAAAGAGCATGACCGGAGCACCATAATGCTCCGCTAAAAAACTGGCCGCAGCTGCAGCGACCACGCTGACTGCAAAGCCGGGTGCAAGCGCCCGCGCTTTTTGACCGATCGCAGAATAATCTGTGGCTGTCATCTGAGAGTTACTCATGTTCCTACTCCATCTTCCAGCAGAATTACAATATTTTTTTCATTTATTTCAATTGGATAGGTTTTTACTTTCAGCATGTCCGACTTGAGCATGCAGCCATCCTTTAAATTAAAGCGCAAACCATGTGCACTGCACTGAATGGTGCAGCCTTCCAATTTACCGCTGAACAGCGATGCCCCTTGATGAGGGCAGCTGTCCTCAATGGCATAGAACTCGCCATCGATATTAAAAAGGATGATAAATTTACCACCCACGTCCAGAAACACGCGTTCCCCTAATGCTGGAATTTTGTGCTCTGGCACTTCAAAACGGCTTGTCATACTGCAACCTGCCTCTGCAGTTCGAGCGCATCCAGCATTGCATCATATAAGGTGCTTGCCGCATGCGCGCCGGCCAATGCAAAACTGCCATCTATGACAAAATATGGCACTCCCTTTCCACCTGTATTTGCAGAAATAAAAGGAGTTTGAGGATCTGCCAGAATCTGCTTGATTTTCCCTTCATCAAATCCACAGTAGACTGCAATTTTTTGCAGAACGGCAGGATCTGAAATATTTTCAGAATGATGAAAATACGCAGAAAACAGGCCTTCAATCAGTAAATTCACATCTTCCGGCTTGCTGAATTTCATCACATTGAGAAATAAGCTATGCGCTTTTGCGGTATTGGGCATCCGTGGAATGCGTTCAAAATCAATATCGACACCAACGCCTTTTGCCGCTTGACGCACCTGCTCCTGGCGTCTTTTCACCGCCATGCTGGTGCCTAAGCGCTGCAAATAAAATGCTTTGTACGGTATGCCGTCCAAAGGAATCGCCGGCAATAATTGAATGCCGCGCCACTTCAGCTCAACATCCACATGTGGATGGCTGCGTTTCAATTGCTGAATGGCGAGATCTAATTGCCGTTTTCCAATCAGACACCAAGGGCAAATAAAATCAAAAAAGACTTCAATCCCTAATTTTGTTTTCATTTCTGGTCACCTTCTTGTGATGGCATATCGTGCTGTTCAGCAGATTTTAAATTAAAGCCCGCCATATCACGTAAATAGTGGCGCTTTGCATAGAAGAAGACAGCTGCAGCTGCAATACTCATTACCGGCATAATCTGAAATGCGCTATGCAAGCCAATCGCGTCGGATAACTTGCCTATCACTAAAGGCCCTAAAGCCAAGCCCAAAAAGTTGTTGGCTAAAGTTAAAGTTGCAAATGCTGTGCTGTGTACTGAGTTATGTGTCAGATTGGCAACCATGGCGCTCGAAGGGCCATTGGTGCCTATCGCCAAAAACATACCCAGTGCAATCACGATTAATTGAGGAACACCGACAGGCATCGCAAAGGCAATAGAAAGCAAGATGCAGCCAAGTAAGCAATAAGCAATCGCCAGCGTCACTTTACGATCTGGACGGTCCTTGCCTAGACGGTCACAGAGCATGCCGCACAAAATCGTACCCACGGCACTGCATAAGAGAATAACCGCAGAGATGACAGCAGCTTTATCGGTGCTCAGGCCATAGTAACGGTTAAGATAGCTTGGCAGCCAAACAATGACCGAACCGCCAACAAACAACTGCAGGCCGCTGCCAATATAGGTCGCAACCACAGAACGGCTTGAATAAATTGATCTGAGTACGTTTTTGTTTGGGCCATCTTTTTGCGTTGCAGCCAGTTGTTTTTGAGTTGAACCGATTTTTTTCTCTTTGACCAGCAGCGGATAGAGCGTTGCTAGAACTAAGCCAAAGATTGCCATGCCCGCAAAAGCCCAGCGCCAGCCAAAATGTTCAGCCAACACACCGCCTAAAGCCATGCCTAGAAAAGAACCGAAAATACCGCCTGCCATAAATGAGCTGGCCAATGTTGCACGCATATCTCTTGGGAAAACTGCAACAACCACTGCAATGCCGACACTACCGTAAGCCGCTTCACCAACACCGACTAAAAAGCGGGCAAACAGCATATGCTGATAGTTTTCTGCCACTGCGCAGCCAAGTGTCGCTAAACTCCACAACACTGCCATAATGGTCAAGCTTTTTACCTTACCGAATTTATCCGCCATAATGGATAACGGCAAGGTCAATAATCCGACCATCAAAGCAACAATACCGCTCAGCAAACCAAGTTGACTGTCGGTTAATGTCCATTCATTTTTAATCAGCGGAAAAACGGCATTCAGCACCTGACGAGACATATAGTCCGAAATCAGCAAGCCAAATGTAAGTGCAAAAACAATCCAGGCATATCGGCGAGGGATACCAATCGATGTATCGATGCCAGTTGCTGACGCTGTATATTGATGCGCTCCCATAACAACCTCCGTGTGTATTTTTATTGTGTTTTAGCCATATAGGCTGAAGAACTGCATCAATTCAATTTGCGCAGTTCTTCAGTTTAGACTTGAGTTCAAAAATCCATCTCGCTCAAGTCTGTTTTGTCATTAACGTTGAGGTACGCCCTTTTGACCCGGTTTACGGTTCGGCGCCATACCATTCGCCAGCAATGTTTCTTCAATGCTGTCGTACTGTACGCCAATACGGTAAATTTCACGTGCTTCTTTACCATTGGCAACTTCACGGCCTAGCTCATGAGCAATACGAACTGTCTGTTTAATTTGCTCAACAGAAGAACAGCGTTCGCCTTTGTGATCAATAATCGTATCTTCAATACCCACACGTGCATGCAAGCCCATTGCCATTGAAATGGTATTTAACGGCAAGACATTTTTCAGCAGCGACTCAGAAGTCAACGTACAGCCATCTGGAACGCGGTGAACGAAATTGAAGAAGTTAAATGGATTTGGACCATCGAAACCGCCGCCAATCCCAATCCAAGTTAAGTTCATTGGGCCTTTATACAGACCTTTACGAACCAAACGCTCCAAAGTTTCCAGACCATGCATACCGGTCAATTGGAAATGCGGCTGAATACCATTTGCTGCTAGGCGCTTAAGGTGTTCAATCAACCATTCTGGACCTGCAGGTACGGTCATTTCTGCATAAGCCGCTTGAACTGCTGGATGCTCCAACGACGTTCCTTTTAAATATTCAGGATACAAAAGCTCCATAATATTCATTTGCGTGGTGTTTACCGCAACGGTCACTTGGTCAGGTTTTGGTTCTAACTCTGCCAATTTATGACGCGTATCATCGCTCAGCCAAACTGCAGCTTCACCTTCGCTTTCTGGCGCAAATGAAATTGAACCGCCCACCTGAATGATCATGTCTGGCACTGCTGCACGAACACCGGCAATCAGTTCATTAAACTTTGAAAGGCGTTTTGAGCCTTTGCCATCAAGTTCACGCACATGCAAATGCAGTACTGAAGCGCCTGCTTCATAGCATTCCACTGCTTTTTGGATTTGCTCTTCCATTGTCACAGGAATATCTTCTGGGAAATCTTCCGGCATCCATTCTGGGCCATATGGCGCAACCGTAATCACCACTTTTTCCATGTTTTCTGGGTGCAAAGAATCGTCAAAGAATTGCATGTGCATCTCCTTATGTATTTTTAATTGTGAATTGAATTCGTTGTGTATAGAGCGATTTAACCTTTAATAGGTTGCATCGCCGATAATGCCTGCGCGTTCCATTTTGCGATGGCAAGCTGGGTAATCCATGACAGCATAATGCTGCGTGCTGCGGTTATCCCAAATTGCAATGCTGTTCGGTTTCCAGCGCCAACGGACTTGATACTCTGGAATATAGGCTTGCGTAATGAGGTAACGTAACAGCTCGGATGCGCCTGGATTGGCATCTTGCCCAAAGCGCACATTATCTTTAGTGTGGAAATTGCTTAAATGTGTGGTAAAAGCATTCACATACAGGATTTTTTCACCTGTTTCCGGATGTGTACGCACCACTGGGTGCTCTGCATCTGGAAATTGTGCTTTCAAAGCAAGGCGTTTCTCGATTGGCATGGCTGCGCCGAAACTCGCTTCAATACTGTGATAAGCACGCAGGTCAGCAATTTGCTCTTTAATATGCGCCGGCAGATTTTCATACGCCATCACCATATTGGTCCACATGGTGTCACCACCAACAGGCGGACATTCAAGGCAGCGCAGCACGCAGCCCATCGGCGGAACTTTGCGCCAGCTTGCATCGCTATGCCAAGCATTTTCATAACGATCGATCGGGCTTTCTGGGTTTTTATAAATCTGCACCAGACCCGGATGCTCCGGGTGACTGCCCACTGCCGGATGGTCTTCCAGCTGACCGAAACGCTCTGCAAACGCCACATGTTCTGCACGTGTAATATCTTGATCTCTCAAGAATAAAACACGGTGCTTTAAGAGGTTGCTGCGAATTTCTGAAAACAAGTCATTGTCATGAATCGCATCGGCTAAATTTACACCGCTTATTTCTGCCCCAATATGGCAGCTTAATTTTTCAATTTGCATAAGAAATCCTTTCCCGCAAAATTTTTTTAAATTACAAAAATGGATGATCCTGTGGTTTTACGCGCTTCTAAATCACGGTGAGCCTGAACTGCATCTTTAAGCTCATAACGCTGATTAATTTCAATTTTGATGCGGCCACTGCTGACATGATCAAATAATTCATCAGCAAGCGCTTGCTTTTCCGCAGGGTCAGCAATGTAATCTGCCAACGCAGGACGAGTAATAAACAATGAACCTTTCATTGCCAATAGCACTGGATTGAAGTCTGGGATTGGGCCAGAAGCCGTACCTACGCAAACCAATAGACCACGGCGTTTAAGCGAGTCAAGTGATGACATAAAGGTATCTTTACCCACACTGTCAAATACCACATTGACACCGACACCGCCGGTCAATTCACGTACGCGCTCAGCCACATTTTCAGTGCTGTAGTTAATAACATGGTCACAGCCATGTGCGCGTGCAATCTCTGCTTTTGCTTCAGAAGAGGTCGTTCCAATCACGGTTAAACCAAGCAGTTTTGCCCATTGAGAAACAATCAGGCCTACACCGCCCGCTGCTGCATGCAATAAAATGGTATCGCCTTTTTTGAAGTCATAAATACGGCGCATCAAATAAGCAGAAGTCAGTCCACGCATGGTCATTGCCGCTGCTGTTTCACATTCAATGCCTTCAGGCAACTTAATCAATACGTTGGCATCGACCAATCTTGCGGTACTATAGGCACCAAGCGTATTGATGAAACCGGTATAAGTGACTTTATCGCCCACTTGAACATTGGTCACGCCTTCACCTACGGCATCTACGATACCTGAAGCTTCAACGCCCATGCCGTTTGGCAGCGGGATTTTATAAGTGCCATCACGGAAATAAGTGTCTGCATAATTTAAGCCGACAGCAACATGGCGAACGCGCACTTGACCTGCTGCAGGCTCTCCTACACTGATCTCTTCCAGATACATCACATCTGGTGTACCAACTTCATCGAACCGTACTGCTTGATTTGAACTCATGTCCTTTTCCCTGCTGATTTTTATTCAGTATTAATAATTCCTGAATCAAAACTACAACATTCATCCAAGCACCCACTTCACATTTCACGACACCGACTTATCATTTTGCGACAATGCAATTTCAGTATTATTCATGAAGGATATCCGTAAAATAGTTGAAGCCATGCTGTCATGAAGCAAACGTGAAAAATCATCTAACGGCAAAATCGAATAGAGTGCTGATCTCATAGGCTTTATTCTTTTGACTTCCTCTCTATAAAGAAAATGCCCAATACTCTGATTGGGCATATTGACGGTTAATGAATTTGCTTGATCATTAAAAATTATATTTAAAAGCCAATGACGCAAAGTCACGGTCATCCATGACGGTAAATTTGTTATTGCCAAAAAAGTTGGTATAGGCCAATTCTGCCGAATATTTTTTCAGATAAGACATCGATACGGATGCGCTGATGCTCATTTGCCCTTCCTGAAAGTTTTGGCTGTAGCCGTGTACATCATGTCTAAAAATCAGGCTGGGTGAAATCACCGTCGATGGCAATAGATCAGTATAATTCAATGTTCCGCGAACCCTATAACCCCATGACCATTCACTGAAAAAGCCATCTCTGTTGCAATAGCGGCGGTTCATATCATCAATCACCTCATTAGACAGGTTGGCTGTGCCATAGGCGGTGCATTTAAACTCACCCGTTTCCTCATTATATGCACCGGTTGAAAGCTCACTGCGGCCATAAGCGCTGCTGCGGCCAATTCTTGAATTGCCAATATTGGCAATATGGTTAGCGCCAAGCTCTGAAGTCAATGTCAGCGCATTCGCCCCCATTACATTTGGAAATTGATGCAGCGCGCCCACCGACAATTGCGTCACAGGCAAGCGGACATAGCCTTGGATATATTCATTCATCTCAGGCGCCACACCTGGGTCTGTAAATGGTGTCGCAGGATCGAGCACCTGAAAATAAACCACGTCTGGCCCATTCAACTGTAAAGGCTGCTTCGGTTTAAAATTCATTTCACCAAAAACTGAAGTCTTGCCGACTTTACCCGCAAGGCTTAGACCATACATTTCAATGTCTTCAGGATACACTGCAAAAAACTCTGCGGTATTGAATTTATCTGCGCCTTTTTCCTTCACCGTGATTGCATCAAAGTTGGCGATGCGGTTGTGATAATTGGCATAGTAAATCCCCAGTTCAGCATTATTGAGACGCTCAATATTTTGCTTGATTGCGATGCCGTACTGGCCGCTATCCTTTGGCCGATGATCGGCTGTCCGCGGAATATAGCTGTGTGCCTCTAATGCGGTTTCAGAGAGTTTATCTTTTAGGCCTGCCATCAGCATCGGACTGCAATTGGCCGGCAAAACATCAGAAACCTCAAAGAATGTGCCGCAGCCATCCACAACTGCAGGTCTGAATTTAAATTGATAAAATCCTTCGACTTTTAGGCCATCATTCAGCCCAGCTGAAAAAGTCAGCATTTCTGTCGGAATTGTTCTTTCTTTAGCTTCCATCCCTGGGCGGGTCAATGAAATATAATTAAAGGCATTAACTGAATTTAGGCCATTGAGGAAATTATATGATTTCCCCCAGTCCAGCGTCTGTTTCCCAAGTTTGACATTCAGATTTTTCCCATCATTAAAATTAAAATTTTTCCAGATATAGGCTTCCCATAAATCAATTCCCTTGAACTTTGCCAGTCTCGGCCACTCAGAATCATCAAATGCTTTCAAATCGCCATGACCGGTTTCAAGCGCATGATCATACCAATAGGCTGTGCTGAGTACGGCGCCCTGCTGATCTCCATTTAAGCGAAAATCCGTAAAACCTTTTGCGATCTGGGAAATCGCATCATATTTAGAGAAATTCATCCGCCCATCATCCGCATTGACATCAATACTATAGCCATCTTTGCCGATATGATTGGCATCAGGTTTATAAAGCATGGACGCTGCTGGATCCTGCATGCTCCAGCTCGTTCCAAGCGCAATTGTAGTATTCACCTCAAGCTTCCAATCTGGATTCAGCTCGAAACTTGCCGCTGTGGCTTTGGATAAACTGAACATCACCCCAAAGACCAGCCAAATCCCCTGCACCGCGCGCCGCTTATCATTCATTCCAAATACAAAACCGCTCTTACTGCTATTCTTCACACCCAACACTCCATGTATTCTTATTTCTGACTCATTTCAGAGGTCAAAACCTGCTCAGCCTGAGCGTCCGCTGCTTCCTGTATATTTTTTTGTTCTTTTAATAACCGTGCAGGGATCACGATCAGCAGCAGGATTGCGCCGATAATCAATAAGAAACCGATCGCCCCAAAAGCCAGATAAATACTGCCTGTTTGGGTTTTGACAAATCCAACCAATGCAGGGCTGATCGCCGCGGCCAGGCTGCCCATGACATTAATCCAAGCGATGCCCAGCGCCGCAGTGGTCAGAGATAAATAAGCCGGCGGAATGGTCCAAAATAACGTCGCGGCAGAAAAACAGGCGCCGCAGCCGACCGTTAATAATAAAATGGACAGCGTGAGGTCATGCTGAACCTGACCGAGCAGCATAAAGCTGATTGAACCGACAATCATGGTCAGGGCCAAATGCCAACGGCGCTCAAGACGTTTGTCTGAACTGCGGCATAGTAAATACATGGCAATCAGCGCAAAGATATAAGGCAGACTGGACAATAGGCCGATTTGTTTAATATCTGCCACGCCAAACTCTTTAATCAGTGTCGGCACCCAATAGGTAATGGTGTTGGTCCCTGAATAAATGCACAGGAAAATAATCCCCATAATGTGTACACGCGGGTCCATAAAAAGCTGTTTAAACGTATTTTTTTCATTGACGGCAGGAGTTTGCTCAATGCTTAAACTGGTTTTAACAATATATTTTTCACGTTCGGTGAGCCATTTCGCCTGATCTGGATGATCAATCAGCCAAAACCAAGTCACAACCCCAAGAATCACAGCCGGGATCCCTTCAATAATGAACAGCACCTGCCAGTCTTTCAGCCCCATCCATCCATCAAAGGCAGACATAATCCAAGTGGCTAATGGACCATTGATAATTCCAGCAATTAAGCCCGCCATTAAAAAAATAGACGTCACACGGCCACGCAAAAAACCCGGAAACCAATAGGTCAGATATAAAATAACTCCCGGTACAAAACCTGCTTCCGCCACACCCAGTAAAAAACGGAAGACATAAAAGCTCGTGGTGCTTTCCACGGTGCTCATTAAAATGGTCAAGACACCCCACAGCAGCATAATCCGAGTCAGTGTGGCTTTTGCACCTACTTTTTTGAGATAAATATTGCTCGGTATTTCGAAAATCAAATAACCAATAAAAAATAATGAAGTTCCAATGCCATATGCGGCATCACTCAACAAAAGATCTTCTGACATCCGCAGCTTGGCAAATGAAATATTGATCCGATCAATCATATTTAATAAATAGGCGAAAAAGATAAAGGGGATAATTCTAAACATCACCTTTTTAAACGTTTTAGCCTGTTCTTCGGCGCTAATATGCTGCTGTTCCATTGCACTATTTTCCTAAATAAAACGCACACGAATCCCGAGATGGCATATTGTTTCTATACAATATGTCCCAGTTATGGGTGGTTTACTGATGTTTCCAATACTTGGGCCAAAATCGGAAAGCCTGTTTCAAAGGCTTCCATACCTTGTAAGCTCAAAATCTTAAGCACTTCCATGATTTGTTCTTGGCTTGCTCCGAGCGCAAGCGCTGCCCGCATATGCCGCTGCATACCCGGTGACCAGATATGGGTAATCGTTGCATCTCCTGCAATGCAGAGGAGTTCAACCCATAACGGCGGTAAGATTTTGTTGCGCCAGCTATGCATCGCCATTTTCAGAAAATCTTCTAAATAGGCAGGATCCCAGCGATACAGCGTGTCCCACAAAGGATTAAAATTCCCCTGTGCCCGCAATTCATTGCAGATAGGGGTCTCTACAGCCTGAGCAGGATCATTTTCTTGATCTGCTCTGTTCAATTGCCTTAATTCAGCTTCCAAAAGCGGCACGCCCAATGCGCAAGAATGTATGCCGACCACACTTGCCAGCTTAAATACTTCCATAATTTCCGCCCGGCTTAAGCCAAGTTTGAGCGCTTCCTGCAAGTGCTGCTGTACACCCGGGGCATATAAATGCGTTGCGGTGACATCGATGATCAAGCGAATCAATACCACAAGTTTAGGATCTAAAAGGTTGGTTTTACCCACAGTGTCAGCAAACTTTTGATAATGCTCAAGCCACTCCTGAGCCAGTTCATTTAAACTTTGAGACATCAAGTTCTTCCTTCACATCGCAAATCATCAGCACACCGAAAATCATCAGTTTTGGCGCCATGTTGAGCAAAAGCCTCAGCACAAGTGCGCCCGAGGCCAGGCCCGATACCCGTGATCAATACAATTTTATTGTTTAAATCCACTTTCTTTCTCCCTGTCCTTTTTTTGATTTTCAATCTCAAAAATGGGCGAAACTGATGATTACAGCACTAAAATGCGTCTGGCTTTTCATTCTGCGACAATGACTTGACTTTTTGCGACACCACCAGAACGGCATTGCGGATGAGGAATTTTCAAAAATTGAGCTCTGACCAAACCCGGTGCAAGGATTTATTGTTTTTAATGCCCAGCTGCAAAAATGCTTTCTGCATCAGATGACAGTTGCATCACAGGACGTTCATGTATTGATTAAATGGTGTATTCTTCAAACCTAATCAGGCATGTTATCCGTCGTAACACCTCAATCTTTTTCATATAGGCAACCAAGCTCAATCATGACACTAAAGCAATTAAAGGCATTTTTAGTCTTGGCGCGTACACTCAATTACGCCAGTGCAGCCGATGAACTGTGTTTAAGCCAATCCGCCATCAGTATCAGCATCAAAACACTGGAAGAAGAATTAGGCGGCAAACTGTTTAAACGCAACACGCGCCGAGTTGATATCACCCCCGAAGGTCAATCCTTAATTCCCTATGCCAAAAAGCTGTTAGCCAATTGGGAAGATATGGAAAAAGATCTCAAACAGCGTTTTCAACTGCAGCGCGGCACCTTAAATATTGCCTCTATGCCCTATGCAACACATGCAGTATTGCCTGAACTGCTGCATCTTTTTTCCAAGGCCCATCCGAATATTAATTTTTCGATCCATGATGTGCCCAATGAAAAAATTATTGAAAAAATTCAAGATGGTATATTTGAAATAGGAATTTGTTTTAAGCCTGAAACCTGCGAACACATGCACTTTCATCCCCTTTTAAATGAAGACTTTGTCGCGGTCATTCCAAAGGATCATCCTTTAGCGCATCAGCCCAGTGTGACATGGAAACAGCTTCTGGCTTTTCCATTTATCAGCTTGCAAAATCCGTCGATTGTTCGGCATATTATTGAAAAAAAATCTGCTGAAAACCATGTGCCTTTAGATCTCAAACTCGAATGCCATCAGGTGAGTTCATTGGCTCATTTTGTCGCTTATGGTTTAGGCGTCAGCGCGATTCCACGCCAGTTTGGAAAGTCTATTGATACCAAAGACAGTATTTTAATTGAAATTTCTGACGTCAATGTGCATTTGGAACTCGGGATTCTCTATAAAAAAGATCTGCATCTGTCTAATATTTCAGCGCAATTTATTGAAATTATGATGCAGCATCAATTTTAGACTGAGCTTTAAAATCAATGCAGTACACAAAAAATCTCCTTTAAATCTATCCTTTTTTAACTCCATCACTTTTTCCAAATAAAGCTCAATGCTGTATGCGCAGTTCATGTTACTGCGCTGCATTATTGAGTTTTTTTCATTGCACATTAAAAACAATCAATTTCTCAAATGCGCTGTGGAATGCTAGTAATAAGTCAATCAAGGACAATAAGGATTCATCGGATGAACAAAGTTGTTGCCAATGCACAAGATGCATTAGCGGATATTGTTAAAAACAATCAAAGTATTGCTGTAGGCGGTTTTGGCTTATGCGGCATTCCTGAAATGCTGATTGATGCCTTACAAGACACCGGTGTGACTGGACTGACTTGCATTTCAAATAATGCGGGTACGGATGGCATCGGTTTAGGAAAACTGCTGCTCAGCAAACAAATTAAGAAAATGGTTTCATCTTATGTCGGTGAAAACAAAGAGTTTGAGCGTCAATTCCTTACTGGCGAGCTTGAAGTTGAACTTACCCCGCAAGGCACTTTGGCCGAAAAACTGCGTTCTGGCGGTGCAGGTATTCCTGCCTTTTATACGCAAACCGGTGTCGGAACACTGATTGCTGAAGGCAAAGAAGTCCGCAGCTTTGACGGTAAAGATTATATTTTAGAACCGACCATCACCACAGATATTGCGCTGGTTAAAGCCTATAAGGCCGATAAAGCCGGAAACTTAGTATTCCGTAAAACAGCACGCAACTTTAACCCTGAGTGTGCGATGGCCGGCAAAGTTACCATTGTTGAAGTTGAGCAGATTGTTGAAATTGGTGAGCTGGATCCAGATGAAATTCATCTTCCAGGGATTTATGTCAATCGAATTGTATTAAATCCTGTGCCAGAAAAACGTATAGAACAAATGACTTTAAAAGCAGCGGAGGCTTAAATCATGGCTTGGACACGCAATGAAATGGCGCAGCGCGCTGCACTCGAACTTGAAGATGGTTTTTATGTCAATCTCGGTATTGGCTTACCGACCCTTGTGGCGAATTACATCCCTGAAAATGTCAATGTCTGGCTGCAGTCTGAAAATGGCTTATTAGGCATTGGTGAGTTTCCAACCGAAGAAACAGTGGATGCTGACCTAATCAATGCAGGTAAACAAACCGTCACTGCTCGTTCTGGCGCTTCGTTTTTTTCCAGTTCAGAATCTTTTGCAATGATCCGCGGCGGTCATGTCAATATTGCGATTTTAGGAGCAATGGAAGTGTCTGAAACAGGCGACCTTGCCAACTGGATGATTCCGGGTAAAAAAGTCAAAGGCATGGGCGGTGCCATGGATTTGGTTGCCGGCGTACAAAAAATTGTTGTTCTGATGGAACATACAGCCAAAGACGGCTCACCTAAAATTTTAAAGAAATGTGCGCTTCCACTGACCGGTCAAGGTGTGGTCAGCAGAATTATTTCTGACTTAGGTGTGTTAGATATTACTCCGAAAGGCGTTAAATTAATTGAGTTGGCCAAGGATGTGACTTTGGAACAAATTAAAGCTGCGACGGGTGTTGAATTAATTACCTCAGATCTGCAAGTGGCTTAATATTTTAGGGTCACAATAATGCCATCCATAGGATGCCGCCTAGTCACCTTTATTCATTTCACAAAAAAGCCCTCAATGAAATTGAGGGCTTTTAAAATCTATCTTAAAGTTTATTTTTTTTCATGCTTCCACTTACTCCTCTCTTCCCATAATTCTTTAGGGATTTGAGCGTAATCTTTGCCCACTCTTCTTCAGATAGATCGCTAATTCCGCTCATATGAAGGCTAACCTAACTATCATCTTCAGGAATATATGCAAATTCGAAATCTATTTTTTCTGTATCCGTTAATGCAATTTTAAAATGTGTCCATTTCTCAAAAAACATATCTAACAATCTCACCTCTTCCATTGAGCTTATTAACAGTTGCTTCTTCTACCATGACCCGCGGTATTGATTTAAATAGAAGAATTTGAAGAATGTGCTGGCTCACAAATGTTTGAGATTCAGGCGGCACCTGCTGCCTTAGCTTTCTCATGCATTTTTCTGACCATCGCCTTAAAAAATTTATCAGCAAATCCGCTGTCTTTAATCAGCATCTGCGTCAAATCCGCACACTTTTGTTTAATGGGATCTTCCAACAAGACATCAGCGCCTTGCATAGAATCAACCAAACATTGAATTTCTGCAGCCCGCTGTACAGTCCAAAGCAGGAAAAAAGCTTTTTCAATACTGCTCTCACCCACTGCGACCCCATGATTTCGCAGTACCAGAATATGCTGATTCCCTAAGCTTTGAATCATCCGCTGCTTTTCATCTTCAAACAGCGTAATGCCTTCAAAGGCGTGATAAGCCACGCGCCCATATAATTGAGCACCATAAAAGTTATCATTTTTAAAACCATGCTGTTTCTGAGCAATGGCGCTGATTGGAGTGGTATGAGTATGGATCAAGCAGCGGATATCATCGCGCGCACCATGCACAGCGCTATGCAAAGCAAAACCGGCGGGGTTGGCGTCATATTCAGATGGAGTCACCTTGTTGCCTGCCAAATCCACTTTCAGCAAATTTTCTGGCGTAATTTCAGTGTAATTCAAACCAAAGGGATTCACTAAATAATAGTGTTCATCTCCCAGCAGGCGCGCTGAAATATGATTAAAAATGGTTTCCGTCCAGCCAAAAAAATCAATCAAGTGATAGCATTGCGCCAGTTTAACTCTTAACTCCCATTCAGCTTGGCTGACATTCAGCGGATTTAAACAACTGCTATTCATGTCGACAACTCCTCATTCGTCCTGGATTGAGTACTTAAAAATTGGCTTAAATTATAAATAATCCGTGTCACTGGCAGCTCACAACCATACTGTTCTGCCAATTCAAAAACGGCATCAGCAATATTGGCCAGCTCCAGCGTTTTTTTATCTTGGTAGTCATGCCACATCGAGGTATAAATCGGCCCCATTTCTGCACCGAGCTGCATAAAAGTATGGGGATCAATCGAAATACGTGCCCCATAACAAGCGGCGACACTGCGAACTTCCTGCGTGATTGCTTTGGAAATTGGGCTTAAATTCGCATGCGCATAGATATGTTCCAAAGTGGTATTGGCAACAACAGATAGTGGGTTTGAACTGAGATTGGCCATGACTTTTGTCCAAATTTGATCTCGAATATTTTCCACCTGCCGCGCTTCAATGCCGCTATTTGCAAACAGCTGCGCTACGTCCTGCAAACGGACGGAGCTTTGATGATTCGGCTCGCCGAAAATAAGCAAATATGGATTAGTTGATTTCACCTGACCCAAGCCCTGCAATTGTGCGGTGATAAAGACCACCGCGCCAATCAGATGCGGCAAAGGAAATTGCTGAATTAATTTATTTTGAGGATCTAAGGCTCGGATTGCAGGTACGGGCTGATGCTCTGTAATGCCATAAAAATACCAAAATGGAATGCCATTCATTAAAGGAATGATCTTGCTGTCCTGATGCAGTATGCGCTGTAAATTCGGCAGGATTTCAGTTAAAGCCTGAAATTTTGTGGTGATAAAAATATAGTCCTGCGCTTCAAGATCATCCTGATCACTTACAACTTGCACAGGATGAATGTGATGCTGACCAGTTAAATCATCTAATTGAATACCATGGTTTTTAATGTGCTGATAATTTTCACCGCGCGCCAGCAAACTCACGTTATGGCCAGCAAGGATAAGCCTTGCAGCCACAACGCAACCGATCGCACCTGCACCATAGACGAGAATTTTTGAATCTGGGTTCACTTCTGCCTCCATGCAAATTCATGTTCTTCAGTGGATGATTGAATTACACCGCTAACACATCCTGATGTTTGCTGTTGATGCCCAAATAGCTTTCAATAATTCGCGGATCTTCCACCAGATCACAGCCTTTGCCTTGCATCGACAGTTCCCCCATTTCGAGGACATAGGCATAGTCTGCGAGCTTCAGCGCTGCACGTGCATTTTGCTCAACCAATAAAATGGAGACGCCATGCGCACGCAATTGGTCAATCACTTTAAAAATTTCGCGTGTAATTAACGGCGCTAAACCTAAGCTGGGTTCATCCAGCATCAAAAGCTTTGGTTTCGCCATAAGTGCACGGCCTACCGCCAGCATTTGACGCTCACCGCCAGATAGTGTTCCCGCCTGCTGGCTATGTCGTTCTTTTAAGCGCGGAAAAATGTCATAGACTTCATCCAAAGTCTGCTGCAACTGACGATCCCCCTGACGGTAACGCTGAAAAGCGCCGAGCATCAGGTTGTCTTCAATACTCATCGAGCTGAACAGTTCACGCTTTTCTGGAACCAGCCCCAGCCCTCTTACCACCATGCGCTCCACTTGCGGACACTGGTCAATCTGGCCATCAAACTCCACATTGCCCTTGGAACCGAGCAACCCCATAATGGCAGACAATAACGTGGTTTTGCCTGCACCATTAGGGCCGACTACAGAAACAATCTGCCCCTCATTGACACGCATATTAAAATTGGTCAAAGCTTCAACTTTACCGTAAGCGACACTGAGATTAGAGATTTCCAGTAAAGCTTTTCCTTGATCATTTTTGCTGACATCACTCATGCTGCACCTCCAAGGTATGCTTCCAGCACCGCTGCATTTTTTTGTATGTCCTCTGGCAAGCCTTCTGCAATTTTTTGGCCGAATTCCATCACCACAATACGGTCTGCTAAATTCATCACAAAATCCATGTCATGTTCGACCAGTAAAATTGCCATACCTTGCGCTCTTAATTTCGCTAATAAATCGGCTAGCGCCTGCTTTTCCTTAAAGCGCAAACCTGCTGCCGGTTCATCCAGCAAAAGTAAACTTGGACTGGCGCATAAAGCACGAGCAATTTCCAAAATACGCTGCTGCCCCAAAGCTAAACTGCCTGCTTCGGTATAAAGATAATCACCTAAACCAACACGCTCGAGCTGAGTTTTGGCTTCATTTAACAAGATATTTTCTTCTTCACGGTCCAAATAGAACATGGAAGAAAAAATACCCTTTTCACCGCGCAAATGCGTTCCAATTGCAGTATTTTCCAGTACCGTCATTTCAGGCAAAATTTTGACGTGCTGGAAGGTCCGGCTCAGCCCTAATTTGGCAATTTCACGCGACGGGATTCCATTAATCTTTTGCCCCTTAAAAATGACTTCACCGCTGGTCGGTTCATCAACCCCTGAAATCTGGTTGAACATGGTGCTTTTCCCTGCACCATTGGGGCCAATCAGCGCCAAGATTTCACCGGCATGAATGGTCAAACTCATGTTGTTATTCGCCACCAACCCGCCAAATTTTTTGGTGACATTTTCCGCTTCAAGGATCACGCTGCCTGGTTCAGTTAATGGCTGCATTGCTAAAGGTTCTGCAACAGGCTGTATTTTGGGATGAATATCCACTGGTTTAAATTTGGCTGGAACCAGTTTGGTAATAAATGGCCAGAGGCCTGCTGGCGCCTTTTGCATCAAAAGGATAATAATGAGGCCAAATACAATGGTTTCATAATGCCCTTCTGCGCCAAAGATCATCGGCAGGAAATCCTGCAGCCATTGGCGCACCATGGTGAAAATACCCGCACCTAAAATTGCACCCCAAATACTGCCCACACCGCCTAATAGCGCCATAAACAGGTAATCGATGCCCATTTGTAGGCCAAACGGCGTCGGATTAATAAAGCTTTGCGTGTGAGCATAGAGCCAGCCGGAAACTGAAGCGAATACCGAAGCAATGACAAACACAATCATTTTGGAACGGAAGGTATTCACCCCCATAGATTCCGCCATGACTTGACCGCCTTTCAGGGCACGCATGGCGCGTCCTTCACGTGAATTGAGCAAGTTTTTTGTAATCACAATGGCCGCAAATAAGATCAGCCAAATCAGATAATACATTTTGCCGCCGGTATCAAAGGCATAACCTGCAATTGAGATATTCGGAATATTGGATATGCCAGAATGGCCGCCTAAAGACTCAATGGTCGAGAAAAAATAATACAGTGAAATGCCCCAAGCAATGGTTCCTAAAGGCAAATAATGCCCTGACAATTTAAGGGTCAGACCGCCAACCAGTACCGCAGAACACAAGGTAATGATAATGCCCAGCAATAGGCCGAACCACGGATTTCCTCCCGTCCACGCCAGAAAGCTTGGCAACTGTTCCGTCACTGTCAAATAGACCGTTGCATAAGCGCCAATACCAACAAGCGCCGCCTGTCCAAAACTGGTCATTCCCCCCACACCGGTTACTAAAACCAAACCCAGCACAACCAAAGCATTTAGACCGATATAATTCAGCAAAGTCACTTGATAGGTCGGCAGGAAAACAGGACTGATTAAGACAATACAGGCAAAAATTAAAAACAAGTATTTAGATTTCATTCCTCGTCCTCCTCTACATGGCGTGTTGTTAGGGATTTCCAAAGTAAAAATGGAATAATGAGCGTGAATACAATAATTTCCTTGTAATCACTGGCCCAGAACATAGAGAATGACTCAATAACACCCACTGTCACTGCACCAATTGCGGCAACGGGAAAACTGATCAGACCGCCAATAATGGCTCCCACAAATCCTTTTAGGCTTAAAATAAAACCAGAGTCATAATATAGCGTGGTCACTGGGGCAATCAGGATGCCCGAAAGCGCGCCAATAAATGCCGCCATAAAAAAAGTTAATTTGCCGGCAAATATTGGAGAAATCCCCATCAGCTGCGCACCGATCCGATTGACGGCAGTCGCATGCAATGCCTTGCCATATAAGGTTTTTTCAAAGAAGTACCACAATACAAAGATCATGATAAAGAAGGCAGCGATAATCACTAAGGTTTGGCTATTGACCACTAGACGGCCAAGATTAAATGTTGCATCACTGAATGATTGGGTTTGTGCACCATTTGGACCAAAAATCACAAGGCCCAAGCCAACCAAAACCACATGTACAGCAATGGAAACAATCAATAAAACCAGCGGTTTTGCTGTCACGAGCGGCTGGAAAAAAGTACGATAAATCTGCGGTCCTAATGGAATAATCGCGGCTAAGGTTAATAAAATTTGTCCCCACATCGGCAGCTCTGCAAGCGGCAACCGATACATGGCCAGTAAGAGCAGCCCAATATAAATCGCGCTTCCAATAAATAGTTTGCTATTAAAACTGCTCTTGTATCTGAGCTTGGCGTACACATCCAATAAGGTATTGATGACAAAAAATGTAGCAACCAACCAAACAATTAAACTAGGGGTACCTGCCTGAATCGATGCCAACGTGAGTGCACCAAAAATTGCAAATTCACCTAAAGGAATTAATAATATTCGTGTGACCGTAAATACCAAAATAATGCACAATGCTAATAAGGCATAAATTGCGCCACTGGTCACTCCATCCTGTGTAAGAACCAACGCAATATCTAAATCCATAACTTCTTCCCGCCTTTCCTGAGGGTGAGTCCGCCTTAGAGCGATACCATAAGGACCGCCCTAATCGCTGAACTGCTTGAATTTCTCAGGTTTATTTCAATAGCTTCCACTGCCCATTTTTCACAATAATCATTTCACGGCCACGTTTATCAAACCCGCTATGGTCTGTCGGGCTCATGTTGTAGACGCCTTGCGTACCTGCGACTTCTTTGGTGTTTTCTAAAGCATTGCGCAGCGCTTCACGGAATTGCACCGTACCTGGCTTAGCTGTTTTCAATGCAACCGGCACTGCTTTTTCCAGCAAGATACCCGCATCGTAGACATTTGCCCCAAACGTTGCAGGAGTTTGCTTATATTTCGCTTTATAGGCATTGATGTATTTTGAAGCCACAGCTTTAGATGGATGGCTATTTGGAATTTCATTAATCACCAGCATCAAGCTGGCCGCTAAGATGGTATTGTCAACTTTCTTCCCTCCTAAAGTCAGGAACTGATTGAGTGCAGCGCCATGAGTTTGATACATCTGACCGCGGTAGCCTCGGTCAAATAAGGCCGCTTGCGGCGGAACCGCTGCGCTTCCCGGTGCAGCAACTAAAATAGCTTGCGGCTTTTTACTGATCAGCTTCAGCGCTTGGCCTGTTAATGAGGTATCTTGACGCTGGAAAGTTTCTTGCGCCACCACTTGAATGCCATGTTTTTTAGCTAGAGCGCTTACCACTTTGCCCCAGTTTTCACCATACGGATCGGCTGTGCCAATAAATCCAAGCGTTTTGAATTTGCGCTTGACCATGTCCTGAATCAGCGCTTCAGCAATAATGTCATCATTCTGCGTAGTCTTGAACACCCATTTTTTTTGAGCATTCATCGGTATCACAATAGACGCAGTACCGACCGGCGCCAATAGCGGCACCTGCGCTTTTGCCACAGTTGCAATCACTGCAGATGCATTTGGCGACCCTGACGGTCCAATAATGGCATCCACATTGTTTTCTTTGATTAATTTCTCTACTGCTTTAACAGATGCAGTTGGATCACTGGCATCATCCAATGAAATGTAGTGGACATTTTCATTGCCGATTTTTTTTGGCAGCAAATCAATCGTATTCTTTTGCGGAATCCCAACCATGGCGATTGGACCTGATGATGAAGTAATCACGCCGACTTTAATATCGGCTTGCGCATAAATAGAAGCTGCCAATACACTGGTTGCACATACAATTTTTTTTAAGTTCATTATTTTTTCCTCGTTATTCCTTTAACTGCTGTTTTAAATCTGATTAAAATTTAAAGCTATAGGTGGTAATAATTCGATTTTCTACAAAATCATTTCCTTCGCTGTAACCAGCTCCGTATTTGGACGTGGTGTCAATATAACGCCACTCAACACCAAGCCCTTTCAGTTTTCCTTCTGGAACGGTATATCCCAAAATAAAGTTTGCTTCCGTTTCTTTGTTATCTGACAGGCCTGGACGTTCAATATTGGTGCCATATAAATAGCGCAATGTCGCACGCAATCCAGGCGCGCCTACTTCTTTAAAATCATAAGAATACAATGCATGATAAGTCAGTTCTTCAGGTTTGATAAAACCGAGCGTTGACCATGTATGCAAAAATGGCTGTGGCGCATAGCCATCAAGGGTTGGAAAGTTGCTTTCGCCTTTATTTTTTTGCACGCCTGCAGCAAATGAATGCGGGCCATTGGCAAGATTGGCCTGAACGCCGAAAGTTTGGCTGTCAATCTTGCCGTAGTATGCATCGCCGTCTTCACTGTTATGGAAATAACGTGCATCCAATTTCAGCTTACTTGAACCCACTTTTGTATTGTAAGATGCATTTAAATAATGCTGTTGATAAATATCTTCAAGCTGTCCAAACCAGTAGGCGCCGGTAATGGCAGGGCTGAAATTATAATCAAAACCTGCATAGTTCAGGCCATCGCTTTCCATTCTCGGCTTGCCCGGCGCAAACAGGCTGAGTTTTTCAAACTCGTCATCGTTACGCGCATTAATATGCGTGATGCGGCCCAAGGACAGCTTTAAGTTGTCTACGGATTTATTTTCAAATGCAACGCCTGCGTATGTGGTGACCAATTGACGTGAATCATCAATAAAAGCCACTGGCGTACGCGGCGACAGCTCACCGATCAATAATTCAGAGTCTTTATATTTCAGCTTGAGGGTCGCGCCAAATTTGTTGTAACTGCGCTCCTGCTTATTGTTTACGGTATCAAAAGGTAAAACTGTATCTGGTCTTTCAGCATGATGATCTGATAAGCGCAATGCATAGCTGGAAGTCACATCCAAGCCGACTTGTACTGGCGTATCTGTATAGCCTGAACTGAATTTAAGCCCTAAAGCCTGTGACCAGCTTCCCACATCTGGAACGGTTGAATTATCACGGTCAATAAAAAAATTTCTAAAATTTAATGTGGTTTGGCTGTCTTTCACAAAATCAGCATAAACCGCCCCATTACAACAAACAGCCAATAATGCCAATGCTGGTATTTTCTTCATGTAACGTCCTTTTACATAACAATTAAATTTTTGCTCATTTTTAATCTTTTGAAATGAGGTAAGTCATCCCGACAAATCTAGCCCGTATTTTTCATGCCATCTCTTACTGTTGTTTTTGACTATACGCCATCAATACTTATCTAATTACATGGAAAATTCAATATTATTTTAAGTATATTTATATACCTTAAACAATAGGTGCTGACAGCTAAAATAAGCAGACCATCATAATTCAGGACGGCAGAAAACCGTTTATCTTCAAGAGCTTTTTTCAAAAATAATTAATATTTTTAATTATTAAACAATAAAATCAATATATTACAACTTGTTTTCAAACTAAACGCTGGCCAAGTTTTAAAAACCGATACGCGCTGCCCATTATCGACCATCTTCCTATTGGCAGCATCCTCCTATTTGCAATATGTTTCTTGGAGGTGAGCTGCAGCATCTTGCTGCATACATCATTGGCTATAAATCTGCCGAAGAAAACCAGCCATGAGCCGTTTTAAGATATTCAGCCATGTTATCAAGTATGCATATCCGGGCAGGCAATGCGCTGCTCTGTCAGTTCCTGCCTTGGTTAAAAGCAATATGATCTGGCAATCGGTAAATTTAGATATTTACATCCGGCAGATCTTGTCGGATATTCTCAGAGAGCAGCTTATTTAGGCCTGTTATTTTTTAGGGAAGAAGCCTCAGAATAATGTTCTGCGCTTTGAGGCCTTAATTGGCCAGAAGGAGTTCTGTACAAAACAGCATAAAAATTCAGCTTACAAATATACCTTTTTAGTATTTAAAGATACCGAAACAAGACTAGATAAGGGTATTACATTTAAATTAAGGTATATATCAACAATCATTCAATAAACAGTATCAGGATCGATGCAAGCTTCACTCATAAAATGATTTAAAAAATATGAGGTGAAAGCCAGCATGATGGCAAGATTAAGGAGATCGCCATGACAGACGCAAATGTTAGAATTTTCGACACGGAAGAAGTACAAAACTTCATCAACTTGCTCAGCGGACTTGAGCAAGAAGGTGGCAACCCGCGTACTAAGCAAATCATTCACCGTGTGGTTTCTGACTTATTTAAAACCATTGAAGATTTAGACATTACATCTGACGAATATTGGGCTGCGGTTGCCTATATCAACCAATTAGGTACCAGCCATGAAGCGGGCTTACTTTCTCCAGGTTTAGGTTTTGACCATTTCTTAGATATGCGTATGGATGCAGCTGATGCAGCATTAGGCATTGACAACCCAACGCCACGTACCATTGAAGGCCCTCTTTATGTCGCTGGCGCGCCTGTGTCACAAGGCTTTGCCCGTATGGATGATGGCAGCGATCCAAATGGTCATACGCTCATTTTGCATGGCACAATTTACAATGCAGACGGTCAACCGATTCCAAATGCACAAGTTGAAATTTGGCATGCCAATACCAAAGGTTTCTATTCACACTTTGACCCAACTGGCGAACAAACACCATTCAACATGCGCCGCACTATTATGACGGATGCACAAGGCCATTATCGTGTACAAACGATTCTGCCAGCAGGTTATGGCTGCCCACCAGATGGTCCAACACAGCAATTGCTGAATCAATTAGGCCGCCACGGTAACCGCCCTGCACACATCCACTTCTTCGTGTCTGCGGACGGTCATCGTAAACTGACAACGCAAATCAACGTAGCGGGCGACCCGTACACTTATGATGACTTCGCTTATGCAACCCGTGAAGGCCTTGTAGTTGAAGCGGTTGAACATACAGATGCAGCAGCAAGCCAAGCCAATGGCGTTGAAGGTCCATTTGCTGAAATGGTATTTGACCTGAAACTCAGCCGTCTCGTTGATGGTGTCGATAACCAAGTGGTAGACCGCCCTCGCCTGCAAGCTTGATGCAGTTAAAAGTAATATTTTGAATCTTGAAATCAGGCTAGCTGTCACAGCTTAGCCTGATTTATTTTATGGAAAAGATATAAATATGGATATTCATACTTTTGATGCAGCCACTCATGAAATTTTAGCTGTTCTCCCTACATACAACCAACCTTTGGCTCGACTGCGTGCTATCGCACAGGCAGGTCAACTCCCAACAGTGACTGTAATTGGTAAATATAACCATGGCAAAAGCAGACTGTTAAATGAACTGATTGGCGACGATATTTTCTCGGTTGCAGATAAACGAGAGACTGTGACCTTGTCCGAACATCTACAGCACAATATCCGTTGGTTAGATGCGCCCGGTTTAGATGCCGATGTGGCAACACTCGATGATCAACATGCCCAAGATGCGATGTGGAATAAAGCCGATATCCGTTTAATGATCCATTCAGTACGTGAGGGCGAATTTGATCCTTATGAACTGCAGTTATTTCAGCAATTCGAGCAAGATGCCACGCAAACCCAGCGCCAAAGCGTTTTAGTCCTGACTCAAATTGACCAGATTCCAGATCAAGCTGTTTTAACCCATATTATCGACAGTATTCAAAAACAAGCGCCGGCTGCCACCGTTCTACCTGTGTCAGCAACACGTCATCGTCAAGGTATAGAAAATTCTAAAGCACTGCTAGTACAACGCAGCGGCATCCCTGAATTACAGCAAACCCTCAGCCGTGTGATTGAAAAAGTACCCGCAGTCCGTGAATTTGAAAAAAATAAAATCTTTGCCGATCTCACAGCACAATTGTTGCAGCTGCAACAAACCACTCAGGCCAATATTCAGCAACTCAGCGCAACACTCGAGCATCAACGTCAAGCTTTTGAAAGTGATCTGAATCAAGTCCTGGATAAAGTCCGTGAAGACTTACAGCCGATTCTGCACGTTTCTGGACAGGACGATTCCCTAGAACCGGATTCCTTTGCCAATATGTATAAAGTGACTGCTGGCAAACGTGATCGTAACCGCATTCAAGTGGCTTATTCCCGCGCCTGTATCGAAATCAATAGCCATCTGGTGCGCTATGGTGTGGTCGGTTTGCCGGACACACAAAAAAGCAATGTCCGCAGTCTGGACACGGTCATGGTTGCGGTGATGGGGATTTCAGTCAAACTGCGCAAAGATTTAAAGCTTATTTTTGAGGATGAATCAGGACGTCAGCGTTTACGCCGTGAATTTGCCCATTATTTTGAAGTCTCTGCTGATCGCATGCACTTGAAAGAGCAATTACAAGACTTGCAGCAGCAACTTCAACAGATCCAACAAGCCCAACAGGCCTCAGCCACTTTGGAGCTTGCATCATGATCCATGACCCGATTCAAACCTTGATTCATGCCACCGAAGCTTTTGATCAGCCTGAGCAAGACATCCTGCAACATCTAAATAAAATGCAGGCTTGGCATCAGCAATTGGCGATCAATCTCAATCAACAGCGTCTGAATAGCAGCGGACTGGTTTTTCATAGCCCAATGGCTCAAGACATCGCCGCCCTCAATGCGCAGCTCGAACACTATCTTGCCAATTGGGAAACGCAATTAGAGACACTGCAAGTTGCGCAATCGGTCGCAGCGCATTTTGACGATAAAATCATTTTACTGATTTTCGGAAAATTCAACGCAGGTAAAAGTTCATTATGCAATGTATTGGCTGAATGTTTTCGCAGACGGCAGCAAAGCGTTGAGTATTTTTATCTCGATGCTGGTGAAGTTATTGAAAGTCAGGAGCATTTTAAAGAAGGTGCGACTGAAACCACCACTCGCTTACAAGGGGTTTGTCTAGGCAAAAATTTGATTTTACTGGATACCCCGGGCCTGCATTCGGTCACACCAGAAAATGCCACATTGACCCAGCGCTTTTTGGACAGTGCCGATGGTGTGCTGTGGTTAAGCAGTTCATCCTCTCCCGGTCAGGTCAAAGAATTAGCGGCTCTGGGGCAGGAATTACGCCGACACAAACCATTATTGCCCGTCATTACCCGCAGTGATTATTTTGAAGAAGATGAAGTGGATGGTGATATTTGTCAAGTCTTATGCAATAAAAATGCTGATCAACGTTATCTACAAGAAACTGATGTGCATACCCGTGCGATTGATCAGCTCATCGAAATGCAAGTTGATCCTGTCTTGCTGCAATCTCCGATTTCAACTTCTTCACAAATGCTGAAAAATGCCGACTTCAATGATCAGGCGATGCAAAGTGCCGGTTTTAACCGTTTATTTGACGCACTGCTGCATTTGATTCAACCTGCTTTGGCCTATAAACAGCGCAAACCCGCGGAAGCCTTGCTGCATCATTTGCAGGAACAGATCCTCACGCCTTTACAGCTGGAAGTTGTACCGCAACTGCAGCAATTGCAGCAGCATCTAGATAATGCCAGCAGCGCATTAGTACAGCACAAAGAGCAAATCATGACGCAAACATGGCGCAGCATGATTGCAAGTTTACCGAGCTTATTAGAACAATATGCTGAACAGCAAGCCGTGGATGAACTATATAGCGCACTGACACAACAGGCGGAGCAGCTTCTCTCACAGCAGATATCGAGTCATTTGGTCGATTATCAACTACACCATGCGCCGCTCGAACCCTTGCAGTTCGCTGAACATCTGACTTATGAAATCATTTATGCAGACGATGGTAAAGAAATTTTAGCCATTGGCCATGACCGTTTATATAGCGAAATTTCACAAGGCTTATGGCAGCAACTCGACCGCTATACCGATGAGGTCATTGCGCAACGCCAAAAGGTACTGACCAATATTCAAGAGCAAATTGAAACCATTCAGCAAGGCTTGATCAATGACGAACAAGAGCTACAGCACATTGCACAGCATTTAAGGATGAAAGATTTAGCGCCAGTGTAATTAGGATAGAAAAATTATCGGGAGATTTTGAAGCAACAGCATGGATAACAATATGGATAATTAGGATGCCAAACTCATTGCACCGCATTAATCTTCATTCAGTTGAATCGGTCTCCCTTCTTCCTCAAACACGTGTTTAATGCAGTCTAAAATATTCGGAATATAGGCACTCTGATCCATATTGCGAACCGACAACGAAATTGGGCTATAAGCTTCCAAATCTAAAATTGGAATATAGATTAAATTTTTCATCCCAATATCACTGGCGCTTTCAGGAATTAAACAAATCCCCTCACCAGAAGACACCAATCCGAGCGCTAAATGGATTTCACGCACTTCGATCAGCTTTTTCGGCACCAAACCCAGTTCAGTAAAAATAGACTGAATCAAAGTTGAAAAATTCGGTTTAGGTGTAAGCGGATAGGAGAAAATCGACTCATCGAGAATTTGTGATAAATACACGCCGCTATCGATAAACTCTGCCAAATGATGATTTTTATGCACCGCCAGTTTAAGGCGTTCTTTGCGCAATAAGAGGCGCTTAATGGATGGGTCGGTTAATCTTAAACGTCCAAAACCGATATCAATTTTACCGGCTTTTAAGGCTTCAATCTGGTCTCGTGTTCCGCACTCAATTAATTCCACATGAATGTCTGGATGGCGCTGTCGAAATAAATAGATGATTTGCGGCAATAAGGCATACAGCAATGAACTGACATAACCAATCCGCACTGTTTTATCCACGGCATTGATACGCTGAGCCATGGAGGTTGCTTGTGCGGTATGAGTCAAGATCTGTACAGCATGCTCATAAAAGAACATACCCGCCTCGGTCGCTTTGACTGGACGAGACCCGCGCTCAAATAAAGTAATGCCTAATTCTTCTTCTAACTTTTGAATTTGTCGGCTCAAAGGCGGTTGGGCAATGCATAACTTTTCAGCGGCTTTGGTGATGCTTTGCTCTTCCACCACCGTCACAAAATAGCGTAGATGTCTTAATTCCATTTATATACCTTTTAAGTATTCAAAAATACCGATTTGGCTCTAGTTTAAGATATTACATTAACTTAGGGTATATAAACAGATTAACACTGAAGAAAGATTTGCAATGTATAAGTCCATAGAAACATTGCTTGTTGAGATTCCAACCATCCGTCCGCATAAGATGGCGGTTGCAACAATGCAAACACAAACCTTAGTACTGGTGAAAGTAAGCACGGAAGACGGCTTTATCGGCTGGGGCGAAGCGACCACAATTGGTGGCTTAGGCTATGGCGAAGAAAGTCCTGAAAGTGTTAAAACCAATATTGAAACCTATTTCGCGCCCTTATTAAAAACGTTAAATGGTTTAAACGTCGCACAAACGATGCAAATCATTAACCGTAATATTAATGGCAACCGTTTTGCTAAATGTGCCATTCAAACGGCATTATTAGATATCCAAGCGCAGCGCCTAGGCTTGCCTTTAAGTGAAGTGTTAGGCGGCCGTTTGCGTGACAGTATTTCAGTCTTATGGGTACTGGCTTCAGGCAATACTGAAAAAGACATTGCCGAAGCGCAAAAAATGATTGCCAGCAAACGTCACAATGTGTTCAAACTCAAAATCGGTTCACGCCCTGTGGAACAAGATGTTGAACATGTTTTGGCAATCAAAAAAGCCTTGGGCGATGACGTTTCCATTCGTGTCGATGTCAATCGTGCTTGGTCTGAATTGACTGCGATTAAAGGCATTCAAATGCTGCAAGACGGCGGTGTTGACCTGATTGAGCAGCCTTGCGCGATCAACAATATTGATGCGATGGAACGCTTAACCCGTAAATTCGATATTGCCATCATGGCGGATGAATCCCTAATGGGTCCGCAAAGCGCCTATGAGTTGGCAAAACGTAATGCAGCCTCTGTTTTTGCAGTCAAAATTGCACAATCAGGCGGTTTAATTGAAGGCTGTGAAGTTGGAAAAATTGCCAATCTTGCAGGTATTGACCTCTACGGCGGCACCATGCTGGAAGGTCCTGTCGGCACGATTGCTTCTGCACACGTATTTTCAACCTTCAGCAATTTAGCATACGGTACTGAATTATTTGGTCCATTGCTGCTGACTGAACAAATTTTAAAAACTCCACTTCAATACGAAAATTTTGAGCTGAAAATCCCAACAGGTTTAGGCTTAGGTATTGAATTGGATCAAGACAAAATCGACAACTTACGTCGTCAATAATTGAAGGAGACATCATGCTTTTCCAAGTCAAAATGGACGTTAATATCCCGTTAGATATGCCAAGCGATAAAGCCAATGAAATTAAAGCGGTTGAAAAGGCTTATTCTCAAGATTTGCAGCGACAAGGCAAATGGCGTCATATTTGGCGTATTACTGGCCAATATTCCAACATCAGTATTTTTGATGTTGAGAGCAATGAAGAATTGCACAATATCCTGCAAGGCTTACCGCTCTACCCTTACATGGATATTCAAGTGACTGCCTTGAACCGTCATCCTTCTTCAATTCGTGAAGATGACAGCTGATAAAAAATCAAACCACTCTACTACCTTAGAGTGGTTTGAATCCATTTTAGAAACTGCTATTTATAGCTGAATGATTCAACCGCCAAGCTTCAAATGAATGCTTAATTTTTAAAGTGATGACAACGCCATAATTTTTATGCATAAGTATTTTGAAGCGATATTTACGCATAGCAATTCATGAAAATGCAGATAGGGTTAGCCATATGATTGATAAAAGTTCAACTTCCCTTGTGGAAGTCCTTTCCCAGATTAAAGACGGTTCAACCGTAATGATTGGCGGTTTCGGTACAGCAGGACAGCCTGCGGAACTGATTGATGGCCTGATTGAACTCGGTATCAAAGACCTCGTTATTGTTAATAACAACGCAGGCAACGGCGACTATGGTTTAGCCAAACTTCTGAAATCTGGCGCAGTGCGTAAAATCATTTGTTCATTCCCGCGTCAGTCCGATTCATGGGTATTTGACGAGCTGTACCGTGCAGGAAAAATTGAACTTGAACTGGTACCGCAAGGCAACTTAGCGTGCCGTATTCAAGCTGCCGGCATGGGACTTGGCCCAATTTATACACCTACAGGTTTTGGTACGTTGCTGGCAGAAGGCAAACCAACCATGAACTATGAAGGTAAAGATTACGTTTTGGAAAACCCGATTCGCGCTGACTTCGCTTTAATCAAAGCACAGCAAGGCGACCGCTGGGGCAACTTGGTGTACCGCAAATCCGCGCGTAACTTTGGCCCAATCATGGCGATGGCGGCAGATGTGACCATTGCCCAAGTATCAGAAGTGGTGGAACTTGGCGCACTTGACCCAGAACATATCATCACCCCGGGGATTTTTGTTCAACACGTTGTTCAAGTTAAACCTGCTCAATAATTGGATACGGAGATTTAAAAATGAGTTATACCAAATTAAGCCGTGATCAAATTGCTGAACGTGTGGCGCAAGACATTCCTGATGGTGCTTATGTCAACTTAGGTATCGGTTTACCGACGAAGATTTCAAATTACTTACCTTCAGACAAAGACGTATTTCTACATTCTGAAAATGGCTTATTGGCATTCGGTCCACCACCGGCAAAAGGCGAAGAAGATCCTGAACTGATCAATGCAGGTAAAGAATTTGTCACCATGCTGACTGGTGGTGCTTTTTTCCACCACGGTGATTCATTTGCCATGATGCGCGGCGGTCACTTAGATATTGCCGTATTGGGTGCATTCCAAATTGCTGAAAATGGCGACCTTGCCAACTGGCATACAGGCGCACCAGATGCAATTCCTGCGGTGGGCGGTGCAATGGATTTAGCGGTCGGTGCGAAAAAAGTCTTTATTACCATGGATCATGTGACCAAACAAGGCGAACCGAAAATTGTTGCTGAATTGAGCTACCCTGCAACAGGCCTGAAATGCGTAGACCGTGTTTATACTGACCTTTGCGTGATTGATGTGACTGCTGAAGGTATGAAAGTGATTGAAAAAGTTGAAGGCCTTTCATTTGACGAATTGCAGTCAATGACGGGTGCAAAATTGATTGATGCAACACAAGGATAATTAATCCCTCCCGACCTCTCTTTTTAAAGAGAGGAGTTTCCCCCTTTAGTAAAGGGGGATTTAGGGAGATTCCTAGGAAAAATGAAACATGAAAAATGCATACATCATTGATGCGATCCGTACCCCATTTGGCCGTTATGCTGGCGGTCTTGCACCTGTCCGTGCAGACGATCTTGGCGCATTCCCCATCAAAGCGTTAATGGAACGCAACCCATCGGTGAATTGGGAATTGGTAGATGACGTAATTTATGGCTGTGCCAACCAAGCCGGTGAAGACAACCGAAATGTCGGTCGTATGTCTGCACTTTTGGCAGGTGTGCCCTATCAAGTCCCTGCAACCACAGTAAACCGTTTATGTGGTTCATCTTTAGATGCAGTAGCTATGGCAGCACGTGCAATCAAAGCAGGTGAAGCGGATTTAATTATCGCTGGCGGTGTAGAAAGCATGAGCCGTGCACCTTTGGTGATGGGTAAATCTGATTCTGCTTTTGGTCGTGCTCAGAAACTTGAAGACACCACCATGGGCTGGCGTTTTATCAATCCTAAACTGAAAGAAATGTATGGCGTAGACACCATGCCGCAAACGGCTGAAAATGTCGCGGAACAATTCAACATTAACCGCACCGATCAAGATCAGTTTGCGTTGACCAGCCAACAGCGTACAGCAGCGGCACAAGCCAAAGATTTTTTCAAAAAAGAAATCATTGCTGTGACGATTCCACAGCGTAAAGGCGATGCGATTGTGGTTGATACCGATGAACATCCACGCGCTTCAACCACACTAGAAGGTTTGAACAAATTAAAACCTGTGGTAAAGGCAGACGGTACAGTAACGGCAGGCAATGCTTCAGGTATTAACGATGGTGCTGCTGCTCTACTTATTGCCTCTGATGATGCAGTTGAAAAGTACAGTTTAAAGGCACGTGCCAAAATTATTGGTGCAACCACTGTTGGTGTTGAACCACGCATTATGGGTTTTGGCCCAGCGCCTGCGATTAAAAAATTATTGGCTCAAACCGGCTTAACACTTGAGCAAATGGATGTGATTGAACTGAATGAAGCTTTTGCAGCGCAAGCTTTAGCCGTCACTCGTGATCTCGGTTTAGCCGATGGTTCAGAAAAAGTGAACCCAAATGGCGGCGCAATTGCAATTGGCCATCCACTCGGTGCATCAGGTGCGCGTTTGGTTACAACCGCATTGAATCAGCTTGAAGCAACAAATGGTAAATATGCACTGTGTTCAATGTGTATTGGTGTCGGTCAAGGCATTGCTTTGATTATTGAACGCATTTAAAAAATTGATTTCTCCTCCTTCCTTTTTAAAAGGAGGGATTGAGGGAGAATTAAAAGGAAAAGAATATGCCAACATTTACATCCAACGATGCCGAAATTAACTACCAAACCTTTGGTGATGCCAACAAGCCTGCAATTGTCTTTTCAAATTCACTCGGCACAAAATACAGCATGTGGCAGCCGCAAATTGATGCGCTGCAAAATGATTTTTTTGTGATTTGCTACGATACCCGCGGCCACGGCGCATCTTCTGCACCTCAAGGTCCATATAGCATAGAGCAATTGGGTCAAGATGTGAGCAATCTGCTGGATCATTTAAATGTAAAAAAAGCCAGTTTCTGCGGAATTTCAATGGGCGGACTCACAGGCCAATGGCTTGCCCTGCATAAACCCGAATATTTTAACCATGTGATTGTATGCAATACCGCAGCAAAAATCGGTCAAGAACAAGCATGGAATGAGCGTGCCGCATTGGTACGTGAACAAGGTTTACAGCCTATTGCAGCAACGGCTGCATCACGCTGGTTCACCGAACGCTTTATCCAAAGCCAAGCAGCAGTTGTAGAATCTTTAAGTAACGACTTAGCAGCTGGCAGCGCAGAAGGTTATGCAAGCTGTTGCGAAGCTTTGGCTAAAGCTGATTTACGTGAAGAATTAAAAAATATTCAGGTGCCTGTTTTGGTGATCGCTGGTCAGCAGGACCCTGTAACCACAGTTGTAGATGGTCAATTTATGGTTGATCGCATTCCAAACAGTCAATTATTTGAAATTAATGCTTCTCATATTTCAAATATTGAGCAGCCTGAAGCATTCAGCGGTATTCTGAAAACGTTTTTAAATCACTAAATCTGCAGTATTTCGACTGATACAGATAGATTAAAAATGGCCAGCGCATGGCCATTTTTTTATTGTCTATTTCCAGGCAGTTCAGCTAAAAATATAAAAACACACCTGAGAAACCATCAATGCAGAAAAATTGCATCAATCAAGCGCAACTTTAAAATATGCAAACATCCGTAAAGACATATGGAATGCTCCTCAGCAAACAGGCCGTCCGCGCTTTCGAGCAGCAGCATCCTTGTCTAAAGCATGCATTCAATTTATGCATCAAGTGGACCTGGCTTTATTCACTAAAAAAGCTCTAACCTTATCAATGTATTAAAAGCAACAAGGCCTGTCATTCATCATAACAAGCCTCATTGAACCGTGATCCCACAACATCAGCGGATCTTAATAGCGAATCATCACCGATTTTAACTCGGTATAGTCTTCGATAAAGGCATCTGAAAACTCACGGCCAATCCCTGACGCTTTGACGCCGCCAAATGGCACAGCTGGATCAAGGAAAGTATGCATATTAACCCAGACGGAGCCTGCTTCAATTTTCGGAATCAAACGCAGCGCTTTGGATAAATCATTGGTCCATACGCTGGCTGTTAAGCCAAAACGTGAATGATTCATCATTTCAATCAACTCTTCATCACTTTCAAATGCAATCACATCCACGACTGGTCCAAATGTTTCCTCAATAAATAAGGGATCATCGACGCCACTGACTTTTAATAGCGTTGGTTCAACAAAATAACCTGTGCCATCCAATGCTTTACCGCCGGTAATGACTTGATTATTTTGCTGCGCCAAATTCAGATAATGCTTCACTTTATCAAAATGCGGTTTATTGGAGAGCGGGCCAAACATGCTGGATTCATCTAAGGGTGAACCAATTTTCAGCTGCTGAATTGCACCAGACACTTTGCTGACCAATTCATCATATTTAGATTGATGAACAAAGAAACGTTCAGGCGCTGCACAGACTTGCCCTTGATGGACAAATGTCGCTTGCAGCAAAGTCGGTAAAATTTCATCGAGATTGGCATCAGCCAGAATGGCCGCCGCATTTTTACCGCCCAGCTCCAAGCTGACCCGCGTCAAATCACTGGCCATCGCCTGTTTGCCAATGGCAATCCCTGTTGGCACTGAACCGGTAAAGGAGATTTTTTTCACCAGTGGTGAATCAATTAAATGCTGTCCCGTTTCCCCTTTGCCTGTGACCACATTAATTGTACCGGCCGGAATACCCGCTTCAATTGCCAACTCAGCCAAACGCAATAAGGATAATGCGGCAAATTCACTTGGTTTCAGCACAATCGTGCAGCCCGTGGTCAAGGCTGAACCAATTTTCCAAACCCCAATCATCAAGGCAAAATTCCACGGCACAATCCCTGCCACGACACCAATCGGTTGGCGCATTGTATAGGCTGTATATTTTTCACCATTCACAGAAGGAATTGAGGGTTGCATGGTTTGACCATGAATCTTGGTTGCCCAGCCTGCAAAATATCTTAAAAACACAACCGTTTGAGCCACTTCTAAATGGCGGGAAAGATTAATCAGCTTGCCTGTCGTCAATGTTTCTAATTGCGCCAGTTCTTCAGCATGCGCTTCGACTAAATCTGCAAGTTTATTGAGCTTTAAACCGCGCTCATAAGGCGAAGTATTTGCCCACGCATTGCTGAACGCAGCATGCGCACTCTTCACCGCTTTTTCTACATCATTTAAACTGCCCACAGCAATGCTTGATACGGCTTGTTCAGTTGCCGGATTGATTAATTCAATACGTTCAGCGTTTTCTGCTGCGACATGTTCAGCATGGATAAAATGCCCATGCTGACGCGCCATAAATTGCTGGACGCTTTCTAAAACTTGTACTTCACTCATTACGCTTACCTCATCCATATCTTCTATAAAACGGCGCTAAAATCACTCATGCATTCAAGTTTTTTCCCAAATAAAATGCATTAAAAAGAGCAGATGATTTTTAATAGGTGTACTGCAATAACAATTGCGCATAGGTATTCCAATCATCATCTGGGAACTGCGAACCGCCAGTCTGAATATCTTTTTTAGGCTTATAGAAACCGATCAGAGGGATCACATTAATATGCTGATTTGCAGACCACACGGAGTAAAAGTCCAGCTCATAAGCGCTTAAATTTTCTCGTGCTTTATCAATGCTATCGAACTTATAAGCAAACGCGCCCAGCATTAAGTTTTCTTTGGGACTCATCGAAAAAGAAACTTGATGGATATTGGCATTGCGGTTATTTGGCCCTGCATAATTTCCGGCCACCTCGCCCTGCACCCACTCACCAATGGCAACGGTGTTGCCATAAAACATTGGATCATAGTCTTCAGAATAGCGGCTGAAACGGTAGCCTACGGCAGTATGATATGCAGAATCTGGAATGCTGTAGTTTAAGGCCACATAGCCTGCATTTTCATTCGATCGGGCATTGTCCTGATATACCGCTTCGGCTTTAAGCTGCAAGTTCGGATTCAGGGCATAATTTGCTCTCAGCGCATAGTTCTTTAAATCATGGCGATCAGTTTCCTGAAAAGCGTCATCCACATCCGATACATTCAGATATGTTCCGCCAATGCCAAACTTTTCTTCCTGATACATCGCATCAGCAACCCATAATTCTGTTGAGTACTGCGCCTTATTGTCTGATTTTAAATAGTACAGGCCTGTGCTTAAGTTTTCCCAAGGCCGATATTTCAACGCAGTGGTAAAATCAAAAGCTTTTCTGGTCGCCAGATAATACGCCCCGCCTCGATCCAGCTCACCATCTGCGACAGCTTTACCTAAGTTGACGGCATCGCCCGACACCATAAAACCATCGCCGACAATAATGTTTTGACGCCCGACCGAAACATCGTAACGTGCATATTCTTTTTGAGCCGGTGTATCTTTAAAGCCAAGCGACCATTCACCTAAATTCGTTCTGCGTTCATGGCCATTGGTCACATTGCCAGCATCACCATCGCCAAATGTTCCAGTACTGATTGCAATTGCGCTCGCATAAAGGGCATTTTGACCAAAAGTCGCTGAACCCTTTAAGCCATATTTAGCGCCAATTTCCTGCCATGTTTTTTTAGGATCAGTATCTTCTGGATTGGCATAACTTTTTTCACTATGAAATACCCCTAATATGACATCGGCATAAGGCTGAATTTCATAATCTATTTGGCTTGCAGCATTGGTGATGGGTAAAAAAAAGGTGCATGCCAGCGCCACAGCAGTCTGTTTGAATATTTTCATTGGATCAATCCTTTAAACAAAGGGTTAACGCTCCAGTTAACCCTTGAAAATGGGAAACTTAATGATGATCTTTGCTTTGTTTTTCTTTATCCGAAGCAATATTTAAACTCGGCGTACTGTCAAAGAAGTTCCACGGCTTCAATAAAGTATTGACCCACTCTGTTGGCATGATTGGCCATTCTTCAGCACGCGCGACATGCGTGGTTCCTGTGGTTAACCAAGCCACCAGATCTTTATTTTCGATGTTCTGGTTATTCTCCACAAACTGACCTAAGCCTGTGTCATGCGTTGAACGGTTTGAATATTTACCTTCTGGATAGCGCTCATCAGGATTGTACTGAGTGACCAAAATCTGTTTATCCATAAAGCTTAAACGCTTAAATATCCATTCGTCTGGGCTAAACTGCGCGCCTTTCGCAATCGGGTGTGTCCCGCCGGCAAATGGAATCAACTGATAAGAAACTGGATTGCCCATTCTATTTTCTTTATTCAAGTTGCTGATTAAGCGGATGGTCGATGGATCAAACTTCTCAGCTGCATTCTTTTCACTATCGATCACTTTGCTATCGATTTGCATACTGCTGGTACGCACCTCACCGCCTGTCGTCCGTTTAATCACAGGGTCCATATGAACAAAACTGTTCTGATCACCATCAACATCCATATCTAAACGATAGTTATAAATATGCTGATGCGTCGTTCCCACAATATTATGGTCAATCAGCGTGCCGTATTTGGTGTCTTCTTTGGCGGTTTTATCATGCATGGTGCGCGTTTTTACGCCTTTAACCGCTTCAATTCCTGTTGCGCCTGCATTAATGCCGATCGTGCCATTTTGACCAAAAACCCAGTCAAACATGTAATCATAATTACCCACAGTGCTGATCCAGCGCACCACCAATTCACGGCGTTCTTCACTGGCGTCCTGATCGCCAAAAATTTCCTTATGCTTATATTCCGGCCCTGCATAACGCTCGAAAATGGCAATCGCATTCGGAATCACTTGAGGCTTCCCAGTATAGTCAGCAATGACCGCATCTAAAAGCACGGCATTATCTGGCGCATCTTTACCTGCATTAATCGGTGAAGTCAGTGTGCCCATACCATATTCGCCAGAGTCTAAATACGATTTGAAATACCAGCCCAACTCTGGGTCACCGTACGGAACAACCATGCCGCCCAGATTGCCCTCATACATGACCTTTCTTTTTACCCCTTTATCTTTATAGGTAACGGTTGAAAGTTTCAGCCCGACACGCGAATCCAAGGAAACATGCAGACACCAATTGCCCCAATGCACCGTTTGACCTGAAATCGAGAAGTTTTTGCCTTCCGGTTCAACCATGTGCAGCGGTTTAGGCGGTGTTTTGGTATTTTTACTGACATAAGGTCTAGGCGCCATCGGCACTGGAATCAAGGAAGCTTCCTCAATACGAATGACTTTCTCTTGATTTAAATCAACAACAGCAACCAAATTTTCAATTGGATGCGCCCAGTAGTTGCCATCCCCAGTATCTAAATAAGAAACGACTTTCAGCACATTCAGCTCTTTATTCAGGCCATCTTTGCCGCCGAAGTAACCAACAGTCAGCGGGTTGGCAATCACTTTCTTCACATCGTTAATGCCGCGTTTCTTCAAAGCTTTTCGATATTCAGCACTGTTTTCAATGGCCTTTTGCACCGCTTCGAAGTTATCAATCAACACCATGCCATGCGTATTTTCCAAGATATTCCACTTGGTCACTGCTTTCAGGTTTAAATCCACTTCACCTTCAATAGCGGTATTGCCCTTTAACAAATTAAAAGTCGCAATACGATGGTCAGCAAAAGGCTTATGATCAATGAATGCATCCCAAACTTTGGCTTTATCCGGTTCTTTCAGTTTTAACTCAGCAAAGCGCATATTAGGATAAGCATATTTAGACTTTTGAATGATGTCATACACCGCTTTAAGCTCTGCCGTACTTAAGCTATTCAATGGATGCGGCGCATTTTCGACAGTAAACGTTTTATCTAAACCGGACTGAAATACTTCATTGATAAACCCAGTACTGACAACGGCCTGACCATTTTTCTCAAGCAGTGGCACACTGACTTTGAGCGGCTTGCCGTTCACCAATACAGTATCTGAATTGGGTTTGGCCCGAACGGTTAATGAACCTTTAGAAATGGTATAGCTGCCGGTAAAATCATCTTTTTTAACATGTGCCCCAAAATCGCTCATGTTTTGATAGAGCGGAACCATTTCTGCTGTTTGGCCATGCGCATGCACTTGCTGACTCAAGCCTAAAACAGCTCCCATAATGCCCAAGTTTATTCCAATTGCCTTTCGGACTGCCTGTAATAATTTATTCTGATTCATTGCTTACATCCTCTGTTCGCATTGTTCTATTGCCTTGAAATATAGTGAAAAATCAATTTATTTTGGTTTTATACTATACTTAAATGCAAAGCCCCTTCACTGCAGCTGTATAGCTTGATACAGCTTCCTTATCACTTGATTTGATCACTTTACACACGGGCAGTTCTTGTCTAAAAATGACCTTAAGCTTGTCAAAGCATGACATTTATAAACAGAAATAAATAATTGAGTCATATAAAAAATGCACTTAAACCCAAGGTGGAAAAGACCTGCTACAAAAAGGTATCTCCGCTATCTCAAGCATTAGGTGCTAAAGAACCATACAAATAAAAAGGCTACTTCCACGCAGAAATAGCCTTTTTATTGATCATTGATATGCCTGAATTATATGAGCTATTCTTAGCTCTGATTTACAGCTCGATACTGACTTGGTGATATGCCATAAACTTTTTTAAATATTTTGGAAAAATGTGCACTGTCTCCAAAGCCCCATCTCAAAGCAATTTCAGTAATGGATAATTTCTTATTTTTTAAATCTTTTAACTCGAATTGCACTTTTTCCAAGCGTTTCATCTGAATATATTTATTGATGGATTGCTGATCCACCATAAATAAACGGTATAAATGCCTTAATGACACGCCAATATGATCGGCCACCACTTTAGGTGAAAGACTGCTCTGCATCAAATTTTCAAGAATATAGCGCTCTGCTTTTAATTTTAACGAATCACTGACCTGAACATTTTTATAATGAATAGTCGGTTTCATTAAGGCAATCAGAGCATCTTCAAAAGCGTTGCCGTCTTCTTCGGCATACCAAAATTCAATATTGTCACTCGACATGGTCTGCAGCATATTTTTCAGCAAATGCGCACTCATATTGCGGCTGATTAATTTGCCAAAATGTTCAGTCGTAATGCCCTGCTTAAATAATTTATCACGCGAAAGATGCACCGAGATATGACTGAATAGGCCTTGCGGATACATCGCAATATGTTCATTCGAATCCAGTAAAACAATATCACCTTCACTTAAAAACAGCGTTTCATTGCGGTATTTCAGCAGCATTTTGCCAGTATATTGCAAAATCAGAAAACAAAAGCGGTCTTTGGCCCGATCCAATATTTCAGACTTTCGTTCAATAAAACTGGCATTGCTTTTAATAAAGGCAATTTCAGTTTGCCCAAGTAAAAAAGATTTCACCTCGCCAATAAATAATGAACTTTGTCCATCAAAGTGGGTTTCAAACTCACCGCATACCCCTTGAATATGCTGCGTCCATGTACTGATGTTATTTTTAGAATAGCTCACTCCATGTACCTCGACTGAAATAGATGAAATAATCAAAAGCTATTACTCACATGCCCATCCTTGCTTGTTTGGGTAATAGCCATTTTTTTCAAAGGATTAAATCATTCACCCTTGTCATCATGACCTTATAATACATGTTCAATATTTGTAATATCTTAATTGCTCATATTTCATCTATTGGGCTTTTCAAGATTCGCTATTTAATGAACTTTCAATCATTTGATTGCGACAATTCATATAAATAATCACTCTGCGCCAACAATTCATCATCTTGATGAAATTTACCCACTAGCTGAATGCCTAGTGGCATGTTTTGCTGATACACCATAGGAAAAGTCATTACAGGCAAGCCCATGACTTGCCATGGACGGCTCATAAAAGGTTGTCCAGTTTTCTCTAAACCGAGTGGTGCAATACCCGGTGCAGCAGGTGCAATCGTAAGATCAATAGATGCATTGTTCATCCAATTCACATAGTCTGTTTTAATTTTTTCAACGGATTTAAGATGTTGTAAATAATCAAAATGTGACATTTCCAAACCGGTATGAATAAGTTCAGTGATATATTCATCCATTAAACCCGTTTGATATTCGTATTGTAAATTTCGCGCCACTTCAAATGCCATAATCTTATAATGATGATCGGCCAAGGCTTTAATGTCGATTTCTTCAGGCACATTTACAAAAGTGATGGATTCACACTGTACCCTGCTCATAAAACCTTGCATTGCACTTTGCATTTCAGGTTCTATTTCACCTAATTGATCACCTGAATAAACACCAATTTTTAGATTCTCTTTAACGTTTGGTTTAGCATTTAAGTCACTGCGCAGTTGCATGATTCTTCTCATCAATATTAAGTCAGAGAAATCATTTGCAAACATGCCCAAACTATCTAAAGATTGCGCGAGTGGCTGAATATTTCTGAGCGAAAATTCTGCATGACTTGCTACATAGGCCAAACAGCCACAATATGCAGCAGGCCGTATCACAGAAGCAGCTGTTTGTGTACCTAATGCAAACGGTGTCATACATGCTGCAACTGCTGCCGCTGAACCACTTGAGGAGCCACCTGGTGTGCGCTTTGGATCATGCGGATTTTGCGTTTTTCCAGATTTAAAAAATGCAAATTCAGTGGTTACCGTTTTACCTATTAATATGCCGCCAGCCTTTTTAATTGCAATAACGACTGCTGCATCCATACTTGGAACACGGTTATCGTGAATTTTTGAACCCATACGGGTTTCGATGCCTGCGGTATCGATCACATCTTTTACGGCAAAAGGCAAACCTTTTAGAACCGAATTTTTATAAAAACCCTCATTGCTATAATATTGATTTAAATATTCTTTTTTTGAAATAAGATGTTGCCACGCTTGAATATCTGGGTCGCGTTGTTCAATTCTTGAATAAAATGAATCAATGATCGTTTCTAAGCTGATTTCATTATTTTCAATCGCGTTTAATAACGCATTAATACTTTTGCAGTTCCATTGATCATTGGTCATTCTTATTCTCCAAATAGCAATATTTTTGAATCTGCTGAACTAAATTGCTAAACCTGAGTAGCACTAAACTATGTATGAGCAGAATACTGAAGAGATTTTAACGAACCGACGCAAGATCCACTCAGTCGGTTCGTGAGGCACGATCATCAATAATTATTTGATGCCTGCAATATCTCTTAAAATTTTAACAAATGAGTCCTGTTCATCTTTCGAGTATTTTGCTAAGACTTCATTTTGATGGCTGTCAGCAATATCAAATAAATAATGCGCCGTTTTCTTGCCCTTATCGGTTAATTTAAAGAAGCCATCATTCTCAACCAAAAGCTCATCTTTTTTCAGAATTGCAGCTGCTTGCTCCACTTCACGCATTGGCATTGCAATGTCGCGCGGCAAATCAGCTTTGCTTGAAGCCGTACCACTGCCTAAAACCAGCAGCAAACGCGCTTCACTGGTTCTGAAACCCGTGACCAATTGCTTTGGAATATAGTCATTTTGATAGAATTTAAACGCGCGGCTCATTAAATAGCACACATTGCGGTGCAAATGCCCTTGATGCATTTCACCAACACCCTCTGCATCAAGATCGGCAGAGTCTTTCACTTGCAATAATGGATGCGGCGTCACACCAGAGTAAGCGCCTTGATGATAAACCAGCGGGCTGCGGCCTTCATCATGGAAATTCACCACTTTACCGACAATAATCCAATGATCACCGCCTTCTAAAATTTGGTGGCGCTCACATTCAAATACTGCAGAACAATTGTCTAAAATTGGCGCTGTTCCAGCACCTTCACGATAGCTGGTCCCTTCGTATTTATCGATATTGCGGCGTGAAAATTTATTGGAAAGTTCAATTTGCGAACCCGATAAAATATTCACAGCAAAATGTGTAGCTTGCTCAAATACATGAAAGCTTGAAGAGTTTTTATCAATACTCCACAAAATCAAAGCAGGATCGAGTGATACAGAGTTAAAACTGTTTGCTGTCACACCCACTTTTTCACCTTCAGCATTTTGTGCAGTCATGATGGTCACGCCTGTCGCAAAATTGCCTAAAGCACGGCGGAATTTCATTGGATCAATTTGCACATTATCCATGGTTTTTAATGCGTTCATTTTATTCTCTCCTGAATTTTTTGTCCTAATTCCATAAGGACTCGATCAACCGAAATACTTGATAGCCTGTTAAATATCGAGCACTAATCGCGCTGATTTTGATCTCGAACAGCACACTAAAATTTGCTCATTACTGGCTTTTTCTTCATCCGTGAAATACACATCTCGGTGATCTGGCTCGCCTTCAATCACATCGCACATACAGGTACCGCATACGCCCTGCTCACACGACATTTCAATCTCAATGCCTTCACGCGCCAAGGCTTGTAAAATCGTTTCTTCGGCATTCACCATGATGATTTTGCCGCTTTGCTGTGCAACGACTTCAAATGCATCGCCGCCTGTTTCAACTTCAACCTGAAAATATTCTTTATGAATCTGATGCTCAGGAAAGTTTTGTGTCGCAGCTAAATTAATCACCCAGTCCATAAAGCCGTTTGGACCGCAGGTATAAATATGGCTGGCTGAATCAATATCTTTAATTGCCGCTTCAAAGAACTCGCGGTGGCTTGCGCCTTCCGATTTAAAATGAAACTTTGTGAATGCAGCGAGTGCGCCATTTTTAATTTCATCCACAAATGCACAGCGTTCAGGGCTTGCACCGCAGTAATGCAGTTCGAAAGAAGCGCCTTCTTGCGCCAGCTGATAGGCCATGGTAATGAGTGGGGTAATTCCAATCCCGCCGCCAATCAACACACTATGTTTTGCTGGAACTAAGGGAAATAGATTTTTAGGTTCACTGACCTGAATTTGCATGCCGTCTTTTAAGTCATCAAAGGCAGAAACTGAACCGCCGCGTGACTCTGGATCACGTAAAATCCCTAAGCGGAACACCCCGTGCTGACTTGGGTTTTGACACAATGAATATTGGCGCACCATGCCATTTGGCAGATGCACATCAATATGCGCGCCTGCTTCAATTTTTGGCAAAGCTGTAGAGGTTGCCGATTCAAACTCCATGACTGCAACATTTTCACCTTCTACATGACGGTTTTTGACAACAACATTATAAAGTGTAGTCATGATTTTTCTCCCTCTTATGCGCCGCGCCCAAAGGCTTAACGCATAAATAATCCACCGTTAATATCCCACGTTGCGCCTGTTACAAACGCAGCATTCGGGCTTGCCAACAATCCACACGTTTCAGCAATAAATTCCATGCTGCCTAAAGCCTTGACTGGAATATTCTGAATAAACTGCGCCATTTTTTCGTCCGACACCACGCTATGTACAATTGGTGATTCCATCGGCCCCGGTGCTACGGCATTCACCGTTACGCCTTTTGCTGCAAATTCTTTGGCAAAAATTTTGGTCAAAGTCACAATGGCGCCTTTGGTTGCGGCATAGTGCGCGCCTGTTGCCGTGCCGCCATTTTGTCCAGCCAATGACGCCATATTGACGATACGTCCATAGCCTTTATCCGCCATGTATTTACCGATGATCTGGCAGGCTTGGAACGTACCGCGCTGATTGACTTGCGTCACCCAGTCAAAATCTGCAGCTGTAATGTCTAAAACAGGCGTTGCCTTAGTCACTGTTGCATTGTTAATCAACACATCAAGCTTAGAAAATTTTTCCTCAATCCATTGCACAGCGGCATGAAAATCAGCCTCAATGGAAATATCCAATTTCAAAGGAAACATCTGCGCTGCATATGCGCTTCGCGCCTTAGCATTTTCAGCTTTTTCCAAAGTGCTTGCCGATAAAATGACTTGATGGCCTTGACTGGCAAAATACTCCGCAATGACATTTCCCAAACCTGAAGCAGCACCAGTCACTAAAACAACGTGTTTCATATTTCTCTCCTAGAGAATGTAACTGATACCTGCCAAAGTATCGGTAGAGTTAACTAAGTTAATAATTTTACGGTTGATTTTAAAACCTTGTTCGCTATCACGCACCAAATGGAAAGTCACATCCGCGGTGTAATGCTTTAAGTTTTCCTTACGGAATTCACGCAAGTTTTGCGCGCAACGTAAAACAATTTCACCATCTTCATCTTTCACAATGCGAACTCGAGAAACACTGCGTACCGTTTTGGCTTTTGGCGATGTTGAAATCGCCTCGCCATTTTCTAGGCGGTCTACACGCAATTTACGCATATGGTGATTGTCATAGGCATAGTTCAAATTATTTTCGTAATCCGTCAATGCTGGATCGATTGGAATGATATACACGCCTTTTTCATTCCAAAGGTCTAACCATGCGCTATGTTCAGAATGGTCTAACATATCGGCTTCAGCCCAAACAAAAGCCGTAACTTCATTCAATAAATTTAAATCAATTTTCATGGCGCTCTTCTCCTTAAGCCGTCATCAACTTTTTCCACTGCTGATAAGCAGCTCGCATCCCTGTTTCCGCACTCACATCACTTTTTAGACCATCTTCAGTTTTAACTTCACCCGGCAAGCCGCGGTTCAGCATGATCCATAAATCCTCTCCTGCGCTTGCACCGTGCTGCACACGCTCCCAAGCTTCAGCATCATCTGGTGTACCAAAACCAAATGGGCCTTGGAAATGTTCATGCAAACGTAAGCGGTATTGATTCGCGACTTGCGGACCGCCATCCATGGTAATCACTGAGTGATGAATTTCGGTTTTATCCACTGAAACCGGCTGCATAACCCGGAAGAATGCCATTGAGCAGGCAATATTCGGGAAAATGTTTAAGTTAAAGCCTGAACCGCCCACAGCGCGTACAATACGGCGAACTTCCAGTTCTTCATGACCTTCATCACGCAAAGCTTGTGCAAGATCTTCAAAACGCTCCTGAATTGGACGTTCTAATAAATCTTCTTCCAGATCAACCAGTTCAGGAATCATCACCATCACACTATGGCCATTGCCCAAATCTTCGACATAACCCGGCTGGTTTTCAAAGTTGAAGAGTTCTTCGGTTTTTTCATCCACCGAGCTGAGGAAGGATTTGTGCACCAACGGGAAGTGATAGGCATCAGTGGTATTTTCCAGCTGGATTTTCCAGTTGCCCGGGAAAGTAAAACGGTGTTCGCCCAAGACTTTCACTGGATAGCCCGCACCTTGTTTCATAAACAAGTCGATCCATTTTTTCGCAGCGCCGAGGAAGTCTTCCAAAGGTTCTACATCATGATTGAATGATGCGAAGATCATGCCGTTGTATTCTTCAACACGCAGGCTGATCAATGGAAACTCTGATTTGTCCAAGCACTCACCATAGCTTTCTGGCGATGGAACACCGCGTAAACTGCCATCCAGCGCATAGCTCCAGCCATGATACGGACAAACAAAACTGTTGGTTTTGCCTTTTTTATGTTCACAAACAGTCGCAGCGCGATGGCGGCAGCGGTTCAGCAATACATGAACTTTTTTCTTGCGGTCACGCACCGCAACCACAGGCTGCTTGCCAATATTCATGGTCTTATAGCTGCCCGCATCTGGGATTTCACTCGCGTGTGCCACCCAAACCCATGTTTTATAAAAAATCTTGTCCATTTCATCTTCAAAGATTGCAGCATCTTTATATAAAGAGGTATGCGCTCGATCACTTTGAACAAGTTCGCTGTAATCAATATCAATGTTTTGCATTGGAATGATACTGTTCATGTTAATTATCCTTTTTCATTAATCCTTGGTTTAATTTTGGCTTGGCACAGGCAATTCAGCAGTGCTGTTCCAGTGTGTCACTGGACGGCTAAAAATATTTTCAGTCTGGAAATGTTTGATTTTCCAACAACCATCTGCCTGCTGCCGAAACTTCACGCTGAGTTTTGCTGCATTTAAATGGCTGCGACCATCGCGAAAAGTTGAAGTTTGCAGCATCAGCCAAGAGGCATCAGCTTGCTGCTGTTCTACATAAATTTGTTCTGAGCTCACAAAGTGGGCATTCATGACAAAATGCGATTCTTTTTGGGTATAGCTTTTGAACATGTCATAAATCGCTTGCCATGAATCGTAGCGTCCAAATGACTTGGCATATTTTTCACCAATCCCTTCCCAAATACTGTCTTGATCGAATAACGCCATCAGTTCATCAAGATCCGTATTGGCATCCAAAGCATCACAGATTTCCATATAGCGGTTGATGCAATTGCGGATCGCTGCATCTGCTTCAAGTTTGGCTAAGCGGGTTAAGATTGTCGTCAAATCCATGTCATTCATCTTCAAAACTCACTTGTTTGCACAGCGCTTATAAATAGCCAGGAGCTGGTTTTAAACCAAAGCTCACCGAACCTGCATTTTGCAAAGTGACATCACCCATAAAGGCATGCTGCGTCACCACATTGGTGTCGTTGACAAAACGGCTAAATACGTTATTGGTATAAATCGCGGTCATACCTGCCAGCATTTGCATTTTGCGGGTAACTTTGGCAGCGATACGCGCAGCATGGGTACAGGACAAGCGCATATCACTGATTTGTTCATCGGTCGGTTTTTGCCCAGCAAGAACTTCGTTCCACACCGCATCCATCGTTTCATAGAACCATGTGCGCGCTGCCTTAAACTCTGCTTCAACTTGCGCAAACTCATATTGAGTGACAGGACGATTGGCAATTTCTGCGCCGCCTGTAATCGATGCTTTACCGGGTGCAAGCTTTTTAAACTCATCCAAAGCTGCGGCTGCAACACCAATCCCCACAACAGTTAAGACTTGCGTTGCCAAAGACAGTGACGGATATTTAAAAAATGGCTCAGGCAATTTCGATGGTTCACCGCGAACGAATGTCCATTCTTTCGCAACCAGCACATCTTCAACCACCAAGTCATGGCTACCTGTACCTTTTAAGCCTACAGTGTCCCAAGTCATATCAATTTTGGCTTTTTTCGCAGGCATCACAGCCATACGCGGCAAACCTTGTGATTCATTGTCTTTGCGCGGAGAAATCCCCACACCTACAATATCTGCGCCCATGCAGCCACTGGAAAATTTCCAGCGTCCTTTCACCATCACCCCTTCATCGGTAATTTCAGCAGGCTGCGGTGGGAAAATACCGCCCGCAAACACAATATCAGGCGTGTCTTTATATAAAAGCTGCAGTGTTTCTTCTGGCAAACTGCCTAAATATGCTGGGCTCATGCCGAAGCTTGCGACCCAGCCGACCGAACCATCCGCCATCGACAGTTTTTCAATCAATTCACAAAATTCGCGCGGTGAAACTTCCAAACCGCCAAAACGTTTCGGCACAAGCGCACGATACACACCGAGCTGTTTAAGCTTATCGATGATGTCTTGGCTCACATAAGCTTGCTGGTCAAATTCACCAGTCACCGCTCGCTCACGAATTTCACTGCACAATGCGTCAAAATCAATTGCCGCTGTATTGTCAGAACTAAATCCTTTAGATAAATCATTCATTACCTAACTCCTTGTAATTTATTGCGCTGCCTTCACGACAAATTTTGCAATTGCACACAGCTGCTCATCCGCATTACGTTTGGTTACGATCTGCAGTCCAACTGGTAAACCTTGTTCTGTTTCTAATGGAATTGAAATGGCTGGATGCCCAGACAAATTAAATGGACGAACCAAACCCGTTAAGTTTAAGAATGCAACGGTATTTTCAGCATCGGCCACTTTCGGTGGAATTTGCGGCAGCGTCGGTAAAAGCAAGGCATCATATTGTTCAAGCAGCGCATCAATTTCTTGCGTAAACTCAGCTTTCACTTGTTCAGCTTGCTGAACCTGCTCCAAGGTTGTTTCTGCTGTTTTCAATAAACGCCCTTGAACATCTGCACCAATTAACCCTGTTTTGGTCAACTCGCCATAGGCCTGCCAGTTTTCATAATTGATCATTTGCATGCCTGCATGAAAGGCCTTTTCAAAAGAGGCAGCGTCCACAGGCTCAAGCAGCACATTGGCTTGCTTTAAATAGTTTTCAATACATTCTGTGACTTCTGTTTCAGCCTGAACCTTAAGCCAAGCCAATTTTGGTGCAGCAACGCTGTCTTGCGCTGTAAATGTCGGATCAATGATCTGCATTGCGGTTTCGATCATTTCAACTGAATTGGCGAATGGCCCAACACAGTCCAGCGAACTTTGCGCCGGATGTACGCCTTGACGGCTAACTCGACCAAACGTCGGCTTTAAACCATATACGCCGCAGCAAGCAGCAGGCATGCGAATCGAACCGCCCGTATCTGTGCCCAAGGTAAAGTCTGCAAGATTGGCCGCGACCGCAGCAGCCGAGCCGCTAGATGAACCGCCCGGAATCAGTTCAGGATATTTAGGATTTACAGGTGTGCCATAGGCATGGTTAATGCCGGTAATGCCAAAGGCCAGCTCATGCAAATTGGTTTTCGCTGTAATCTTGCAGTCCGCATTTAGAATATGCTCGACCACTTCAGCATTTCGAGCTGCCGGCGCAGTATCTTCCAAAGCACGGCTGCCTGAAATTGTTTTAACACCTTGAATATCTATAGAATCTTTCACCATCACGGTGAGTTTCCCTGATCCTAATTGAATATTCTCTGCCACAATATTCATTCACTTTTCCATGTATTTTTATCCTTAAAATAAATATCGTAAAATTCCGTGGAATTGTCAAGGGACTATTAATCAAATTAAGAAAGAAAATATTTCAATACTTTGTATAATGGACCTACATCTTGTTTATAAAGTCGCAATTTGACTATGCTTACTCACTTAGAACAGTTTTTGCCGAATAATGAACCTGACAGCTTGAAAAATTATCCTTTTTTCTGGATCTCTCAAGTGAATGGCAGATACAGCCAGCTTATTGAAAAATCTATAAAAAAATTAGGCATCGACAATACTCGCCGTAAAATTATTCTAAGCACCAATGCCTTAGGTCAAGCCAGCATTACTGAAATTGCAAATCTTTCTACCTTAAAACTGACTACCGCAACCAAAGCGGTTTACCGTCTGGTTGAAGATGATATTGTTGAAGTGTTTTCATCTGATCAGGACGAACGGATTTCAATGGTGAAGCTGACTGAAAAAGGGTATTCACTGGTTGAGCAAATTAATCAAATCAGCCAAGTGACGCTCTCTGGCATTTTGAACGCTTTTGATGATCAAGAGTTGAGCGACTTAAATGCGCAATTAAAGAAAATGTTTGATCTCATGCCTATGAGCTAAAAATCATTGAATCAAATACTTGAATAAAACCTAAATGCAAGCTCTAGTATTTAAAGCACTAAAAAAGCTCATCCTAAGATGAGCTTTTTTTTATTGAAATAATGGAACCGTTACAAGCAGCAGATTAATTTTTCAGCACATTAAATTTTGGCTTTAATTCGGCAGTTTCTATACGGTGATTAAAGGTATTTAAGACTTTCAGTTTGTAGGCATCGATATCCATGCTTTCATAGTCATAAAAACCTTGACCTTCACGCAAGCCATTGCGCTTATTCTGCATATTGTCTTCGATGATCTGCGGTGTACGATAGCGCTCACCCAGTTCTTTCTGTAAATATTGAGAAGCGTAATACAGAATATCTCCTCCGCCCCAATCAATAAATTCCAATAGACCGAGCACAGAGAAACGCAGACCAAAACCAGTACGGATTGCAATATCAATATCTTCAGCCGAAGCAACGCCCTCTTCCACCATCCGTGCGGCTTCATTCATCGCCAAGGCTTGAATCCTCGGCACGATATACCCTGCCTTGGCATTGCACACGACGGCAACTTTACCAATCGCAGTGAGGAAGGATTTGAGCTGTTCAACCGCAGCATCAGAAGTTTGTTCTGAACGGCTTAGCTCAACCAGCGGAATTAAATAGGCAGGGTTCAGCCAGTGCGCATTGACCACACGTTCCGGATGGGACAGCATTTGCGCAATATCCGTGACTAAAAATGTAGACGTAGTCGAAGCCACAATGCACTGCGGGGAAATATACTGATCTAACCAGCTGAATATTTCCTGTTTGGCCTGAGTTTGTTCAGGCACGCCTTCCATAATTAAATCGCACTGCGTTAAAAACGCAGTTGACTCTAATTTGGCCAAAATTTGGATATTCGCCTGAATCGTGGCAATTTGCTCGGCTTGAACAAATTGGATAGTCCGGAGCAAAGTTAACTCTTGAGCAAGATCTTGCTGAACTTGCTGCCGATATTGGATAAATTCTTGTTCCGGCCGTACTTTGGCATCGATTAATTTGACTTGCAGCCCGGCATAGGCAAAAGCAATCGCAATTGCCTTGCCCATGCGTCCTGCTCCAATCACTGCAACGTGTTGAATCTTGGACATTGCATCACACTCCTTGTTGCAGCACCGCTTGCATTTCCTGCTTAGATTTATGCGCTAAGCCTAAATTTTCTAAAGTACGGCCCTCAGCATATAAATCTCGGCCAGTAACCGCAGACGCAATATTTAATAAACCTTCTGCGACAGGGGTCGGTACACCCGCCCAACGGCCAACAGACACAATTAAAGATAAGCCTAGGCGTGTATCTTCAAGCATATAGCGATGTTCTTGCAGGTTAATGTCTTCACGCCAATCACCGCTGTCCGTTAATTTGCCGTGTGCACCGCGGCCATACATCCACTCGTCACCTTCGCCTTCTTTATTGTAATGGTCAGCCAGCGGGAAATGCGGCGCTGGATAGCCCAAAGCTTCACGGACACGCATACGCTCTGCATCGAGCTGATTGGTCACGCGGCGAATTGCCGGCTGAGTACCTTCATTATGAATATCCCATGCTTCAAAATGCTCTAATGGCCCTGCATTCATCATAATCAGCGGTGGATGGATAATTGGCCCGGCATTCATCAATGCCCCGCTTAATCCGTCTTCGATCGGCTCTACGCTCGGATAAGCTTGTTTTAAAATTTTAAATGCATGTTCGGATAAGCTGCTTGGGAACACGCCTGTCGGCAAACGGGTCGCATAACCGCTGACCACAATATGATTTACGTCATGTTTACGCACCAAATAAGGCAATGTGCCTGTTTCCGCAAATGCCACTTCCGCATTATTGCCGGAGTCCTTCATGGCTTTTGCAAAGACAAAACTTCCGAACGTGCCCGGCGGCAAGTACACTACTTGGCCGTCTTTAAAGTATGGCGCTGCTTGTTCAGCAAGATTCACATGCGTGGTTGCAGGTAATGGAATAATAATCAGCTGAGCATGGGCAATTGCTTTTTCTAAATTGTTTTGTAAATTAATTTGGCTGTTTTCAAAGCCCACAGTGACAGACCGTTCACCCTGAAAATCTTTGACAAAGAGCTGGCCTGTTGCAGCCAACGCATTCAATGCCTCTGCATCGCGGCGCCAGAGCACCACCTCATGCCCTTTTTCCGCCATTTCTAAAGCCGCTGCATAGCATCCGTGACCGCCGCCTAGTACTGTAATTTTCATGCTGAATCCTCCTGATTAACTGAATTCATCATAGAAAATTACTTCACTCATCACTTCCCCATATGCGAATGTACTATTCAATTTACGAAACTGAAATGTCTAGAATACCCATTAGGCCGCACGCATTTTTAAGGTTTGTGAAGGCAAGCAGCCGTAACGCTTTTTGTAAATCGTGGAAAAATGTCCAAAACTTTGAATTCCATTCTTGAGCAGAATATCCGTCACTGTTTCATTTTCATGGCTATTCAGCAATGCTTGATGCACCAGTTCAACACGCAGGTCGCGTATATATTCAATCGGTGTTTGCTGAAAATATTGGTTAAAGCCCTTTTGCAGCGTTCGGCCAGTCACACCGCAAAACTCACTTAAAGCAGGCAAAGCAATATTGTCTTTAATGTGATGCTGAATATACTGCTGGGCTTTTTTCATATACGCAGGCAGTACACGCTGCCGCTGTTCATTCAACTGTTGGCTATAATTATTCGGGACTTTTAACAAAATCAATTCAATTAAATATTGGGTAAAGCTCGCAGAAATAAAGCTCCAATTTTGAATGTTGTAATAGGCATGGCACAGATAATTCAGCGTTTCAAGAATGGAGCTTAAACCCTCATCACTACACGGCATGCCGCTGTCAAAAATTACAGCTTCTGTACTGGTATACCCCAGCATTTTAAAGAGCTGGGTTTCAACATCTTGCTGCGTTAATTTTAAAATAATATTGCGGCAGCGCTGATTGGTGATAATCCGGTTTTACTGTTCGGATGCGTCACGGTCATAATGCCAACTGACTGCAATACCTGATGCTGTGCATGCTCAACTTTGCACTGGCCTTCCAAGGTGATGCGAAACAAATAATTTTGTGCTGCCTTATCAATGGTAATTGCCACAGGCGCACTGTATTTCAAATCATACAGTGCCGAATTGCCAAAACTAAAGCCATTTAAGCGCGTATTTAAACTGGCAACCGCTTCAACATCAAACTGGTGCGGACATAAATAATGGCTGATCTGATCTTTAATGGTTTGATAATCATCTGAATTGAAAAGTAAAAATTCATCCAGATAATGCAAATGATTAAAATTAAGCAATTGACTCATCTCCGCACTCCATTGTCGGCTTTTTCTCAATGCAAAAGCCCATGTCTTGATAATGGGCAATTGCATATTTTATGGCTTAACTGCTTTTTCAGCGTTCAATTTAAGTTTTGGGCGAATGCCACCGCTTAAACCCAATGCTTTTAACAGAACATTAAGCAGAATGTTCTCGCTGCATACTGTCTGCAAAAGCCTTGCATCCTTTCTTTAATAAAACAAAGGACAATACGCAGGCAATGCCGCCCACGATGGATAACGATGTTCCAACCATCAGCGGGTTTTCAAAAATTTTATCTGTCACCAATGCAACCAAAGTGGTTCCAATCCCGACTGCTACCAAATTGCTGATCAGCAGGAAAATTGCCGAGATTTGCGCACGCAATTGGTTTGGCGCCAACATTTGCATTGCGGTTGTTGAGATTGGCATTGGGAACGATGCAAAGAACATTGCAGGTGCAAGCAACGTCACTGCTAACCAATATTCAGAGACTTGGGTAAAGGCCACTAAAGGCAATACCAAACCGACAATACCAATAACGCCAGTAATCATTGGCGCATCTTTACGACCTTTTTGAATCAGCCAGTCATTCAGCCAGCCCGCACAAAATACACCCAGTGTATTGGCAACCAGCAAAACTGTACCTAACATATAGCCGGCTTCAGTCGGCGTCATACTGAACTTGCGCATAAAAAATGCAGGCGACCAGCTGATTAAGCAATACAAAGCCATTGCATAGAAAGTAAAGCCTAAATAATGGCAAGTAAAGGTTTTACGATGCTTCTTCAAAAACGTAAATGCGGCACGGATGGTGACTTTTTCAACTTCACCTTCCGCATTTACACTTTGCCCTTTACGCTTTGGATCACGCACCGTCAAAATAAATAATAGGCCAATGAATATCCCTGGCAAGCCAACCAAAATAAAGGCCATTTGCCATGCTTTTACAGCGCCAAAAACTGGAATCTCGATGAGGCTTAAATCTTTCAGCAAACCAATCACATAGCCGCCGACTAAAAATGCGACACCGCCGCCCACAAAAGAGCCAATCGAGTACACTGCGACTGCGCGGCCCAATTTGTCTTTACTGAACATATCACTGAACATCGAATATGCAGCAGGCGATAAAGCGGCCTCTCCAACACCAACACCCATTCGGCTAAAGAAAAGCTGAATAAAGTTTTTACTTAGTCCGCAGAGTGAGGTGGCAATGCTCCAAAAAATAATCCCGACTGCAATAATTTTTGGACGTGAAAAACGATCTGCTAAGTAAGCCAGCGGCAAGCCCATAAAGGCATAGAACAATGAAAATGCTAAACCGTGCAATAAACTGAATTGAGTATCAGAAAGGTTTAAATCGGCTTTAATGGGCTCAATCATTAACGCTAAAATTTGCCGATCAATAAATGAAAAGATATAAGCCAACATGCAGAGTAAAACCACATACCATGCATATACGCTCGATTTATTATTTACAGCTACCGCTCGATCACTGATAGAACTATTCATGTAACGCAATCCTTGTATGATGACTCATCTTCCTCATAAGTCATATTTCCTTGATTTTCTTGATCTAAACAAGAAATGATGTGTTCACGATAAACCTTTAACCGCCAGCGCTTTCAATGCGCTCTTCCTAGCGAGATTTATTGTTGAATCTAAAACGTCAAACTCCGTGACTCTGTATATAGAATATATTTACTTTTACATGTATATTTCCACATATTTTTAAGTATAAAACCATACCTTTTTGATTGGTTTTTGTCATTAGATATCTTTTAGATCACATTATTTTTTACAAATTTTATTGAATTTTACATGGATTTTTGATTTATTGTATTTACAGATATCTTTTATATAAGGAAATAACTCATGGCACTTTCTCCGGAAAAGGCAGTCGAAAGTATCCATACGATGCATGTTTTGATTGAAAAAATTTTTAGCGGCAAACATGCGGCAGAAGACCTTCCCCTGCTGATCGATTATTTTTCTGATCATTTTGAAATGGTCGGCGCAGCTGGAAAACGGATTCCATTGCAGGAAGTTAAAGGCTTATTCGCCAATAATCAGGGAAAAACGCCTGATATTCAGATTGAAATTTATGATGAACATATTTTGATGCAAAAGCCAGATACAATTGTTCTGACCTATACTGAAAAACATACCAAAGCTTCTGGTGTTCTGATTCGACGCTCTTGCGCACTCATTGAAGAAATTGATGGAAAAATGCTGTGGAGCTATTTGCAGGAAACATTTTTAGCCTAAATATTTTTTTAAAGCTATAAGACATTGCAATCTAATATTTTATTGAACCGCTTAGAACGTGTCTTCATCTTCATCCGCTTTGCACAAAACAAGCCTAGAACATCCTAGGCTTGCAGTTATGCGCCAGTTTTTAAAATCAGCAATGGATTGATGGTCATCAACGTCCATGGTGGCGATTCACGAATTTAAAGCCAATCTATCCAAATGGAAAGCTATTCTTTCCTCGCATGAATCGCCTGCTTTTTTAAACGGTAATCCAAAGCCGCCCGGCTGATGCCCAAAACACGGGCTGCTTCAGAGACATTATGATTCACCTTTTGCATTGCAATATGAATCAGCCGCCGTTCATGATCTTCCAGACAAAAGCCATCCTGTATCACTGCATTTAAATCTACACGTTCAGGCTTTGATTCAATCTCTTGCTGAATTTGAGGAAATAAATGATGGAGTTTAATTTCCTGCTGATGGTCGGTCAGCAGCGTCGCCCGCTCCAGCAAGTTTTCAAGTTCCCGAATATTGCCAGGCCATTCATAGGTCATCACAAAGTTTTTAGCTCTATCGCTTAAACCTTTTAAGGTCTTACCGTACATATTTTCAAACCGTGATAAAAAGTGCGCAATCAGCAATGGAATATCGTCACGACGCTCCCGCAGCGGCGGAATAATGACAGGAAAAATATTCAGCCGATAATACAAGTCCGCCCTAAACTTTCCGTCTTTTACCGCTTGCTCCAAATCCTCATTGGTGGCCGCGACTAGACGGACATCCGCCTTTCGGGTTTGATGATCGCCCACCCGCTCATATTCCCCTTCTTGCAGCATCCGCAGTAAAGCAGCCTGCGCGCGCGGTGAAAGCTCAATCACTTCATCCAGAAAAATGGTTCCGCCATGCGCGCGCTCAAACTTTCCGCTTCGGGTTTGCGTGGCGCCGGTAAAAGCGCCTTTTTCAACACCGAAAAGTTCGGCTTCAATGAGATCCGGCGGAATACACGCGCAGTTGACCGCAACAAAAGGCTGCCCTTTACGGGAGCTGCCTTCATGAATCCCCCGCGCAAACGCTTCTTTCCCCACGCCGGTTTCACCCTGCAGCAAGACCGCCACTTTACTGCCGGCCGCCTTTTTCAAAAGATCGCATACTTTTCGATAAGCTGCTGATTCTCCAATTGAATTAAACATGGTGTAGTCGGCTTCGACATCTGTATAGATATTTTTCTTTAACTCATTCAATTCGGCTTGCAAGGCAATTAATTCATCCGAAACCGGGTCTGGCGACATAAACTGAATCAGTTCATCGGCATTTTGCCATTCCTTTAGTGGCTTGCCGATAATGCGGCAGCAAGCATCGCCTTTCGCCACGCAATGGGTTTCTTGATAAATAATGGTTTGCCCCATGACAAAACTGCTATAGCCGCAGGCATAGCCCAGCAGCATCCAGCAGGCGGACTCTTCAGAAGCTCCGAATTCACTCAAATGCACTTCGGCTTCAAAGGAATTGCGCCAATTAAAATCTGCATAAAATTGATGTTTGTCATGGCTGAGCTGAAGTTCATTTACTTCCACTTGCACCATGCCGCGGATGCCGTGCATTTGCGGCCCAGCCATAAAAGCTTCGGCTTCATTGAGATTGGGGCGCAACTTTGAAGTCACTTCAGCATCCCGTACACCGGCTTGATAGCCCAGCCGAATGAAAAAGCGTTTGGTGCGCTCCCAGCCCAGCATGTTGTACAAGTCTTTTCTTAAAAACCCCATGATGCTGGTATGTATCAGCAGCATCCGGTTTTCTTCAAACCAAATTTTGCCATGCTGGCTATCAAACTGAATTTTATCCAATAAATCTTGAATATCTTTGTTCTTTTCCAAAATTTGCGTATAAAACTTCGCGTCTTTGGCTTGAGGCATGACTGAATATCCATCCTTGGCTACAGGTCGATTTCTTATCTTACTCAATTCCGACTGAAAAGCTGCACTATCTTATCGCTATAACTTCATACCTTTAAAGTATTTAAATATTAATATTTTAAAATCATAAGGATATGAATATTTTTAAAGCATGCTGCGGCGTCAACGGCAGCTCATCATGTTCGTTGAAATCAGTCCATTATTTTTCAAGTTTCCGCTTCTGCCCTTCATGATTTGATGAAATCCAGCATTTCCATATTCATCATTCGATGAAGTTTTATTGCCAAAATAATTTTTTAAAAACCCAAAAAACCATAAACACATGATTAGTAAACATTAATTAAAGTTGGCATGACTTTTGATAGATCACAGACAAGGAACAAAAGATTGTGTCACAGCTGAAATGATTTCAGCGCAGAGATAAAAGGATTATCTACATGGCTCAAGCACCGCAACCAGATCAGCTGGTCAAATATATCCGCATTACCGGCGACCGGAATGCCAAATTTGTCGAATTTGATTTTGCGATTCACGACCCAACGCTGTTTGTTGAGTTGATTCTTCCTCAACAAGCATTCCAGCATTTTTGTGAAATTAACCATGTCGTTGAAATGACCCCTGAACAGCAAGCTTGGAACGATGCTCAGGAAGATAAATGGCGTTATGGCGTTGAACCCACCGTTTTAAATCATGCCCGCAATTCTGATCAAGATGATCAGGCTTAAGTCTACAAGGAGATCGTAATGACTTTAGAAATTAAAACATCCAGCTTAGAACCGATTCGTCAAACCTATGCCTATATCGAACGCCGTTTTGGTGGCAAGCCGGCGACGCGTTATCAAGAAGTGAGTTTTGATGTACAAGGTGCAACCAACTTCCATTACCGCCCCTTGTGGAAACCAGACAAGACTTTAAATGATCACACCCATACTGCCTTAGTGATGCAAGACTGGTATGCCTTTAAAGACCCGCGTCAGTTTTATTATGGCGCCTATGTGCAACATCGCGCACGTATGCAAGATTCCGCCGAAAGTAATTATTCATTTTTTGAGAAACGCCAGCTGGTTGAAAACCTAAGCGATGAGGTGAAACAAAAAATCATCAGCTATTTATTGCCTTTTCGTTATGTCGAACAAACAGCGAACCTGCACATGATGTCAGGCAGTGCTTATGGTTATGGCACTGTGATTACTCAGGCCTGTATTTTTGCAGCCATGGACCGTCTAGGCATGGCGCAGTACATTTCGCGTATTGGCTTAATGCTGGATGGCAACACAGGCGAATCCTTACAACAAGCCAAAGAGGCTTGGATGAATGATGCTGCTTGGCAGCCCCTACGTAAGCTTTGTGAACACAGCCTCACTGAACAAGACTGGTTCAAGCTCTATGTCCTGCAAAATCTGCTGATCGACAGCATGTTACAAGAACTGGTATTTGGCCGTTTAGATCAATGGTTGGTTGAACATGGCGGCCGAGATATTGCCATTCTGACTGAATTTATGAAGGACTGTTTGACCGATTTAAGAAAGTGGTCTGACACGGTTTTAAAAACCGCAGCAGCAGAGTCTGAGGACAATAAAACCCTGATTCAAGCGTGGATTGCAGAATTACTGCCACAGATCAAACAGGCTTTTGGCACTTGGGCAGAAGCAGCGCTCCCTGATGCTTCCATCGATGATGCACTCAACACCGTTTTTGAGCGCAGCAAAAAAGCAGGTTTCGTTTTAATTGATTCAGCAGCATAAGGAAGAGCCGACATGACATCTAAAGTTTATTTAGCATTACAAGATAATGATACCTCTCGCTACATCATTGAAGCGATTGAGCAGGACAATCCTGATGCCACGATTCAGTACTTGCCGGCCATGATTCGAGTCGAAAGTACTTCAGCACTGACTATTCGCGCAGAAACCGTTTCTGAAAAACTTGGACAAGATTGGGATATTCAGGAACTGCAACTCAACATGATCACATTGGGTGGCAACGTCGATGAAGATGACGACAGCTTCACTCTGAAATGGAATTAAAAATTTAGGCCGCTTCTACGCCACCGTATTTAGATATTGAACAGGATGATCAACATGAATACCGATGTTAAAAACACTAAAACTGCTGCAAAAACAGCAACAAAAAAACTGAATGCCAAAGACCGTTACCGTATGCTAACCCGTGATCTGGACTGGGAATTTTCCTATGCAGATCGTAAAGATGCTTTTCCATATGAAGAGTTTGAAGGCATTAAAATCACCGACTGGTCAAAATGGGAAGATCCGTTCCGTTTAACCATGGATTCGTACTGGAAATATCAGGCGGAAAAAGAGAAAAAACTGTATGCCATTTTTGATGCCTTTGCACAAAACAATGGGCAAATGAATGTCAGTAATGAACGCTATTTAAATGCCATTAAACTGTTTTTAACAGCTGTAACACCTTTGGAATATCAAGCTTATCAAGGCTATGCGCATGTGGGCCGTCAATTTAGCGGCATCGGCGCACGTATTGCATCGCAAATGCAATCGATTGATGAACTGCGTCATGTACAAACCCAAATCCATGCCATGAGCCATTACAACAAGTTCTTTGATGGCTTCCAAGATTGGGCGCACATGCATGACCGTGTTTGGTATTTATCAGTTCCAAAATCATTCTTTGAAGATGCGCGTTCTGCTGGGCCATTTGAGTTCTTATTGGCGATTAGTTTCTCCTTTGAATATGTACTAACCAACTTATTGTTCGTGCCATTCATGTCAGGTGCAGCGTATAACGGCGATATGGCCACCGTAACCTTTGGTTTCAGTGCGCAGTCCGACGAAGCACGTCACATGACCTTAGGTCTGGAAATCGTCAAATTCCTATTGGAGCAACACGAAGACAACGTGCCAATCGTGCAGGAATGGATTGATAAATGGTTCTGGCGCGGTACTCGCCTGCTGTCGATTGTCGGCATGATGATGGATTACATGCTGCCAAATAAAGTCATGTCATGGAAAGAAGCGTGGGAAACCTATTTCGAAGAAGCTGGCGGTGCATTGTTTAAAGACCTCAGCCGTTACGGTATTCGCATGCCGAAATATTCAGACGTGATTGTGAAAGAAAAAGAGCATATTTCGCATCAAGCATGGTGGATTTTCTATAACTTTGGTCATGCTGCCGGTTTCCATACGTGGATCCCAACCGATGAAGAAATGGATTGGTTATCTGAAAAATATCCAGACACCTTCGACAAGTATTACCGTCCGAAATGGGAACTGGCGCGTAAGTTGGAAGCTGAAGGTAAACGCTTCTATAGCAATGGCTTACCGCAACTGTGTCAAATCTGTCAGATTCCAATGACCTTTACCGAAATGAATGGCGACCCGACCATCTTCAGCTACCGCGACAGTATTTATAAAGGTGAGCGTTACCACACCTGTTCAGATGGCTGTCATGACATTTTCGAACGTGAGCCTGAAAAATATATTCAAGCTTGGCTACCCGTGAATCAAATCTTACAAGGCAACTGCGGCGGCCCTGATTTAGAAAGCATTTTACGTGACTATTACAACTTTAACGTTGGTGCAGACAACCTCGATATTGAAGGTTCTCCAGACCAAGAACGTTGGAGAAAATGGAAAGGCCACGTCGCTTAAAGAATAAAGGATCAAAAGTCATCTCATCGATCAAAAATTTGAGATGGCTTCACACTCAAGGAATTTAGGAGTTTTCTCATGCCAGTACAAGCCATTCAACAAGATTATGAATTTGATGCACTTGATGCACAAAAAAATTACGGCGACAACATGTTGCTCTATGTGGGATGGGATCATCACACGCTATTTTGCGCTGCACATGCTTTTGTGGTTTCACCGCAACAAAGTTTACAGGACTTGATTGATCAGCAAATTCAGGCCGGTTTCAATCAACATCCAGACTTTGAACATATCGATTGGTCAAAAGTGCAATTCACCTTAAATCGTCAATTATTAACCGATGTAGATTTTTCCAAGTCTTTGGCTGATTTAGGTTTTGACCATAAATCACTCCTGCGTTTTGTGACACCTGGCCTAGATGGCTACAACGGCACGCATGTATAAAGGAGACGCACCATGAGTTATCAAGTCACGATCGAACCTGTGGGCATGACCATTGAAGTGGAAGAAGATCAAACCATTTTAGATGCGGCTTTACGCCAAGGGGTTTGGTTGCCCTTCGCCTGCGGTCACGGCACTTGCGGGACCTGTAAAGTTCAGGTCACTGATGGTTTTTATGATGTCGGCGAAGCATCACCTTTCGCATTGATGGACATTGAACGTGAAGAAAATAAGGTTTTGGCCTGCTGCTGCAAGCCCGAATCTGACATGGTGATTGAAGCGGATATTGATGAAGACGAAGATTTCTTGGGCTATTTGGTTCAGGATTATCAAGCCAAAGTCTTAGACATTAAAGACCTGTCGCCGACCATTAAAGGGGTTCGTTTACAGATTGACCGTCCAATGGATTTTCAGGCGGGACAATACATCAATATTCAATTTCCCGATATTGAAGGAACACGTGCTTTTTCAATTGCCAATTCACCGAGTGAATTGGGCGTGATTGAATTACACATCCGCCAAGTCCAAGGCGGTGCTGCAACCACCTATGTACATGAATCACTACAAGTTGGCGATGAACTAGATATTTCAGGGCCTTATGGACAATTCTTTGTGCGTAAGTCTGATGAAAAAGATGTCATTTTTATCGCTGGCGGTTCAGGCCTGTCCAGTCCGCAATCGATGATTTTAGATTTATTGGAGCAAAATGATCCTCGGACCATTTACCTCTTCCAAGGTGCGCGTGATGTGGCTGAACTTTATAACCGTGACATTTTTGAGCAACTAACCAAAGACTATCCAAACTTCCGTTATATCCCAGCACTCAATGCGCCTAAAGCTGAAGATAACTGGACGGGTTTTACAGGTTATGTGCATGAAGCGGTGGCTGATTATTTTGAAAATAAATGCAGTGGACACAAAGCTTATCTCTGCGGCCCACCGCCAATGATTGATGCAGCAATTTCAACTTTAATGCAAAGCCGTTTATTTGAAAAAGATATTCATACCGAACGCTTCTTAAGTGCAGCGGATGGTGCTACAGCAACTGCTCGTTCGGCATTATTCAAACATATTTAATGCATCGTAGCGTTGCTTGAAAGGTATTTAAAATTTCGATACTTCGATGCATGGAACCGATTTTTATGGATTCCCCCGCTTTCGAATGCTCTGTTGCATGTCCGTTGCAGCGCATTCGGAGTGAATACAAGCCATAAAGGTTTTTATTACTGTGGTATCGACCTCAAGCTGTGTCATCACAACATCATTGAAAAGGATTTTCTATGAAAAAACTGACTTTAAAACTCTCTTTGTCCCTGCTCATGGGCTTGAGCAGTACATTGGCATTTGCAACAGAAAATGGTGCCGATTCCTTTGCCCTAGGTGCTGAAGGCATGATGGCCGGTGCATTACCGCCAACGGGGGTATATTTACTGACTTACTATCAAAACTATCATGCCAGTCAGATGGACAATGGCCCTCCAAATTTTCATTTAGATGTGAATGCTGTTATTCCGCGTTTGGTCTGGATGACAGAACAAAATTATCTAGGTGGGCAGCTCGGCTTCTATGCTGCACAGCCCTTTGTTGATCTCAGACTCAGCGCCGCAGGTATGTCCGATCAGAACAGTGCCCTCGGTGATTTAATTGTCGGTTCAATGCTCGGCTGGCACAGTGGCAATCACCACTGGATTGGCGCAATTGAAGGTGTGGTCGCGACAGGAAAATATGATACGCCTACCGCAACTCAGCCTGTAGTTGCCAATATTGGTAAGAATTACAACACCATTCGCCCAATTATTGCCTATACCTATGCACCCGCAAATGGTTTAGACATTTCCACCAAACTGTCGTATAGCTTTAATGATGAAAATGACGACACTCATTATCAATCTGGAGAATATTTTGCCGGTGATTACAGCGTGGGCTATAAGCTGACAGAGCATGTCAAAGTTGCTGTTGAAGGCTATGCTTTTAAACAAACCAAGTCCGATAAATTACGAGATGAAAATATTGGCATGCGAGGACAAGTCTTGGCTGTAGGTCCTGCGATACAGTATCAAGATAAAAATTGGTCGATTGAAGCCAAATATTTAAAAGAAACCAATGTGGAAAATCGCCCTGAAGGACATACCAGCTACTTAAAGTTTGTTTGGGCTTTTTAACGGACTGAATTCTTATACTTCTTGAGGCATTTAAAGCGGGCTATTTTAATCTGTTAAAAAATAAGGGGCTGCGTTAGATGGACATTATGTTTATCTAGTTCAGCCTGTCATTAATAGGTGTAAAACTTGCGACAACAGCAGGATTAAATGAGCAACAAACATGTATTCGGCCATTTCAAAACTTTAAAATCTCCGTTGAACATTAAAGCATGACATTACAAAATAAACTTTAACGTTCCTAAACCTGATGGGCTTTATTGCAGAAACCTATCATTCACTGCTTATTCAACTATTTAATTTCTGAATGAAGAAGCCTGCACCGAAAATCTACCGTACAACTAATTGGCCCTCGTATAACCGAGCATTAAAAATAGATGAAACATCTCTATTTGGTTTAATCCAACGACTCACAGGTATGCTCAGCCACAAGTTAAGCATGGACGAAATCAAACCTATTCCGACACAGCAATTCAATGCTGTTTGATGATCAAATCTCTATTTCGATTTTCTTAGCGGATGGTCACAGGCGTTGTTCCAAGTCTCATTAAACTTTGCGGATTCGTTTGAATAGCTTCAGCGTACCCTACGCTTTGCAGACGGCAAAAGCATATTTCGATTGGTTATTAGAAAAACAGTGAGAGACTGGACTAACAAGATGATTAAGGTTATAAACCTATCACTAAAAACAGTTTTCCATATTGAACATCAGGTCACAAGATCCTTGACTGTTAACATCACCAAAGTGCATAACAAATCGGGAGAATATTAATTCTCCCAATGATGGATTTTTTACTGACCAAATAAGGCCTGAGTATAGTTTTCTGCCACCGCACTGCGTTGACCATTGCCATTAAAATAACGGTCTACATAACATTTCTGAGCTTGGGTGTCACAAAAAATACCGTTGGCAAAGGTAAATTGCGTGTGATTGAACTGGCCTTGCGAGAAAACTTTATTGGCTTGATCTTGACCAAGATATTTTTGAGTCAGCTCTTTCGAAATGCCCGCAGAATTGGCGCAAATATACTGATCGCATAAAGTGTGAGCTTCAGGCTGCTGTAAATCAATGCCTTGAATCGGCTGTTTAGGATTCATCGGTGTTGTTTGGCAACCCATTAAAAGTACCGGCAGACACAATAAATAAGCCATTTTTTTCATAATCTTCTCCAAATATAACCGTTAAGCTTTGCACAGCCTATTTGAGCATAACCTCACTCAAACATATGTTCTGTGCATTTTTGATATTCAAAATTTCAAGATCTCAGGGTCTAAAAATAATATCTGTATCATCAGAATAACCACATTTGAACACTCGTTCAAATTTAGTCTCAAAAAACTAAGCGTCTAATTCTTGCTGAATGATGGATAAAATTTGATGATGGAAGAAATCAGATCCAATCTCTTCAATGTCCAGATTGGACAAGCATTCCAGTCCTATGGCAAAAGCGATCAGCCTTAAGGCAATTTCATTGACCTAATCTAAGCGAAAAATAAACTCATGATTGATCAGCCCTGTATGTAATATTTCAATGATTGAATTTTGCCAAATTTTAATGGCTTGCGCATAGACTTGTTTAAAAATTGGATAGCTGTAGGCATTACGTTCTGCATCATGCCAAATGCCAAATGCCAAATGTCAAATGTAATATACGGCGTTTCAGAAATCGCCGCTTCTGAGCCGAGCAGATAAATCAGCTTTTCCCTGCAACTGCTATTTTCAGGAAATTGTTTTAGATTTAAATTTTAATGCACCAGCTTTAAAAAAACCTGAGACTTTAGGTCATGAATAGAATCAAAATGATAATGAATTTGACTTACTGAAAATTTGGCTTTTTCTGCTAATTTTCTGACAGTTAAAGCATTTAGCCCTTCAGACAAAACAAGTTTTATTGCGGATTCAATAATCTGTTGTTTTCTCTTATTTTTGCTTAAATAAACCATCTTCATAAAAGCCCAAATCATTTGGTTTTATTATATATAAATATCTTGCGAATGAGTTTTTTCAGGCTTGCTGCGTAATGCTGGCAATGGCTTGTTCAGCGCGATAATTCTCAGATGAATAGGCTTAAATCTAAAATGTATTGCGCTCACAATCGACCTGCTTCCAATCTCCCTCTTATCAATCGAGGGAAATCTCTGAATCTGCTTTAATTCCAATAATTAACAGGACACATCTGGTACATTCAATATCACGTGAATTAGGCGCATGCGCTTTGGACGGTAATACTTCCCATGGATGAAATAAATTTATAACGTTTGGCGTGCCGCATGCACAAGTTGCATCTTGAGTTTAAGCTATATGGGAAAGTTTTAACTTTTTTGAATTTTGATGCAATAAAACCATTTATAAGCAAAATTACTTGCTTTGGCATATTTTGCGTTATTTTTTTAGGTACAAAATTAATTTATAGCGCAATCTATAATGCATCAATGCCTGACAGATTGGAATGATTTTCTGCACATTCATGCAGGTTTTCAAAGGAAATTTAGTGGTAACAATAGCTTTATACGAATTTTTATATCGAAATGGTGCGCTCAGCGCGCACCGGAATCTGCTGCTATCATATTGTTTTATATTGATAAAAACAAAAGTCCATTGAGCTTTACCGTAAAAAATACCGTATAAATATTATTTACTTTTTTCATATTGCTAATTTGAAATTTATTGACCAAATTTTGATCCAAATCAGATTTAGTGTATTGAATCACTTAGAAATCTTGTTCAAATCCTAATTCAGGATTTGAAATGATGTACTGATTATATCAATATTAAAAGCACCATAAATAGGAATGATATAACATATCATTTCTTCAATATTCTTTTTTGATGTATCATTCTTTTAGACACATTCAGGGACAAGGTAATGTTTGAAATTATTGATGATTTAAAAAATAAATTAGATCAGCATCGCCCCCTATCACCAGCTATAGTAAAAAATTTACAAGAAGATCTTATTGTACGATGGACCTATCATTCGAATGCAATTGAAGGCAATACACTTACATTGCTAGAAACAAAAGTCGTGTTAGAAGGCATAACTGTCGGTGGGAAGGCATTAAGAGAACACTTCGAGGCAATTAACCATAGAAACGCTATTTATTACGTTGAAGATATTATTCGAAAAGAAGAACCATTTTCTGAATGGCAAATTCGCAATATCCATCAACTCATTTTAAAAAATATTGATGATGATAATGCTGGCCGCTATCGCCAACAAAATGTCCTAATCTCTGGTGCCACGTCTACCCCGCCTGATTACACATTATTAAATGACAAGATGGCTCAGCTAGTTGATTGGTATAGTAATGACGCACATAAATTTCATCCTATCGAACGTGCAGCCAAAGTACATGCTGATTTTGTAGGTATTCATCCATTCATTGATGGCAATGGCCGTACATCACGTCTATTGATGAATCTTGAATTGCTTAAAGCTGGTTATCCCCCTTGTGTAATAACAGTTGAAAACCGATTGGCCTACTATGAGGCCCTAGATCAATGGATGGCTTATGGAAAAACTGAAGCATTTATCCAGTTGGTTTCTGAAGCTGTACTTGAAGGATTTAAACCTTATCAAGTTGTATTGGGCATTTAATCGGCTTGATCGGTGTATTGATCCCTAGTACTAGATACCATCCACAATTGCATCTAAAATCATTTGTAAAATAAACTCATTAGATGCTGTAACACTGAAGATATGAGCGGTACAAAGAATATCGCTAGTGACTCATAAATCCGTGGTGATTTACTCAATCAATTTCAATCTGATGAGCGAACAGATTCTGTCTATACTGAGTTGTACGACACTATAGGCTGTAAATCAAAAACCTTTAGACTCAGCATTAAAAGCTTTTTTAATAGTTTTTCCTCCAAATTTATCCAATAAGATTGGATCTACAACATTTAGTTCAATAATACTCAACGCAGCATCTACCCAAAGTACCCGAAATGCAACTGTCATCAATTTGTAATAAAAATCGATTATATTTCGTGTGATAATGCAACTTTTATTTGCGAGTTTATAAATGTCAGACAAAATCAGCTTAGACTATTTAAATGAACTCATTCGTAATGCTGAGAAAAAAGATAAAAAAATTGACAAGATCTTATTAGGCTATAAGGCGTATTATTTTTTTATGTCTGACAGCGAATTCCATAAAGAAGTCACTAACTCTGCCCTTTCACCAAGTAAACGTAAATATAAAAACTATAAAATCAAAGTGACTCAGGACGAATATCAAATTGATTTAAAATTTAAGGAAAAATAAGCAGGATTGCTCTAATTCTCAGGTTTAAACTCTTTATTTATTGACAGCCATTATGATTAAAGCATCAAAAAAGACAATCTAGACATTAGATGACCTGTTGTACTTAAGATCGTTACCCGCCAATTCAACATCATCTGATACAATCAAAATAACGTTTCACGTATCCTGTGAACTCCTGTTTTCTGACCAAATAGCACTCCGATAGTGTCCTCTTAAAATTTATTGGACACTATCGTGGTATTAATGAGTTAGAAAAGTGGGGCTCAGCGGATGCTTACGATTAAACAAACGATCGAGCCATCCGTTACCCTGCTCACACCATGACGAATCAGCTTTAAAGATTACGCTGATTGACTCGTTTAGACAGTTCTTCAGCCGATTCTTTTCGCTCCGAATAACGGTTGGTCAAATAGGCACTCTGACCGCGAGTCAGCAAAGTAAACTTGTATAGCTCT
>NZ_JAYRTF010000013.1:0-98595 GCF_041919735.1 Acinetobacter sp.
AGCTCGTAGCATTCATGGGTTTCTGAGTGGAATTTACGCATCGTTATGTGCATATCAACTTAATCATCAAAATAAACCAACAATTCAAATTATGGAATCATTGGCTTAAGCAGGATTCGGGTTAATTTTAAAGTGATTTTTTGCATGATTGATAAGGTGAATGGTAGACAAAAAATAAGTGCCGGTTTTACACTTATTGAATTAATGATCACAATAGTTATTATTGCTGTATTGGCTGGCATGGCATTGCCTTCTTATAAAAATTACATTAAAAGGGCAAATATAAAGGCTGCACAATCTGATTTGATTTCGTTGAGTTTGGTTTTTGAAAATTATTATCAACGAAATTTATCTTATCCAAATCAAGACTATGCAAATACTAGTGCACTAGCAGCTTCCAACGCTTTTCCTCAATGGTCAGCAAGTAAAACCGATATTTTTAATTTTTCCAGCACAAAAGTAGATGATGGGAAAGGTTATATTTTAACAGCTACTGCTAATAGTTCGAGCAACCTGAACGGCTGTATTTTAAAGATTACCAATACAAATACTCGTACTGCAACAGTGAACTGTGATGGTCAAACTGCATGGTGATTTTCTGGAGAAAACAGCAAGGTGCAACGCTCATAGAGTTAATGGTGATGATTACTATTCTTGGTGTTCTAGCGGTGGCGGGTACTTCGTTAACCTCTTTATGGTCGAAGCAAGCTGAATTGGATAAGGCTATCATGTCTTTGCAAAGCGCGATGAACTTAGCTCGATCCACAGCTATACGCAATGAGTTTAGCCAAAATGTAGATTATGCAGCGAGCCAATTATGTTTTGATCAAAATACTAGAGAGCTATCAGTCCATAAGGCGACTGTTGCTGGTTCTGCAAGCTGTTCAAGTACTGCCGTGTTTAGTTATCCGCTTAATTCAAAAATTGAGATCAAGCATATGGATACTACAACTTTCAAGTGTTTTTCATTCAATCATTTTGGCCAAGTTGTTACTGAAATTACTGGTAACTGCAAAACCAATTTATCGCTGGTTGTAAGTAATGGATCTCTCGATGAAACAAAAAAGCTCGATTAAATCCAATCAAAATGGCATTGGGCTTGTAGAAGCTCTTGTTGCTGTCGCCTTATCAAGCATAGTTATTTTAGGTGCAGTATTTGGTACTGGGCGCATCTTGGTGAGCCAGAAAGAAAAAAATCTTCAGTATATAGTGGTGAATGAATTGCGTGCTGATTTGCAAAAAGCATCATCACAAGAAAAAAATGCATGGTGTAATGGAGACTCCAAGCCTGAGATTAAGCTGCCAAATGAAAAGGATGCTGTAGAAATTAAAGTCACTTGTGAATCTATGGAGGCTACAGTCAGCAATCCTTTAAATTCTACATACAATAAGACAATTACTGATAAACAACCTATTAAATTTGAAATAAATAGTAATTCTCTTGGCGGTAAAATTACGATAGGAGAAGAGCTAAAATGAAAAAACAGACTGGTGCAACTTTAATAAGTTTATTAATAGGTCTGGTAATAGCGATGTTCTGTATTTTAGCAATTCTTAGTTCTTATCGAACAGTGGTTAAGACTGGGGTGGAGTCGCGAATAGCAGCTACACATGATACTGAATTACAAAGTGGCTTAACGGCTGCCCAAATGTTTTTGCAGAATGCCGGTTTTGGGTTGGATGGTGCAAATCACTTTTTAATTACCGACATGCAAATTGAGTCAAATAACTTATCAGTTGTACTTTGGCGCTATAACAATGGGTCAAAAGTAATATGTGAAGGCCTGGCTGATGCAGAGAGCGGCGATAAGAAGAAGCGCCGTTTGGTTTTTTTGGAAGGGCTTTCAGATGAGAGCGGCTCACCATGCAATTCAACTTTGAGCTTGGGGGCTTTTAAATGGAAGGTAAAAAGCACATTGGCAAATCTAGAAGATTATTCTGCTGATAAGTCTAATCCTAAGCAAATAATGTTTAAGCAGACTGCTTTAGCTTGTTCACCCTATGGGGCTGGAGATGCCGACGAAACAACACCGCACCCATTAATTACGATTGAAGCTCAAACAAGCACTCAAAAGCTTGCAGGTTTGGAAAAAGTCCAAATTCCTGTTTGCCTTCTAAATATTGCGTCTTAAAAGAGAGAAGCTAATGTCTATTGAAAACCCAAAGTATCCTCAGGCGCAGCAAGGTTTTGCAACCGTACTTGTTGTTTTGCTTGTGGGGGTTGCTGTTGCTGCTGCAACATTAGGAACAGCATATTATGTAAATACATCTCAAAAAACATTAATTTCAAGCCATGCTTTAACAAATGCGCAATCTGGAGCATGGACTGGAGTTGAGGTATTTCGTAAATATTTAACAAATTTGGATAGTGCTGGAATTTTATCACTTAATGGCCAAAATCTTGTTGTAAAAATACAAGGCGGGCGTGAACTGAAAGTCGATAATCTAGTGAGTCTGGAAACAAATTCGGAGTTAAAACAGTATAGAGTTTCAGCAAATATTTTGAATCAAAGTGAAAAATCTGGCTCATCTTCTAAGATTCAAGTTGTATATGATATTTCTTTAAATCAAGATGCTTCAACTGGTAATGATAATTCAGCAAAATCAACAGAATATTCAGGTGCAATGAATTTTTATGGAAATTTGGATGCAAATGGGGGCATTAATTTTTCTAATGCGGGAGATAGGGCTGTCGTTAATGTTTCTGGAAATTTTAATACCAATAGCGGTTTAAGCGGAATTAAGGAACTTAAAGTGTTAGGTGACGTCAATATTGGTGGAGGGGGGATTACTGGACTAGAAAATATATATGCTAATGGTAATGTAACACTAAAGGCTAGTGGTAATGCATCACTGGTCTCTGCAAAGGGTACGGTAACGACAAGTGGTGGAGTGTCAGTTGGTGATATCTATGCTGATCAAAATGTAGAGATTGGCAGCAGCGGCACCATCAACAGTATTGATACTAAAGAGTCTATTTTTGCTGGAGGCGGGGGGCTTATTAAAGTTGCGACGGCAGGTAAAAACATTGATATTAAAAGTAAGTCTATTACTACAGCTCTTGCAAATTCAAAGATTAACCGTTCAGGTGGCGGTGAATATTTAACATATGCAACAAGTGGTGATGTATTTACTTGCGGAAGTAAGAATTGGAATGCATTTACATTGTTAAAAGCTGTTTCATTTACAAAATGTCCTGATACCCCTGAGAAAATGTTAAAAATATCAGCTGGAACTAAGGTTGCCTTTCCGAAAGGAGCATTGGCTACGGTTACAATGAGCAAACCTATAGTTAATGCATTTACATATGAAGAGCAAGCAAACTATATTTTTAGTGTGGATGAAAATAAAAAAATTAAAGTAAAGGTTCGAAATATAAAAAGCAAGGATGGTAAAACGGATTATTCTGGTGATTACTATTTAGCAAAAATTAGAACTGGCAGTGCTGATTACGGTAGCTATAAGGGGCAAATACGAGAAGGATATTTATGTAAAGAATTACAGCAAAATGATTTAGAGTTTTGTAAATATGATAAAAAAGAGACAGTTGTGAATTGGAATACAACCGTAGAATATGTTCCATATTACACGCTAAAGTTCATTCATCCAGAGGCAGATCAGAACTCAGGCTGGAAATGGGTTGATTATAATCAGCAAAATAATACATGGAATTTAGTTAATTCGTCCTCTTTGTCTCCTTCTATTGCACCTGGAGTGTTATTTTTTAGAGGTAATTTGGTGGTTGATAAAGGCAATTATATTAATACTTTAATAGCTAGTGAAAATATACGGTATGGAGGGAGTACGGAACTTCGCGCACCTAATTATTCAAAAATTGAATTAGTATGCAATACAGTTTTTGGCATGCCAAGTAATTTATGCAGCACGTCTGCTGCTTTTACTCCTAATGGTATTGGAAATATTGCACTTTTAGCAGGTTCATGTATGGATGCTGCATCACCGGATAAATGTTCATCTACTTATGTGGGTGGTAATATTACCTTAGTCGGGCAGGCAACAATCGAAGGAAATGTAATAGCAGGAAACAAACTGGATACTGGTGGAAGCAGCTCAATTAAGGGATCAATTCTTGCTGCAGCATTAGGCAAAGATACAGGTTCTAAGCTTGGTGGTTCGACAACCATCGATTTTAATGGAACTACTGATGAACAAACAACAATTACATTGCCTAGTGAAAATAATAAGGGTACAGGCGGTGAACAAGTTGCCCATGGTGTTAAAGTTAAATGGGCTAGATATATTTAATTCAATAAAAACATTAAGCAACCTGTAATTATTTGTATGGTTGCTTAATGTTTTTTGAATTATTTAATTGTCCATTTTGTGCCAGATTCGATAACATCTGAATATAAATTTTTTGACATTAATTGAAGGTTGAAATCTTGAGGATCATTAGGCAAGGTTATTAATAATGGCAACCTTGAAACTCCTAATGTACCTGTCGCAATTGCATAATTGAGGTCCCGATAGGAGCTGGAATATGCATTTTCAATTTCAAAATTCACACATAATGTAGGGTTTTGTTTTCGAATAGAAATAATTTCAGAATAGCATTTGCTTCGAATATCTTTCTGTTGTTTTTGTAATTTTTCAATTTCTTTTTGAATTCCGTCAGTCTTTTTAAATAAGCGTGTAAAAAAGCCTGCTTGTTCAGCTTTTTTTGTTTCTTTCTCCCATAGGGAGATTTGCTGTTGAACTTTTCTATTCTCTTCTAAAGAAGACTTAATTAGATTTTGCATTTTTACTAATAACATATTTGTTTCATGTAACTTTGGTTCATAACTTTCGATGCTGTCAAACGGTTTGAATATTTGTGATTTTCGTTGATTTAATAGTTTTAAGTAAGCTAATAGCTTTTGTTTGAAATTTAAAGCCTGGTTGTTATATGCGATAGCTGAGTTATATAAAAAGTCATCATACATGTTTAATAATTCGATGAATAACCGACGGATATTTAAAAAACAGTATTCTAGTTCATCGGGCTGTTGGTAAACCTGGTTTAAGGCTGCTTGAAATGGTTCTAAAATATTTACAGTTAATTTTTTTTCAACTTCAATTAGATGTTCATTAACGATCGAATCGACTGAGAAACTATTTACATTAAGCTGTGAACTTAATAAAGAAAAAATTTCAGTCTGGTTGTAGTCATGAAAGCCTTCAATAAGTTGTGTAATGTGTGGGCTAAGAGTTCGTTGAATGCCAATAATGCGGTTTATTAAAAAGTCAAGATTTTTAATGTATGATGGGTCGGAAATTTTACTTTCTTCTAGAACAAGACCTTGTATATATATCCCACCGTTAGAGCCTAATGTCTCTTCGGATAAAAAAGCTCTGATTGAATAATGGACTTCTGTATTTTCTATAGTGCTGGCTATAATAAAGTAATATTTGGAAGTTTTGATTAAGTCAAAATCTCTAATTTTTTGTTGTGAATATAAATAGTCATTAAAAAATGGATTTTTATCACTTTTTAATTCATTTTGAAGAATTTTTGAAAACCATGATCTTAAAATAATTTTTTTAATAAATACTTCAAGTATAAATTCTCGAACCTGATCAGTGGTGATCCCGCGTGTATTCTCTTTGACACTAAAATCTATTTTTTTAATGATATCTGCTGCATCATATAAAAAGGAACATAATAATTCTTTTTTTTCAATATCTTTTGTATGAATCGAATTTGTAGCTTCGCGTATTTCGCTTAATACGCTTTCGAGATAATTTGCAATTTCCAGTGCTGTACTTAAATTTTTTAAATAATCAAGACTTATTAATAATCTCGGTATTAAATTTAATAACTTTGGGTTCTTAATATGTTCTGCAAGATCTCTTGTTGAAGTGTATCCAATATAATAATATTCTTTTTTTTGTGGGTCAAAACGAATATTTTTTCTTTTTAAAAATTGATCTTCAGCTTTTTCAATTAAGCTTTCAGGGATTTCTTTTAGCAAATTATCAAGATTTTTTTTCCAGTCTATGTCTAAAGCTGGTTCTATTTGCTGTAATTTTACACGTAAATAATATGGAATGTAAGCCGTCATAAAAATGCCAAAAATATAAACTATGCAAAGAAAAAAGAGAACAAATCGACAGTATTAGATCATAATAATAACAAAAAATCACCAGTATTTTTAGTTAATTAAGTATGTTTTGGGTGTGCTTGATGGAGTTTAATATTGAATTTTTCCGTGTGAGAATTGAAATTTATAATTTAATTTGTGATATGTGTTTTAGGCTGAAATAATTTACTAAATTTATGCTGATTCTTTATAAATATTTTTTTTTGATAAGGCATGTTGATCGTGTTATTTAATATTAAACATATGAGATTATGAATCAAAAAGATTTTTATTTTTATATCTAAATACCTTGCTAGCTAAGATATGGTTTGCTATAGAAGTGTTCTCCACGCTTTCAGGTGGTTTTATAGACTTATGAGAAGATGATTGGTTAAAAATAAAAGTATGTTTAATATTGTAAATTTATAATAAATATTGATTTTTATTAAAAATATACAAATCAGTATACAATTTTATTAAAATAAATTTGTATACTCGCTCACTACTAATTACTCCAATTTACTACATTCCTATACAACTTTAAAAAGTGCATAAGGTATTGTTATTACAAGGTAATAAGGCTACATGCAAGGCATTCCAATCCAGCACAAACTTGGTGGGTTCTACTTTTTCTATTACGCCATCGTTGGCACATTTATGCCGTTTTGGAATTTGTATCTCGAAGACCAAGGCTTCAACTATCAAGAAATTGGCGTCTTGTCATCAATTGCGATTATCACGCGTTTTTTTGCTCCATTTATCTGGGGCTGGATTGCAGACAAATCTGGCAAACGCATGCTGCTGGTGCGTATTGCCACATGGATGGAGTGCTGCATTTGGCTGCTCATTTTTATTATCCCAAACAGCTTTCAGGCAATCGCTCTGCTTATGCTGATATTCAGTTTCTTTCAAAATGCAATTCTGGCGCAGTTTGAAGGGGTCACTTTATTTTGGCTGGGTGAAAAACGCACAATGCTGTATGGCAAGGTTCGAAAATGGGGCTCGATCGGTTTTATTGCGGGGGTATTTTGTATTGGCGCAGTGCTCGAAATTATAAGCATCTCTTGGCTGCCGGTTTTGCTGCTGTGTATCGCATCACTGGCTTTTTTGTGGTCGTTTAGCATTAAAGAACCAAGTTCAGCACCTGCCTCGCAAAAACAGCTGGAACCATTGTGGCCAATTTTAAAAAGACCCATTGTGGCGTGTTTTTTTATTATTGAATTTATACTGCTTTTTTCACATGCGCCATTTTACAGTTTCTACAGCAATTATTTGCACCAAATTGGCTACAGTACAGGGCAAATCGGCTTGCTGTGGTCAGTTGGCGTTATTGCCGAAATCATTATGTTTGCTTTTGCGCAGCTGTTTTTAACGCGTTTTTCATGGCGGACTTTGGTTTGCGCTTGTCTGCTGTTAACGGGGCTGCGCTGGCTGCTGGTCGGGCTTTATCCTGAGGTATTTACGATTCAATTTATTGCGCAAACCATACATGCATTCAGTTTTGGCTTATTTCATATGATTGCTATGCGTATTATTTTTATGAATTTTAGTGTGGGGCAGCAAGGGCGCGGACAGGCGCTGTACAGCACTATGTGGGGCTTAGGGGTTGCGAGCGGCAGCATGCTGGCTGGACATTATTGGGATATTCTTTCAGGGCCGTCGATTTTTATGTTGGCAGGGACTTCCACTTTGATTGGACTCTTTTTCATTGCCGGCTTGCCTAAGAAAATTTTAAGTTGATTGCAATTTTTAAACTGATTGTAAATAAAGCGTGATTGCTAGCTGTAATTTGCCACCTGATTGCGGCCCAGTTCTTTCGCCTGATATAGCGCTTGATCTGCATGATTGATCAAGCTTTGCAGTGTTTGCTGTTCGGACATGTTGTGATGTGTGATGCCGATACTTACTGTAATGTACAAGGGATCTTTGCCGTGAATACTGATAGGCGTGTTTTCGGTAATGGTGCGGATGCGCTCAGCAATGCCTTGCGCTTCGCTCATATCAATATTCTGCATGAAAATAACAAACTCTTCACCGCCTATGCGGGCAAATAAATCATCGCGCCGCAGATTATGCTGGATGGTCTGGGCAAAGTGCTGCAGCACCAAATCGCCGATATAATGCCCGTACTGATCATTGATTTTTTTGAAATGATCAATATCCATCATAATAATAGAAAAAGGCTGAGGCAGGTCATTTTGCATCAGCAGTTCGCTTCTTTGAAAGAAATAGCGCCGTGTCATTGCGTGAGTCAGGCTGTCATGATTGGCTAAATACAAGACTTGCTTATACAGTTCGTGGCGGTTTTGGCTGATAATGCATAAAATGAGCGGCGCGAGGCTCAGCATGCATAAACCGATGCGTACAGATATCGACGTTGATAAATATGCATCGGAAGATTCTGAAAGATAGAATTGATTCAAGCTGTGATAAGTTGCCAATAACACAGCGAAATTAATTAAAGCCACTGAAAATAGCCGATAGGTCAAAGCAGCCCAAATCAAAGCGGCAAGCGGATAGAGCAGTGCGCCGGGACCAGAAAATAAATAGGTCATCAGCACGCATGCAAAAACAGCAATCAATGGAAAAATGTGGCGGAGCGGATATTGCTTGTGCCGGCGCTCATTCAGCACGAATTTAACTTTAGCCCAAGTGGGCATTGCTAAGATCAGCGGAATAACCAAGATCTCATTCACTAATTCTCCCGTCCACCACATTCCAAAATCGACCCATAAACGGTCTGCGGACATAAAAGTGTTGGGCACATGCGGGATGGTGAAAACGGCAAATGCTGCGCTGGCTAAACAGCCGGTAAAGGCAAAACCCGAAAATAAATAAAGAAAAGTGAAGCCTTTATTGTAATTACGGTAATTGATACGGAAATAATGGATGAAAAATAAGGACGCTGCAACGTTCAGCAAATTCGCCAAGGTGAGGAAAAAAGTCAGTTCAAGATGATTGCCTGTAAGCAGGTCTGCCGCCATATATGCAGAAAATGCGCCAAGCCATCCGCCTGCATTGTTCAGCTTGGGAAAACGGATGAATAATGCCAGCAATGCGCCATTGGCAGGCCAGAAAAATGCAAAAAAAGAAAGCGGGCGCGTCAAAATGCCAATCAGGCTGCAGATCAAGACGACGATGGCAATAATTGTGAAAGCTTTGCTTTGCTTGCCTATAGATACAGACAGCTCATCTGAAGTATGCAAGTCAATCAGCCCCTTCCTAAAATTGCTAACCTTAACGTCCTTGGAATATCCGACTAAAGTTTAATTCTTTTGCTTATGATAAGCGATATCTTGCCGATGAATGTGAGAAAACTATGAAAAATGTGAATTATTTTTAAAAAAATGAACCTTTTGCACAGCAAATTAAAAAGCTAGAGTTCCAAGCGAAAATGATTGTTATAAAATGGTGATAAATGAATGTTTTATAAAAAAATGTGGTAATTTATAAGCCATAGTTTATATGATTGAATAAACGTATGAAAAATACATATCTTACTGTTTTACTTATGCTATTTGCTACAAACGCAATTGCTGCAGACAATAAAAAAATACCGCAAAATCAAAATGCTGATACGCAGGCTCAAGAAAGCCCAGTTAATAGCTTCCGCGTGATGACTCGGCCGGAAATTGTTGGCCTATGGGGAATGGAAATTCCAAGCAAACGCAAATGCATTGAATATTATAATTTTAAGAGCAACAATGATGTCATTATAAAAAGCGGCGATGAATGGTCATCTGGCATGTATGACTATCAGCCGTCTCAGGATCAAGCCGCGCAGCTTCCTGCGCTGGTTCTGCAAGTAAAATATGATAACAATGAAGTGGATTGCTCGGGCAATAAAACTGATCAGACAGGTGAAATTTCACAATATTTTGTGCAGTGGAAAAACGCCAGCACCATCAATTTCTGCAGCAATGAAAAAGCCGAACAGTGTTTTGCAACTTTGCATCGCGTCTTGCCTTAAATTTTTTTTGATATTGTTTCAAAATAAAAAACCGCTCAATGAGCGGTTTTTTATTTCATGGCGGTTTAGGCTTTGTCTGCCTGACCTTCAATCTTTTTCAGCAAGTGTTTTTCCAGATAATGGATGTCTACTGCTTGTTTAGTGAAGTTTTTATCTTCTAAAATCAAATCACGATGAAGCGGGATATTGGTTTTAATGCCGGTTAAGATCATTTCGTCCAAGGCCTGTTTCATGCGCGCAATTGATGTTTCGCGGTCTTTGCCGTGGGCAATCAGTTTAGCGATCATAGAATCATAATACGGCGGAATGCTATAGCCTTGATAAATATGAGAATCTAAACGGATGCCAGCACCGCCAGCGGCATAGAAATGCTCAATTTTGCCTGGAGACGGCATAAATGTCGTCGGATCTTCGGCATTGATGCGGCATTCCATTGCATGGCCTTTGCATACAACGTCTTCTTGCTGAATTTCCAAGCCCAGGCCTGCTGCAATGCGCAGCTGCTGTTCAATAATGTCAACACCAGTCACCATTTCAGTGACAGGGTGTTCCACCTGAACGCGGGTATTCATTTCAATAAAGAAGAATTCACCATCTTCAAACAAGAACTCAAATGTTCCTGCACCGCGATATTGCATCAGTTTACAGGCATTGACACATGCTTCTAGAATTTCTTCACGTGCTTGTTCTGGTAAACCAGGCGCAGGCGCTTCTTCCAGTACTTTTTGATGGCGGCGCTGCAATGAGCAGTCACGGTCATATAAGTGAATGGCGTGGCCGTTGCCGTCAGCAAGCACTTGAACTTCGACGTGACGCGGTTTTTGCAGGAAGCGTTCCATGTAAACCGTATCATCGCCAAACCACATTTCAGCATCACGCTGCGCAGCCTGTACAGATTCAAGCAGGGTATCGACACGCTCAACAATACGCATGCCGCGTCCGCCGCCGCCCGATGCTGCTTTGACGATCAGCGGGAAACCGATTTCTTTGGCTTCAGCCAGCGCATTGTGAATCGTCACTGCATGGTCACAGCCAGGAACGGTCGGGACACCGGCTTTTTTCATTGCAATAATGGCAGAAACTTTGTTCCCCATTAAGCGGATGTGTTCTGGACGAGGGCCGATAAAGATAAAGCCTGAGCTTTCTACAATTTCAGCAAACTCTGCATTTTCAGATAAAAACCCATAGCCTGGGTGAATGGCGTCAGCGCCTGTGATTTCCGCTGCGGTAATAATCGCAGGGATGTTCAGGTAGCTTTCGCTGCTTGCACCAGGACCGATACACACGGCTTCATCGCAGAAGCGCAAGTGCATGAGGTCTTTATCTGCATCGGAATAAATCCCTACGGTTTTAATTCCTAAAGTTTTGCAGGCCCGAGTGATACGCAATGCGATTTCACCACGGTTTGCAATTAAAACTTTTTGCAACATTATTTTTCCCCGAGGTCTTAGGCGCGGTAGCGGAACAATGGTTGACCGAATTGGATCACATCGCCATTCTTCACTAAAATTTCTTCAATCACGCCGCTTTGAGTCGCTTCAATCGGGTTCATGATTTTCATTGCTTCAATAATGCCCAGTGTTTCACCAGCAGAAACAGTTTGGCCTACTTTTACGAATGTTGCTTCACCTGGGCTTGGCGCAGCATAGAACACGCCGACCATTGGTGAAGTTTCTACTGCGCCGCGAGGCGTTTTAGCAGCAGGTGCGGCTGCTGCTGGCGCAGGCATTGCAGGAACAGCTGCTGCAACAACTGGACTGCGACGAGTCAGCGCAATGGATTGGTCGCCTTCTTTAACTTCTATCGCCTGTAAGTCAGATTCAATCATCAAATCGATGAGCTTCTTGATTTTACGGATATCCATGAGACAGTATTCCTAATTTTAAGATTGTAAAGATGGCTGGATTTTTTCGAGAGCGTAGTCAAGTGCTGCGGCATAGCCTTTTGCACCTAAACCGCAGATTACGCCAACGGCTTTATCCGATAAATATGAATGATGGCGGAAAGCTTCACGCGCATGCACATTTGATAAGTGAACTTCGATAAACGGGATGGCAACGCCAAGAAGGGCATCACGTACTGCCACTGAGGTATGCGTCAGCGCTGCAGGGTTGATAATGATGAACTGTACGCTTTCTTGCTGCGCTTGATGAATACGGTCGACAACTGCACCTTCCCAATTGCTTTGGAAAGTATCTAGAGAAATTGATGCATTTTGCGCTTGTGCTTTGAGCTGCTGATTTATATCCTCAAGGGTGAGGTAGCCATAAACTTCCGGTTCGCGCTGTCCCAGCAAATTCAGATTCGGTCCATGAATGACCAATATGGTCGAACTCATTCAGCTTGCTCCAATTAAAAGTTGCAAAAATACTTTGCGAGATGTCAGCAAAGTTTGCTTATTATGGCATGAAATTCCACATTTCTTTTATAATTTCTTTGAATTGACGTAGAAAGCATGTGCCAGAATTGAACAGTATAATGAGAACTTTGCAGAGAATTGGCAATGTTAAAAGATTACATTTTTTAGTGTGATTATGTTTTTTTAATTTTAAACTGAATTGGCGAAAACTGTTCATATCAATTGTGTAACTGCGGGCCGCGGCTCTGCACTCAAAAGCGCGTTCCAGCGCTTCTATAGCGCGGAGGACGGTGTTTCTGCTTCAATTTTTTAGTTTGCTGCGCAGATGAAGATTCTTTTGGGATGCTGTCCGCGCCATTACATGTTTGCATTTTCATTAAAGCCGTCATCAGCTGATCGCGCTGCTGGGTTTTATGTCAAGGCCGTCCTAAATCATAGGTATGCATTTTTTCATACAGGGTACTGAACATGACGGCGGCTTTTTTATATTGAATATTTTTCTAAATAAAACATTAATTTGGTGGTAAATTTCAGGATTGATGGTCTGTCTGCCATTTGCTGAATATTCGAGGCCAATTGCATATGAGATGCCTTTTATAGAGAGATACGGCAGGTCTTCATAACGTAGGGTATGCAGTGCAGTGCCAAGGCGCTGCTTTGACAGCCATGCATGCGCGCCGTTGATTTGAAAAATCGCTGCTGTTTTAATGATCTCCTTATCTGTTAACAGCTTAGCGAAACTGCGTGAAGATAGAATTTGCTTAAAGGGAAGATCAGGGGTATTCAATGCCATGCAGGATTGACTTTTTTGCTCACAAATGGTGCGGGCAATCAGGGCAGAGAACAGTTTAGCCCGATGCCGCTTATTGGCAAAAGTTAAATCTTAGCAATTACGGGTGCTGTAGCGCTTCCGTATTTTGCTGATTTTTCATTCAATCTTCCCAAATTTCAGAAACAGGTATTTTCACGATCAGGCTTGTTGTGCCGCATCAAACGATATCCAATATCCTTGAAAGGGCACATACGCTTAAAGCCAGTATGCGGCTTTGTAAAATGATTGCCCCACATAGCTTCTATGCCTTGCTGCATGGGCATTGTCCGCCGCTTATGTCAAATCACTCACTGCCTTTTTATCCAAGTTTTTTGGTGAGATTTGAAAATAATCTTATAAAAAATGGGAAGCAGAGGCGTTGATTTGTCAGCATCTTAGAGAGGCATGTTCAAACGCTCGAAAAAGCACAGCGTCTGGAAGATGGGCTGCAAACGGGGAAAATAAGACCAAATCCATGTGCTGCTGGCTAAAAATAATGATTTTTTTGCGGATCACGGTATAGTAAGCGTTTAAAGAACAGTTCATTAGAACGAAACTGGCATGACATTGTATAGAGGGTAAGATGAAAAAGATGATGGGCCTAGCCCTTAGCGCAATGCTGATTTCTGGCTGTGCGGCGCTTCCAGAAAGTGGAAATGTAGGTACCAGTGGACTGCTTTTATGTGAAGCCAATGAGCTATGTCCTGCAGTGCTGGTGGGCTGGAATGAACAGAAAAAAGATGTTCTGGACATGAAAATCAGCCTGAACAGCGTTAGCCATTACTATACGATCAAGCATGTCAGTTTTAGCAATGGTCAGAAAACACTGGACTTTACTCCTGCGGCAGCAACAGAACAAGCCATGATCTTGGGCATGTACCGTTCACGCGCTTTTGTGACTGTTCCTGTAAAGCTGATGGCGGAGCTGAAAGTTGAAGGGCAAAAAGAAGATCAGAACATCACCATGAGTCTGGAAACAGACAGAGGTACAATTACCCGTTATGTGCTGAGAAATGGTCAAGAATCCTCACTGTTTCAGCAATTCAAACAAGTATATTCAGGCTCATAAGCACTTTGGCTTATTTGCCGCAGTTTAAATAAACTGATGAAAGCACCAGCATATCTGGTGCTTTTTTTATTGGCGGCATGCATATATATTAGATTCGCTTCATGCATGCAATCCATAAGCCATGGGCTGTAAGAAAAAACGCAAGTTTTCATTTTGAACCTGACTATCTGACATATTGATCGGATACAATGGCGGCAATCGAATTGAAGATGAATGCTTGACGACCATGGATAAAGAGCTGATTGAAGAACAAAAATTAGTATGCGAAGAATTTGGCTCAGCCTATTTGCCGGTGAAAGAAACCGATTTGGTTGCCATTGCCTTGCATACCTTAAATAAAGAGCCGATTGTTGGGCTGCGCAAATTGCCGGATGAGAACAAAGTAGCTTGGTTTATCTATGGCGGTGAATTGGATGATGGCGAAGCATTCTTTGAAATTATCAGTGTTAAGGAATTGGACAAAGAATTCCCTGACGCGCTTCCGTACTTGGCATTGGACACAGGCTACCGCTTCATGATTGATGCAGATGACTATGAAGATGTTTGGAAAGAAGGCGATGAAGCTTAAGCTGGGCGCACTGATTTTTTGCATGATGAGCCTTGCGCGAGCAGAAACGCTTACGCAGCAGCAGTATGATCAGCAAATTCAGCATCATACTGAAATAATAAAGCAGACGAAAGCGATTTTGGATACGCCAGGCAGCAAGGCGGATGCTGAGCAGCAAAGCCAGGCGTTATGTGACCGGCTCAATGCTTATGAACAGATTGCTCAGCTGTCCAAGGACAATCCTGAGCTGGAGCTGTCTTCAATCAGGCTGATGGCTTCTGAACTGTATTTAAATCAGCAAAAGGCCAGTTTGGGCAACGCTGGGATGAGCATTGCTGTATTTTGTAGCGGAAAAATTAAGCAATAGACCATACTGAAAATGAAAGTTGTCAGGAAATGATAAAAAACTGGTTCAAAATGATAAGTTCATCGGGCTTATGATTAAACGTATTAGAGAGGATAGGCATAGCATCCCTGGCTAAGCGCTTTGCTCTTTAATGCATCATGTTGATGTCGTTCCTTGATAGCCGCTGAAAAGCGGCTTTTTATGGCTTTTATATTGGTGAATAGGCTTGGTGTAGACGGTTTTGTTGCACCATTTCAAAATTAAAGAAAAAATGAAAGATAGCTTATTCATGCTGGCGCTGAGCTTGGCCATATTTTCATATTCTGTAGAAGAAATAGACAAATTAGGTCAATATGCTAAGATAGCTATAGCGCCACAGGTTCCGTATTTGGGTGTTTACTTTCAGGAGTTGTTGAATGACAGCTTATACTTCAGTAATCAAAGCCGGCAAGTATGAGGATGATATGATTCCTAAACTTGCAATTCATGCATTTCGCCATGCTTTTGAGCGTGCCTGCGCGTCTTCTGAAGTCGTATATGCAAAAAATCAGCTGCTGATGCGCCGTGCTGTAAATGGTCAAGAAACCGCAGTAAAAGATTTAGCACAAGCTTATGTTGATGCTGGCCCATTGCCGAAAGTGCTGAAACGTAAAAAGAAATTAGCGGAAACTGCATAGCGTATGCCCCGGCAGCCTCGCATCAGGATGTTTGCAGGGCCAAATGGTTCCGGAAAAAGCACCGTCAAAGAATATTTATTGCCCCATCATATTGGGGCATATTTAAATGCCGATGAACTTGAGCAGCAGCTGAATCAAACACAGCGCATCGACCTGATCAGCTATCATCCATCTTTAAAAGCCCAAGACTTGCTGGCTTTTCTCAAACAAAAAAAGCGCCCTAAAGCAGGAGAATATACGCCGTTGCTATCCAAAGAGCCGGCGGTATTGGATGAATGGAAAATTCAGTTTGATCCCAGTGAAATTGACTCCTATTTATGCGCCCGCATTATTGATTACATCCGGCTGGCCTTTTTGGATTTAAAGGTCAGTTTTACCTTTGAAACGGTGATGTCGCATATATCCAAAGTCGAATTCTTAAAAGAAGCTCAGCGCAAAGGCTACCGCACATATTTATATTTTGTATCGACAGTTGATCCAATGATTAACATTGCGCGGGTCAAATACCGTGTGCAGACTGGCGGGCATGGCGTGCCGGAGCAAAAAATTATAGAACGCTACCAGCGCAGCATGGATTTGCTGATGCAGGCGGTAGAAGCCGCAGACCGCACGTATATTTTTGATAATTCAGCCGATGGGCAAATTGCATCTTTTATTGCGGAAATTGAATCTGCTGAAATCTTGAAAATGAATCAAAGTTTAACGGTATTGCCAAAATGGTTTGCAGATCGGGTTTTAAAAGACTTCGAAGCATAAGTCCGAACGCATCAATCAGATTGACAGCGGGTTCCAGCAATCCATATTTCCTTTGAAATGGCTTTGTTTAATAAAATTGCATAAAAAAATGAAAAGTTAAAAATTCCTCGGGGATATATTCAAGGCTAATTTTTCATTATTAATTTTATTTAAATAATAAAGGATGAAATGTGCTAAATTCAGATGCGCGCTGAGCTGCTTTTGGCCAGCTCAGCCGACGCAATCTGGAATGAAGTCAGAAATAAAATGATTGAAGTTTGAAAGGATTGAATTAAATGCTTAGCGGGATAAATGCAGTCAAGGCTTGGAACGCTGCAAAAAATATGTAAAAAATCGCTTGAAAAATACGGGCAATAACATATTATAAAAACATATATTGTTTTATGGATCATCATCAGTGCATGACTTCATTTGGGCTTTCATTGGCGGCGCAATGCTGGGCCTGTCCGCAGTAGGCTATTTATATGTGCATGGAAAAATTGCTGGAATCAGCGGTTTAGTGGGCCAGCTGTTGAATGCTCAAGGGCGGGCTGGGCGTCCTTCGACGTGGTTCTTGCTTGGCCTATTCATTGTCCCTTTCATTTACAGCCTATTTACTCAGCCAGAAATTACGCTGAATGCGAGCCCTTGGATGATGGTTCTGGCAGGGCTGCTGGTTGGTTTTGGGACACGCTTGGGTTCTGGCTGCACCAGCGGGCATGGCATTTGCGGCATTAGCCGTTTATCAAAACGTTCTTTTATTGCGACAGCAGCCTTTATGGCGGCAGGTATGATCACTGTATTTGTGATGCGTCATGTCTTAGGAGCAGCATCGTGAAAAATGTTCTAGCATTTATTTTTGGCGGATTATTTGCTGTTGGGCTTATGGTTTCAGGCATGGCTAATCCGGAAAAAGTCCTTAACTTTTTGGATATTACAGGGCAGTGGGATGCAAGTTTAGCCTTCGTTATGGCAGGCGCAATTTGTGTTGCATTCATTCCATTTCAGCGCGCCATGCGTCATCCAGAAATGAAAACGCTGTATGGCGAAGCAATTGAGCTGCCGAAAAATACACATTTAGATAAGCAGTTAATCGCAGGCAGCTGTATGTTCGGCATTGGCTGGGGAATTGCAGGTATTTGTCCGGCACCAAGTTTTACTTTAATCGGTTTGGGTTATTATCAGGCAATCTATTTTATTGCAGCCATGTTTGCAGGCGTATGGCTGCATCGTCTTTGGGCTAGCAGGGGGCTGAAATCATGATGCAGGCGCAGGTACAGGATTTTTTTGATGAAAACACCAATACTTTCAGTTATGTGGTGACTGATCCCCAGACAGGGAAATGCGCCGTAATTGATAGTGTTTTGGATTATGATGCACCATCTGCTTCAACCTCGACTCAGCATGCAGATCAAATTCTTGCCTATATTCAGCAAAATAGCCTAAGCGTCGAATGGATTTTAGAAACCCATGTCCATGCTGATCATTTAACGGCTGCGCAATACATCAAAGAACAGGCTGGCGGCAAAATTGCCATCAGCCATAATATTGTTGGCGTGCAGCAGACATTCAGCGCGATTTATAATTTTGATATGAAATATTTCAATTCAAATCAAATTTTTGACTATTTGTTTGAAGATCATGAGGCCTTCAAAATCGGTGACATGGAGGCTTTTAATATTCCGACACCAGGGCATACACCAGCTTGCTTAAGCTATGTGATTGGCGATGCTGTTTTCGTGGGAGATACCTTGTTTATGCCGGATTATGGCACGGCAAGATGCGATTTTCCAAAGGGCAGCGCATCGGCACTGTTTGATTCTGTACAGCGTCTTTATGCGCTTCCAGAACAGACGCGCGTGTACTTGTGCCATGATTATTTGCCAGAAGGCCGTGAACAGTATCATTGCGAAACAACCATTCAGGCGCAAAAACAGCATAATATTCATATTCATGATGGTACGGCAAAAACTGAGTTTGTCGAAATGCGCAACCGCCGTGATGCATCTTTAAGCATGCCGAAATTGATTCTGCCGGCGATTCAAATCAACATGGATGCAGGCAGAATGCCGAAGCCGGAAGAAAATGGCATCCGCTATTTAAAGCTGCCGTTGAACCATTTCAACTGATTTATCTTTAAAACAAAGCAATAATTGAGGCCAGCAAGGCGATATGACTCAGCATAGATCCTTGCCTCGATTTAACTTACACTCCAAAATAGCCTAAGCAAAAAAAATAAAATTTAATCAAAAGCCAATTGATTAAATCCCCCTAAAGAATCATCATCAATCATCTTTAAAAGAAAACAGCATCAGCAACATGATTCTTCATTATGATTTTCAGCAAAACACTGACTCCATAAAAACACCAATTGTGTTTATTCATGGTTTATTTGGCAGCTTGAGCAATTTAGGCATGCTGGCGCGGGCATTCGCAAAAACACATAGCGTGCTTCAGCTGGATGTGCGCAATCACGGCAAGTCAGGGCATTCGCCAGAAATGAATTATCAACTGATGGCGCAGGATGTTGTGGAAACTCTGGATCATCTTGGATTGCAGCATGTGAGTTTGGTCGGTCATTCGATGGGCGGAAAAATTGCGATGCGCATTGCGGATTTAGCGCCTGAACGGATTGAACACTTAGCTGTTTTAGACGTTGCGCCGTATGCATATCAGCAAAATCATCATGATCAAATTTTTAAAGCGCTGCTGGCCGTTGAACAGGCCGATATTCAAACACGCCAGCAAGCTATTGATATTATGAAACCGTTTATTTCGGAAGACATGGTGATTCAATTTTTATTGAAGTCTTTTTCTAAAGGCAAATGGCTGTTCAACGTCAGCGCGTTATATGCGCATTATCCCGATATTTTGAGCTGGCAAGAACAGGCACCGTGGAATAAGCCGGCTTTATTTTTACGCGGTACGGCGTCGCCTTATATTGCCAAAACGGAATATTTAGACGCACTAATGCGCCAATTTCCACAGGCTGAAATTCAGGATATTTCAGGCGCCGGCCATTGGCTGCATGCAGAAAAAACGACCGAAGTTTTAGCGCAGCTGCAAGGCTATCTGGCTTAAAAGTGTTGAATCTGATGTATTGAAAATCACGCAATACGATTGCCTGTTTTAAGCATAAAATGATGGATTGCACCCATTACGGCGCATGAGCAAAACCCGTGGCTTGCAGCTGACCTTCTGAGGTGAGCTGTTCGGCCATTTCTCTGGTTTTCTTGAGCCCTGGCATCCGGTATTCGGTATGGCCATAATCTTGAATGGATTTCCAGCGTCCGCCCCAGGTCAGGCCAACGGATTCGGCTGTCTGCCCATAGAGCTGATAGCCGCGCATAGCCCAAGCATCACGCTCCGAAATCACAACTTTACCATCGCGTTTAAAGGCGACATCTGCGGCTAAGCCAAATTGATGGTAGCTTTGATAGCCTTTTGCGCGCGTAGTGTTGATATTTAAAGATAAATTATTTTGCCGCTCAGGACTGCGGTAGCCTTCTAAAAGCACCATTTCATAGCCATGCTGTTCCCGCATTATTTTAAAAACCATCAGCAGACGCTGTTTATAGCGCGGATTGATTTTATTCCATTTGCGGTCTGCAGAAGCAATATCGGTATGGTGATATTCAAATGCATTTTCATCCAAAGCTGTATTGGTATCAGAAAGCGGTCCAAAATTAGGAGAAATCTGTGAAGCGGAGACAGCCGCGGTATTTTCTAAAGCAATGGCATCATTGACGGCATCTTGAACCAAGGCCTCATCCACCTCAGGCGGGACATCCAGCATTTGACCGTCCAGCATCGCGTAAATTTTCGGATCAGTTTTTTTCAGATAATCCGCTTCAATTGCAGAAGCTGTAATGGGCCGTGTAAATGCATGTATAAGGATGCTGCTGAATAAAAATAAGCCGGCAATTAAAATCCACCATTGCTGCAAATGCCAATGCGACTGAATGTGTTCTGGCGATGCAGCAGTATTCAACTGATGGGCAAACTGTTTTGCAGATGAAAATTGCTCCTTGCTGCGCTTTATTATGTTGTGCAATGTTTGGCTGAGCAGCTGCCTAAATTCATAGGACATGAATAACGCCATCGCAATGCTGAGCACGATAAAGCTGCAGACCAGAAGGAAAATCATGGAACCGCAGCAGTCTCTTTAATTGGAGACAAGGTCTTTGTTATCGTCACTTGCAGTGAAGCGCGCGGACTAGGAACATCGGGTTCCGGTTCATTTATTTGCTGAGCTAAAGCAGGCTGCAAAGCCGGTTTGGCTGGCATTTTGGCTAAATCATTTTTAGCTTTTACTTTGACTGCTGGCTTATTTACAGGTGCATTTTTTAGCCGTTCAGTTGCCTGCGTTTTTTTTGCGACAGGAACCGTTGCGGAGCTTGTCTGAGTCAGTGAATGTTCAAATGGAGAGCGAGCCTGCGCAGCCGGCTGAACGGGCTTTTCATGTTTGAATGCACTCAGTAAATCATCCGAAAAATGCGGACTGTGTTCAGATTCTGCTTCATTTGCGTGAGGTGCAGCCTGAGGCATTGGATGTTCAGCTTGTTCCGGCAACGCCGGCTCTGCATGTGAAACAACGGCAGTATCTTCTTGAAAATGATTGTCAGATGAAAATTTTGACTCATCGCGGTCATTTAAATAAAGATACATCAAGAGCGCCATAGCAATGAATGCGGCGCCTGCAAAAAATCCCCAAACGGCATGCACAGCCGGATGCGTTGCTTTTTTATGCGTAGATTGAAGAATGCGTACGTTATTTTGTTTTTCGTTTGCCATATTTAGCGTACTTATTAAAATTATTATTAAGGTAAATGAATAATGATATATGCAGCTTCCGCTGGAGCCGCAATCACGTTCTGGAACTTGGCAAAAGCTTCATTGCTTTGATTTAACAGCATAAAGTGTAAAGCAGTAAAAGCGCATAATAAAAAAATCAGCCAAAAAATCAGAATCCAGAAAAAAGGCAGTTCACGGTGAATAATATGCTTAATTTGATCAGGCAAAGCCGAAAAAGGAGAAAAGGCTGCTTTTTTGCCTTTGAGATAATCAATTTCATCACCGACACGCGAAGCCAGCACATTAAGGCTTTCAATGGATTCCAAACGGTATTTGCCATGAAATCCCAATAGAATGCAGTAATGATAAACCTCCAGCGCGGCGAGGCGTTCTTTGCCCTTACTGCGGATTTCTTCCATTTTTTCAAAAAAACGGTAGCCCGCCAGCTGGGAACCAAACAGGCTTAATTGCAGCGGGCACATCATCCAGTTGTTTTGAAGTTCAAAAAAACGGGCATCCTGCTGCGTAATAATGGTTTCATCCAGCAAGGCGCAATAGGCATATTTGGCATCCTGAATATCGTCTGAATTGAATTGCAGCTTGCGCGCCTGGCTTTCGAAACGGTTCAGCAAATCCAAAATTTTTTCTCTAAAGCTTTCCGCATGAGAGGGGACATACTGATTTTTCAGTAAAAAAACAATGTAAAAGCCATCATGCATTAAATCGACCAAATTTGAGGTGCTGGCAATTTTATTTTCAATCGCCGCCGGCGCCATGCCAAAGCCGATTTGGCCATCATCAAAAAGAGAGGGGGCATTATTTTGCATATTCATTGCGTTCACCCATTCATCACAGCAATTAATTCAATTGAAATATCTTGGAATCCGCTCGGGATATAGACGCAAATGCTTTCAGAATCCAGCATGCGCTGATAGAGATCGCTATGCGGTTCTATTTCAAAATAGCTGACTCCTGAACGCACAGGTATCGCGGTAGGCACCTGCATCAGATGCTGCAAAGGAATGGCTGGAAGGGCAGCGACAACCCGCTGTTCTACATCAACCGTATTGCCGACTTTGAAACGCAGCGGAACATAAGAAATCAGATCATGCGTTGGCATCACACCGCTGGAAACTGCCAAATATAAGCGGGTATCGCGGCTAATTTTGTCGGATTCCAAACCGCCGATCCAATACGATGGACGGGTTTCTTTCAGCGCGATACTGATATAGCGGTTAGAAATAATCGTATCCAGCAAATCACGCAAAATGTTATCTAGGCTGCTGAAACTTTCTTCTAAGGCATGGTGCTTATATTGAGGCAGCTGATCAACCTCATAAGCGGTTGAAAAGGTCAGCAGTGATCCGCTGAGCCGAAGCAATTCAAAAAACAGCCGCTCAGGGTGTATGTGCGGATACTGCAGCAAATGGTTTAATGCGGCATGTGCGGTGTTCAGCGCATTGACCAGCCAAAAGGACACAATATCGCCAGAACGGAACTCAATTAATTTCTGCTCATTTTCACGGTTATTGGCCTGTATCGCTTTGATCTTCGCCTTCAGGACATTCAGTGTGCGCTTTAATCCAGACATGAGCGGTTCGCTGGATTCAATATGCAAAATCGGCGGAATGAATTTGCTGTCCAGCACAAAACTGCCTGAACTTTGACGTTTCATCCGGCCCACCGGCAGGTATAAAAAGCCATCCAGCTGCTGCGGCTCATGATGCAATTCAAACAGCTTGATTTCAGCACGGCGCCTGAGCAGGCTGATTTCAGCACTGCTGGCATCTGTAAATAAGTCATGCGTTTCGATCAGATGTGAATGGTATCGGCTGGATTGGCTTTGCGCAGATTCAAAACTGATATTTTTCTTGTTCGGCTGCACAATCGGCAGCGCCAAATAGATCTGCATTTCAGTTTTTAAATGCAGCGCATCCAGTAAAATAGGCTCAGGCAGCAAGTCATGGGCAGGCGCCTGATAAATGTCGCCATCTTGCCAAATCATTTCAACTTGACTGATGGCCAGCACATTGGTGCTGAGCTGAGATTCATCAAATTGAAAGGCCTGAATACCGTAGGCAAAAGGAATCGTTGCCCGAATGGTTTGGCTCAGCCGCTGTTCATGATAGGCATCCTGCAGCTGAAAATGCTGCGGACGCAAAAACAGGCCTTCACCCCATAAAATTTTTTCTGCTTTAAACATCAATCTTACCAATCACTATTTGTTTCATTATGAGATTCTTCTGAATTTAGCTGCACACCCAGCAGTTCCTGCATGCTTTCGAGCGGCTTATCATTTTTGATGACCTGAGATAGCCATTCATGCAGCGGCATTTGGCTCCATTTAATGGTTTTCTGCAGCAGATAGCTGACTGGACTATGCGGCTCATTGGTTTGAAAATAATCAGCAATATTCTGTAAAACCTGCATCGCCTGTTCACGGTTCGCTAAATGATTTTGCGGCTGCGGCTGAAAGGACGGCTGATGCGGCGCGGACTGAGCCGTGTGCGCTGCCACAGGCATGGCCATATTTTCTGAAAGCGAAGGTGTAGAAGCCGCTGCGGCAAGGTCCGCAGATGAATTTATCGAAGATGCTAAAAAAGCATCGGCTTTGTAGATCTTTTTCAGCATGATATGCGCCATTTCTATTTGTGAATCTATACTCGAAAAACTTGGCGCATCTAAACCCATTAATTGATCCAACACGTCTTTCAGCAGCTGCCATTGATTTAATGCTTCAACGAATTGCTGATAATGCTGGAATTGAAAAGATTTTGACGTATTAAATAAAGCCTGTTCGAATTGTTCCAATTGCGGGCTGGATGTTTCTGGCTCATCATCTTCTGAACCGCTTTTCAATTTTTGATTTTTCTGATGCAGCATGCTGTCATAATCGGCAAGCGCATATGCTGCGGATGTGCTGACAATCGGTACATGCTTGAGCAAATTCGGCAATAAATGCACGAATCCCTGCAAAAGGCCAATGCGCTGATCGAGATCATCATCTTCAATTTCTGGATGCAATTGAACCCAAAAATTGCTCAAGCTGCGCTGTGTCAGCTCTAGCGCCTTGGCAATGCCCTCAAAGCCGTAAAGATGCGTCCAAGCCTCCAACAGCCATGTAAAGAGCCGCAGATCTTTGGTTTTTTCGGTCAGCAGCTCAGTGGATTTTGCGTGAATAAATGCCCAATCCGCCTGCTTGGGCTCAGAAATCCAGTCACCTTGCTCCAGCAGTGGGTCGTCCTGCGTCTTGGCTTTTTTGATGGCGTGAAATTCATTTGAAAATGAGCAATCGACACCGCAAGGGCAGTCCGCTGAGATCGGCTGCAATAAATCATCGAGTATTAAACTCATATTTGGCCTTTATAATAATTAGGTTTGATACTTATGCTTTTAATGGTTTGCTTTTGGCTGCTTTTGATTTTTTTTCTGGCGGCAGTTGAGGGTCCAAAACATAATGAATTTCATCATTTAAGGCATTGATTTGGATCATGCTTGGGATTTTCTGTTCACTCATCGCCATTAGAATATGCGTTGCCAACTCTGGAAGTACCGTAGAATTTAAAATGTTGTCGACATTGCGCGCGCCGCTGTCTATTTCTGTGCAGCGGCTGAGCAGCAATTCCACCAATTCATCGCTATAGCTCACTTGGGTTTGATAATGCTTGGCGATCCGCGCTGTAATTTTGCCTAATTTATGATGAATAATTTGCACCAGCAGATCATCATGCAGCGGGAAATACGGCACAATGCGCATGCGGCCTAAAAATGCGGGTTTAAATTGCTTATACAGCGCTGGCTTCAGCTGCTCAATCAGCTCTTCAGCGCTCGGCCATTCGTCTGCCGGTTTATGCAGGCATGCCTGCATAATTGCATTGGAGCCGGTATTGGAGGTCAGAAGAATCGTGGTATTTTTAAAATCGATCAGGCGGCCTTCGCCATCCTCTAAAACCCCTTTATCAAAAACTTGATAAAACAGTTCCTGCACATCGCTGTGGGCTTTTTCAATTTCATCTAAAAGCACAACACTGTATGGATTACGGCGCACAGCTTCAGTCAAAACACCGCCTTGACCATAACCGATGTAGCCGGGAGGCGCACCTTTTAAGGATGAAACTGTATGCGCCTCTTGATATTCAGACATGTTGACGGTAATTAAATGTGATTCACCGCCATACAGTTCATCGGCCAAAGCCAAAGCAGTTTCTGTTTTGCCCACACCGCTTGGCCCAGCCAGCAGAAAAACACCTTGCGGTTTATTGGGATCTTCCAATTTTGCTGTTGCGGCTTTAATCCCTTGCACCAGCTGGCGAAGCGCATAATCTTGCCCCATCACGCGCTGGCTGAGCTTGTCCTCCAGGCTCAGAATTTGCTTGATTTCATCATGCAGCATTTTTCCAACAGGAATGCCCGTCCAGTCGGAAATAATCTCGCTAATGATCTGGGCATTGACCCGTTCAAAGACCAGCGGAGATTGACCTTGCAGTTTCAATAGTTGCTGACGCAGCGCTAAAATTTCATGTTGCTGCATTTCAATATTGAATTGATCCATATGATCCGGTTCAGACTTTTGCTGCAATGCCTTAATTTTTTGCACCAGCTGCAGTTCTTGCTGCCATTTTTCTTGTGTTGCTGAAATTTCGGCATTGAGGCTGGAAATGGATTGCGCCAGTTCATCTAAACGTTCGTGATGAATCGGCATGCTTTGATTTTCTTGAGATAAAATTTCCTGCTGCAGCTTCAGGTTATGCAGCTGCGCTTGCTGCTGATCCAGCAGAACAGGATTGGCATTTTGTGTTAAAGCCACGCGGGCTGCAGCCGTATCTAAAACACTGATAGCTTTGTCTGGCAGCTGGCGGCCTGTGATGTAGCGGTGCGATGCGTGTACGGCATTGACGATGGCTTCATCATCAATCTGCAAATTGAAATGATTGGCCATTACGGGAATCATGGCGCGCAACATATCAATGGCAACTTCTTCGGAAGGTTCATCAACCTTGACCACTTGAAAACGGCGGCTCAGTGCAGCATCTTTTTCAAAATACTGCTTATATTCAGCCCAGGTCGTGGCGGCAATAGTCCGCAGTTCACCGCGCGCTAAGGCTGGTTTTAGCAGATTGGCCGCATCATTTTGCCCCGCCTGGCCGCCAGCGCCAATTAAGGTATGCGCTTCATCAATAAATAAAATAATCGGGTGGGCAGAGGACTGAACCTCTTGAATCACTTGCTTGAGGCGGTTTTCGAATTCACCTTTCACACTGGCGCCAGCCTGCAGCAGCCCCATATCCAAAGTGTACAGCTGAACATTTTTCAGCACATCCGGCACCTGATTTTGTGAAATTTTCAGCGCTAAACCTTCAACAACAGCCGTTTTTCCGACACCCGGTTCACCGGTCAGAATCGGATTGTTTTGCCGGCGGCGCATTAAAATATCCAGCATCAAACGGATTTCGAATTCACGGCCAATGACTGGATCAATCCCGCCATTTTTAGCTTTTTCCGTTAAATTGATAGTGTATTGATCCAGTGCAGGTGTTTTTAATGCGGGTAGGTTGCCGGCATCAACTGCAGTTGCATTGAGTGCATGGTTCTTGTTTTGATTTTCACTGCTGTTTTGGCATAAATCGATAAATTTATGCTTCATGCTATCAATTGGTAATAGATCAAAAAGCAATGATGCGCGGGCAGCCATTTGATAAAGATCCTGGGCCGTCAGTAATGCTGTGATTAAATGGCCGCTTCGGATCATGGAATTTTGTTCAGCAGAGGCTAAGAGCCAGGCCTGTTCAAGCAAACGGACAATTGATTTGGCAAAAATCGGGGTGCGCGCATTGCCTTTTGGCAGCTGAGAGATGCTATCAGTCAGATCATGAATTAAATCATCTTTCGCAATCTTATATTTTTTCATTAAAATCTGAAGATCATTTTCTTGATTCTGTTTCAGAATTTCCAATAGAAAATGTTCAATTTCAATTTCATAATTCTGCTGTGCAATACAGGTATTAGCTGATTTTTCAAGTGATAAACGTGATTGTGATGATAATTTTGTAATCAAAATCTTTAAATTATTCATGGATATCTCTGTATTTTTGTTCGAGCAAGCAGCTTATTGGAATAAGTCTATTTACAGGCTGTTTTTAATTAATTTTAGTTTTATATTTTAAATCAAAGCTTTATGTTGTTTTTATAATAAAGCTACCGGCGTATTCTACATATTTTTTATCAAAATCAAAATCAATTTGCAGAAATTATCAAAAAAAAGCAAAAAATGTCATTTTTTGCTCAATTTTTTATTTTTTTTATTGACTTTTGATGGTGCTTTTTTGTTAAATCGGCAACGTTAAAACTTAAAAATGATTAGAAAAAGGAAGAATCACAAAATAATAAGTGATGAACCTTGCAGATAACGACTCAATAATTTAGAGAAAAATAGATGCGTATTTTGACCAAAGGCATATTTTTTATGCCATTGATTGCTATTGCCTGTGCAGCGCAAATCAGCCATGCAAAAAAAGACGATTCCATCGAGTTAAGCAGATCCTGCTTGAAAACATATTCATTGGCAGCGGGTGAAGCAGATGTTGAATTAATCAGTTTATACAGCCAGCTGTGCGATAAAAAAAATAAGCAGGACGCAGAGAAACAAGCACGTTTGAAAATTGATATTGCTCAGCAATATCAAAGTCTTGGCAATAATTTAAAAGCGCTTCAAGCCGTTAGTCAGCTGCGCGGTCAGAATATCGATACACCGCAAATGACCGATATTGCATTCCTTGCGGGTGCCGGAATTGCACAAACTGCATTAAATCAAATGCGTACTGCTGAACTGCGTTCTTTATCTGAAGATGTCTATCCAGCTGCAAAAAACTTAGCGGATACCATCCGTTTTGCACAGCCAGTTGCGCAAATGAATCCCGATAAAATAGGGACTGAAGCTGCCTCCAAAAAGAAATCGGCAAAGAAATCTTCGCCGGCAGCAGCAGGCGGAACAGCCAGAAAAAGCAAGCCGGAAATTGTCAAAAACACTGCGCCAAAAGCGCTCAAAGTGAATAAAACAGTACCTGTCAAAGAAGCTGCAGTGAAAGTCTCTGATTCTGCAAATACATCACCATTTGAAACTTTTAATAAAAAATAAAAGAAGAAGGAAAATAAAATGGCCAAGCGTGAAAGTGTGCAAAAAAAATTACAGCGTATTCGGCCGCCGAGGGTGCAGCTGACTTATGATGTTGAAGTCGGTGATGGGCGAGAAATCAAAGAACTGCCTTTTGTCGTCGGTGTACTTGGCGATTTCTCTGCAGCATCTGAGCTGGAAAAAACCAAGCTGAAAGATAAAAAATTTATCAATGTGGATTTGGAAAACATTGATGAGGTGATGGAGTCTTTAGCGCCGCGCGCCAATTTCCGGGCTGAAAATACCTTGACTGAAGAGGGCGGCACACTGTCTGTAGATTTGACCTTTAAATCGATGGATGATTTCCGGCCGGAAAATATTGTGCAGCAGATTGATCCATTGAAAAAACTGGTTGCGGCGCGTGAACGCCTGACCGATCTGCGCAATAAAATTTCAAATAATGAGCGGCTGGAAGATCTGTTGGATGATGTTTTACAAAACACAGATCAAGTCCGCAAGCTGAGTTTGGAGGCTGAAAATGAATAATGCAGGTGCAGCAGCGGCAGCCGATTTAGCCATAAAAGAAGAATACAGTTTGCTGGATTCAATTGTTGAGCAAAGCCGCATTGCGCGCAATGATGATGAGCATGGCCGCGCCAAAAGCTTGATTGGCGAACTGGCGAAAGAAGTAATGGCTGGAACGATTACCGTTTCTGAAAACATGACCTTGTCGATTGATAAGCGTATTGCAGAAATTGATGCGCTGATTTCGGCACAGCTCAGTAAAATCATGCATCATGCTGATTTTCAGAAAGTGGAGTCAACTTGGCGCGGTTTATATTATTTTTGCCAAGAAACACCATCGAATTCTTTAATTAAAATCCGCATGCTGAATACGACAAAAAAGGAACTGATCAAGGATTTTCAAAGCGCATCCGATTTTGATCAAAGCACGCTGTTCAAGAAAATTTATGAAGAAGAATATGGCTCCTTTGGCGGCGCGCCATATGCAACTTTGATTGGCGATTTTGAATTTGACCGCACATCTTCAGACATGTATTTGCTGGAGCAGATTTCACATGTGGCGGCCGCTGCGCATGCGCCATTTATTTCAGCCGCCAGCCCAGAAATGTTCGGCTTAGAATCATTTACCGATATTGATCGTCCCCGTGATGTATCGAAAATTTTTGAAACAGCTGAATATGTGCAATGGCGTTCTTTCCGGGAAAGTGATGATGCGCGTTATGTCGCTTTAACCATGCCCCGCGTTTTGGGCCGTTTGCCGTATCATCCTAAAGAAGGCGCCGCCACAGAAGGCTTCAACTATGTTGAAGAGGTTTCCGGCGAAAACCATAATGAATATTTATGGATGAATGCTGCATATGCATTTTCTACACGCTTGACCAATGCCTTTGATATGCATGGCTGGTGCGCTGCGATCCGCGGTGTGGAAGGCGGAGGCTTAGTCGAAGGCCTGCCGGTGCATACCTTTAAAACCAATGATGGCGAAGTTGTCTTTAAATGCCCGACTGAAATTGCCATCACCGACCGTCGTGAAAAAGAACTGAGCGACTTAGGCTTTGTGCCTTTAGTGCATTGTAAAAATACCAATTATGCTGCATTTTTTGGCGCGCAATCTGCGCAAAAACCGAAAAAATATGACAGTGATACGGCCAATGCCAATTCGGCATTATCCAGCCAAATTCAATACATCATGGCGGTTTCGCGCATTGCGCATTATTTAAAAGCCATGATGCGCGATAAAGTCGGCAGTTTTGCATCTGCAGGCAATGTTGAAGCCTTTTTAAATGGCTGGCTTTCACAATATGTTTTGCTGGATGACGGCGCATCACAGGAAGCCAAAGCCCAATATCCGCTGCGTGAAGCATCGGTCAAAGTGGTAGAGAATCCAGCTCAGCCTGGGCACTACAAGTCTGTGGTCTTTTTGAGGCCGCATTTCCAGCTGGACGAGTTATCTGTGTCATTGAGGCTTGTGACTGAGTTGCCTCAGTCTTCAAATTAATTTGAGCCAGCATAATAATAAAGCTAAATTAAAATTAGGAAAATTATAAAAATGAAAGATATATACGTACAGTTTAAAGGCAAATACAAAGTGGATGGTGAATCACGCGATTCTGAGCATAAAAACTGGCTAGAAGTTAATTCCTGGTCACACAATATGCGCCAGCCAAAATCTGCGACTTCTTCAAGTGTAGGCGGCCATACCGCTGAACGCGTTGAACATGCCGATATGATTTTTGTCAAAGACTTGGATGCGACCAGTCCAAAACTTTGGGAAGCCTGTTCTGCCGGCTATACGTTTGATGAAGTTCAAATCGACTTTTACCGCGCCAATGGCGACAAGCGAATTAAATATCTTCAAATCAAATTGAAGCATGTTTTAGTATCCAGCGTGACGCCGAATGTCAATGAAGAAGGCGTTCCGCATGAAGCATTTGGCCTGAAATATGCCGCAGTAGAATGGACGTATAACCAGCAGGATATTAATGGCACGCAAAAAGGCGCTGTGACGAAGAAATGGTCACTTTCGAATAACACTGCATCTTACGCTGCATAAGTTTCAATTTGGAATAGAGGCTGATCCTGATTGGCCTCTATTCTTCTCATGAAGAATAAGAAAAGCATGAATTTAGATCACCTTTATCCTTATGGGTTTAAAACCACATTATTTGAGCGGCTGCTGCCGAATGAAAATCAGGGGCTGCAGGGGCAGTCACTGCAGCAGTTAAGGGAATCTGTGGCGATGGATCTGGAAGATTTATTGAATAGCCGGATGGTCAAGCTGAACAGTGATATTGATGACTTCCCTTTGGTGAAGCAGTCTATTTTGCAGTTCGGCATTATCGATTTTGTAGGCTTATCAACGGCCAACCCGGCGGATCGCGACAAAATTTGCCAGTCGATTGAGCAGTCCATTGCATCGCATGAACCAAGATTAAAGCAAATCAAGGTGGAAATGCAGATGGAAGGCGACAACATGGGAGCGCTTTGCCTCAGTATTCAAGCTTTTCTGAATATTCATCCTTTATATGAACCTGTTGTTTTTGATGCTTTATTAAAGCCGACAACACAACAATATGTTATTTCGCCTAGAGCTTGAGTGGGTTATCTGTGATTGAAGAGCTGCTACCGTATTATGAAAAGCAATTGCAGGAGTTTGGCCAGCAATCGCGTGAGTTTGCGCAGAAATATCCTAAAATTGCCCAGCGTTTATCTTTAAATCAAGAGCAGATTGACGACCCGCATATTGAACGGCTGATTCAGGCTTTCTCATTAATCGCGGCACGGATTGATAAAAAGCTGGCAGACAGCTATGAAGTGTTTACCCACTCCATTTTTGAGGTGATGTTTCCGCAGTATTTAAAGCCTTTTCCCGCCTGTACGGTTATTTCATTTGAAGATGCCAATAAAATAAAGCAGTTGGCCGATGCGCACTTGATTCCGCGCAGCACCGCTTTAAAGTCGAAAAGCATCCGCGGTGTGCAGTGTGAATATTCAACAGTTCAGGACACGGTTTTATTGCCGATTTCCCTAAAGCAATTACAGTTTAAGACCCATTCCAGCGCGCATATTCATTTGCATCATAATGCGGTGCTGAGTTTAAGCTTTGAGATTTTCAATCAAAAGCACAAGCTGCTGGAACACAGAATATTGCCGATTTATTTAGATGCGATTTCGAATTTCCCGCTGCAAGTGCTGGACAGCATTTTTCAGCAATCTACAGGTTTTACAATTAAAGCCGGCCATGAAACATTTGATATTGCCAATCCCTTTCAGCTGACGGGGTTTCAAGAACAGGAAAGCGTGCTGCCGCTTGATCAGCATACGCATCAGGCCTACCGGCTGTTGATGGAATATTTCTGCTGTCCTGAAAAATTTCATTTTTTGGCGCTGAATTTGGATTTTCTGCGCTTATTTCAAACAGTACAGGAATTTGAAGTGCAGATTCACTTTAAATTGAACCTGAATGATCAGGCCAGTTTGCGCAATTATTCTGAATTAAGCGCCGCAAATTTCAAGCTGTTTTGCACACCTGCCGTCAATCTGTTTAAAAAGCAGGCTGAACCGCAAAAAATTGACCATAAGCGCATGCAGTATCCACTGATGACCGATGCGCATCATCCTGAATATTATCAGGCTTATTCAATTTTAAGAATGAATATGATCCGCGAAAAAAGCAGTCAGGATCGGGTTGAGCATCCGATTTTGCCTTTTTTTGCGATGAGCCACTATCATCAAGATCAAGTAAATTTTTTCTACAGTTTGAATGGTTCTGCGCATGCAAAAAGCCAGGAAATGCAGTATTCGGTGCTGTCTAAGCATTTAGCGCCGCACAGTACGCAATCCGATTTCATCAGTATTGAATTGCTGTGCTCCAATCGTGATTTGCCGCATGAAAGCTACAATAAAGATCAAAATATTTTGACATTGAATGACAGCAATCTTGCGCGCCGCGCAGTAATGCTGAAACGCCCGAATTTGCCGTATTATTTTGAACAAAAGCAGCAGGAACAATGGCGCATTATTTCGCATTTGTCTTTAAATACAATGTCATTCATGAAGGGCGATGCCATTGCGCAGATGAAAGAATTGCTTGAATTGTACAATCTGCCTCAAACCAAAGAAAATCAGATGGTCATTGATTCAATCCAAAAACTGGATTTTGAATTAACTCAAAAATTAGTACCTAGCCAGCCTTATCCCTTATTTGTCCGCGGTGTCCGAGTCAAACTGGGAATACAGTCCGAGGTATTCCGCGGTCATAGCCTGTATATTTTCAGCCAGCTGCTGGCGCAAGTATTTAATTTGAAAGTTCAAATGAACAGTTATGTTGATTTGATCGTTTATGATGTGCAATCTCAGCAGGAGTTATACCAATGCGTTCAGAACGTTGGTGGCAAAATGCTTCTGTAATTGAGGAATTGCTGGAAAAGCCGGCTTCTTTTGAGTTTATTCAAGCCGCCAGGCTGCTCAGGCATATGCCGTATGCCGATAAAAGCAAGCATTGGGCGGCGAATTTTCAATTTAACAGTTCACTGAAATTGAATTTTCCGCAAAGCGAAATTGAAGCGCTACATTTGGATGATCATAAAGCGCATCTTACCAATCTAATGGTGGGCTTGACCGGTATGCAGGGCATGCTGCCTTACAGCTATACCAATAAAATTAAATTGAGCGGCCATAAACAGCAAAAAGAAGCGCTGCACTTTTTGAATCTCTTTAACCATAAGCTGACAGCGCAGTATGTGGATGCCAGCCTTCATTATAATCTGCCAATACGCTATGAAATTGATTCAGAAAATCATTATATCGATATTCTGCACGCCTTAAATGGCTATGTAAAAAATCAGCATCAGCATGCAGATTTGGATGATTATTTTGCTGAATTTTCGGGATTGATGCAGGGGCAAACCAATACGGTTTATGCCTTGAAAACGATTCTCAGCTGTATTTTTGATGCCGAGATTGCCATTCAAGAATTTATTCCGGCTCAATTCAGTTTAAGTGCTGAACAGCGGACCTGCTTAGGCGCTGCGCAGGCCAGCCGTTTAGGGCTGAATACCTTTTGCGGTGAAAGCGTCCGGCAAATGGATGACAAAATTGAAATCACGATTGGTCCATTAAACCGTCAGGATTATGCAGGCTTTTTGCCGCGCCAGGCCATGAGTGAAAAGCTGAAAAAAATCATCAGCACATGGTGCAGCCCGACACTGGCCGTTGATGTGCGCCTTATTTTAAAAAAAGAATATATCCACTCTGCCCGTTTAAGTGCAGATGTTGCGGCAGGCTTGGGGCATGGCGCTTTTTTAAGCCCCCAAAAAACCATTGACAATGCTGAAACCTGTTATGCATTAATCGGAAATTTATCATGATAAAAATAATAATTTCATCCTTTATCGCCATTGCGCTGCTTATCAACAGCTGCGTTATTTTGTATTGGCGGGATACGGCTTATGATCCGGCGGGCGCAGATCTGCTCTGCTATTTGCTGATTTTGCCTATCGCAGTAACAGCAGCTGTATTAGCTCCCTATTTGATTTATCGGTATTTGAAATACCGTAAAGAAAAACAACAAGAAAAAGCGCTTCAGGCCGCTGCATTTGAAAAACAGCAAGCGCAGCAATTGATCGATAGCTCAAAAGCGCCAGCCATGCAAAGCAGTGAATTTTCAGTCCATATTTATGCGGCGGCGGCTTGGCACAGCTTTGGTGAAAATGAAGCCATCATTGAGCAGTATAAGCAGTTCAAAAGTCCTGAGCTGGACACCAGTTTATTGAATCCTTATGGCTTGCCGGTACTGTCGCTGCGCATTCAGGATTTAGATGATTTGCTACAAGATGCGGAAGACGACGAAACCTTGCATATGCCGATGCGTGAACAGCGCATCAGCCATCTGATCAATCATCAAATTGAACAGCATGCCGCTGTATTGGCAGATGTGGCTGAACATTTAAAAGATTCAGCAATGTTCTATGACAGTGAAATCGCCTATCAATACAAAATGCATCCTGCTTGGATGGGAAACATCGATGCCGATGGCGAATTTGAAGAAGAGCCTGCCGATCATGCCGCAAAGCCGGTTCATCGGCTGAATCTGCTCTGCATTCATTTGCTGTTGCCTGAGGAGATGATTCATTCATGGAATAATGCGCTGACTGAACAGATGCAGCAGACGCTGGCGGAGCAATTTTCAATTGTGCCGGCGCAAATCTACATTGAGCAGCATTTTATCAGCCAGCACAGCGCCTATGCTGAGTGGCTTAAAATCTTGGAACGCATTTCACAGCAGGAGCATGCTTTTAGCTTAGTGATCAATGCCGATTCTGAAATTGATCAAGCGCTGCTGGACGAAAAGTTCTGGCAATCTGAACAGTATATTGCCGCTGAATATGTGTCCAGCTGGTGCATCGCCAATGTGCAGATAGAAATGAAAGCGCTGCAGCCCTGCAAAACCTTAAAAATGACGCTGAATGAAGCCAGCATTCAAGATTATCTGCAAGCTCATCAGCTGAATCATCACGTGCAGTTTCAGCAGGATGAGCCTTGTGTATTGATTTTAGATGATGCCTCGAATGCCCGGACAGCCAAAAAATTGCAGCAGAAATTTACGGATTCTGTTATAGAGCCGCAGCACTTTTTATATGGGCAGCCTTATGTAGGCCATACACAGAAACTGTCCGCTATTTTCAGCTTTATGCTGGGGACGTTTTTCCCAGAAGATATACATGGCTTGGTATATAGCGCAGAACAGGAAAATATTTACGCGCTGTTTCAAGGCTGGCAAGAAGAAGCTGTACCTCAAGTTTTGCAAGAAGAATTTTTGAACCAATAAAAGCTTAAAGACAAGAAGCTGCATCGAAATAAAAACAATTTAAGAGAATAACGTGAATACATTATTTTATACCTTGCTGGGCTATGTCTGGCAGTATGTGACTAATCCTAAAGCAATGATGGCGCTGGCATTTTTTGTCACAATTATCGCAATGCATAATACCGTGCCGGATAAGGCCTTTTGGATCATCGTGGCGGTTTATCTTCTTGGCCTGATGATCTGGGGCATTTATGAGCTTGTCCAGCATTTACGTGGCCAAAAGCAGGGTGAAATTCTGGCGGATGCCATCAGTAAAGATACTGAGTCTGAATACAGCAAAGTTAAAAATACAGAAGAATTACAGCTGATTAATCAGCAAGTTAAAGATTCCATCCAATTGATACGCAAGTCTAAGCTGGGCGATAAAAAAGGCAATGCTGCTTTATATGAGCTGCCTTGGTATATGGTGATCGGCAATCCTGCAGCGGGAAAAAGTTCAGCCATTTATAATTCTGGCCTGCGTTTTCCTTTTGAAGACAGCCATCAAAAAATGGTGTCTGCGGGTTTAAGCGGAACACGCAATTGTGACTGGTTCTTTTCCACAGAAGGCGTGTTATTGGATACGGCGGGGCGCTATTCAGCTTATGCTGAAGATCATTCTGAATGGCTGGGCTTTTTAAATATCCTGAAAAAGAACCGTACAAAAGCGCCTATTAACGGTCTGATTGTGATTGTCAGCGCGGCTGAACTCGTCAGCCAAAGCCCGGAAAAGTCGATTAAATTAGCAAAAAATTTACGCGCCCGGATTCAGGACTTGACCGAGCGCTTGGAAATCTTTGCGCCGGTGTATCTGGTGTTTTCTAAGATGGATTTGATTGCCGGATTTACCGAGTTTTTTGACTGTTATGACAATGATGAATTTGATCAGGTTTGGGGTGCGACACTGCCATATGACCCAAATTCTTCTGAAAATTCGGTTGAGCTGTTTGAAAAACATTACAGCATTTTATATGACGGCCTAAAAAGCGTCAGCACCACGCACTTAAGCCGCCGACATGCGCAGAACATTTCGCCCAGCGTCATGACTTTTCCTTTAGAATTTAAAAGCTTGAAGCCCGTACTTAAAACCTTTATCGGCACGCTGTTTCAGGAAAACCCTTACCAGTTCAAACCGGTTTTCCGCGGTTTTTATTTTACCAGCGCAGTGCAGGAAGGCCTGATTGAAAGCCCCATGACGGAGCAGATTGCAGATGATTTTCATCTGATGAAAAGCACCGGCAGTGATTATGGCGTGCCGACCAATTCGATTTCACAAGATCATGGCTATTTCCTTAAAGGGCTGTTTTCTAATGTAATTTTAAAAGATAAAAATCTGGTGAGGCAGCATATTAATCCTGTCCGCAAAAGGCAGCGTTTTTTGCTGTTTATTGGCGCCTTATGTGCGGTGGCAATTTTGCTGAGCCTGTGGGTCTGGTCTTATCGGAACAATCAGCAGCTGATTGCAGAAGCCAATGCGGACTTAGCCAAAGTGGTGCAGATGGAAGGCCGGTCAGGCGTTGAGCTGTCGACACAGCTGGAAGCGCTGCTGATTTTGCAAGGCCATTTGCAGCAGCTGGATCATTTTGAACAAGACCGGCCTTTAAAATACAGTTTTGGCCTGTATCAGGGCCATGCGATTCGAGAAAAACTGAAAGCGGAATATTTAAAAGGTGTGCAGCAGATCGTTTTGCAGCCCGCGCAGCAAAATATGGCGCAATATTTGCAGCAGGTGAAAGCCAATGAAGCGGTGCTGAAAGAAAATCATATTAATGTGCAGCTCAACCAAACAGTGCGCGCGCAGCCTTTATCTGAACCGTCGGACCGCAATCCGCAAGATGCCTACAATGCGTTGAAAGCTTACTTAATGCTGAGCAGTCCGCAATATCGGGAATCCAGTCATTTGAGCGATCAGGTTTCGCGTTTTTGGCGTTCATGGCTGGATGCCAACCGTGGTTCATTGCCGCGCAATGAAATGATCGGCAAGGCAGAGCAGATTTTATCCTATGCCATGACATTGGCCAATGATCCGCTGTTCCCGCGTCTGGAATCGGATGCCAATCTGGTGGATCAAACACGGCAAATTCTGACGGCAATTACTACCGGAATTCCGGCACGTGATCGAGTCTATAATGAAATTAAGATGCGCGGATCGGTGCGTTTCCCAGCCTTGACCATCAAGCAGATGGTGGGTGAAGCGGGGCAAGGCAGTATGCTGGGCAGCTATGCCTTGCCAGGCATCTTTAGCTATCAGGCGTGGAATGATTATGTCAAAGACGCGATTGAACAGGCGGCCAATAGCCCGACGGACAGCAAAGACTGGGTGCTGAACATGACCCAATCTGATGATTTGACCTTCAGCGGCAGCCCAGAACAAATCCGCAAACAATTGACTGAGCTGTATAAGCAGGAATATATCGCAGAATGGCGTAAATTTTTAAATGGCGTGCACTATGCAAAAAATCCTGATTTTAAGCAGCAGGCCAAACATATGGATATTTGGGGCGAACCGGAAAACTCGCCAATCCGCAAAGTCATTGAACGGGCTGCCAAAGAAACCAGCTGGGATAATCCCGTGGTGCAGGCGGAATTGGCCGCGCCGAAAACCAGTTTTGTGGCCTGGTTTAAGCGCAAAGTGCTGAACCGTGATGAAAGCAAGATCGCACAGCAGAACATGCCGGCTGCAGCTCAAGGTGTGATTGCCAAAGAGTTCCAGATGTTCTATCAGCTGGTGCGCAAGCGTGATGATCAGCAGAATAAATCCTTGCTGGATGAATATATGCAGTCGATGGGGCAAGTGCGCAGCAAACTGAATGATTTGCGCAGCGCCGGTGATTTTGGCCCATCCAGCATGGCTTTGGCCAAGCAGACCATTAATGATCAGAATTCTGTTTTCAATACTGCGCAAAAGTATGTTGATGAAAAGATGGCGGTCGGTTTAAAAGAATCTGATCAGCAGCTGCTGCATAAACTTTTGATTGCGCCTTTGACGCAGACCTTTGAAAGCTTGCTGACCCCGGCGCAGGATGAATTGAACAAGCTATGGATGATGCAGGCCTATCAGCCCTTTACGGTCAATCTATCCGCCAAATATCCGTTTAATGCCAATGCAGCGCTGCAGGCAACCAGCAATGAAATCAATCAGATTTTTGGTGAAAGCGGCAGCATTGCGCGTTTTGTCAAAGAATATCTTGATCCGTTTGTGATTCGCCGCGGCTACACGCTCAGCTCTAAAACTTGGCAAGATTTAGGAATTGGCATCAATCCGCAATTTGCAGCCAATTTCCAGAACTATGCAGCGCCAAGCAATGGCATGGCGACGGGTGAATTAAATCAGCCAGCCGCTGCTGCCGCACCAGCCAGCCAGTCGAATTTCCAGTTTTATCCTTTGGAAAATCCGCAGCTGCTGTCTTATACCATTGATATTGATGGGCAACGCATGGTGTTTGAAAATGGCGTGCAGCAATGGGTGAATTTTGTCTGGCCGAATAAAGGCGCGATTCCAGGCGCTCGGATTACCGCCATCGATTTGGAAGGCAAAACCCATACCGTGTTTGATGAGCCGGGAGAATACGGCATTAACCGCTTGGTTGAAGGGGCTGAACGGATGCAAAAAGGCAATGCTTTTGAAATGATTTGGCGCAGCAAGCAAAGTCCTGACGTTTTTGTCAAAGTGAACTTCCGCTTAGTCAGCGGCAATACGGCAGGCAGCATTGGGGCCAACCCGGGCTATAAAGGGCTGGTGCTGGTCAATCAGGTGGTGATGGATAAAGCGGTTCGCGTTGTCGCTGCGCAGGAAATGCCAGCTGGCGCTATGCCGGCGCCTGCACCAGCTGCAGCCAATTTAAGCGCCGCATTTCAGAACGGAAAAGCGGAAGGAGCTGCGCAATGACAGTCTGTTTGAGCAGGAAAAGCAGGAGGCACTGCGATGCATGAGCTGAAAACCACACCGCTGTATTATGGGAAATGTCCGGCGCACGGTGACTTTTTGAAGTCGCGCGGCCAGCATGCTTTGATTCAGCTGATGGATCAATGGATGACGGAAGCGCTGGAGCAGGCAATGCGTTCTGAACATTTTCAGGAGGCCTATGCAACTCTGCCATCCTTAGACTTTTTTATTGCCAGTCCGCAAGATAAACGGTTTCTCGCCGCGAATTTGATCAGCAGTGAAGACAGTTCCGGCCGCCAGTTTCCAATGGTGCTGTGCCATCTGCTGGAGCTGGATGATCCCTTTGACAACATCCTGTTTGCGCCATACCGCTATAAGCCGGCGCTGATTGACTTATATCAGCGCAATCGCATTATGCGCTCTATCCGTGATCCTGATGTGCTGCTGGATAAATTAAGCAAGCTGTCGGATGAAATTCAAATATTCGGTACAGAAGAAGCCGTTTCATTTTATGAGCATCATACCGTGCATTCTTTTGCCAAGATGCTGAATTTCAGCCCGTATCAGCTGGCGCAAAGCATGATTGGCTTAGGGCTTTTACTGCAGCCGATTATTCAGCATGGCACAGCGCGTTTGAATAAAGTGCTGATCCTGCCGATAGGCAATATCAGCTACTGCTATGAAATCGCCGCCTTTTGGGTCAACTTGATCAGCCGCTTTATTGAAAAGAAAAATGCAGAATTATTGATCGGCATTTTGCACAGTGAATCGCCAAAGCTGCTTCTAGGATTCCAAGGGGCAGATATCCGGGCGCTTAGCAGCATTTTTACTCAAGATATCGACAATGAACATTGGGTGTCGTTGATTGATGCGCAGTGGGTTGATCCGTATTTAGAACAAAATGCAGGACTGGCTACGCTGGAACAGGCGCTGTGTGAACGGCAAATGAGCCTAACCCAAGCCATCAAACTGTTCCGGCAGACATTTATAGAGGATTAAGCATGAATACATATAAAAACCATATTTTTAAGACAATGGCGTGCATCCTTTTGAGCCTGTTTGGCGGTTTCAGCTATGCACAGCAGCCGATTGTGATTGAAGGCGCTGTGCCGAATGAAGCGGCTAAACAAGAAATTTTGAATAAAGCCTATGCGGCTTATGGTCGTGAAAATGTCGTGGACAAGATACAGGTGCGTATGGTGGCTGCACCCAATGGCTGGAGCAGTACGGTAAGCAATGCCATTGTTGAAGATTTAAAAAAAGTAAAACAGGGACAGCTGTCTGTACGCGGCATGCAAGTCCGGTTGACAGGTAAAGTCAGCAATGCGGAGGAAATACCAGCCACGGCTGCGAAGTTTCAAAGCTTGATGCCACTAGGCTTTAAAATCAATACTGAGCTGAGCGTCAATGCAGCGGAGCAGCAGATTATTGATGCGGCATTGAAAAACCGCATTATTGAATTTGAGTCCGGGAGTGCTGTTCTAGCGCCATCTGGGATGCAAATACTGAATGAAATGGCCGTGGCTTTGAATAAAGTTGGCGGCAAGAAAGTCAAAATTATTGGCCATACGGACAGTTCTGGCGACAGCGCAAAAAATCTGGCATTGAGTCAGGAGCGTGCTGCGGCAGTAAAAAACTATTTGACCAGCAAAAATATTGCAGGAGACAGCATGAGTGCCGAAGGCTTGGGGGCAGCTAAGCCTGTTGCTGATAATGCAACAGCAGAAGGTCGCAAAAAGAACCGCCGCATTGAGTTTGAAGTCCTGTAAGCCCCGTGCTTCAAATGATTATTTATTCCAAATCAAACAATAAAACCGCTGAATTCGGTTTTATTGTTTGAAACAGAAAAATGAGCTGAATCGCTTAAAGCGTGCAGCTGTCATTACAATGTATATTGCATGTAAGGATAGGGGTAAAAAATAGCGTTTCAATGTGCCCTTATCATTGAATTTTAGCCCAGGGCTGAGCCTCTTCCAGCTGATAAGCCAATTCCAGCAAGGTGCGTTCATCACCTAAATTGGCCGATAATTGCATGCCGATAGGCAAACCATGTTCAGCGGTCTGGCCCAGCGGTAAGGAAATTGCCGGCGCACCCGCAATATTTTGGATGGGTGTGAAAGTGACATAATTTTGAATTCTTGCAAATAGCTCATCGAAAGACAGCTGCGGTGAAATATAGCCAAGCTTGGGTGTGGTGTGCGCTAAGACCGGAGAAAGCAAAACATCAAACTGGCTGAACATTTGCTGATATTCATGCTGAATCTTTTTTAAGCGGTGCAAAAACAGCGGTGTTTTATAAAAATTGCGTTTATACAATTTAGACAATCCAACGGTTAAATGATCCAGCTCTTCCGGCTGAAAGCTGGAACCAAAGAGCTTTTTGCCGAAGCTTTGCAGCATAAACGATAAAAAGCCCCAATAGTGGCTGAAATCTTGGACAAAATTTGCTGAAAACGGCAGCTGAAATGTTTCTACGTGATGGCCTAAGTTTTCCAGAAGCTGGACTGTATTTTCCAGCGCAGATGCAGTTTCTGCATCAACAGTGCCGGTAATAGATTGCTTGGCAACTCCGATACGCAGTTTCCTGTTGGATGCATGCTCAATTAAGCCCATTTTAGGCAGCTGCACATTATAGAAACTGCGCTCCATTCCCGCCATAAAATGCGCAGTATCTCTGACGCTGCGCGTGAGGACGCCTTCGGAAATGATATTAATCGGCAGCTTGCTGGCAGCCTCGCTGTCGCGTGTGCGTCCGCGTGTCGGTTTGAGGCCAATTAAACCGCAGCAGGCCGCTGGGATGCGGATTGAGCCGCCTCCATCATTGGCATGCGCGATGGGCACTGCACCTGCGGCCACCAAAGCGGCTGAGCCGCCGGAAGAAGCGCCGCAAGAAAATTCGGTATGCCAAGGATTCAGTGTCGCAGAGCCATCTTTGTATTCTGTGGTCGCATTCAGGCCAAATTCAGGCATGCTGCTTTTGCCTAAAAAGATAAAGCCCTGATCAGCCAGCTGCTGGCTGAGTACAGGATTTTGAGTGACCGGCGGACTATGAATGGCCTGAGAACCATGATGCGTCGGCAATCCGGCTAAATCGGTATTGTCTTTCATAAAAAAAGGAACCCCGGCAAAAATGCCATTCTGCTGCTGTCCGCTGAGCTGCAGCGCTTTTTCAAATTGCTCTGCTTGGACAGCATTTAAAACAGGGTTGACTTTTTTTACGCGCAAGATGGATGCCTGTACGGCTTCTTTTGCAGAAATTTCTTTATTTTTAATCAGCTGTGCAATTTTTACAGCGTCGAAATCTTCTAAAACATCATTGCAGAAACTGTGAATGCGTGTTGTGCGCGGAGCGTCCATCAATAAATTCCTATTTTGTTTTTTTTAATCTCATCGTTCCAAATGAAGATTATATTTTGACAACAAATATTGTCAAATTAATCTCTGGTTATCTCTGCATGAAATGAACGGCACAATGAGATAGAGCAGATGACGCCGATGGACTTAAATAGGCTCAAAGCAATATCTACATGCTGTAGAAGCTCATTTGTCCAAAATCCATTTATGATTTGCAGAATCAGCTGAAGAAATAACAGCCTGACAAAAATTAAATGCACCATGATTGGATTAGGCAATATTGCCATGGACATGCTTTGGCTGGCGGCGATGTACTGCAAATTGCATCTCATTCAATTTTTAGATTTCTATTTCTAAATACTGCTGAAAAAAAGCGCCGCGGCAAAGCTTAATGATCTTTTAAATATCTTCTCTAAGCCTTTTGCTGAAAAGTATATACATGCTCGCAATAGAGCCTGATATGAATCATCGGACACATCTAACGAACAATATTCAGCCAAAAATATTTGCTGAAAGAATATGGAATGCTCTCGCAAATAGCTGAATAATTTGTTTACACCTAATCAGTTATTTATTTGTTTACTAAAAATATTTAGGTTTAAATGTGCCTGCCGATGCATTGCGCTGCAATTTTTTTGATGCGTGAATCATCCAGCTTGACACCATCCTATTTACGCATTTGCTGAATGATCCATGCAAAATCACTGGCTTGGACTGAATCCTGTGTGCCAAATGAACGGATAATATTTTGAATTTTATAAAATTTATCGACATGAATGAGGGGCGAACAGTTAAAGCGGATAATTTTACGGCATTTGCCAGACCTGATCCAGACAACTCAATGTCTTTAAATCATGCTGAGCAAGCTGAATGGCCGTTTCTATGGCTGTTAATGCTTCTGGATACAGTTTTACCCATTCCTGTGTCAACGCCAAAACGTTATCTGCAACTTCTGGAATAATCTGCTTGCTGCCTGCAATGACCCAGCTATAGCCTTGAATTTGCGCCTGAATATTCCATGGTTCACCTGCGCAGAAGCCGACGATTTGCTGTGCAGAAATGGCATTGACCATATACGGCGGCGGCAAAGCAGATAAAGAACAATTTTTAGCCAAAGCATCATCGGCCAGAGCCAGCGATTCCCTTAAGCAATAATGGTGGATTGATTGTTTAAACACTTGTGCACCGGATTTGATGGCAGCAGCCAGTTTAGCGGCAGATTCTGCAGGCTTATTCTGTTCACTGATTTCAAAATCCCAGCATAATTTCTGGCTTAGGCTGATAAAAGCGCGGCTGGTGCTGAGTACCAATGATGTTTGCAATGAGATTCCCAATTGATCTTCACCGATTGCGGCGGCTGGCGGCATGGCGGACAGGCAATGCGCGGCATCTAAAATGCCAAATGCTAAATGGTCACGCAGGCTTACCCACGAGGTTTCCTTTACTAAATGGCATTAAGCCTTGCGCGGCGAAATAGCCCTGATGCTGCGCCCATAAAATGGCAGTGCAGTCTAGCATCGGAACATAGCCCAATTGAATATCGGTTTTTTCAAGCGTGGCCATGGTTTATTCCTTAAATTGAGACTGTAATAAAGTTTGTGCATCGAGCAGGCGACGCGCCATTTCACCCATAGTCATGCGGTGGCTCATGGCATTTTTACGCAGTAGGTTAAAGGCTTGTTCTTCGGCAAGACCATGCATCTGAATCAGTAGCACTTTAGCTTTTTCGATATCTTTGCGGTCAGCCAATTTATTTTTGGTTTCAGCTAAATCATTTAAGAGTTTTTTATGTTTTTTAAATTGTTCTATTGAAATTTCTAAAATATTTTGCAGTTTGGCAGGATCAATCTTGTCAACGATATAGGCTGTGACTCCTGCTTCAATCGCACTTTTAATGGTGTCTGTATGGCTGTTTTTCGTGAAGAGCACGGTAGGCACATCAAATTGGCTGACGCAGCTTTTGATAATGTCGCAGTGCGGATGATCCATGTCCAGCAAAATTACATCGGCATGCAGTTGCTGTAAATCGTTTATATTTAAATGCTTGATTAGTAGGCTCGCAACAACATCGAAATCATGTTGTATCAACGAGGCCTGAATAAACTTGGCACGTTCTGGATCATCATTGATCAGGACAATTTTGAGTTTTGGCATGTGGTGGCCCAAGCAGAGCAAACAAATATGGATCAATATACTTAGCAATTTCAATGCCAATCTGGGGAAATAAAGAAACAGGATCAATTTATCTTGAGGTCCTCTTTTTGCAGTGTGCGGGGCTTGGATGCACTTATGTTGTGCAAGGAGGAACAATGCTTGCACACCGTGCAATTCAATTTCATATAGATGGCTATTTGGCTGATGAAGAACTACCTAAGAGTATTTACTTTATAAAACAAATAGTTATTAGAAAAATAAGTTCAAGAAAATAAATTGGCACGCTCGTTGCTATATCTCTAATGAGTCAAAGACGACTCTAATAAAATTTGTAAGGCGGCCAACGACGTCCGTTCTGATCGACTCTGCTGTGCAGCAATCCGCATAGCAGAAAACACTATACGCTCAGTTCAGGAAGGAGATGGTCATGTCTTCAAATTTAGAAGCTAAAAAAGCCACAAAAATAAGTCTTTTCAGTTTCAGCAGCGCAGCGATGAGAGCCTTCCACATGAGTTGGCTGGCTTTTTTTGTCTGCTTCTTTGCATGGTTTGCCTGTGCACCACTGATGCCAGTGATTGCAGGGGAATTTCATCTGACCAAAGACCAGATTGCCAATATTAATATTGCCGCAGTGGCCATCACCATTTTAGTCCGTCTGATTGTCGGGCCGCTGTGTGATAAATACGGGCCGCGTAAAACCTATACCGCACTGCTAGTGCTCGGCAGTATTCCAGTCTTTGGTGTCGCGTCTGCCAACAGTTATGAATCCTTCCTGTTTTTCCGTTTGCTGATTGGTGCCATTGGCGCAAGCTTTGTGATCACGCAATACCATACCAGCATTATGTTTGCGCCGAATGTAGTCGGTACAGCCAATGCTGCATCAGCAGGTTGGGGTAATGCCGGCGGCGGTGCAACACAGGCGCTGATGCCCTTGATGCTCGGTGCTTTGGTGATGTTCGGTGTTGAACAAGCGATGGGCTGGAGAATTGCACTCATCGTTCCGGGTGTCCTGATGTTGATTGTGGGTTTGATGTACTGGAAATTTACTCAAGACTGTCCACAAGGCAACTTTAAAGAATTGCGTGCAGAGGGTGTGCATGTCGGCTCAGATAAAAAGGGCGGCGTTGCAATCCTGATGCATGCTGCAAAAAACTACCGTGTTTGGATTTTATTTGGTGCCTATGCAGCATGTTTCGGTATTGAAATTTTCATCCATAACATTGTCGCAATGTATTACGTCGAGCATTTTAGCTTTGGTTTAAAAGAAGCCGGGATGGCTGCGGGCATCTTTGGTTTATTGGCGTTATTTGCCCGTGCACTGGGCGGTATTGTTTCAGATAAATTGGCGATGAAAAAAGGGCTTGATGGCCGTACTCAAATCTTGTTCGCGATGATTTTGATGGAAGGTCTGTTCCTGATGGTTTTCTCACAAATGAATAGCGCAGTCCTTGCCATTCTCGCGATGACGGTATTTGCCTTATTTACCCACATGGCGTGTGGCGCAACCTATGCACTGGTGCCCTTTATTGATCGTGATGCCTTAGGTGGTGTCGCAGGGATTATTGGTGCAGGCGGCAATGTCGGTGCAGTTGCAGCAGGTTTCTTACTCAAAGGGATGCTGGATATCCAAAGCACATTGATGATTTTAGGTGGTTTGGTGGTGATCGCTGCAAGCTGTGTGCTGATGATCCGCTTCTCCGTTGAGCATAAAGAGAAAGAACAAAAGTTATTTGAAGCCGCTGTACTTGAACGTGAAAGCCTTGAACAAAATGCTTCGGCAAGTATTAAACCCAGTATGAAGCAAAGCGTTTAAGCCAAAGAATAAGCAGAAAAATTGAGGAGAATTGAGATGAAATTAGTGATGATTGGTCATGGCATGGTTGGACACAAATTCATTGAATCTGTGTTGGAACATGCAGGCGATGAAGTTGAAATCACCATCTTGGCAGAAGAACCGCGTTTGGCCTATGACCGTGTACATTTAACCGAGTACTTTACCGGTAAATCAGCCAAAGATTTGACCCTTTGCCGTGCAGATTTTGCTGATGCTTATGGTATCGATCTTCGTTTAAGCACAAAAGTGACTGACATCGATGCACTCAATAAAAGCGTTAGGACCCAGCATGGGGATGTGATTGCTTACGACAAACTGGTTCTCGCGACAGGTTCCTATGCTTTTGTTCCGCCAATTCCGGGCAATGACCGTGAAAACTGCTTTGTATATCGCACCATTGAAGATCTGGATGCACTCAAACAAGCCAGTCTGACTGCAAAAACAGGTGTGGTGATTGGTGGCGGCTTATTGGGTTTGGAAGCAGCCAAAGCTTTACGAGATTTGGACTTGGAAACCCATGTGGTTGAGTTTGCGCCACGCTTAATGGCGGTTCAAATTGATGATTTAGGCGGTAAAGTTTTACGTTCGAAAATTGAAAACCTCGGGGTAAAAGTCCATACCCAAAAGGCGACATCTAGTATTGAAGAGGGCACGAATAGCACGCATGTGATGAAGTTTGCTGATGGTTCTGAGCTTGAAACAGATATCGTGTTGTTTTCCGCAGGGATTCGCCCACGGGATGAATTGGCGCGTCAAAGCGGCTTGGCCATTGGTGAACGTGGCGGGATCGTGATCAATGATTATTGCCAAACCTCCGATGCAGATATTTATGCAATTGGTGAATGCGCCTTATGGCAGAACAAAATTTATGGTTTGGTTGCACCGGGCTATGACATGGCGCGTATTGCCGCAAAACATGTGATGGATCAAGCCTGCAATTCATTTGCCGGCGCAGACATGAGTACCAAGTTGAAACTGATGGGGGTGGATGTTGCCTCGGTGGGTGATGCACATGCCATGACACCAAATTCACTCAGTTATTTTTATGCCGATGAAGATGCGATGGTCTATAAAAAGATCGTCGTCAATGCTGAAAAAAATAAATTATTGGGTGCAGTGCTGGTCGGTTGCGCCAAAGAATATAACGACTTGCTGCAAATGATGCTGAATGGACTGGACATCCCAGAAAATCCTGAAAGCTTAATCATGCCGGGGTATGCGCAATCATCGAGTAAATCAGGGGGCAGTGGTGTCGATCTACTACCAGAGAGCGCAACCATTTGTTCATGCAACAACGTGTCTAAAGCGGATATCTGTAGTGCAATTGCGGAGGGTTCAACCTCTTTGGGGGCGTTGAAAAAATGCACCAAAGCCGCAACCGCATGTGGCGGATGTGCGCCCTTAGTGACTCAAGTTTTAAAATCTGAGTTGCAACGTCAAGGTGTGACAGTCAATAACCATATTTGTGAACACTTTGCCTATTCACGCCAAGAGCTGTATCACCTGGTTCGTGTTAATGAAATCAAAACCTTTGACGATCTGATCGGGCAGCATGGTCATGGTATTGGCTGTGATATTTGCAAGCCAACAGTAGCCAATATCTTGGCGTCTTGCTGGAATGATTTTGTTTTAAAGCCGAGTCATGCAGGCTTGCAAGACAGTAATGATTACTACCTCGGCAATATTCAAAAAGATGGTTCCTATTCGATCGTCCCGCGTATGGCGGGCGGTGAAGTCACACCTGATGGTTTGATTGCAATCGGTCAAATTGCCAAAGACTATGGCTTATATACCAAACTGACAGGTGGTCAACGTGTGGACATGTTTGGCGCGCAAGTGCATCAACTGCCTGAGATTTGGACAAAACTGATCGAGGCAGGTTTTGAGTCTGGTCATGCTTACGGCAAATCATTACGTACCGTGAAATCCTGTGTGGGCAGTACATGGTGCCGTTATGGCGTAGATGATTCTGTCGGTTTAGCCATTTTCCTTGAAAATCGCTACAAGGGCTTACGTTCACCGCATAAATTAAAAATGGCGGTTTCGGGTTGTACCCGTGAATGTGCCGAAGCGCAAAGTAAAGATGTCGGTGTGATTGCGACTGAAAAGGGCTGGAATCTCTATGTCTGTGGTAACGGTGGGATGAAACCGCGTCATGCAGAATTATTGGCCTCAGACTTGGATACGCAAACGCTGATTCAATATATCGACCGTTTCTTTATGTTCTATATCCAAACCGCAGATCGTTTGCAACGGACCTCAGTATGGCGCGACAACATGGAAGGCGGTTTGGACTACCTTAAAGATGTGGTGGTTCACGATTCACTCGGCGTTGCAGCGGAGCTGGAACAGCGTATGCGTCATGTGGTGGGCACGTATCAAGATGAATGGCGTACTGCGGTAGAAGATCCAGAGGTACGCAAACGTTTTGTCACTTTTATCAATGCGAAAGCAGAACAGCAGCAAGATCCGCACATTCAATTTGCACAAGTGCGTGGGCAGATCCGTCCGAAAACTGAAGCAGAACGTGATGTGACACGTATTCCTGTGGTTGAGGCTTAATTTATAAAGGTAAAACTTTTATTTAGTTTTTAAGCCCTCTTTCTGATTTCCCCCAAAGGGGGAAAGGATTTAGAGCTTAAATAAAAGTTTAAAAGGATAAAGATGATGACAGTTTTAAAAGATATGAATGAACTGGATTGGCTAGATGTTTGCGCTTTGGATGAAATCACTCCAAATACAGGTGTTGGTGCATTGTTGGATAATCAGCAAATTGCAATTTTTCGGGTCGGCAGTGAAAAGCGCGTGTATGCACTCAGCAACCAAGATCCATTCAGCAAAGCTTTTGTGATGTCGCGTGGCATTATTGGTGATTTGCAAGGTGAACGTGTTGTTGCATCCCCGATTTATAAACAGCATTTCAGTTTGGCGACGGGGCGTTGTTTGGAAGATAAAGAACAAAAATTGTTGGTTTTTCCAAGCAAAATTGAAAATGGTCGCGTACTGATCAGTCCGACAGCGCAAAAAACCTATATCACCAATAACGGAACTGCTCAGGAAAAAATGAAACTGGTGCTGATTGGAAATGGGCTTGCGGGTATGCGCTGTCTGGAAGATCTACTCGATATGGCGCCAGAGCGTTATGAAGTGACGGTGATTGGCGAAGAGCCATGGGGGAACTATAACCGCATCATGCTGTCGCCTGTCTTGTCAGGAGATAAAACCATTGATGACATTATGCTGCATCCACATGCATGGTATAGCGATAAAAATATCCGTTTTATTGCAGGCGATCCAGCCGTGCGTATCGATCGTCCACGGAAGCAGGTCTATACCGAAAAAGGCTTGATGGTTGATTATGACCGCCTGATTTTAGCCACAGGTTCGAAACCGTTTATTCCACCTGTCAAAGGTGCAGATCTAAATGGGGTACTCAGTTTCCGTGATATTTATGACGTCAATACCATGCTGGATTACTGCAAAACTAAGAAAAATGCTGTAGTGATTGGTGGTGGATTATTGGGATTGGAAGCTGCGTATGGTTTAAAACAGCGTGGTATGCATGTGACCGTGTTACATCTGATGGATCGTATTATGGAACGTCAATTAGATGATAAAGCCAGTCAAATGTTGCGTCAGAGTATTGAGCAAAAGGGCATTTCAATCCTCACCGAAGCCAATACCGAGGAACTGATTGGGGTGGATGGTCATGTCACTCAGGTGCGTCTAAAAGATGGCACGGTTTTGGATGTAGACCTTGTGGTTTTTGCTGTAGGTATCCGTCCGAATATGGCTTTGGCGCAAAGTGCGGGCTTACGCTGTAATCGTGGTGTGTTGGTGAATGACACCATGCAAACTTATGACCCAAGTATTTATGCGGTGGGTGAATGTATTGAGCATCGAAATCAAACTTTTGGTTTGGTTGAGCCATTGTGGGGACAAGCTTTTATTTGTGCATCGCATTTGGCCGAGCACGGCAGTTTAACCTTTAAAGCACCGACTGTTCCGACGCAGTTGAAAGTCAGTGGTTGTGATGTGTTCTCCGCAGGAAATTTTGCACCTGAAGATGATTTTGAAGACATTATTTTGAATGATGAAAAACGTCAGATTTATAAACGCATTATTATTCAAGAAGATAAGGTTGTCGGCGCGGTATTGTTTGGTGATACGGAGGATGGGGCTTGGTATGCAGAATTGATTTCTGATCAAACCTCTATTTCTTCAATCCGCAATAAATTGTTATTTGGTAAGGATTTTGCTTTAAAGAAAGCAGGGTGAGAATCTATATTTTTGAAAGTCCCTTCTCCCTCTGGGATGAGGAGCATGCTCCGCAAGAGGATGAGGGGCTTTCATATAAATCCTCTCCCTCTTGCGCGTAACTACGCTCGTCCTTAAAAAGAGGGTGCTTTTTAAAAATTTCATAAAAGTCAAACAATGATTATTGGTAATAAAAAATATATTGAAAGTCCCTTCTCCCTTGGGGAGAAGGTTAGGATGAGGGGAATTCTGCAAATAAATCCTCTCCCTAACCCTCTCCTTTTAAAAGGAGAGGGAACTTTCATTAAGAGTTGATCAGGAGCACAGCAGAAATGAATAGTATCCCTGTAATGGAACTGCATAGCTCCACAGAATCCAAGGTAAAAACCACCCAAACAACATGCCCATATTGCGGCGTCGGTTGTGGCGTCACTGCAACCGTACAACATACAGCTTTAGGGCAAAAAGTGTCTGTGGCTGGAGATTTAAATCATCCTTCCAATTATGGAAAACTGTGCATTAAAGGCAGCAATCTCGCCGATACGATCGGTTTAGAAACTCGGGTTTTACATCCGATGTTAGGGCCTAAAGTTGATTCAGAAAATATCTATACCGATACACGACAATCAACAGATTGGGATACAGCAACAAATCTAATTGCCAATAAATTCCGGCAGTTTATTGACCAATATGGTGCGAAAAGTATTGCCTTCTATGTATCGGGGCAGTTGCTGACCGAAGATTATTATGTGGTCAATAAGTTTGTAAAAGGTTATCTCGGTACAGCCAATATCGATACCAATTCAAGGCTCTGCATGTCTTCTGCGGTTGCTGCGCATAAGCGTGCCTTTGGGGAGGATTTAGTTCCTGCCAGTTATAGTGATTTTGAACATACCGATATGGTGGTTTTGGTGGGTTCAAATACAGCTTGGTGTCATCCCGTACTGTATCAGCGCATCATGAGGGCTAAAGAAGAAAGAGATCTTTTTGTCGTTGTGATTGACCCGCGTTTTACCGCAACTTGTGAGGCAGCGGATTTACATTTACCGATTTTACCCGGACAAGATGTCGCATTATTTAATGGCCTATTACAGTATTTACATCAAAATGGTCATATCGATGCTGAGTTTGTAAAAGCGCATACTCAAGATTTAAAGGCTGCTCTCGAAGCATCTCAATCGGAAGCTGATATTCATGACGTTGCAGCTAAAACAGGAATTTCACTCGAAAAATTAAATTTACTCTTTGAGAAATTTGCGCAAACTAAAAAAGTGATGACTCTGTTTTCTATGGGCGTCAATCAATCGTCTCGCGGCGTGGACAAAGCCAACAGCATTATTAATTGTCATCTGCTGACAGGGAAAATTGGCAAATTGGGTGCAGCGCCATTTTCCATGACCGGACAACCGAATGCCATGGGCGGACGTGAAGTCGGTGGGCTGGCCAATATGTTGGCGGCGCATCTAGATTTGGACAATCCAACGCATCAGCAATTGGTACAGCAGTTTTGGAACAGTCCGACGATTGCGACGCAGGCGGGTTTAAAAGCTGTAGATCTTTTTGAGGCGGTTGAGTCAGGTAAAATTAAAGCCATTTGGATTATGGCCACCAACCCAGTGGTGAGTTTGCCCAATGCAGATCAGGTTAAACGCGCTTTGGAGAAATGTGAGTTTGTGGTCGTTTCCGATATTTGTCAGGACACCGATACCACACAATATGCGGATGTGTTATTGCCTGCACTGGGCTGGGGCGAAAAAGACGGCACAGTTACCAATTCGGAACGTCGTATTTCAAGACAGCGTGCATTTTTAGACGCACCTGAGCAAGCCAAGGCGGATTGGTGGGCAGTGTCACAAGTGGCTCAGAAACTCGGTTTTAGCGGTTTTGACTTCGAAAATAGTCATGAGATTTTTAAAGAACATGCACAATTATCGGCTTATCAGAATGCGGAAATTTTAAAGCGTTCAGATATAGATAATTTCCGTTATTTTAATTTACAGGGATTGATTGACCTTTCATTAGAGGAATATCGCCAACTTGAACCTGTTCAATGGCCCGTCATTCAACGTGATCAATCTCATGACGATTACGAACAACTGTTTTCCAAAGGGCAATATAGCCACGCAGATGGTAAGGCAAAATTTATTGCCACTACTGCAATTGACCCTGTAAATCAAGTGGATGGTGAATATCCTTTAATTTTGAATACGGGACGCATCCGTGACCAATGGCATAGCATGACGCGGACAGGATTATCGGCCAATTTAAGTACCCATAAAGCTGAACCTTATTGTGAAATTCATCCCAATGATGCATTGAAATATGGACTCAAAGATGGGGAATTGGTCGAAATAAAATCAGCTTGGGGTTTGTGTGTATTACGTACGGCGTTGAGCGACAATATTCGCCGTGGACAGATTTTTGCACCGATTCATTGGAATGATCAATTTGCTTCGGATGCCCGTATTGGCAAAGTGGTGAATCCGGTGGTCGATGCAATTTCAGGTGAACCTGAATTTAAACATACCCCTGTGATGATTCAGCCTTTTTATACCCAATGGCAGGGCGTGTTTTATGTACGCACAGGCTTTGAGCACATGGTGAAAAACACCATTGAACATCGCGTGTGGTGGAGCAAAATTCAAACGGCAAAAGCGGTGCTTTATGAGTTGGCAGATCGTCAGCCTTTTACAGAAACCACTGAACAGCTTAAAAGCTTGCTGCCTTTTGAAGATGAAAGTTTTGAATGGCTGAATGTGGAAGATCAATCCGCACAAATATCACACACCGTTGTGCTGCAAAATGGTGTGCTTATCGCCAGCCTATATATTGCACCGAAAGCATTATTGCCCGATCGTGACTGGGTAGCGAGTTTATTTAAACGTGAACGCTTGAGTGCGATGCACCGTAAAGCTTTATTGGCGGGCCAAGCCATGTCGATGGGAAGCAGTGACGGGCCTTTAGTTTGCAGCTGCTTTAAAGTGGGTAAAAATCGAATCATTCAAACTATTAAAGAAAAAAATATTTCCAATGAAAAACAAATCACTGCATGTTTAAAAGCAGGCGGAAATTGCGGTTCATGCCTGCCTGAAATTCGAGGACTCATTAAGGCCTGCCAAATGGAGGAATAATCATGAACAGAAAAATATTCAAATCCCTGACTTATCCTAAAACTGAAGTGGTGATTTTAGCGGGCGGTCAGGCACGCCGTATGAATGGCATCAATAAATTGCTGCAAAAGTTTGATGATGAGATTCAGTTGATTAAAATTCATCAACGGCTCAAGTCCCGTGCTTCAAAAGTTTGGGTGAATAGTCATCGTGACCATTCTATTTATGAACAAATCATTCAGTCCCTTCACTTTTTTTCAGACGATGAAGCCGGTTTTTATGGGCCATTGATGGGGATGAAAAGTGCATGGTCGCATGTGCAATCAGACTATGTGCTGTTTGTCCCGTGTGATGTGACTTATATTCCGAAAAACGTAATTTCTCGATTACATCAAGCGATACAACGCCACCCATTGTGTGAAGTAGCAGTGGTGGAAATCAATGGCAAGGCGCTTTATCCATTTTGTTTACTGAAACGGGGCAGCTTGCCGACAATGATTAAGCATCTTGAGCAAAATCAGCGCAGTTTAAAGGGCTGTTTTGCAGAAATGCACATGCAAATAGCACATTTCAAAAACCGCGCACTATTTTTTCACAGCATTAATTCCTTTGATGAATTGCAGCAGTACCAACAGCTGAATTTTCTCTAATTTTTTTTTCAATGGTGATGCTATTCACGCTGAATAGTGAATGAATACTGCTATTTCCATCTAAAAATTAAATCATTTTAAAAATAAAACCAAAGTTGGAACGCTTATTGCTACGTCTAGGTCATAGAAATAAAACATGATTTTGAGCTGTGTTGATACAGCGCAAAAAACGCCATGGATAATTGACATGAATAGCATGACACAACTGAATCAGCCGCGTGTGTTCCAAGATCAATTTGGGCGGCAAAAACGCAAGCTCCGTATTTCGGTGACAGATCGCTGTAATTTTAAATGTGTCTATTGCATGCCTGAACATCCTGAATGGATGAACAAACACAGTCTTTTAAGTTTTGAAGAACTGTACGTCTTTTGCGAATTTATGGTGCAGCAGGGTATTGAGCAAATCCGCATCACTGGCGGTGAACCTTTAATGTGTCAAGGTGTGGTGTATTTTATCGCGCAGCTCCAAGCGCTGAGAAAAATTGGACTCAAACGAATTTCAATGACCACCAATGGTCATTATCTTGCCGCTTATGCCGCGCAGCTTAAACATGCAGGCCTGGATGGTCTGAACATCAGTTTAGACAGTTTAAATCCAGTGCAATTCGAGGCCTTGACCCAAAAAAAATTGCAGCCTGTATTGGAGGGTATTGCAGCGGCCAAGCAATCTGGACTGAACATTAAAATTAATACCGTGCTCATAAAAGGCGTGAATGATGACCAAATTCTGCCAATTGTGAAATGGGCGCATTCAGCGCAATTTGAACCGCGTTTTATTGAGTTTATGCCGCTCGATGGCGATCAAAATTGGTCGGCATCATCAGTCGTGGCTGAACAAGAAATTTTAGATGTGTTAGCCACTGAATTTGCCGTGCAGATCCAGCAAGGGCAAGGCGCAAGCCCTGCGCGAAGCTATCACATCGATGGAAAACCTGTAGGCATTATTTCAACCATAACGAACGTATTTTGCGGTGAATGTGATCGTCTGCGACTGAATGCACAAGGCGAGTTATTTAACTGCTTATTCGCACAAACAGGGCTGCGGCTTAAAGCAGAAATTCAGTATTTGGCACAGCAGATTACTCAACATGATGCAGCTGCAAAAGATCTTTCGCAGTTTGATCTGCATGAAAAGCTCAGCGCCTATATTTGGCAGAAAAAGTCGGGCTATCAAGCTATTCAAGCCGAGATTCACACTAAAGAAACTCAATCTTATATTCAACAGTCGCATGGCAGAAAGATCAGCATGCACATGATTGGAGGTTAGCCATGTCAGAAGTCATGACCAAAATCATTCAGGTCAAAATCGAAGCGTTTGGCGCAATTCAGCGGCTATTGCCAGAAGATTTATGTCTGCAATGTGCGGCCGAAAGCACGGTTGCAGATGTGCTTGAAAATATTGTACGGACTTATCCAGAAGCCTACGGCTTGCTTGAACGCTGCGCCTGTGCCATGGGGGAAGACATGATGAGTCGTGCCACTGTTTTAGCAGAAGATGCTGTCATCGTCCTGTTATCTCCAGTAGCAGGAGGTTGATATGCAGCTGAAAAACTTTGCGCGCATTCAAGATCTTGCTCTTAAACAGGAGATATTTGATGAGATTCAACATTTTCCTGAATGCGGCGGGATCGGTCTATTTATCGGTACGGTGCGCAATCATCATGAGGGCCGTGCGGTCAAGGCGTTGAAATATACCGCTTATGCACCTGTGGCTGAAAAGATGATTCGCCAAATAGAGCAGGAGATAGAAGCTAAATATGGCGTGTCTTATGTGCGGGTGGTGCATCGTATTGGCACTCTAGATATCGGCGAAACAGCCATTATTGCTATCGCTTATGCCGCACATCGCCGTGAAGCCTTTGCGGCCTGTGAAGAAGCGGTTGAACGGGTCAAACACGAAGTACCAGTGTGGAAAGAAGAGTTTTATCTGGATGGCAGCAGTCAGTTTGTCGAAGGCTGCTGTATTCGTAAAGATGATGCAGATGGATTTAAACAGGGCAGCCAAATACATCAACACAGACATAGACGTGATAGTAATTCGATGATTCACAACGATATACAGACACATTCGCATAGCCATCCACATCATTCAGCTGAATCTGCGGGTTTTATTGAACAAGAGTGGATGTAAGGCGCGATGCATCTAAACAGCTTTAAAATATTCAACAGGAATTTGCCATGAAAAATGTGGGCATGAAAGCAGAAAGTTACCGCACCGCAATTGCCACAGGTATTTTGCATGCTCCGCCGCATTGCATTGAACTGCTTCGAAATGGCAACACTGAAAAAGGCGATGCACTGAAAACCGCACGGATTGCCGGGATTCTTGGTGCGAAACGTACCGATGAGCTGATTCCATTATGCCATCCACTGCCAATTTACCGTGCAGATGTGGAATATGAATTATTTGATGCACACGTTGTCATTACAGCTGTGGTCGAAACCATCGGCCCGACAGGGGTGGAAATGGAAGCTTTAACCGCCGTTTCTTTAGCAGGCTTAACGTTGTATGACATGCTGAAACCGCATTGTGAAGCTGAAGATTTATGCTTAGATCAAGTCAAACTGCAAACGAAAAAAGGTGGAAAATCACATTTTACCCGTGTGCTTAAGGAAAGTCTGTCAGCGTCAATTATTGTCCTGTCCGATACCGTGGCTTCTGGTAAAAAGCCTGATACCGCAGGGCAGAATGTGCTAGAAATTTTACAGGAAGCCAATTTTAGCAATATCAATTATCAAGTGATTCCAGACAGTCCAGAACAACTTTTGACACTAATAGAACAGCAAAAAAATGACTATCCGCTGATTTTAACTGTTGGCGGAACAGGTTTGGGGCCGAAAGATTTAACCGTGGAAACCATTCAGCCTTTATTAAAGCGCGAAATTCCCGGTTTGATGGAAGCCTCGCGCAGTTTTGGACAAAAACGTACGCCTTATGCAGCGCTGAGTCGTGGAGTCGCAGGTTATATTGACAACAGCCTGGTGATGACTTTACCGGGCAGCCGCCAAGGCGCGAAAGAATCTTTGATTGCGGTGCTGCCAGCCTTGGTGCATTTATTTGATGTGCAGAAAAACATTCCGCATGCGGGAGGCTATCAATGAATCAAGCCTTAAATTCAGCATTAGCGGATACTCAACAGGACAGCTGCGGAAGAGAACAAGGCCTGATCTCGGTTGATCAAGCTTTGCAGTTGATCTTTGAACATAACACACCCTTAGCTGCTGAAATTTTGCCTTTAGCGCAAGTCCTAAACCGCTATCTTTCAGAAGATATCTATTCAGATATTAATCTACCGATTTTTTCACAAAGTGCTGTAGACGGTTATGCACTTTGTGCGAAGACAGACCTTCCAGCGCAGAGCTGTTTTGAATTGGTCGGGGAAATCCGTGCAGGGCAAAGCGCAAATATGGAATTATCTGAAGGTCAGGCAGTACGGATATTTACTGGTGCAAAAATCCCGGCGGGCACGGCAACCGTGGCACGTCAGGAAATTGTACAGCTGCAACATCAGCAGATCTGCTTAACCGAAAATTTAGCGTTACACGCCGATATCCGTGACATGGGCGAAGAGGTTGCGGTAGGTCAGTTGTTGGCAAAGGCCGGACAACAGCTGACCGTTGGCGCGATTGCTTCTTTAAGCATGGCGGGGATTAAACAGATTAAAGTACAGCGTTTTCCCAAAATTGCAGTGCTCATCACAGGCGATGAAGTTGCCGATTCTGTGGCGGATTTAAACTCAGGTAAAATTTTTGATGCCAATGCGCCGATGATTCAGGCTTGGTTCCAATCACAAAATCATCAGGTAGAAATTCTGCATGTGACTGACACTGTAGAAGCTGTTGCTGCATGCTTTGAACAGCTCAAGAATCAATATGATCTGATCATCAGTACAGGCGGGGTTTCGGTTGGCGATTATGATTTCGTCCGTCCAGTCGCTTTAAAAATTGGTTTCGAGCAGATTTTCTGGAAAGTAAAACAAAAACCGGGCAAACCCATGCTGTTTGCGCAATATCAGCGTGAAGATCAAAGCTGTTGTTCATTATTGGGTTTACCGGGCAATCCAGCGGCCGTGTATATCGGCCTGCAAATTTACGTCACGGCATTATTACACGCCATGCAAGGGCAATCGCAGCCAGTGGTGTGGGCGACTGGTATTTTACAGCATGCTCTGAAAGCAGATGCGCGGGAACGTTTTTTACGCATGCATGCTGTTTTTGAACATGGCATTTTAAAAATCAGCAGCCTAGCCAAACAGCAGTCGCATATGCTCAGCAATTTAATGCATGCCAATTGCATCGTCAGAGTGCCAGCCGCTGAACCCATTCAGGCTGGACACATTCTGCACGTCTTGTTTATTCAGCATTAGGAGATGATTCAATGCACTGTTCTATAAAATTATTGTTCGCTGTCAGTTTATTTTCTCCCATGCTGCATGCCGAAACTGTGAAAATTTATGCCGCAGCCAGTTTAACCAATGCGGTCACCGATATTGCCAAACTATACAAAAAGCAAAATCCGAGTGCAGATATTGTTCCTGTGTTTGGTGCATCATCAGCACTAGCAAAACAAATTGAAGCAGGCGCACCGAGCGATATTTACTTTTCAGCAGATCAGGACTGGATGAATTATTTGCTGCAAAAGCAGAAAATTCAGGCCAATCAAGTCAAAACTCTGCTACATAATCAGCTGGTTTTAATAACGCCAATTGCCAGCAAGCAGCAGTTTAAAATGCAACCGCAGTTTAATTTTGCGCAATCTTTTCAAGGGCATTTATGCACGGGGCAAATGGAATCTGTACCTGCTGGAAAATATGCTAAGCAAAGCTTGATTAAGCTGAATTGGTTAAATAGCCTAAATGGCCGAATTGTTGGGACGGATGATGTGCGTTCAGCTTTGGCCTTTATCGAGCGCGGAGAATGTCAGGTGGGCATTGTTTATAAAACCGATGCCTTAATCAGTCAAAAAGTCAAAATCGCCGGAACATTCCCTGACTATAGCCATAGTCCCATTACTTATCCAATTGCGCTGACAGTTCAGGGGGCAAAAAATCCATCAGCAGTGAAGTTTAATCAATACTTGAAACACAGCCCGCAGGCTAAAAAAGTATTTAGCCAATATGGCTTTGGTTTATAGGTTTTTAGACCGTGCTCAGCCCTGAAGAATGGAACGCCTTGTACTTGTCGGCCAAAGTTGCAGTGTGCGCCACGCTGTTCTGCCTGCCTTTTGCCATTGCTTTGGCATGGTTGCTTGCACGCTATGAGTTTAAGGGGAAGTTTATTGCTGAAGCCTTGCTGCAAATGCCGATGGTGTTGCCGCCCGTAGTTTTGGGCTATCTGCTGCTGATTTTATTTGGTGCTAATGGCTGGATTGGACAGCTGCTAAACCACTTTGGCATTCAATTGGCCTTTAATTGGAAAGGCGCGGTTTTGGCTTCGATGATTGTGGCTTTCCCTTTGATGGTGCAGCCGATTCGCCTGTCTTTTCAGATGATTAACCAACAGTTAGAACAGGTTGCAGGTTCTTTGGGCGCAAGTCCGCAGCGCGTGTTTTACAGTATCAGCCTGCCATTGGCACTCCCGGGAATCTTAATTGGCAGCATTTTGTGCTTTAGCCGCAGCCTTGGGGAGTTTGGTGCAACCATTACTTTTGTCGGCAACATCCCTGATGAAACCCGCACCATTCCAATTGCCATTTATTCGCTGATTCAGCAGCCAGAAGGAGAGCAGGCTGCGATGCGTTTGGTCACATTGTCTTTGGTTGTAGCTTTTGGTGCATTGGTTGCCAATTATTGGATTATGCAGAAATATCAGCGGAAATTGGGAGGCTGAAAATGTTGCAATGTAATTTCCAGTTTCAATACGATAATTTTCATTTAAAGGCTGAGCTTTGCATGCAAGAGCAGCTGATTGGCATTATGGGTGCTTCAGGCAGCGGGAAATCCACCTTGCTGAACAATATTGCGGGCTTGCTGCAGCCTGTTCAAGGCTCCATTGTGCTGAATCAAAACTGTTTATTTGATGCCGAAAAACAGATTCATGTACCGATGCATCAGCGGCGGATTGCCCTGATTTTTCAAAAAGCTTGGCTTTTCCCGCATATGGATGTGCAGCAGAACCTGCGCTATGCAGAAAAATTATCTCAGCGCACTCAACAGAAATTTCAATTTCAGCAGATTGCAGATTTGCTGGAATTGAACCCTTTATTGCAGCGTAAAGCGCATCAGCTGTCAGGCGGTGAAGCGCAGCGGGTGTCCATAGGGCGTGCTCTGTTGTCATCGCCAGATTTACTGCTTTTAGATGAGCCCTTAACTGGACTGGACCATAGGCTGAAAAATCAGATCCTGCCATTTTTAAATATGGTGAAAGAACAGACGCAGCTGCCGATGATTTATGTGACACACCATGCCGATGAACTGGCCTATTTACAGGCCAATGTCATGCATATCGAAAATGGCAAAATTATTTCTGAATAAAGTCTTATGCCGCGGGCAAAGGCTGATCAGCCAAACATCAAGATAAAGCCCAAGGCCATATTTAAAGTGCAGCACAGCAGGATGAAAAAATAGAGATGGTCTGTGCTGATCTCTGCGGCAAAGAGGCTGCGCGCTATTTTACCAAGCATATTCGAGCCAATACGGCAGGTGTCAATATTCCGCTTCCGGGATCTGTGGCGTATCATAGCCTCGGCAGCTGGAAACGCCCGCTGTTTGATGATCTGTACGTCCTATGGCTCATGGCATGCATGCGATTTTATACGCCGCAAAACAATGATCCAGCGCTGAGCTTCTGCGCACAAGTCAGTTAAACCCTTGATGCCAAACCATTTGCTATGCCTGCATTCAATTGATGTGCATGAGAGAAAACATAAGGTTTTCTCTTTCTATTTTAGTGATGTTGGAGGTGTTTATTTTTAAGTATTCAATCATTAAAAAGGAATCTAATGAGTGAACAGTGAGAAAACAGCAAAATTAGGCGAAGGATTGTCCAACCGCCATATCAGCATGATCAGCATAGGCGGCGTCATTGGCGCTGGTTTATTTGTGGGGTCGTCTGCTGCGATTGCAAAGGCGGGGCCAGCAGCGGTGCTTGCTTATATTATTACCAGTATCTTAGTTTTTTTAGTCATGCGCATGCTGGGGGAAATGGCAGTCGCGCAGCCAGACACCGGATCTTTTTCAACGTATGCGCGCAAAGCGATCGGCCCTTGGGCAGGCTTTACCATTGGCTGGCTGTATTGGTGGTTTTGGGTGCTGGTGATTCCTATTGAAGCGATTGCCGGTGCAGAAATTTTGCATGCATGGTTCCCCGCAATTTCGAGCGCCGCATTTGCCTTTGCTTTTATTATTTTGCTGAGCCTTGCAAACTTTTTCAGCACCAGAAGTTTTGGCGAATTTGAGTTTTGGTTTTCCTTGATTAAAGTTTTGGCAATTGTCATCTTTATCGGCATTGGCGCAATGGCTGTATTCGGCTTTTGGCCTTTAGCCAAAGATGTCAGCGGTGTGGGCAATTTAATATCAAATGGCGGTTTTATGCCGAATAGCATGGGCGGGGTGCTGTCGGCTATTTTGATTTCAGCCTTTTCTTTTTTTGGCACTGAAATTTTATCAATTGCCGCAGCAGAGTCCAAAAATCCGCAAGAAAAGATTAAACGCGCAACCAACTTAGTGCTGTACCGCATCATCCTGTTTTTTGTGGTGTCTATTTTTCTAGCCGTAGCTTTGGTCGACTGGCGCTCTCCTGACTTGCAGAAATTAGGAACTTTTCAGTATGTTTTGATGAGTTTGAATGTGCCCCAATCTAAGCTGATTATGGATTTTGTTGTGTTTATTGCAGTCGCCAGCTGTATGAACGCGGCGCTTTACACCTCATCGCGCATGCTGTTTGCATTGGGTTCACGCCATGAAGCGCCCAAATCTGTGACTCAAATTAATGCCTTTGGCGTACCGGCAATGGCTGTTTTTGCTTCAGCATTGATTGGCCTGGTGTGCTGTGCCGTGAATTATCTGTTTCCAGGGAAAGTGTTTGGCTTTTTACTGTCAAGCACGGGGTCTATTGCGCTGCTGGTGTATTTAGTCATCGCCTTTTCACAGCTGCGCTTAAGAAGCCGATTGGAAAAAAGCGGCGCCGAAGTGCCCTTTAAAATGTGGCTGTTTCCGTGGCTGACATGGTTTGTGATTATTGTCATCATGAGCGTTCTGATTTATATGTTTCTGTCGCCGGCATACAGCTATGAAACCGCGCTGTCTTTAGGTGTTACTTTGGCCGTCGTATTCTGCAGCCTGATTGTGACCAGAAAGCGAGGCCAAGGACGTTCAGCCACGGTGAATTAGCCTAAAAAACAGCGTTGAATCATTGACCGGCTTGCCGCTTCAGCCTGTCTTGAGGGCGGCAAGCGGCCATAGAAGATCGGAACATTCTGCAGAAAAATGAGCCTTTGAAAATAATTACAAGGCGTCCTTCGGTTGAGCGCTGATTTGCTCACGCACAGCTTTTAAGCCAGCCAATGAAAAGACTTTTAAATGCATTGCCAATGCTTCTGCATCCATATGCGCAACCCGATGCAGCGGACTGGACGCATTTGAACCTGCAAAAATCAGCATAAAGCAGGGCGCCATGACGCTTAAGACGCAAGGCAGCAGCTGCGGGTGATCAATGGACAGGCCAGCTGCATCGCTGATAATCTGTCGAAGCAGTAAAAATTTGCGCGTACCGGAGTGCTCCATAAATTGTGACAGCTGTGCAGATGAAGTAAGCATTTCACGCATAAGCACCTGGCTGTAGCAGGAATTATCGGAGAATAGTTTTTCCGTTAAGGTTTTAAAAAAGTCATGCAGTTTATCTTCTGCAGGCAACGCGGATGCTGTCAGTTCAATTAAATACTGCTCATCCAAATACTGCTGATGCGCTTCCACCAAGACCGCCTGATACAGTCCGTCACGGCCTTTAAAATGATAGTTGATTGAAGCTAAATCCACTTCTGCCGCCTGCGCAATGGCCTTGCTCGTGGTTTTCGCAAAACCGTGCTGCGCAATGAGTTCTGCGGCAGTATGTAAAATTTTTTGTTTGGTGACCTCACCGTCACTGCGGTTCACGCGATGCATTTCTCAATCAGCTAAGACACATTTATTTGCAGAGCAGTATATATTTTATCTGCAGATATATGATAGTTTAAATTACATTTAAACTAATAATGACAACAGATCAGAATCGGGTGTCTTATGAAAAAGGGCGTGATGATTGCCATAGCTGTGCTTGTATTGCTTACTGGGGCAGCGGTGTATTGGTATCTCCATAAAGAGCAGTCTTCAGTTCAGGCACTGACTTTGTATGGAAATGTGGATATCCGGCAGGTCTCCTTGGCTTTTGATCAGGCCGGGCGCATCGCGCAGTTGAATGTGCAGGAAGGCGACCGCGTTAAAAAAGGTGAAGTGCTGGCGCAGCTGAATACAGAGGCTTTAGATATTCAGCGCCAGCAAGCGGAAGCTCAGCTCAAAGTACTGCAGCAGACAGTCATTGAACAAGATGCCGGCACCCGCCCAGAGCAGATCAGTCAAGCCAAAGCTCAAGTGGTTTCCGCTCAAGCGCAATTAGATAAAGCCAATAAAGATTTAAAGCGCTTGCAGGTTTTATTTCATGACACCGCGGGCCAAGCCATCAGCAAGCAGGAGCTGGATTCTGCACAAAGCAATCAAGCCACCGCAGCCGCCGCTGTTCAAGAAAGGCAGGCCAATTTAACGTTGCTGCAAAATGGCGCACGCAAAGAAGACCGTGAAGCGGCAAAAGCGCAGTCTGAGGCGGCGCAATCGAATTTGGATTTAATTCAGTATCAATTGAAGCAAAGCGCATTAATTGCGCCAGTCAATGCTGTTGTCCGTGCGCGCCTGCAGGAAGCCGGCGATATGACTTCTGCGCAAAAACCGGTGTATACCTTAGCTTTAACCGACCCGAAATGGGTGCGCGCCTATGCCAGCGAACAGGACTTGGGGCAGATTAAAATGGGCGCTTCGGCGCAAGTTGTGCGTGATTCTGCGCCCAATCAGCCGATTCAAGGCAAAATCGGCTACATTTCATCTGTGGCTGAATTTACTCCAAAAACAGTACAGACTGAAGATATCCGCACTACGCTGGTGTATGAAGTGCGCATCTATATCCATGATCCCAATGATGCTTTAAAAATGGGGCAGCCCGTCACGGTAAAAATTGCCAAATCATCCGCAGAGTAAATCAATATGGCAAATGTTCATGTGGTGGAGGCGAAAAATTTAAGGCAGGTTTTTGCTTCAGCTGCAAAAAAAGGCCCAGAGGTTTGCGCGCTGCAGGATTTGAATATTTCCATTAAAGCCGGGCAGTTAACAGCTTTGGTTGGCCCCGATGGCGCAGGAAAAACCACATTTATGCGCCTCATGGCTGGGCTGTATAAACCCAGTTCGGGTACTTTGGAGGTATTAGGCATTGATGCCGTGAAGCATCCGCAGCAGATTCAAGACAGCATCAGCTATATGCCGCAGCGCTTTGGCCTGTATGAAGATCTGAGTGTTCAAGAAAATTTGAATTTGTATGCCGACCTGCATGGCGTGCCGATGGATGTGCGCAAGGAGCGCTTTGCGCGCCTGCTGGCGATTACGGATTTAAGCCAATTTACCGAACGTCCGGCCGGCAAGCTGTCTGGCGGCATGAAGCAAAAACTGGGTTTAGCCTGCACATTGGTGCGCTCACCTGAACTGCTGCTGCTGGATGAGCCCAGTGTTGGCGTCGATCCTTTGTCCCGGCGGGATTTGTGGCAGATTATTCAGCAGCTGGTGTCTGAAGAAAATCTCAGCGTCATTCTCAGCACCGCCTATATGGATGAAGCCGAACGCTGTGCAGAAGTCTATGTCATGTACGAAGGGCAAGTGTTAAAGCAGGGGAAGCCCAATGAGCTCAGCGAACTGGTGCGTGGGCTGACTTGGCAGGCGGTTCCGCCTAAAGGCATGAAAGCCCGGACCTTACAGTCGCAGCTGCTGGATTTGCCCAAATTCATTACGGATGCCGTGCCCAAGGGTGATGCTGTGCGCTTTATTACCACGCTTGAAAACCCGCAATTGCCATCGGAATATCTGCCTGGAGGAACCCATGCAGAAGCGCGGCCGCCTGAATTGGAAGATGCTTTCATGATGTTTCTGCATCAGGCGCAGATGCAAAAACAGCAGGCTGGTTCCGCTGGAGGTCTCTCTGTTTCTGCTGGAGATACGGATCAAGGTGAGCATAGCCCCAATAATGACCTGCTGCTCATTCATACAGATCAAGCGGCAATGCAGGACAGGCAAAAGCCTGCCATCGCAGTCAAAGATTTAGTGCGGAAATTTGGTGATTTTACAGCAGTTGCCAATACAACATTTGATGTCAAGCGCGGTGAAATTTTTGGCCTGCTGGGGCCAAATGGCGCAGGAAAAACCACTACGTTCCGCATGCTCTGCGGGCTGCTGCCCGCCAGCAACGGTTCTTTAGAAGTGGCCGGCATGAATTTGCGCTATGCCCGGGCAGAGGCCCGCCGCAAAATTGGCTATGTTTCGCAAAAATTTGCGCTGTACAGCAATTTAACCGTTTTAGATAATTTAAAATTTTTTGGCGGCGCTTATGGCCTGACGGGTAAAAAGCTTAGCCAGCAGATTGAGCGCGCCTTGCAGCAGTTCGAACTGAACCCGCATGCCAAAAGCGGAGATCTGCCGAATGGCTTTAAACAGCGGCTGTCGATGGCGGCATCCTTGCTGCATCAGCCGGAAATTGTGTTCTTGGATGAGCCTACCAGCGGGATTGATCCTTTAGCGCGGCGCGCCTTTTGGTACACCATTGGCGAACTGGCAGATCAGGGCATCACTATTATTATCACCACGCATTTTATGGAAGAAGCGGAATATTGCGACCGCATTGCCATTCAAGATGCTGGCAAACTTCTGGCTTTAGGATCGCCGCAAGATGTCCGCGCGCAGGCGGGTGCCTCACAAGCGCATGATATGAACAGCGCATTTATTGCCATTGTGGAACAGGCGCGGAGGAGCTGATATGGATGCTGCAGCCTTTCTTCGGCGCTTGAGGGCGCTAATTGGCAAAGAAAGCAATCAATTGCTGCGGGATAAAAGCAGTTTGGCGATTGGCTTAATCTTGCCGATTATCCTGATTTTACTGTTTGGCTATGGGCTGTCTTTCGATCTCCATAACGGCCGTGTCGGTGTGGTCGTTCAGCAGAGGACGCTGCAAAGCGATCAGCTGATTTCCGGGCTGGAAGGCAGTCCTTATTTATCCGTCACGCCATTCAGCAATTTTCATGATGCCGAAGCCTCAATGAGGCTGGATGAAATTGATGCGATAGTCAACTTGCCATCCGATTTCGCCGCGCAGCGTGAAAATGGCACAGCCGATATTCAGATTATTACCAATGGCCGTTCCACCAGCATTGCCTCTGCGATGCAGGGCTATGTCTCCGGCGCATTTGCCACGGCGCAGCTTATTCAGGCTGACCGCAGCAATGCGCTTTCGGGTGCATCTGCAGGCGTCATTACCGTTGAACAGCGCATGTGGTTTAACGAATCCGGCAACAGCACCTGGTTTCTCGTCCCTGGCTTAATTGTTTTGATACTGACATTGGTTGGCGCATTTTTAACGGGCTTACTGATTGCCCGAGAACGGGAACGCGGCACCTTAGAAACGCTTTTTGTCACGCCAGTGCGCCCTTTAGAAATTGTCCTTGCCAAGCTTATTCCTTATATCGTTATTGGCATTGTGGATATTGCGGTCTGCCTCTTGGCGGCTGCTTGGATCTTTGATGTGCCGATTCGAGGATCACTGCTGTCGATTATCTGCGCTTCATTTTTATATTTACTGGTGTCCCTGCTGCTGGGCCTTACGATTTCCGGCTTTTCGCAAAGCCAGTTTCAGGCCAGTCAAATCGCGCTCTTGGCCAGCTTTATGCCAGCGCTGATGCTTTCAGGCTTTGTGTTTGATACACGGAATTTGCCGCTTGTAGTGCAAATCGTCAGTCAGATTCTGCCCGCGACACATTTTATGACGCTGCTTAAAACCCTATTCTTAGGCGGCGATGACTGGCGCTTATGGTTTAAAGAATGCAGTATTTTAATGATTTATATCGTAGTGCTGATGGCCGCGTCTTGCATCTCACTGAAAAAGCGCTTGAGGTAATTGCATATGACATCATTTTTTGCATGGCTGAATTACCTGATGGTGCTGGTTCGAAAAGAGTTTTTAACGATTTTCAGCGATCCGGCCAACCGCGCCATTTTGTTTGCGCCAGCACTGGTTCAGGCGCTGCTGTTCGGCTATGCCGCCAGCTATGATGTGAATCATGTGGATTATGCCGTGCTGGATCAAAGCCATGGCCAAGCCTCTGCACAGCTTTTGCAGCATCTGGATGGTTCGGGCATTTTTAAACGGACTGCGACTTTAGAAAATAATCAGCAAATTCAGAAGGTCATTGATGACCGGGAAGCTTTGGCGGTGATCACCATTCCCAGTGACTTTGAACAAAAATTGAATCAGGGGCAAAGCGCGCCAATACAAGTGATTTTGGATGGGCGAAATTCGTCTACAGCCAGCATGGCGGGCACGTATATCAATAGTGTTGTTGCTCAAGTCAATCAAATCCGTACAGGCGCTGCATCCAGCGTCAATATTGAAACACGGGTTTGGTACAACCCAAATGCAGAATCACGCTGGAGCCTCATGCCGTCGCTGATCGCCGCGCTCAGCATGATACAGACGCTGCTGTTGTCAGCGCTCTCCGTGGCGCGTGAAAGGGAACAGGGCACCTTTGACCAGCTCTTGGTTACACCGTATACCCCTTTGCATATTATGATTGGCAAGGCGCTGCCGCCTATTTTTGTCGGGCTGATGCAGTCCACGATCATCCTGCTGATCATTCTGTTTTGGTTCCAAATTCCAATGAACGGTTCACTCGGCCTGCTGTATTTTGGCCTGCTGAGCTTTAACATTGCCGTTGTAGGCATTGGGCTGTCTATCTCTTCGGTGTCGCTGAATATGCAGCAAGCGATGCTGTATACCTTTTTCCTGATTATGCCAATGATGCTCTTGTCTGGTTTATTGACGCCTGTGCAGAACATGCCGCCTGCGCTGGAAATCGCCACCTATGCCAATCCTTTAAGATTTGGCTTGGATCTTATTCAGCGGGTATATCTGGAAGGCGCCAGCTTAGATCAAGTGAAATGGAACTTTGTGCCAATGCTGGTCTTAGCTGTATTGACTTTGCCTTTGGCGGCATGGCTGTTTAGAAATCGGCTGTCTTAACGCTTGATGGCTTTACGACCTAAAAAGCTTAAAGCTAATTCCGCTTAAAAGATCCTGTTTTTACAGCTCAGGTTTTTAGAAAAAAACTGAATGATTACAGTACGGCCGTCACTTCTAAGCGGCCTGCCAGCGCCTCACTTTGCAGTTTTGAAATATTGACCAGCGGAAAAATGTATTCTTCATTCATGCTTTATACCGGTATTGTTGGCCGTCCAGCTGCGCATAGCATTTTCGGATCGTCTCAAAGAGCGATAAAAATTCAATATAAGCAATGTGATGGACTGGATTCTGCTGAATCCGAACTAAATGCCATCATGCTTCATTCAGCTGAACTCGGTTCATCCAGCATTATTTTGCTGATTGCTGTGCAAAAAAGTGCGGCCTGTTTCAGCGTGAATCAGCCCAGCAGCTGTTCTGCCAAGAACTGCATGCCCTTTACAGCAGTTTCGTTAATCAGCTGATACTGTTTTGGCACCCGCAGATGATCGGCTTTTGGGTCTATATAATATGCTTTGCAGCTGGCTGGAATGTTATGCACTAAGCCCGCAACGGGATACACAACCAAACTGGTGCCAATGACCACAAAAATGTCTGCCTGCTGCGCCAATGCGCTGGCATCTTCATAGGCCGGAACAGCTTCGCCGAACCATACCACATGCGGGCGCAGCGGATAGCCGTCTGGACATTTATCTGCGGTCAAATTCAATTCTGCACCGTTAATAGGATAAAGCTCTTGAGTATATTGCGCATTTGGCCCAGAGCTTTTGGCCAAGCGGATATTGCCGTGCAGATGCAGAACCTGAGCGCTGCCGGCACGCTCATGCAAATCGTCAATATTTTGCGTGATCACATGCACATCATAGCGGTCTTGCAACTGCGCAATCAGCTGATGCGCCAGATTGGGCTGCGCATTTAAGATATTTTTACGGCGCTGATTATAAAAACGCTGTACCAGTTCCGGATCGCGCGCCCAAGCTTCAGGAGTGGCCACATCTTCAACGCGATGCTGTTCCCAAAGTCCATCACTGTCTCGAAAGGTATTGATGTCGCTTTCTGCACTCATGCCTGCGCCAGAAAAGACCACTAATTTTTGCATGATGGCTCCTGCATTGCTGGATTATAAAAAAATTGTCAAAGACACCGACTAGCAGAAATAACATAGCAGAATCTGCTGAACAAACGGTGCATGAATCAATACATCAATGGTTATATCTTGCTGTTTAAACAATGATAAATAACAGGGGGGATTTGAAACTAGGCTGATGCATTCCAGTAAATGCCAAATAGTGATTTCACCGCATCAATCACGCTGAATTTTATACGCCAATCTTTTTAGCTTGATTCAATTCCTGCATCAGCCAATCGACAAATTTCTGGATCTGCGGGGAGGTGTCCTGACTGGAATGAACTAAATAATATTTGCGGCTGCCTTGCAGTTTTTTACTGGAAGCAATGACCAACTCCTTTTTCTGCAGTTCAGACTCAATCAGCATTTGCGGAATCAGCGCCATGCCCATGCCATGACTGGCCGCAACGGAAAGCATGGAAAACAGTTCATGGCGCTGTCCGTCAAAGGGTTTTGAATGCTGCATATGGTGCGCCTGGAACCATTCTTGCCAAATGCTGGGCCGGGTGGTTTGCTGCAGCAAAGGCAGCTGCAGCAGTTCATCATCTCTGAGGTCGTAACTGTATTCATTGAGCATCGCCGCATCTGGAAAACGCTGCTGAATCAATTTTGGCGAACAAACAGGAACCACTTCCTCATCCATCAAATAATGTGCCTGAATGCCGGGCCAGTGTTCTATCTGCTGCTGTGTTCCTGCAAAAATGGCCGCGTCAAAAATGTTTTCATTAAATAAAAACGGTTTGGTGCTGGTCTCTAAATGCACCGTAATTTCAGGATGCTGCGTATTCAGCTTATGCAGTTTTGGTAGCAGCCAGCGTGTCGCAAAGGTGGGAACAACGCCCAGTTTTAAGGTGCCGCCCAAACCTTTATGCGTCATGATGTCCGAGGTGCTTTTCTCAATGCCTTGCAAAAACGGTTTAATGCTTTTGGCATACTGCTTTCCGGCTTCTGTTAAATCCACGCCATGCCGGGTACGGCTGAAAAGCGTTACGCCCAAAAAATCTTCCAGCTGCTGAATTTGCCGTGAGACCGCACTTTGCGTAATAAAAAGCTCTTGCGAAGCATGTGTATAGCTTGAATGCTTGGCTGCGGATTCAAAGCAGATCAGGCTTTGCAGCGAAGGAATATTGCGGCGCATAGATAAAGTCCTTTTTATCGGCTGGTATCACAAATTGACATATAAGAATAATTTCCATATACCACCATGGTCTAAACATAGAGTATTGCAAGGGTTAGCGCAGTGGCGGAAATGCTTGAATTCAGACATTTGATCTTAAGTTATTCCATACACGCATATCTGCATGCAAATTAATCGTTTGAACGAAAGACTTTTCACACATAGCATCGAATCAAACAAAGAAAGTCTGATTAAGCAGAGGAAGCGATGAATCAAATGGTGAATGTGAAAAAAGCAAAAGTTCAATTTAACTGGCAAGACCCGTTTTTATTGGAACAGCAACTGACTGAAGAAGAACGCATGATCCGCGATAGCGCGCATGCTTACTGCCAAGACCGCTTGCAGCCGCGCGTGCTGGAACAGTTCCGTCATGAAAAGACCGATGCTTCAATTTTCCGTGAAATGGGTGAGTTAGGCCTACTGGGCCCAACTATTCCAGAACAATACGGCGGTGCCGGCCTGAACTATGTCAGCTATGGCTTGGTAGCGCGTGAAATTGAGTACGTCGACTCAGGCTACCGTTCTATGGCCAGCGTGCAAAGCTCTTTGGTGATGGTGCCGATTAATGAATTTGGCTCAGAAGAACAAAAGCAGAAATATCTGCCGAAACTGGCGACAGGTGAATACATCGGCTGTTTTGGCCTGACAGAACCAGACCACGGTTCAGATCCGGGCAGCATGATTAGCCGCGCGAAAAAAGTCGATGGCGGCTACCGTCTTACAGGCGCAAAAATGTGGATTACCAACAGTCCAATTGCAGATGTATTTGTGGTTTGGGCGAAAGAAGTTTCCGCTGAAGGCAATGTCGGCGATATCCGCGGCTTTATCTTGGAAAAAGGCTGGGAAGGGCTTTCAGCGCCAGCCATTCATGGCAAAGTGGGCCTGCGCGCATCGATTACCGGTGAAATTGTCATGGACAATGTTTTCGTGCCTGAAGAAAACGCTTTTCCAGAAGTGCGCGGTTTAAAAGGCCCATTTACCTGTCTTAATAGCGCGCGTTACGGTATTGCGTGGGGCGCAATGGGCGCAGCGGAATTCTGCTGGCACACCGCGCACCAATACACCATGGACCGTAAACAGTTTGGACGTCCACTGGCAGCCAATCAATTGATTCAAAAGAAACTGGCGGATATGCAGACGGAAATTGCGTTAGGCCTGCAAGCCGCGCTGCGTTTTGGCCGCATGAAAGATGAAGGCATTGCTGCAGTAGAGGGCACTTCGCTGATTAAACGCAACAACTGCGGCAAGGCTTTAGATATTGCCCGTGTTGCGCGTGACATGCTGGGCGGCAACGGCATTTCAGATGAATTCGGCGTGGCGCGCCATCTGGTGAATCTGGAAGTCGTGAATACCTATGAAGGCACGCATGATGTGCATGCGCTGATTCTTGGCCGCGCGCAAACAGGCATTGCGGCTTTCGGCAACTAAGCTGATTCAGCATGCGCTAAAGATGCTCAGACCTTGAGCGTCTTTAGCGGCTTATATCTTAAAACAGAACAGATAAGATTCATCACTATAAAGGATTCATCGTGAAATACTCTTGTAAATCTGCATGTTGCTGACCGACTTTAAGTCAAGCGGACAGAAATAAAAACAATTATCAAATCGGTTAAAAGCAGAGACATAGGAATGTCGGTGACTCATTTGGGAAAATGAGGTAAATGGATAATGAGCAATAAAATGCAAAATGGCGCAGGCGCGCTGAAACTGCCCAGCAATGTCGGGACAATGCACCGCATTCATGGCAACACCTGGAAACTGGCGTTTATTTTTGCCTTTGTATCACTGATCATTGACGGCGTGGACATCATGCTGCTGTCATTCAGCTTAACCAGTTTAAAAGCGGAATTTGGCTTAACCACATTTCAGGCAGGCATGCTGGGCAGTTCTTCACTGGCAGGCATGGCTTTAGGCGGCATTTCAGGCGGATGGGCCTGCGACAAATTCGGCCGCGTCAAAACCATTGCATGGTCAGTGGTTTTTTTCTCCATCATGACCTGTATTTTAGGCCTGACTCAAACTTATGAGCAATTTTTAATCTTGCGCTTTGTTGGCGCTTTTGGCTTAGGCTCTCTGTATATGGCCTGCAATACGCTGATGGCTGAATATGTACCCACCAAATACCGCACAACGGTGCTGGGCACGCTGCAAACGGGCCAAACAGTGGGCTATATCGTCGCAACTTTAATGGCTGGTGCGATTATTCCAGATCATGGCTGGCGCATGCTATTTTATGTGACGATTGTTCCTGCCGCTTTTGCTTTGATTTTCATGCGTTTTGTACCGGAACCGGCGTCTTGGCAAGAAGCTAAAATTGAGCAAATCAAGCGCCGTGAATTGAATTTAGAAACTGCTCCGCAAATGGCTGCTGCTGAAAAAGCGCCATCAGAAAGCATCTATAAGCGTATTTTCGGCCACAGCAATCACCGCAAAATGTTCCTGCTATGGATGAGCACAGCGGCATTCCTGCAGTTCGGCTATTACGGTGTCAACAACTGGATGCCCACCTATTTAGAAACCGAACTCAGCATGAACTTTAAGGCCATGACAGGCTATATGGTCGGCGCTTATACCGCCATGATTCTAGGCAAAATCTTAGCAGGCTATGCTGCAGATAAATTTGGCCGCCGCGTGACTTTTGTCTTCGGTACCGTTGCAACGGCTGCTTTCCTGCCAATCATCATTTTCTATAACACGCCAGCCAATATTGCGTATTTGCTTGTCACTTTCGGCTTTCTATACGGCATCCCATACGGTGTGAATGCGACCTATATGGCGGAAAGTTTTTCGACTGATGTCCGCGGCACAGCCATTGGCGGCGCATATAACATGGGGCGTCTAGGCGCAGCCATTGCCCCGGCAACAATTGGTTTTATTGCTGCAGGCGGTTCATTCACGATGGCATTTATTGTGATGGGTGCGGCTTACTTTATTGCCGGCGTCATTCCTGGATTCTTTATCCGCGAGCGTCAGTATGACCCTCAGCAAGCCACTATTTCATCAGATTCAAATTCAACAGAATCAGAAACAACAGATAGACATGCAGAAGATGCTGCCAATAGCGCAGACGTAAAATCAGCATCTTCAAAATCAATTACGGTCAGATAAAACACTGGAGATGAAGCCTATTAAAGCTTCATCTCCTAATAAGGAGTACATAGATGGGTGCATTGCAGGGTATTCGCGTATTGGATTTAAGCCGAGTATTGGCTGGCCCATGGTGCGGCCAAATTCTCGCAGACTTAGGCGCAGAAGTGATTAAAATTGAACGGCCGCAGGCAGGTGATGATACCCGCATGTGGGGCCCGCCTTGGATGCTGAACCAGCAAGGCCAGCCAACGCGTGAATCGGGTTATTTTCAATGCGCTAACCGCAATAAATATTCAGTCGCCATTGATATTTCCAGTGCAGAAGGCCAAGCGCTGATTTATGACATTGCCAAAACCGCGGATGTGGTGATTGAAAACTACAAAGCCGGGTCATTAGCCAAATATGGCTTGGATTATGCGTCATTGAGCGCGCTCAATCCAAATATTGTGTATTGCTCAATTACCGGTTTTGGTCAGGATGGCCCGCGCGCCGAAGAGCCGGGCTATGACTTTATTATTCAAGGCATGTCTGGCTTGATGAGCATTACCGGTGAACCGGATGATGCAGCTGGCGGCGGCGCGCAAAAAGTCGGTGTAGCCGTGGTGGATATTCAAACCGGATTGTATTCCACAATTGCGATACAGGCAGCCTTGCTGGCGCGCCAGCATACGGGACGCGGGCAATATATTGATATGTCTTTGCTGGATGTGCAGGTTGCGGCATTGGCCAATCAAGGCATGAACTATTTAACGTCGGGCAAAGCGCCTGAACGGATGGGCAATAAGCATCCGAATATTGTGCCGTATCAAACCTTTAAGGCCAAAGATAAGGAATTTATTATTGCTTGCGGCAACGACAAGCAGTTTAAAGATCTATGTATTGCCATCGGCTATGCTGAGCTTCTGGATCATCCCAACTATCTGCGCAATCAAGACCGGGTCAAGCACCGCGAAGAACTGATTCCTTTATTGAGTGAATATTTCCTCAGCAAGGACGCCAAAGATTGGGTGGATGCCATTCATGCCGTCAAAGTGCCTGTCGGCGTGATTAACTCTGTGGAAGACGCCTTGAATGAGCCGCAAATTCAGCACCGCAAGATGGTGGTCAATCTGCCGCATGCGCTGAACAACAGCTTTAAAGTCATTGGCTCACCGATGAAGCTGTCCGATACGCCAGTAGAATACCGCAATGCGCCGCCGCAATTGGGGGAGCATACCGCGCAGATCTTATCGCGCTTTAAAACGGCAGATGAATTGAAAGCCTTAAAAGCGCAAGGCATTATTGATGGGGAGGTCGCCTAGGTACAGTCCTAAAGCTTTCTTTTTATATGGCAGCAGCTTATGCAATATGGCTAATAAAAATGCAATCCAATGATTGAATGGCAGCCCAAAACTCGAAAACTCACTTAAAGGGCCAATTCACTAGAACTGGCCTTTTATTGATAGAATAATTCAAAGAATTCCATATAACGTGCATGATTTTGATTTTAGGCATATTTAATAATTAAGAATCTGACCATAACCAGAAATGAGCTTATTAAATTATTGAAGCAGAAGGGAATCCATCATAGCCGTTACTCTTTTGATGAAATCAAAAATTCTGAATGTATCAGTGTCTTAAAAAAGCAGAATGGTGCGTTTATTACACCAAAAGAGATAAGCCTGAACGTTTATTTTACTCTAGAGAAAAAAGTGAGGCTGATCAATTTGCAGCTGATGAGTTTGAAAGATGGGAGGGCATAAAGAACCATTTCACATCATCGCCATGATATGCAATTCAGGAGATAAGCTCCCATCAAAATAGAAATGTCTGACTCATCCAAAAGCGCCTCAAATAGAAGCATTAAGCCAGTACACATTGCTATTGATGATTGCTGGATGCTTTTTGCAGTGAAAGAGCTCAATTCAGATCAGCCATGTGCTGATCTGAATTGAATATCCGTGTTTAAGCGCTGATGAAATCTTTCACTACCTGATTAAACGCTTTGGGCTGCTCAATATTGGAGATATGCGAGGCATTAAGCTCAAACAATGAACTGCTTCGCACGTTGTTGATAATATACTGCGCATCCGTCATGGTCGTTACGGGATCTTTTTGCCCCGCAATGACCAGCAGAGGAATACGGATTTTGGCCAATTGTTCGCGCATGTCCGCTTGAGCCAAAGCTTCACAGCAGCTTGCATAGCCTTCTGGGCTGCCAGCGCCAAGGTCGTTGCTTAAAGATTCTACAATTGCTGTATTGCTTCGGATAAACGGTTCGGTAAACCAGCGTGCGGCTGCAGTATCCGCAATGGGTTTTAGGCCTTGCTCACGCACAAGCTGCGCACGGTCATTCCATGCCTGTTCTTCACCAATTTTCGCGGCTGTATTGCACACAATCACATGGTTAAAGCGTTCAGGATAATAAATCGCCAGCCATTGGCCAGTCAGCCCACCCATTGAAATGCCGCAAAAACTGGCTTCGGCAATATTCAGATAATCCAGTAAATTGACGACATCTGTCCCCAGCTGTTCTATTTGATAAGGACCCTTGGGCGCGGTAGATTCGCCATGCCCGCGGGTGTCATAGCAAATAACATAGAAATCTTTTTTGAGAAAATTGATTTGCGGCTGCCACATGCTGAACTTGGTGCCTAAAGAATTTGAAAAAATCAGCGCAGGTTTATGGCTGTTACCAAAAGTTTGGTAATTGATCTCAGCATCATTTGATCTAAATGTCGGCATTTTAAAATCTCTCCCAGACTCCCTTTAAAAAGGGAGCGGACTATTCATTTATTTTTAGACTCATTCATGACTTTGAATCAGTAGACGGTACAGTAGGCGCCTGTACTTTGGCTGCAGTTTGCTTTGGCTTGCTCAATATAAGATGAGCGATAACCCCAATACAAATACCCCAAAATACTGAACTTAGACCTAGAAAATGCATTCCAGATACGGTGGCCAAAAATGTAATTAATGCTGAATCACGTTGCGATTCATCGTGCATAGCCGCACTAATATTGGTTGTAATCGCACCCAGCAAAGCAAGGCCTGCAAGTGCGGCCACCAACTCTTTAGGTAAAATACTAAACAGCATGACGATACTGCCTGCAAATAAACCACCTAAAATATAGAACAGACCGTTGGCAATACCGGCGATATAACGCTTTTCTTTCAGTTCATGCGCATCTTTACCCGTACATAAAGCGGCCGTAATTGCAGCCAAGACAATGGTAATACCGCCTGTAACAGCTACAGCTAAAGACACAATACTTGCGGCACTTAAAATCGGTTTTGCAGGGGTGTCATAACCGCTTAATCTGATAATTGCCATGCCAGGCAAGAATTGACCGGTTAAACTTACAATTGTTAATGGAATTGCAAAGTTTAAAGTCGATGACCAAGTCCATTCAGGAGTAATAAATTCAGGAACTGCCAATGAAAAATCCATCGGAATAGGATTGATTTTTCCAAAAAGGAAACTTAAAGAAACACCTGAAATCAGCACCCAAATAATGGCGTAGCGTGGTGAAAAACGCTTGGCCAGTAAAAAGCACAGTAACATGCCAAACACGATGTAGGGCATACTGTCTGTGGCTTTAAATAATCCAACACCAAATTGAAACAAGATACCGGCCATCATGCCGGCAGCCAGTCCTTGCGGGATGGATTTGAGTAATCGATCGAAAGAGCCTGTGATACCAATGATAAAAATAATCACGGCAGAAGTAATATAGGCCGCGACAACTTCATTAAGTGAAATGTTGGGAAATAAAGCGACCAATAAAGCGGTGCCGGGTGCAGACCATGCGGTAATGATCGGGACTTTATATCGAACCGATAAAATAATCCCAGTAATTGCTGCCCCAATGGAGCTGCCCCAAATCCATGATGCCATCATGCTGGATGAAACATCGGCCTGTTGTGCTGCCTGAAAAAAGATAATCATCGGGCCAGCATAGGAAATAAGAACTGCTAAAAACCCTGCAACAGTTGCCGAAATCGACCAGTCTTCTTTTAAAGTTTTAAACAGGGTCGCCATTGTTTTTGCCTCCGTGCTTCAATGATCCTGTATTACAAAATGATCAGGATTAGCCCTGATCACCGCCGCCGACTGGCACGACCGTACCGGTCATATATGAAGATTCATCAGAAGCAAGGAAGAGAATTGCATTCACTTGTTCCTGAATGGTGCCGTAACGGCCTAAGAAAGTACGGTCAATGGTTTGATCAACCACTTCCTGCATCCATTGCTTTTCAGAGTCCGACAATGGATTGGCATTGCGCGGTACTTTACGCGGCGGCGCTTCTGTACCGCCAGTCGCGACAGCATTCACGCGAATGCCATCTTTGGAATGGCAAAATGCTAAAGATCTAGTCAATGCATTGACACCACCTTTAGCCGCAGAGTACGGAATACGGTTAATGCCGCAAGTCGCGATAGAGGATACATTGACAATCGCACCAGCCTGATTTTTTAGCATTTCAGGCAAGACGGCATGGCAGCACCACATGGTTGGAAAAAGTGAGCGGCTGATTTCTTTCTCAATTTCTTCCGGCGCAAATTCAGTGAAAGGCTTCATCCAAATTGCGCCGCCGACATTGTTAATCAGCACATCAATTCGGCCATAGGTTTCAACCGCTTTGGCTGCAACGGCTGCCGCGCCGGCATAGGTCTCCAAGTTGGCTTTCACCACAATGGCATCACCGTCATTTGCTTTAATTTCTGCTAAGGTTTCATCAACATAATCAGAAAAATCGGCTAATACAACTTGAGCGCCTTCGCGTGCAACTTGCAGCGCAACACCGCGGCCGATGCCTTGTGCGGCACCGGTTACGATAACAACTTTATTTAAAAATCTTTGACGATCAGACATTGAAAAATCTCCTAAAATTAGTTTGCAGAGAATTTTTCAAAGTGGAAGCTTGCAGGTTTAACACCTTCAGCATCTAACCAGCTGCGGACCGCTTCAACCATTGGTACAGGGCCGCAGAGGTAAATATCGACATCACCGCCATTCAGCCATTCATTTTCGATATGGCCAGTCACATAGCCTTTACGCTCATGCGCAGATTCAGGGCTTGCAACAACAGTGCGGTATTCAAACCATGGGAATTTGCTTTGCAATTCATCCAGTTTTTCAATCGCAACCAAGTCAAAATCATTGGTTACACCAAATACAAGACGTACCGGCTGTTCAGAACCTTTTTCTTCCAAAACTTGCAGCATCGACATAAATGGCGCGATGCCCGTACCGCCGGCTAGCATCACCACAGGGCGAACTACATTACGCAGGTAGAAGCTGCCAAATGGACCTTTAAAACTCATCACATCACCAGCTTTGGCATTGGCGCTGAGGAATGAGCTCATTTTGCCTTCTGGCACATTACGCACCACAAAACCGGTTAAACGGTTGCCCGGCTTAGAACTGAATGAATATGAACGCGTTTCATCTGTTCCCGGAATGCCGACATTGACATATTGACCGGCCAAGAAGTTAATGTCCGGTTGGCCTTCATCAAGCTGAATGTCGAAAGTAATGGTCGAATCTGACAAATTTTCGACACGTGACAGGGTGCCTTTAAATTCGTGAATTTCTGTTTTGCAAACATCTGAAGAGGCTTGAATTTGGAATACTGCATCTGAAGTTGGTTTGCATTGGCAAGCCAAAATATAGCCTTCAGCCGCTTCTTCAGGGGTTAATGCATCTTCAATATAATTTTCTTCAGGCATGTCAAACGAACCTGATTCACAAAATGCGCGGCATGTACCGCAAGCACCGTCTCGGCAGTCCAGAGGAATATTGATCTTTTGGCGGTATGCCGCATCCGATAAGGTTTCACCTTGTGCAACAGAAATAAAACGTGTTACGCCATCTTCAAATTGAAGTGCAACATTGTGGTTTGACATGGCTGAATATCCTATATAAATCTTTGAAACGATGCCTTTCAGCCAAATATCCTTCTGGCTGAAAGGTGTTACCTTGCTGTAAGAACAGTCTTAGAGGTGATAGATATCAATCACTTGATTGATATAATCATTTTTAAGGACAACGTATTTGCTCAGAATCTTTGGCTCAGCGCCTGAAAAATCAATTTCATAACGCGACATGCCAAAGTAGCTGTAATTGTTTTTGTAGCGGAAGCTTAAAGTGTTCCAGTTAAAACGGACGGTCACTTTATCGCCATCACGCTCAACCACTTCAATATTGCAAATGTTATGGCAGGTACGTGTATCCGGCATGGTTGCAGAAGAACGTTCTGTTTTGATACGGAACACGCGGTCCTCCAAACCTTGACGGTCAGGGTAGTAGATCAATGAAATTTCAGACTGCGGATCTTCAGTCAGTTTGTCATCATCATCCCAAGCCGGCATCCAAAAAGATGCAGTAGGGGCATAGCAATTTAGCCAATCATCCCATTGTTCATCATCTAAAAAACGTGCTTCGCGGTAAAGAAACTGAGAGATATTTTCAAGCGTTACAACGTCTTGCTGTGCGACTGCATTCATGCGCTTTCTCCCATATTTTCAGTTTCTAAATCTGCCAATTCTTTTTCAGATTGAATCGCTTGTTTCATCATTTGCAGCCAGTATTGGTGCTGTGCCAAATATAGGCCTTCATCTTCAGTTTTAATACCGCTTAAAATAGGTTTTAAACCAATTTCATTGGCAGCATCATCTGGGCCTTGAATCCAGTGTTTTGCACCGCGGCTCATGTCGTTCCACTCAAGCTCAATCCCTGCATAGCCAGCTTGGCAAGCACGGAACTCTTCAAGATCGTCTGGTGTTGCCATACCTGAAGCATTAAAGAAGTCTTCGTATTGGCGGATACGGCGTGTGCGCGCTTCAGGTGCTTCACCCACAGGGGCAATACAATAAATCGTCACTTCAGTTTTATTGACAGAAATCGGGCGTAGGACACGAATTTGTGAACCAAACTGATCCATTAAATAGACGTTTGGATACAGGCAAAGGTTACGTGAACGCTCAATCATCCACTTCGACATTGGCGCACCGAATTTTTCGGTATATTCATCCGCTTTGACAAAGTTCGGACGATCTTCTGGGTTGGCCCATTGCGTCCAAAGCAGCATGTGGCCATGTTCAAAACCGTATGAACCACCGCCTTGCTTGCCCCAAGAACCTGCGCTCATCGCACGGATATTGTCACCCGCTTCTTTTTCTTTACGCTGTTGCGTCGTTGCTGCATAGTTCCAGTGAACAGCAGAAACGTGGTAACCATCTGCGCCATTTTCGGCAGTCAGTTTCCAGTTGCCTTCATAGGTATAAGTCGATGAACCGCGAAGGACTTCCAAGCCTTGTTCTGACTGATCCACAATCATGTCGATGATTTTTGTGGTTTCGCCAAGGAATTCTTCAAGTGAAGGTACATTTGGATTTAAGCTGCCAAATAAGAAGCCTTTATAGTTTTCAAAACGTGCCACTTTTTTCAAGTCATGTGAGCCGTCTTGGTTAAAGCAGTCTGAATAACCCGCATCCGCTGGATCTTTCACTTTTAGCAACTTGCCTGAGTTGTTGAATGTCCAACCGTGGAATGGGCACGTATAAGTTGCTTTGTTGCCTTTTTTATGGCGGCAAAGCTGTGCGCCGCGGTGTGAGCAGGCGTTGATCATGGCATTCAGCTCACCTTGGCGGTTACGCGCAATAATGATCGGCTGACGACCTATGTGAGTGGTGTAGAAATCGTTGTTGTTTGGAATTTGGCTTTCGTGTGCCAAGTATACCCAGTTGCCTTCAAAGATGTATTTCATCTCTAAATCGAAAAGGGCTTGATCTGTAAATACAGAGCGATGAAGTTTAAATTCGCCACTTTCGAAATCGTCAACTAAAAGTTCGTCTATACGATCCAAATGGCTGGTGTTAATCACTGGAATACGAGGCATGTCCGTTCTCCGACTTTCCAAATGTTTTAGGGAAGTCCTTGAGATGTCCTTGCATTGACATCTCAATTCCTTTAAATATTGCGTTAAGCGCTTGCGCGGCGGCGGTCAACTTCAGTTGAAGGTGCAGCAGATTGTTCTTTCACCAATTCCACATTAAAGCTGATGTGTTTGAATGGCTCACTCATACCGCGGCGGGCAATTTCAGCTTCGTCTGTAACATCTTCAGCAGTTGCAACCAGACCATCACGAGTCGCGAAAGCAAAGTCATCCCACAGGTATTGGTCGCCTTCAATGTTGAATTGCGTGGTGAGCTTGCGGTAACCCGGTGCTGATACAAAGTAGTGAACATGTGAAGGACGGTTGCCGTGGCGGCCCAATTTATTTAAAACAAATTGAGTTGTTCCTTCAGGCGGGCAGCCATAACCTACAGGCATGGTTGTTTGCGCCACATACTTACCGTCATGATCTGAAATAATTGTACGGCGTAAGTTGAAATCAGATTGTGATTTATCAAAGAACGAATAGTTGCCTAGGCTGTTGGCATGCCAAATTTCAACTTGAGCGCCTTCGATGATGTTGCCTTCGGTATCAGTCACTGTACCTTCAATAAACAATGTCGGGATTTTGCCTTCTTCAGAACCATCATCCATACGTGCAAAGCCAACTGTTTCTGGTGCGCCAGCAACATAAAGCGGGCCTTCAATGGTACGTGGCGTGCCGCCAGTAATCCCTGCTTTTGCGTCAGCTTCGTCAGCGCGTAAATCTAGGTAATGTTCTAAACCTAAACCTGCAGCCAAAAGACCTAATTCATTGGTTTGACCTGCATCGGTAAAATATTCTAGACCTTTCCATAATTCTGATTGAGAGATATCCAAATCTTCAATTGCTTGGAATAAATCACCCAATAAACGTACAATCACTTGCTGTACACGCGCGTCTACAGGGCCAGTTGCAGTATCTACATTCATTTTTTTAACGAGTGCATCAATTTCTTGACGGTTCATACTAATGCTCCTTAAGTATGCAATTTATTTAGGTGGCTTGAATGAAAAAGGCTTTCACCTAGCTGCTATGATCCTTGTGTAAAACATTCAACTTTTAGGATACCTACGCTGCAAACATCCAATCTCATCAGCAGCTGTTTGAGCTGTCGTTAGGACGTACTGAAGAGGGATGACGGTTCAGCGCCATGACTTCAATATTCATCTATGGATAAAGCAATAACCCTTGCAAAAGGGTGTGAAGTTCTAATCTCATACTGCTTTTGACAAGCCGTATTTCAATGGATTGACACCTCACGGACTTTTCGCAATCTTGCGTTGTGTACCTGATGTGATATACCTTAGAAGAATAATATTTGACTGTCGAAGATCAAATTTGCATTTTTTTATATTTAAAAGGTATGGATGAGAATGGAACTCAGGCACCTTCGTTATTACACAGCCGTGGTAGAAGAGCAAAGTTTTACCAAAGCCGCTGAAAAACTTTTTATCGCTCAACCTCCTTTAAGCCGGCAGATCCAGAACCTTGAAGCAGAGTTGGGGATTCAGCTTTTTGAGCGCGGTAGCCGTCCGCTTAAGACCACAGAAGCAGGTCAATTTTTTTATCAGCATGCGGTTAAACTTTTGTCTAATGCTGAAGAGATTAAAACCATGACGCAGCGCATTGGTTTAGTCGAAAAAACCATCACCATGGGCTTTGTCGGTTCATTGCTTTACGGCTTTTTACCTAAAATTATTTATTTATTTCGCCAGCAACATCCGAATTTGAAAATTGAACTGATTGAAATGAGTACCACAGACCAAATTCTGGCATTAAAAGAAGGACGAATTGATGTCGGTTTTGGTCGACTACGTATTTCAGATTCAGCCATACGCCGTGTCTTGCTACGCGAAGAACCTTTATTGCTAGCGGTACATGCAGGGCATCCATTTGCACAACAAAAAGAAGGCATTTATTTAGCAGATATAGTCGATGAAAACTTATTTTTATACCCAAGCATGCCGAAGCCGAATTTCTCGACCCAAGTTCGTCAGCTATTTTCTGAACATGGACTAGATCCCAAAAAGTTAAAAGAAGTACGTGAAATTCAGCTGGCTTTGGGTTTAGTGGCGGCAGGCGAAGGGATCTGTATTGTGCCTGCCAGCGCGCGCAGTATTCAATTTTCACATTTAAACTATATTCCAATATTAGATGATACTGCTGTCAGCCCAATTTTTATGGCTCTTCGATCTATGGATGAAAGTGAATATATCCGCTCACTTTTCGATAGTATCTATCAAGTCTATGATTTGGAAGCAATAAAGTATGATCGAGTGGTGATTTAAAAAGCTTCCCAAATACAAGTTTTTTTAAATGCTGTTATTATCGTATAGATAATTAAAACAATAATAATCATGTAAATAGTCAACCTTATGCGAATTTAAGCAAAAAATCTTAAATTCGCTTTTTATCGCCTATCAATATAAAAAACAACTTAATCAATGAGTATTTTGATTGGATAGATTTAAATTATATTGCGCATAAAATATTGATATAAAACATTATTATGATAAACCTACCAAAAAGGTATAAATTTAGAGCTAATCGGTTTTGGACATGAAAAAGCCTTTGCTTCATTGTTCCACCTGCAAGGAACATCGCAAGCAGGAGGCGAGCATGAGCACACAACCTATAAATATCAATACAGTGATTGATGAAGCAAAATTTACTCCATTTCATTGGGGTGTACTGATTTGGTGTCTTTTAATTATTATTTTTGACGGCTACGATTTAGTGATTTACGGCGTTGCCTTACCGCTGCTGATGCAGGAATGGGCTCTATCTGCAGTTCAGGCGGGCATGCTGGCCAGCACCGCATTATTTGGCATGATGTTTGGCGCAATGTCTTTCGGAACGCTGTCCGACCGATTGGGCCGTAAAAAAACCATCATGATTTGCGTGGGAATCTTCAGCGGATTTACCTTCTTGGGCGCGTTTGCATCAAATCCGATTGAATTCGGCATTTTACGCTTTCTGGCAGGGCTCGGAATTGGCGGCGTGATGCCAAACGTGGTGGCTTTAATGACCGAATATGCGCCGAAACGCATCCGCAGTACATTAGTGGCGCTTATGTTCAGCGGCTATGCTATTGGCGGGATGACTTCAGCTTTGCTGGGCGCATGGCTAGTAACCGATTATGGCTGGAAAATCATGTTTTTCATTGCAGGCATTCCGTTCGTGGCGCTACCATTGATCTGGAAATTCTTGCCGGAATCCCTGATGTTTTTGACCAAGAAAGGTGAAACAGAAAAAGTCCGTGCAATCGTGCAAAGAATTGCACCGGAACAAGCAGTCTCAGCATCAAGCCAATTCAGCCTAAATGAACCGGTTGCCGGAGATGAAGCGCCATTAAAAGCACTCTTCCAGCAAGGTCGTACATTCAGCACCATGATGTTCTGGATTGCATTCTTCATGTGTTTATTGATGGTTTATGCACTAGGCAGCTGGCTGCCGAAACTGATGATTCAAGCGGGCTATTCGCTTGGCGCAAGCATGATTTTCTTATTCGCTTTAAACATTGGCGGCATGATTGGCGCAATCGGCGGCGGTGTGCTCGCAGACCGTTTCCACTTAAAGCCAGTTTTGACAACGATGTTTGCGGTTGGTGCACTTGCATTGATTCTGCTTGGCTTTAATAGCCCGCAAGCAGTGCTGTATACCTTAATTGCAATTGCCGGTGCAGCAACCATTGGTTCGCAAATCTTGCTCTATACTTTCGTCGCACAGTTCTATCCCGCTGCTGTCCGTTCTACAGGCATGGGCTGGGCTTCAGGAATCGGACGCATCGGCGCCATCGTTGGCCCAGTGTTGACTGGTGCATTGCTGACGCTTGAATTGCCGCACCAAATGAACTTTTTGGCGATCGCCATCCCTGGCGCGATAGCAGCCTTTGCCGTTTTCTTGGTGAATTTGAAGGCTTCTGTAGAAGGCTCAAAAGAAAAGCAAGCTGCACAACTCAAAAGCTCTGCAATGAAAAGCGTTGCAAATTAATCAAACATAAATTTCCAAAAACAAAATCTCAAAGCCCTTATGCACTGCATAAGGGGTAGAGAGCCGCTGTATCAAAAAACTGTAAAAAAGGAATGGGCTTTTGCCCAAAGAGGTTAGGATGAACACTCAATTTTTAAACTTTATGCTCAAACCCCTCGCATTGGCATGTGCAATTGCATTACCCATTGTGACACATGCCGCGCCTGCTTCAGAAGCAGAAGTGGAGCAGCTGCGTGCTGAGATCAAAGCGCTGAAATCCATGATGCAGCAATATATGCAGCAGCAAAATTCATTATCCAACAACTTGGCGGAAGTGAAAGCAAAGTCTGAAACAGCTGCAGCGCCTGGGCCTGGGCTTAAAGCTGAAGGATTGAGCCTAAAAACCAAAGGCGGAGCAGAGTTCAGTTTATATGGAAATATCCGTGCAGATGCTTTATATCAGGCGGAAGGCGGCAGTTTACCGCGTTTATATAACCAAATCAGTTCTGTGCCTTTAGAAGGCAATGGTGAAAGTTCAGACCGTTTAAAATCCACTCTGGCGGCTACACGTTTAGGCTTGGATTTTAAAACACCGACACAAGCTGGCGATGTCGGCGGTAAACTTGAAGTGGATTTCTTAGGCGCGAATGATGGCCTGCGCATCCGCCATGCATATTTGACTTATGGCGATTGGCTGATTGGTCAAACTTGGTCTAACTTTGCCGTTCCGGATTATATGCCGGAAACCATTGATGCATTAGGCTATGTAGGCGGCGCTGTAAAGCGGACGCCTCAGGTTCGTTATACCTACAAATTTGCTCCCGCTACAAATTTAGTTTTAGCGGCTGAAGATTCTAAAGATGACAGCTCCAATATGCGTTTGCCGGCTTTGACTGCACGGTTAAATCATAAATTCAGCGATACGTTTGCAATCAGCGCGCGTGCAATGGGCTCGGAAAAAAAAACCGATGCAGACACTGAAACCGCATGGGGCGTGGGACTCGGCGCTAAATTGGATCTAACAGATAAAACCATGGTAAAAGCCGATTACTATCATGTTAAAGGTGACAGCAGTTTTGTCTCTTGGACCAACCCAGGCTTTGTAACGAATGCCAATAAAGACATTATTGCCAGCAATGAATTTGATTCGATTACGCTTGGCATCACCCAGCAATTCAATTCACAATGGCGCGGCACATTGGGCTATGGCTACATGAAAGCCGATGACAATGCCGGCTATATCAATGCCTTTGCAGATAAAACCAAGATCAATGAAAACCTTTGGCAAGCTTGGGCCAATGTGTTCTATAGCCCAACCAAACCGATCAGCTTAGGGCTTGAATATGTCTATGGTGAACGTGAAGCGTTTGGCGCCGCGCCTAATGGCAGCACCAAAGGTGAAGATAACCGCCTGAATGCTGTAGCGATGTATAACTTTTAAGTATAGCTTCTAAAGCAAAGCTGCACGCTTCGTACTTAAAAGTGAACAAAACAGCCTGAGCTTTCAACAGAGCTCAGGCTGTTTTTATGGGTCATGCTGAAGCGAGTGAAGACAGTCCGGAAACTAAGCGATTTGAGCATGTATACTCCGGCAGATTTGATTCATCGCCTGTTCAATCTGCTCATTCCATGCATAAGAGCAGTTTAATCTTAAAAAGTTCTGCCTGCTGTTTTCCGGCATAAACAGCAGGCTTGGCGCAACACCAATCTTAAACTGTCCGTTAATTCTGGCAGGGTAATCCATAGAAAATAACCGCTAGGATAATAATCAACATGGCATGAAGCAGGCAGTTTCTGCTTTAGATGCAGAGATAAAAAATCAACTAAGGCATTTTGAATTAAGGGCCTTGCAGACAATGTGCTCATCAGCTGCAAGTGCTGAATCGCATCCGAAAATGGGCCTGCATATACCCAGCCGATGCGTGTTCCCATACCTAAAGTTTTTGAAAAAGAGGAACATGCAGCACTCTTTGATGCTGATCAAAATAGCTCATCGGCAGCGGCTTATGATGATCATAATTCAGTTCTGCATAGACATCATCTTCAATCAAATAAACTTTGTATTCATGCAGCAGGGCTGCAATACGCTGCTTAATCGAATCGCTGACTGTAAAACCTATAGGATTGTGCGTATTCAGCATCAGCCAGCATACTTTAATCAGGTACTGCTGCAGCGCATGTTCAAATGATGCCAAATCAAAGCCATGCACAGGATGGTCTGGAATCGTGATGACATGCAGGCCCAACCGCTCCGCTGCTTGCCAGGCGTCATAAAAGACACTTTGCTGCAAAAGAATATAATCACCAGATTGGGTTAATGCCTGCAAAGATAAATTCAGCGCTTCCAATGCGCCTGATGTAATGACGATGTCATCTGAAGTCCATGGCATGCCTTGAAGAACATAGCGGCTGGTAATCAGTTTTCTGAGCAATAAGTTGCTGGACGGCATATTGTCACTGTTTAAATAGCTGCTTCTTCGGTTCGCATGCTGCGCCAGCAGCTGCATAATTTTTTGATTATAGAGCAGCTCAGAATCAGGAAATGCTGAACCAAAAGGCAAAAGATCAGGAGATTGAATGAACTTCAGATAATGAAATACAGCGGAGTTAATCTGAACATTCTTTTTTAAACGGACTTCTGGGCTTGATGGCCCCGCTTCAGCCGGCAGAATCTGCCGGGGCGTGACATAAAAACCGGATTTAGGTTTTGCATAAAGCAGGCCTTGAACTTCTAAAGACTGATACGCATTCAATCCCTTCCAAAGAGCTGTATCTATATTTTAAGTGCTTATACTGAAAATAGAAGAATATTTATAACAGTTTTTATTGCAAATGGCGGTTCTGTTATATTTTTTTAGTTCATGCCTGTATATACACAGAGATCTATATCTTTTTCATAATGCACATAGAGCATAAACAGCAAACAGGCGGTTGTGATGAAAGATTCAATGAAAAATGAAGAGCAGGCAAGAAAAGCGCCTCAGTATGCCGATAGCGGGCTGTCTGATAAAGCTTTTAGAAATATGATTATCTGGTTTTCAGTCTACGCCGGACTATTCTGCCTTGGTGTGGTTATTGCCATCAATGCAGATAAAATCAATATGGGCTAAAACACTGCGCCGCGCTTAAGATCAATCGCACTTAAGATCAATATTGCAAACCCATATCACAGCATCATGCAAAACACCTTTTAAAATCGTCCTGCAGCAAGCTGGACGATTTTTTTATCCCTTAAAAATGTGTCCTGACTTGAATGCGTCTGTGGCTTATCTTCGCTAAGAATGGCCGAATAGAAAAAACATATTTTTCAGACGAAAGAAAACAGTAGTCAAAGCCAGTTTTCTAGGTTACAACAATTGGACAGCATTGATGTATGCGGAACTTATACATCGCATAGGCTTAATGAGCTTATAAGAATCAGGTATATAAAAGCCTTTTTGGCATAAAAATGGATAAAAGCATAAGGAGTACAGGATGCTTGGCAATATGATGTTTCAGCCTTTATTAATCAGCAGCATGATTGAACACGCAGGGCGCTATCATTCCGATACCACTATTATTTCTAAAAATACAGATTTAAGCATCACTGAAACAAACTGGGGCAGTATCCGTGATAATGCTAAACGGTTTGCCAATGCGCTGAAAAGCTTAGGCGCACAGCAAACGGACCGTATTGCCACCATTGCATGGAACAACCACCGCCATTTAGAATCATGGTATGCCATTTCTGGCAGCGGCATGATTTGCCACACCATTAATCCGCGCTTATTTCCGGAACAGCTGGTATTTATTATCAATGATGCGCAAGACAAAGTTATTTTATTTGATAAGACTTTTTTGCCGCTGATTAAAGCCGTTAAACCGCTGCTGAAAAGCGTCGAGCATTATATCTGCCTGGATGCGGCAGATCCTGCAGTGACCGAGCAAATGCCGGACGTCAAATTTTATGATGATCTCATTGCACAGCAGTCCGCCCAGTATGAATGGCCGGAACTGGATGAACTGTCTGCCAGCTCGCTCTGCTATACCTCCGGCACCACAGGCAACCCGAAAGGCGTGCTTTACAGCCACCGTTCTACGGTATTGCACAGCTACGGTATTTGCATGCCAGACTCTTTAAATATCTCGGCACGCGATATCATGATGCCTGTGGTGCCGATGTTCCATGTCAATGCATGGGGCACGCCATATGCCGCAGCGATGGTGGGCTGCACCATGGTGCTTCCAGGGCCGGGCTTGGACGGTGCAAGCTTAGCCAATATGATCGACACCTATAAAGTATCGGTTGCATTGGGTGTGCCGACCATTTGGCAAGGGCTGATCAATGCCGCGCTGCAAAGCGGATCTAAGCTGGAAAGCCTCAAACGCAATGTCGTTGGCGGCTCTGCTTGCCCGCCATCGATGCTGAAAACCTTTAAAGAACAGTTTGATTGTGAAACCATTCATGCTTGGGGCATGACTGAAACCAGCCCGCTCGGGACATCCTGCCAATTTAAAGCCAAACATCAATCTTTAAGTGATGATGCAAAACTTCAAATCCGCCTTTCACAAGGCCGTCCGCCATTTGGTGTAGATCTGCGCATTACCGATGAAGAACAAGGCACGCATGAGCTGGAACGCGATGGCGAAACCTCAGGCAATTTGCAGATTAAAGGCCATTGGATTATCAATAATTACTTCGGCAAATCTGAATCTGCATTAACGTCGGATGGCTGGTTTGATACCGGTGATATTGCGACTTTAAATGAGGATGGCTATTTAAAAATCAGTGACCGTTCAAAAGATTTAATTAAATCCGGCGGCGAATGGATCTCTTCTGTCGAGCTGGAAAATATGGCGATGGGGCATCCTAAAATTGCCATGGCGGCAGTCATTGCGGCTGTGCATCCAAAATGGGATGAGCGTCCTGTATTGATTGCCATTAAAAAGCCGGATGCCGATTTAACTGAATCCGAAATTTTGGATTACTACGCAGACAAAGTCGCAAAATGGCAGATTCCAGACAAAGTCATTTTTGTAGACAGCATTCCATTAAGCGGCACAGGCAAAATGCTGAAAAAAGACCTGCGAGAACAGTATGGCAATGTCTTGCTGAACAGCTGAATTTATCATTGCTGATCAAATAGCCGAATAGTTTTAAAGTTAAAGTATTGGCGGTACAGGAAGCTCAATCAACGATTGGGCTTTTTGTTTTATGGATTTGATCATTTTTAAATTGAGCGCAGAGGATAAATGCACTGCATTTAAAAACGCGTTTATGATTGATAAAAAATCCTTCAAGGAAATATAACAAAGTTCAATCATTTTAAACGGCTGACAGCCTCGTAATCCCGAATAAAAGGGAGTACATTGCAGCCTGTCCATTTCTCATTAAACCGCGAAATAATTTAGGTTATTCATGATCTCCAGCTGGATTTTATTTACGTTGATGGCGGCATTCATGCAGTCATGGCGCAATGCCTTTCAAAAGCAATTAAGCACCACAGTGGATGTTTATGGGGTTACGCTGGCGCGGTTTTTATTCGGCTTTCCTTTTGCCGCAGGGTATATCTGCTGGCTGTATCAGTCACATCCTATTATTCAGCCGGTCCATTTTACGCCTAGATTTTGGCTGTACATTTTTATTGCCGGATGCAGTCAAATTTTAGCCACCATTCTCATGGTGATGCTGTTTAAGCAAAAAAATTATGCGGTAGGCGTTGGACTGGCAAAAAGCGAGGCGATTTTAGCCGCGTTGGTTGCAGTGATATTCCTGCATGATCATTTAAGCGCTCTAGGCTGGGTTGGGGTGTGCATCGGCGGATGCGCCGTATTCTTATTGAGTAAAGGCAGTCAATCGCAGCCGTTGTCTGTCCGAACCTTGCTGATTGGTGTCGGAAGCGGGCTGAGCTTTGCTGTCACTTCGCTGCTGGTGCGCGAAGCCAGTTTAGAGCTGGCAAGCCTGCCTTTTTTGCATCGGGCATCCTGGGTGCTGCTCTGCGTGATTGGTTTCCAATGCTTGAGCATGCTGCTGTATTTATCGCTCTTTAGCCGTCAAACACTCAAAGCGATGGGACAGCGCATTGGCCTGACCTTTAAAGTCAGCACATGCAGTTTTCTGGCGTCTTTAGGCTGGTTTACTGCCATGAGCATACAGTCTGTTGCTATTGTAAAAACACTGGGACAAATTGAAATCCTGTTCAGCCTGCTGATTTCGGCATATTTCTTTAAAGAAAAACTCGCCAGAACCGATCATTGGGGCTTGGGCCTCGTGGTGATTGCGGCCATGATGGTGATTTGGACCTAAACACAAATGGCGTGATATCTGCGTAAAATCAGTCCAATTACGGTTCAAGTGACCCAGAACACAATATAGATAAATAATTTATCTCCAAATTTGCAGCAACACGCTGTATTATTTCAAGAAGAATATACCTTTATAGAAGAACTGCTGAGTACCACATGGCAACAAATACTTATCAAAATTTTTATAGAAAATTCACCAAGAAAATTTTAGATAAAATTGTCAGCCCGCAAGTATTGGGCGATACACAAATTCTGGAAAATAAAGTCAACATTGATAATCCTGACCAGTTTCCAGTCTGTTATGTCATTCAAGATGATTCGACCTCCAATCAGGTGCTGATTGATAACGAAACCGAAAAACGTCAATTGTCTTCAGCTTTTGCGCCTTTGGTCATGGGCGAGTATCAGGAAAGCGATTCATTCTTGACCTTAGAAGCCAGCAAAAAGAATGCGTCTTCTTTTTATCCGGATAAATTGATCCGCCTGGTTGAGTATTTATTAAAGCATCCGGAAAGTGATGTATTGCTTGTTCCTGTCACAGTGCTTTGGGGGCGCGCGCCGGAAAATGAAGACAGCTGGTATAAGGCGCTGATGGCGGATGCATGGACCAAACCGACTGGGATCAAGCAGGCTTTAAACATTACGCTGTATGGGCGCGAGAACTTTATTGAGTTTCATGCGCCTGTATCGTTGCGCGGCTTAATTCAGAAAGCCTTGGAAATCAGCCCGAATTTTTCACCTGCACATTATGTGGTGACTGAACTCAATACATTGTTTAACCAGTATAAAGAGGCCATTTTAGGGCCGGACTTATCCGACCGCCGCAATGTCATCAATAAGCTGATGATGACCGATGCCGTGAAAGAAGCCATTCTGACGGAAAGCATTCATAAAAAGATCAGTGTGGCGCAAGCAGAGAGCTTGGCTAAAAAATATTTGGATGAAATTGTTTCGGATTATTCCTATTCAACCATCCGTTTTGCGGATATTGCCTTAACCAAGTTATGGACACAGCTGTATGACGGTATTGAAGTGCATAACTTTGATATGGTGCGCGAGCTGTCCAAAGACTATGAACTGGTGTATACGCCGTGTCACCGCAGCCATATCGACTACTTGCTGCTGTCTTTTGTCATTCATAAGCGCGGTTTGATGGTGCCGCATATCGCTGCCGGCATTAATCTGAATATGCCTGTGGTTGGCCAGATTATGCGTGGAGCAGGGGCTTATTTCATCCGCAGAAGCTTCAGCGGCAATGCGCTGTATACCACCGTATTTAAAGAATATGTACATAGCCTCTTAAGCCGCAATACACCGCTGGAATATTTCATTGAAGGCGGCCGTTCACGTACCGGCTTATTGCTGCCTGCGAAAAAAGGCATGCTGGCCATGACCATTCAAAGCCATTTGCGCGGCAACAGCAAACCGATTGTGTTTATTCCAACCTATTTTGGTTATGAAAAACTGCTGGAAGGCTCAACCTATATTAAAGAGCTGGGCGGCCAGAAAAAGCAGGCCGAGTCTTTATTCGGCTTATTGAAATCAATTCAGAAAATTGAAAAGGTTTTTGGCAAGGTTCATGTGAATTTTGGTGAGCCGGTATACCTGGATGATTTGCTGCAAGCCAACCATGCGCCTGAACATGTGGCTTTGGAAGAAGACTTGCCGGACAGCGTCAAAGGGGCCGTCAATGCTGCCGCTGAAGATATTTTGGAAAATATCAATAAAGCCGTGGTGATTAACCCAGTCAGTTTAATTTCATTGGTGCTCTTGAATGCCCCAACTCATTCTTTGGCTGAACGCGATGTTTTGCTCCGCTTAGAGCAATTCCGCAATTATTTAAAAACCAACCGTTATGATGACCGCATGCAGATGACTGAGTTGTCAAATCATGAAATTATTCAATATGCGATTCAATTAAAACAGATTGAATTTATTGAACATGATAATGAACGCTGGGTGAAAGTCTGCGATAAGCAAGATGCCTTGCTTAAATATTTCAGCAACAACATTTTGCATACTTTTGTCCTTGCGGGATTAACGGCTTATGTCCTGAAAGCATTGTCTGCTGAAACCAATTCAGTTTCTCAGGAAGAGCTATTGACTCACATCAGCGCCGTATATCCGGATGTTAAAAAACAGTTCTTCTTAAAATGGGAAGCAGAAGATATTGCCGCGCAAATAAGCCAAGTCTTGGCATACTTTGAAGGCGAACGCTTAATCCAGCAGGCAGACGGCGATATTCAAGTTCAAGCTTCAGATGAGGCATTAAGGTTCTTATCCGCATTCGCGCATTTATATGAAATGAATTTGCCAAAAGAAGCTGAGCAAAAGCCTGAAAAAGGCCAAAGTTAAAGAATTTTCTGTTGTGAGCTTCTGAGGCTGTTTTTTAACATCGCTTTGCTAAACGCTTCATGATTAAAGCCAGACCCTAAAGTCTGGCTTTCTTTTTCGCAGTCAGGCACAAGCGCAGGGCAGAGGCTGCTGAACATAGCTCATAAACATTAATTCTCCAGCAAATGCAGACAAAAGTTATCAATTCAGTCAAATCCATCTATAATAACGGCCATCTTTAGAGAATCAGCTTCGTGCAATTGCAAAATTGCGTTGGTGTTTTCAGATTCTTGCCATTTTGTATTGTTTTTTAGTCAATTATTGTTCCGTAATGCGGCTGATTGATTCAAATTTTAAGTTTTATGCGCCATTTGCAAACGCATAAAAACATTTAGGTGCCTGCATGGAAATCAAAGTCAATTATCTTGATAATCTTCGACAAGAAGCGAAGTTCGATGACTTCACGGTAATCGCCGATCAGCCAATCCGCTACAAAGGCGATGGTTCAGCACCGGGGCCATTTGACTATTTCCTCGCGTCATCGGCACTGTGTGCAGCGTACTTTGTGAAAGTGTATTGCGCAGCGCGTGACATTCCCACAGACAATATCCGTCTATCGCAAAACAATATTGTAGATCCTGAAAACCGCTATAAGCAGATTTTCAAAATTCAGGTTGAACTGCCATCTGATATTTCTGAGAAAGACCGTCAAGGCATTTTGCGTTCAATTGACCGCTGTACTGTGAAAAAAGTCATTCAAACCGGCCCAGAATTTGTCATTGAAGAAGTGGAAAGCATTGATGCCGATGCGCAAGCCTTGCTGATGCCGAGTTTAGCTTCTGAAACCAGCACATTCATTCCTGGCAAAGATCTGCCTTTAGAAGAAACTATTGCCAATATGTCCGGCATTTTGGCTGGTTTAGGCATGAAGATTGAAATTGCGTCATGGCGCAACATTGTGCCGAATGTTTGGTCGCTGCATATCCGTGATGCGCAATCGCCAATGTGCTTTACCAATGGCAAAGGCTCAACCAAAGAAAGCGCTTTAGCGTCGGCCTTGGGTGAATTTATTGAACGTCTAAACTGCAACTTCTTCTATAACGATCAGTTTTGGGGTGAAGACATTGCCAATGCTGAATTTGTGCATTATCCCGATGAAAAATGGTTCCAGCCAGGCCCAAATGGCGAGCTGCCAGTCGAAATTTTAGATGACTATACCCGTGAAATTTACGATCCTGAAAATGAACTTTTAGGCACGCATTTATACGACACCAACTCAGGCAATATGGCGCGCGGTATTTGTTCATTGCCATTTGTGCGTCATTCAGATGGTGAAACCGTTTATTTCCCATCCAACTTGATTGAAAACTTATATTTAAGCAACGGCATGAGTGCCGGAAACACCTTGGCAGAAGCGCAGGTGCAATGCCTGTCTGAAATTTTTGAACGCGCCGTGAAACGTGAAATTTTAGAAGGCGAGCTGGCGCTGCCGGAAGTTCCGGCCGAAGTTCTGGCTAAATATCCGCGTATTGTCGAAAGCATTAAAGGTTTAGAGGAACAAGGTTTTCCTGTGCTGGTTAAAGATGCGTCATTACGCGGCCAATACCCAGTGATGTGCGTAACCTTGATGAACCCGCGTACAGGCGGAGTTTTTGCATCTTTTGGCGCGCATCCTAAGCTTGAAGTTGCTTTAGAGCGTAGCCTGACTGAGCTGCTGCAAGGCCGAAGTTTTGAGGGCTTGAATGATTTACCGAAGCCGACTTTCAGCAGCAACGCCGTAACTGAACCCAATAACTTTGTTGAACATTTTATTGATTCCAGCGGCGTAGTGTCTTGGAAATTCTTCAGCGCAAAATCTGACTATGATTTTGTGGAATGGGATTTCACCAGTGAAGGTGAACATGCCAATGCCGAAGAAGCGCAAGCCATGTTTGAAATTCTGGAAGATATGGGCAAAGAAGTCTATATGGCGGTGTATCAGCACTTGGGCGCGACAGCATGCCGTATTTTAGTGCCTGATTATTCTGAAATTTATTTGGTTGAAGACCTGATTTGGGACAATACCAATAAAGCGCTGCAATTCCGTGAAGATATTTTGAATATTCACCGTTTGGACGATGAACAGCTGGTATCTTTGGCTGAGCGTTTAGAAGAAGTTGAAGCAGATGACTACACGGATATTGTCACCTTAATCGGCATTGAATTTGATGACAATACGGTTTGGGGTCAGCTGACTATTCTTGAGCTTAAGTTGCTGATTTATATTGCGTTGCAGGAATTTGAAGAAGCCAAAGAGCTGGTTGAGCAGTATTTGCAATACAATACCAATACGGTAGAACGCGGCTTATTCTATCAATGCCTGAATGTGGTTTTAGAAGTTGAATTGGATGATGATCTGGATTTAAATGATTATGAAGCCAACTTCCGCCGTATGTTTGGTGATGAGCGTATGGATGCAGTTATTGGTTCTATGGACGGCAGCATCCGTTTCTATGGTTTAACCGAAACCAGCACAAAACTGGAAGGTTTAGACCGCCATTTACGCCTGATTGACAGCTATAAAAAACTGCATGCTGCACGAGCAAGAGCTGTAAACTTATCTATTTAATATCAAATATTTAGATAAATAAAAAGAGCTTTTCCAGTGATGGGAAAGCTTTTTTTATTACGATATTTACCCAACAAAGGCTAGGGTGTTTTTTATTCAGATGGGCCAACACCGAACATTGTATAATAATTATTCAATACAAAACAACATCTTAGAATCTTAGCAATACTGATTTTAAGAAAATTTATAAAGGATCATCATAATATTAGAGCAATAACCGATAAAAACTGATAAGTGATCAGCGATAAATACGGCAGGTAATTAAACAATGAAATGGAGTTCAATAAAGCTCATATCGGAAATTTAAAACTTGCGCTTTGGCAGGTAAACAGTATTGACGTATATTTTCTGAAAGCCGAGATTGCATCAAAAGCTTTTATACAGAGGCTCTTAAGAACATATGAAAAGAACTGACTGCCAAGAAACATGGTTTAGGAAAAGACTATTAGTATTATTAATAGTCATGTGCTTGAACAACAGCAAATTCAAATATTAATACAAATACAGTAATGCATATACTTGCATGAACTCAAGATATAGCTGTTATTCACCAATTAAAATGTCTATGCGATAAACCATTTAAAATGTCCTGTTTTTAACCACAAGAGTCAAGCACAGGATTTAAGTTTCTTTGTTCAACAACAGCTTTCTGAGCTTTACGACTTG
>NZ_JAYRTF010000014.1:0-94529 GCF_041919735.1 Acinetobacter sp.
TTACGCAGAATAATTCGGTACTATTGAACATTAGGACTAGAGTTGTGAGTTTTGTGTGGTAACTCAACTGATGGCTCTAGTCCTCTTATTTTCAAGTTTATTTCTTATCCGCGATTCGGGTTAACTATATAATAGAATTAGCTTATCTTCCTTTGTAGCTTCAGTGAAAATAATATGCTGATCTATATTTATTATTTATGACTTGTCGTAAGTATTTGCTGTTTTGAAATAATTTGTAATTAGTTGGCTTGGTGAATTATGTAAAATAGATCTACTGTGTTTTAATTCAATAAATTTATGATTTATAATGTAATTAGTTAAATTTGGAATTTCATTGATTAGAATTGCATTGGAGCCGATACCATCTTGTCTTTCTGTGTGGTCTCTTAAAATAATTGTTGGATGTCCAAAAAATGCGAGTTCTTCTTGATTCGAACCGCCATCAGTAATAACGACATCACTATCTAATGCTAATGTTAGAAAGTTCTGATAAGTCATTCTTGGTAGTAGGTTGATTCTTTTATTGTGATCTAAGTCATTAAATAATTTAAATTTTTTCAATTTTTTTTCAGTTGCAGGATGTAGTACAAAATTTAAAATATACTTTTCTGAAAGTGTATTGAGCATTTTTGAAATTTCACTCAAGCGCTCTTTATTATAAATATTTTGAAATCGATGTATTGAAACAACAATGGATTCTTGTGATTCACTTGTATTAGATTTATTGATATTCAAAAGGTTTATGCTGTCGACTATCGTGTTGCCAAATGTATTTAATGCTGTGGTCTTGGGATAGTGTTTTTGTATATGATCAAAGTCTTTTCGTGTTGGGCAACAGGCGATATTGGTTGTTCTAAAAACAATTCTACGAATCATTTCTTCTGGGAAAGGGCTAAGAAGTTGTTTTGATGTTAGTCCGCTTTCTAGGTGAATGACTTTGTTGTTGGTGAGTTTTGCTGATACAGCGCTTGCTAAGGTTGTAAGAGTATCTCCATGAACGAACACATTTGCATTTTTGTATTTTCCTAGAAAATTAATAAGAAGCTTAAAAATTTTGGGTAACCAGCTTAGAAGAGCTAGTATGTTTGAATGTTCTTTGTTGTTGGGAATTAAATGTATTGGATGGGTTTGGATTTGAAATTCATCAATGAGATCCTGCATGGTATCTCTATGTTGCCCTGTCAGTATAAAAGTAACAGGAAGTTGCTCTTTTTCAAAAAAGTATATTACAGGAGCAACTTTTATTAATTGAGCTCTTGTGCCGACAATAAAAATATTGCTCATGATTGCTTTTCCTTTTTTATAAATGTTTAATTCTAATAAATTTATTTTCATTTTCAATAGATTTTCATAAATAAGAAATAATGCAATTTATTTGTGGATGGACGATAATTGACAAAAAATGTCATTTAATTCGTAATTTGATTGGTTTGTTATAAATAAATTAATAAAAAACAATATGTTATTTTTTGGCATACTTTTTGTATTGTCTAGTTGTAATTGTTTTTGGGGGAATTAAAATGCAAAAAGGCTTTACATTAATTGAGCTGATGATTGTCGTGGCAATTATTGGAATTCTGGCAGCTATTGCAATTCCTGCGTATCAAAACTATACAACCCGTTCTCAAGTGTCTGAGGCTTTGAGTATGGCGAGTGCTTATAAGAGTGATTTAATTACCGTTTATGGTGATACAGGTGCGTGCCCAGCATCTTTGGTGGAAATGGGTATTGCATCTACAGGACTTATTAATTCCAAGTACGTGCATGGCATAGGTCTTAATACAACATATCCTAGTGCTGTATGTACCTTTGAGTTTACCTTTAGTAGTTCAGGTATGAATGCTGGTGTTGCTGGTAAAAAGCTGATATTTGCTATGATGGATTATGCTGGCAATGGCTCTGCTCGCTGGGAATGCGCTTCTACGGAAATTAGACAATTATATTTACCCACAGCCTGTAAAGGAATTTGATTAAAAAACCCGCATTCGCGGGTTTTTTATTAAATCAGCTTTTACATCTGACTCTGAATATAATTCTCAATCCCAACAGCTTCAGTCAAATCAAGCTGAGTCGTTGCCCAATCCAGATATTCTTCTTCTTTCTCTAAAATTTCCTGTACCAAATCACGGGTCACATAGTCCAGTTGCGCTTCAGCGAGCGCTACTGCTTTTTGAATGGCTTCAATGTTCTCTTTGACTTTGCGTACATCACAGTTCAACACTTCAACTGTATGCTGGCCGATATAGAGCTTGCCGAGATGCTGCAGATTTGGCAGGCCTTCTAGAAACAGAATACGTTCAATAATTTTATCCGCATGCTTCATTTGGCGGATCGATTCTTTATATTCCGCAGAACCAAGCTGTTCGATTCCCCAATCGTTAAACATGCGGGAATGCAGGAAATATTGGTTGATTGCAGTTAAATGATGATAAAGCACCTGATTTAACTGATTAATTACATCACGATTGCCTTTCATTGCACTTGCTCCATCAAACAAACAGCCATCCAAACAGCAGGCTTAGAAATTATAGTCTATGCAACATCTTAAACAAGATACCGGCAGATGGCGAGTAATTTATTGAACAGCAAATGAAAATCGCAATCAAAAACTCTTCATGCAAATAAAAGGTGTATTTCGATAATAAAAAAAGCTTAGAGTCCAAGCGGGGAGGGGGGATGGCCGTTAAACCATTGGTTTTATCATTAGGATTATTGGTGCAGTTTTAAATATTTGCGCGCTATAGCAAAAAAGCGTACTAAGCTGCGATGGCGAGGCGCGCGGCAATTTGTGAAATTTCATCACTGATGATTGCGCGCGCTTCAGGAGCGCATCGGCCGCAACAGGTGCCTAGGTCAAGCATATCGCGGACTTCACGGTAGCTTTCAGCACCATTGGCAATGGCGTCTTTGATGTCTTGATCAGTAATACCGCGGCACAAGCAAACGTACATGGATTTACAGCCCAAGTGTTTAAATAGGATAAGTAATATTATTGATAATTGTTATCGTTTGTCAATAAAGATCATTTTGAAAAGCAATGATTGTGATTGGAATATTGAATAAAAAAACACCGCCTGAGCGGAAATTCAAGTATTGTTCGAATTTTCACTCAGGCGGTTGATAGTTTAGAGCTGAAAAATAAAGCTTAAAACTTTATTTTCTTATCTAACTTATTGATTAATAATGACGATACCGTCCATTTCAACCAGTGCGTCTTTTGGCAGGCTGGCAACGCCTAAGGCTGCCCGGGCAGGATAAGGCTGCGCAAAATACTCGCCCATAATCTGGTTGACGAGCTGGAAGTTAGATAAATCTGTCAGGAAGATATTGAGTTTTGCGATATCCGCCAATGTGCCGCCCGCCGCTTCACAAACTGCTTTTAAATTGTCAAAAACGCGGCGGATTTGAGCTTCAATGCCTTCAACCAATTCCATGCTGTATGGATCTAAGCCAATTTGGCCTGAAAGATACAGTGTGTCGCCCACCAGAATAGCTTGGGAATATGTGCCGATAGCAGCAGGGGCATTTTCAGTATGGATAACTTGGCGAGGCATTGATTTCTCCTTAATCTTATTTGGACATCATACCTGATCTAAACGCGTCAGGAATGTTTAATCGAAATAATTGGCTGGCGATAGGTTTTTTAACTGGCTATGGATGTTTCTGCCGTATTGACCGGCTGCGCCAAACGGGTAATTCGCGGAAATCCGAAATGCATGCGCAGATTCCGGATCACTTCTGCAATTTGCTTGCGGTTATGCACCACAATATTGACATAGGTTTTGCCGTCTAGATTGCGCACTGATTCGACCCCAACTTTTTCCTTGCGGCATTGATAAATCAGCTCAGAAATTTGCTCATCATTCAGGCTGAGATTCAAAGCGAGGAAGGCGTTGAAACTGATTTCTTCAGTGTCTTCCGTATTCCACTGCAAAGGCATGATATTTTCAGGGTGCTGATGCTGTTCATGCAGTAAATTATGGCAGCGTGAACGGTGAACGATCAGCCCGCGGCGTGACAAATGCCCTTGAATCGCATCGCCTAAAACAGGGTTGCAGCAGTGCGCATATTTGACATCAATGCCTTCTGTGCCTTGAATCAGCCGTTCAGATGCAATGATTTCATGCGCTGCGTCTTGAGCGAAGAGGTGGTTGGCCACCAGCTGCGGCAGCAAGTCGCCGACAGCGATCTGTTCGTATAGCTGATCCGGAGTGCTGACATGGCGCCATTCCAGCACATTTTCCCAATCGGCTTGGATAAGGTCTTTCACTGAGCGGTTAAACAGTTTCAAGGCGCGGTTTAAGGCTTGATGGCCGACTAAGCGCTGTTCATCAGTATCCTGTTCACGCAGAATATTTTGCAGGGCGCGGCGGGCTTTTTGCGTATTGATGAAACTGAGCCAGTCTGGATTCGGTGTAGCCAGCACATCCGTGATGATTTCAATCACTTGACCGCTTTGCAACGGCGTAGAAAGCGGTTTGGTTTCACCGTTGACTTTGGCGCCTACCGCATGGTTGCCGAGAAATAAGCTGGCGGAATAGGCAAAATCAACCGCTGTTGCGCCTTGCGGCAATTCATGCAAATGGCCGTGCGGGGTATAGACCCAGATTTTTTCTTGATGCAGATAATCCAGCAGTTCGTTGAACGTGGTTTTCGCGCATTCGCCATCAATCAGCACGTTCAAATTCTGCATAGAAGCTTGAATGGCCGAACGGCAGGCTTGCGGCGCATTTTCGCCTAAGACTACCCCAAAGCGCGCCGCTTTACGCATCAGCTCGGTCTGAATGGTCAGCGACAAGGTGGTTTTTTCGCCTTTTAGGCGCATCATCAGGGATTGGTTGCCGCCAGGCAGCGGTCGGCGGATGTGATCTTCATAATGCAGTACTTGAAAACTGCTGCGCAGAATGTCAGCAAGGCGGTCACAGTCGGCAATGCTTTGCAGAATGATTTCAAACGCATGGCTGTGCGTCAGCTCCTGCAGATCAATGTCATTTTTCACAAAGTGGCGAAGCAGTTCGATATTGTTGTTTTTCTTTTTAATGCGGCCGCTGATCTTGTTGTCTTGCAGCAGGGTGGTGAGGTTGTTTTCCCATCGGGTCTGATATTCACAGCGTTTGGGCTTGGTCTGCAGCAGAGCATCCTGAACATTGTTATACATATCTAAATCGAGATTTTGATAGCACAGATGTTCCAGATTGTCCGCCATTTCATTCATGCCGACCAGACGCGCCATGGGAACAAAAATTTCAAAGGTTTCTTGCGCAATGCGGGCGCGTTTGTCGGGACGCAGCGCGCCCAGTGTGGTCATGTTGTGATAGCGGTCGGCCAGCTTGATAATAATGACACGCGGGTCCTGCAAGGTGGCTTGCAGAATTTTCCGGAAGGATGCGGCTTTATTGTATTCTTTATCGCTGGAATGGCTGAGTTTGGTGACGCCATCGACCAGTTCGGCAACGGTCTTGCCAAATTTATCAGTAATATCTTCTTTGCTGAATTCAGTGTCTTCAATCACATCATGCAGCAAGGCCGCCATCAGCGTTTCTGGATCCAGACGCATATGCGCCAGAATGCTGCTGACTGCAATCGGATGCAGGATATAAGGTTCACCGCTTTTGCGGGTAATGCCGTCATGCGCCGCATCAGCATAGTCACAAGCATTAAGCACACGTTCGACGTCGCTTTCCGGAAGATAAGCGTCGATAATAATTTTGAGCTGCTGCTTGGCTTGACTGACCTCTGGGCCTGGCATAGAACACCTTTTACTGCTGGAATTACAAATTAAACAGGGAATCCTCTAATGAAAAGCATATTGCATGACTTGTCAATTTTTTCAGCTAAAAAAGTGAAAAAAATTAGAAAGAAACTCGAACATAGAATTACTTTATAACTGTTCTGGAGCAAATATAAAAGCAGGGGCAATAAAAAAGCCTAGTTTTAAACTAGGCTTTTTTATTGCGGAAGATCTTATTGGAAAGAAAAACCGTCTAAATTCAAATTGTTTGCAGAAAGTGCAAGGTCTAAGCTAGAAGCTTGATAGTCTTGATCACGCTGTTTCAAAATGTCTTTTGATACGTGGCCTTCAGCAATTTCACGAAGCGCAACAACAGTCGGCTTATCGTTATCCCATTCTACTGTTGGCTCAATGCCTTGACGTGCCAATTGACGCGCGCGTTTGCTTGCCACTAGTACAAGCTCAAAGCGGTTGTCTACATGGTCTAAACAATCTTCAACGGTTACGCGTGCCATAATAATTCTCGTTTGAATATTAAATTTTAACAGACTGTGCAGTATAAAAGGCTTTGCTTATAGACTCAAGTTTTAATCACAAAACATTGGTTGGTGTAATCAATTTTTGGATCAATTCCTGATGACGCTCTGACTGCTGTTTCAGGACTAAGCGGTTGGCGATAATGACTGCTTCAAGATCATGCAGGGCTTTATTGAAGTCGTCATTGATGATGACGAAATCAAAATTCACATACTGCTGCATGTCTTCAACGGCGCAGCTGAGACGGTGTTCAATGACTTCGACGCTGTCTGTGCCGCGGTTGGATAGGCGCTGGCGCAAATCAAACTGGCTGGGCGGCAAAATAAAAATCTGTTTGGATTCAGGAAAAAGCTTGCGCACTTGCTGGGCGCCTTGCCAGTCAATTTCCAGCAGCACATCGTGGCCTTTTGCCAGCTGCTCTTTCACTGTGCGCTGCGCGGTGCCGTAATAGTTGCCGAAAACCTCAGCGTATTCAATAAAACCGCCTTCTTGGACGAGCGCCAGAAAGTCTTCTTTAGGTGAAAAGTGGTAATGAACGCCGTCAAGTTCGCCAGGGCGCTGGCCGCGGGTCGTATGAGAAACAGAAACATGTAAATTGTTAACACGTTCAAGTAGGGCTTTAACAAGTGATGTTTTGCCTGTTCCTGATGCAGCAGAAACGACAAACAAGAGACCCGACATGATATTTTTCCTGATATGATAAAATATCTTCTCTATTTTAGAGCAGACGACCCGCAAACAAAATAGCCCCGCGGCTATTTGTCGCATTTATTTTAAACCGTCTGCTTCATTCCATGAACAATTGAGGGCGCTATGGAAATTGTATTGGCCAATCCACGTGGTTTTTGTGCAGGTGTAGACCGTGCAATTGCGATTGTTAATCGCGCTCTTGAGTGTTTTAACCCGCCGATTTATGTGCGCCATGAAGTGGTGCACAATAAATTTGTTGTTGATGACCTGCGCCAGCGCGGCGCGATCTTTGTTGATGAGCTGGATGAAGTACCAGACGATAATATTGTTATCTTCAGCGCGCACGGCGTATCTAAGGCGGTGCAGCAGGAAGCGGAACGCCGCGGCTTGAAAGTTTTTGATGCCACTTGCCCGCTGGTGACTAAAGTGCATATAGAGGTCACCAAATATGCCCGCGAAGGGGTTGAAGCGATTTTGATCGGGCATGAAGGCCACCCAGAAGTGGAAGGCACTATGGGGCAATATGACACCAAAAATGGCGGTTCAATTTATTTGGTAGAAGATGAGGACGATGTCGCAGGACTCACGGTCCGTCATCCTGAGCATTTAGCTTTCGTTACTCAGACCACGCTGTCTATTGATGATACGGCCAAAGTGATTGATGCGCTGCGTCAGAAATTTCCATTGATCCAAGGCCCGCGCAAAGACGATATTTGCTATGCAACGCAAAACCGCCAAGATGCGGTGCGCGATTTAGCCAATCAATGCGATGTGGTGCTGGTGGTGGGGTCGCCAAATTCTTCAAATTCGAACCGGCTGCGTGAATTGGCGGAGCGCATGGGCAAACACGCTTATTTGGTGGATAATGCGGATCAGCTGCAGCAGCAGTGGTTTGCAGAAAATACTAAAATTGGCGTGACTGCCGGCGCATCTGCACCGGAAATTTTAATTAAGCAGGTGATTCAGCGTTTGCAGGACTGGGGGGCAGCAGCGCCGCAAGAGCTGTCCGGCCGCGAAGAAAATATTACCTTTAGCTTGCCGAAAGAGTTACGTATTCCTGTAACGCAGGCATAAAGTGTCTAGTATTTAACATTCTGATATTTTTAATAATTTGACAGATCATTGTTTTTTGACAATGATCTGTTTTTTTATACCTTTTATCTCTATTTGTGTGGGTTTTGTAAAATTAATAGATATTATTTTAAATAGGGAAAGGTTTTGTTTTTTTGGGGGGCGCATGCGGAAAAATCATGGATTCACATTAATTGAGTTACTGGTAACGATTGCTGTCTTAGCAATTGTTGCAAGCTTTGCAGTGCCTTCATTTAAGTCTATTATCGAAAATCAAAAATTAACAAAAAGTACAAATTCGTTAGTGCAAGAAATAAAAGCGGCAAGAATAAAAGCAATTTTAGATAAAAAGGAAATAACGCTGAAACTGAATTCATCCGCTGCTGATGCTGGGTATATTTTCAATTGGAAGCCAGAAGGTGAGGTGAGTTTGAAAGTAGCTTCTGATAACGAGCTTAAATTTAATGGTAATGGGATTTTAACCAGTGCTTTTTCGGTTATTGAATTGTGCAAGGTTTCGGTTTTTACGCCTGCTAAGCCTACGAACTCTAAAAAAATAACATTAACTAAATTTGGCCAAGTTGAAAAAATTGAAGACGGGAGCTGCCCATGAGCAAAAAATCATTTCAGAAGGGTGTTGGCATGATCGAGGTTTTGGTTGCACTCGTTGTTTTGGCTATTGGTGTACTCGGCTACATTATGCTGCAAGTCCGTGCAATGGAGGCAACCGTTGAAGGAACGCAGCGAATACAGGCTATCAATATAGCGCGTGATTTAGCTGAGCGGGTAAGGGTCAATCGAGGTGGCTGGACATTTACAGCTACACCTAAATCCTATTTTACAGAATTTGCAACGACAGCGCTTCAGGCCAACACAGCGAAAGATTGTGCGGCGGCAGCGTGTACTGCTTCTGAGTTGGCTGATTATGATGTCAATGAGCTTTATAACTATTCATTGCAATATGGCATGAATTTGGGTATGGCTGAATGTCCAGGAAATACTGCAGCAAACAATAAGCGTTATTGCATATTTGTTGCTTGGGGAAATACGGTAGCTTCCAATAGCTCAACAAATGCAAATTCTTGTGTCGATGGTAATGTTTATAGAGCAAGCTCCACATGCGTAATGATGGAGGTTTACTGATATGAAAAAGCAAGCCGGATTTACACTTATCGAGCTGATGATTTCGATTGGCTTGGGTTTAATTATTGTGGCTGCGGCATTGCTTTTATTTTTAAGCGGCCAGCGGAATGCTGCGATGCAAAAAAGTACAGTAGATTTACAGGATGATCAAAATTTTGGTTTAGCTTATATCGCTAAAAATATCCGGCAGGCAAATTTAAATAGCCCAACAGCGAGTTTAAGTTCTGGGTCAAATCTAGCAGGCATTGTTTTTACGACAGCCAATATCAGCAATAAGATTACAGGGGTTGAGTCAAAATTTTTAACCATGACTCCAACAAGTGGTGATGCTGGAAAAAGCAATATGAATCTTAAAGGTGGTGCAACTTATTATAATGATCAGTTGGTGATTCAGTACCGGCCAACTGAAACTGGCGGCTATGACTGTGCAGGCAATTTGATTAATAGAACGGATATTTATATTTTAGAGCGTTATTTTGTCCGTACAGATAGTAATGGCGGCGGTACTGATGCAGCGCGCTCCGCCTTGGCTTGTGCATCTAGCCGATATTTGGCTAACTTAACGGCAGCAACAGATTTAGAGTCATCAACAACTGCTGGTTTGTATGGGAATGGTGAAATAATCATGAAGCGCGTTGATTTATTTCGTGTGCGTTTTTTGGTGCAAATTGGTGCAAATAAAAGATATGTAACGATTACTCAATATAAAGCGATTACACCTGCACCTAGGATTTTGGCAGTACAGCTGGGGATTATTGCACGTGCGCCAGACGGCACTACGGAGCGTTCTGTGTCTGCTTCTCAAGAGTTTTCAATTTTTAATCAGACAGTAACGCCAAAAACAGATTTCTCTGGCCGTTATATTAGAACGCCAATTATGCAGACAGTTGCCTTAAGAAATGCTTTGGGAGACCGTTCATGAGAAAAAGTCAAATTGGTCAGACTTTAATTATAGTTTTGCTTCTGCTTGTGGCGATTACATTGATAGGCAGCTTAGCAATTCGTTCGAGTGTGCTGTCTCTAAAAGTTTCAACTTTAAGCCAAGCGCAGCAATTGCTGTTGCAAAACTCGGATGCTGCGCTATTTAAGGTTGAAGATCCTGATCAGTTATTAAAAAATATGGCGCTCAATGGCATGTTTGGCTATATCAAAGGCGAAGATAACGTCGGTAAAGAATTGGTTTTTTGCTTTAAGTCAGGCAATGCTAATTTTTTTAGCCTTGCAAATGCGAGTTTGATTAGCTGGAATGGTTCAACGATTCAAAATGATGGGCTGGGCAATACCGGCTTTTGCAAAATGGAAAGCGGATTTTTTACTTCGGGACGTGGCGTTGTCATTACTCAAATTGCAGTAAAAGCAATGGATGCGAAGGATTCTGTAGCTTTTCAGCATATGCAGAAAGGTACGGATCCTGAATCTTCTAAAAAAGATCCAGCGCAAATGTATACCATTTATGCAACTTCAATTTTCCCTACCCTAAGCTCAAGTACATTAAGTGATAGCGATTTGAAAACTGCAGTAAATAAGTGCTTTAACTCACGGTTTAATAGCATTCCTACTGAAAAGCAGAGTGAGCTGGATGTCGATATTGCGGCACAAAATGGCAAAATTAATGACCCAACGACATCTGCAGGGGATAAGGCAGCTAGCGAAGAAACGAAAGCAAAATTGGAGCTGGCTAAAGTGACAGTTTCCGCATGTTTGTCGAACTTGGGTGTACCTGCGCATACTCAAGTTGCCAATTATGCTTTGACGCAGACATTAAGCAAGCCAACCCCTTAAGGAGATACAGAAATGAATACTAAAAAATATAAACAGGGTTTGGTAACTAGCTTAACAGCCCTCTCAACTGCAATGTTGTGTCAAACAGCAACAACGTATGCCAGTGATATTGAGATTTATAAAGCGCCGACGACGGGCGGTGCATCAATTATGTTTGTTCTGGATCTTTCTGGTTCTATGTCACAAGATCATTACGATGCAGTCAACCGCGATTTTTTTAATAATGCAAGTTGTGAGAAGGAGGGCTACTCTGTCTCTGCAAATTTAGGGACAGTTCCTTATAGCTTTAATGGTCAATACTGTTTTATAAAAGAAACTCAAACATCTAGAGTTCAAACAAGTACTACTACTGAATATAAATTGGTTCAAAGACGTGATGGTTGGGGAGGTTGGTATAATGAGTCATATCTTCCAACATCTACTCCTGCAACAACATCAACCGAAAATCTCTCACCAATCAACAATGCGCAGTTTAGTACACTTTCGAGTGCAAATCAGAATAAAATTAGAGCCTCATGTCTTATTGGCAGTGTAAATAATATTTCTGATAGTTCGCCAACTGAGACATTAAAAGAGAAGGGTTCGGTATTTGATGAAACGAGTACAGGTAGTGGATGGAATCAAATTCGTAGAAGATCTCAACTTTATACGGTTGTAACTTCTACAACTAGAAGCACTGAAGCTGGAAATAAATATAGTTGTCCAGACCGCGTTACAATGCTAAAGCGTAGCCTTTTTGACTTAATAGCAGGAAATTCAACTGTAGACGGGCAGACCGCAACAACACAGAGGTTAGCAGATACGGCATCTATAGGTCTTACAACGTTTTATAACTCATCCCCTTCTGTGATTACGAATCCTCTAGTTCTTAATGCTGCAAATAGGGCTACTCTGCTAAATTATATTAAACAATGGTCAGCTGTTGGCGGAACGCCAATTTCTTGGGCGTATGCGAAAGCCGCAGAAGGATTAATTAATCATATTGGAGGCGTTGGTGCATCTGAAAAAGCATGTGCAGGATATGGCTTATATTATTTAACTGATGGTGAGCCATCAGTCGATAAAATGACTTCAACGAGAACAATTATCAACGCTAAGTTGGTATCAGGATCACGTATTTCAGATACTCAGTGTGATGGAGACACGGGTGGTAATGGTGCGACTAATAACGAAAAAGTTTGGAGTTGTGTTAAGCCTATAGCTCAATTATTGCAAAATAAAAAAAGTACAAGTGGGGTTGAAATTAAAACCGCAATTGTAGGTTTTGGTAGTGATTTTAGTTTTAAAAATTCTTCTGGTGAGGCTGTTGTTTACAATAAAAACTTAACTGCAGATCAAGCAGCTGCATTATTTACGAGCGTATATCAAAAAGAGGCTGCTAGGACTGCTGTATTAGGTCAGGGGGGGTGGTTTAGTGCTGATAATACTAGTGATATTAGGGATAGTGTTACAAACTTTGTAGACTCAGTTAAGGTGCCTATTCCTGCGATTACCACAGGCACCTCTGCTATTCCACAAGATGTATTAAATACGTCAGTTATTCAGCCTTATGCCTATTTCCCACAATTTCAGCCAAAACCTTCTGAAGAATTTCGTGCTTGGACTGGCAACCTAAAAAAATACAATGTTGCTGATGGTTTATTGAAAGATAAAACTAACACTGCTTTGTTTAGTAGTGCAGGTGTTTTAAATACAGCCAATGAGGACTTATGGACACCAAACTATTCAGCTTCAACCACACTCACAGATGATCAACAGCGCATTAAGTTGTTGGGTGGACTGCTGAGTCGTTTAAATTTGAAAAAAACTGACGCAACTTTAAATCGCAAAGTTTTTACAAGTGATGGCACAACATTAACTGCTATTAATGAAGACTATATTAAAGCGGATCCAACTAACCGTGGCTATTATTTAGGTTTGCTTGGTTATGACATTACGGCTACTCAAGTACAAAGGTTAACTTCTAGCTTTGATTTAAGTCAACTGCCTCAAACAACGAGTGAACTACGTCAAATTGGTGCTGTAATGCATTCAACACCTGTATTACTCACTCAGGCTGGTAAAGTTTCTTATGTGGCAGCCCAAGCGGCTCAAGCAGCAACGACGACGACTGCTGCTGTGGCTGCACGAGATGCATATATGGATACAACCAATAGAGATGACTATATCTTATTTGGTACAACGCAGGGTGTGTTGCATGTTGTAAAAGCAGGAAAGTCAGATGAGATAACGACTGTTGGAAACACAGCAGGACAGGAAGTGTTTGCATTTGTGCCGCAAGAAATGCTAGCTGCACAAGGGAACGCATTTTTAGATCCGCCTCAAACCGTGAGTACAACAGAGACAAGTACTAATGGTATGAATAATTTGTACTATGGTGTTGATGGCGCTTGGACAGCACATACAGAATATGTTTATAACAGCACTGCAGATCAGTTCAAAGTCTATGACACCTCGTCTAAATACGGCAAGCAATGGGTGTATGGCGGTTTGCGTATGGGCGGGCGCAGTTATTATGCTTTAGATTTAACAAAAATGGCTGAGGCAACAGATAATCAGCCTAGAATTAAATTCCGTATTAACCCCGTAACAAGTAGTGTGGATGGTTTTGCAACTCCGTTGAGTACAGCTGAATCAGCACGTTATGCGAACTTAGCAAAAATGGGCCAAAGCTGGTCAAAACCTACCATTGCCAATGTTCAGTGGAAAGGAAAGCGCCGTTTAGTCATGCTTGTGGGTGGCGGTTATGACCCAGGCTATGAAACATTTAATTATGACCAGGATGCTGTTACGCAAAATACAGGTACTGGGCGCGGTCAGGGAATTGGTGCTGGTGTCTATATGTTTGATGCCAATACAGGGGAGCTGCTTTGGTCGACTTATGATGCTGTGGATTCTACCAAACCGTCTACAGCGCCATATATTGGTGATGGCAATGAATTAAAGTACAGTGTCGTGAGTCAAATTAAAGGTGTAGACCGTGATGGCGATGGTGATGTCGACCATCTATATTTTGGTGATCTAGGCGGCCAAGTATTCCGTATCGATTTGAACAGTGCGCATAATGCATCAACAGGTACAGCAGCCAATTATGCCAAACAAATTACTCGCATTTATAATGGTCATGTGGCTGGTGGTGTTAGCCCGCGATTCTATGAAATGCCAGCCTTTACTGTATATGCAGGCACGGGCGGCACATTTGCAGTGATCAGTATAGGTTCAGGAAACCGCAGTACACCTTTATTGGGTAAAAAAGTAAATACGGCTTATATTGTAAATGGTGAAACCGATGCATTAAATGCGACTTTTATAAATGACGGAATTTATAATATTTATGATAAGGGGGTTGTAGCAAGTACACCGCCAGAGCCAGGAACCAGCCCGACTATCGATGCTTTACACCAACTGACTGATACAAATCGTATATCGGCGGCAACATTGGCAACATGGAGAGAGGTAGCAACAGTAGTGGGAACAGGATCAACAGCTGTGAATCATGCTGCTAAAAGCGGTTGGTATTATCCATTTACTTCTAGTGAAAACGTAGGTGGCCGTAAAGCAGTTGAAAAGGTTCAAGGTGATTTGATTGCAATTGATAATGATTTATATGTCAGTACCTTTGATGCCGAAGGTGTTGGATCTACAGAAGCATGTGGCGCAGGGATCTATGGAAACAGCCGCGCGCACCGTTTCTGTATGCCATATGGTCAATGTGCCGGTACGGATACTGTTGCAAACAATACGCTGGTATTAGGCAAGGGGTTGCTGGGTATTACGATTGGGCCAGGCACATCGGGTGCTGACCGCCGTATTATTGCGCCACTAGGGAGTTTGACGAGCGGGAATAAAATTACTGATATAGTTTATGGCGCAACAAATAAGCTGATCCCGCAAAGCTGGTATGAGAAAAACTAAGGACGGAGTGTAGATGAACAGCAAAATGAAAGGCTTTACACTTCTTGAATTAATGGTTGTGATGATGGTGGTGGGCATTCTCACCGCTATCGCATTGCCGAGCTACCAAGCATATGTGCGTAAATCGATGGAAAATAGCGCTCAGCAAGAGATTCAGAAAATTGTGAAAGACTTGGAGCATCAGAAATCTAGGCAGTTTAACTATTTGGGCTATGCATTGTCTCCTGATCCTATGTATTTACCGTCTGGTGCAACAGCAACAACGGCAAAATATAAAATTGAAGTGATGGATGGCGATTCTCCAGATGCTGCTCCTATAAAGTTAGATGCAAGTCCTGCACCGCTTGGTCGGAATTGGGTAATTCGAGCCTTGTCTGCGGATGATAGAATGTACAGCTATTTGATCAATAGCAAGGGTACCAGCTGTAAGAACAAAACGTATGCCAATGTATTATTTACAACATGCGGTACAGGGAGTGAAGCATGGAAACTGCCATAAACAGAAAGGGTTTTACCTTGGTTGAACTGCTGGTTGTTATTGCCATTTTAGGGATTATTGCGGCGATCGCCTTTCCATCTTATAAAAGCTATGTGCAAAAAACCAAACGGACAGAAGTGCAAGCTGAAATGGCTGAAATTGCAAGTAAGTTACAACGCTTTAAGCTTGCAAATTTTCATTATGAGCAATCTAGAACTACTGCTATACCACCTGTGATTACAGCAATTAATTTAACACGAGTTGGTTACACGACAGGAACTCCAGTTTCGGAAAATGGTTTATATAACTATAGTTTGGCATTTAATCCAGCCGCAACAAGCTGGACTCTAACAGCATCACCAATTTCTTCCGGTATGCAAAAAGGAAATGGCGGCTTAACTTTGACTTCTGCTGGACAGCAATGCTGGTATAAAGGAAAAGATAGCTTTGATGCATCTGCTGATACATGTTTTGGCTGGAATGAAAAATAAATTCAAAACTGCGGATAAGTGAATATTAATCTTTCCCTTTGAGGGAATTTAACGTAAAATATTGCCCTCTATGAAAGGGGTTTGAAGTGTATCGATGGTCGGTACAGGGATAATCCGTAAAAACTATAAGGTTGTATCATGGTAGTTATTCGTCTAGCACGCGGTGGTGCTAAAAAACGTCCGTTCTATCAAATCATTGTGACTGATAGCCGCAATGCGCGTGACGGTCGTTTCATCGAACGTATTGGCTTCTTCAACCCAACAGCTCAAGGTAAAGCAGAAAAACTTCGTTTAGATGCTGACCGTTTTGCACACTGGGTTGCTCAAGGCGCTCAACCTTCAGAACGCGTTGCTTCTTTAGCTGCTGAAGCTAAAAAAGCTGCAGCTGCTGCATAATTTTTTAAATTAGATAGCAGGCAAGCCCATGACACCAACACAGAATGTGCCCGAAGATCGAATTCAGATTGGACAGCTGCGTTCAGCATATGGATTAAATGGGTGGCTCTGGGTCTATTCCAATACAGAACCCATGAGCAACATCTTTGACTACCTCCCTTGGTACATTGAGACCAAAGCAGGTTGGCAAACAGCAGATGTAAAACGCTGGAAACCGCATGGCAAAGGCTTGGTTGTCGCGCTGAAGGGAGTCCTTGACCGCACTGCAGCAGATCAATTGGTTGGCGCCAATGTATGGATATCAAAATCGCAGCTGCCTCAACCGGGCGTGGACGAGTATTACTGGACTGATTTGAAAGGCTTAACTGTGTTGGGCCTTGGCGATGAAGAACAGGAAGTCAATCTCGGTCAAATCCATGAACTGTTTGAAACAGGCGCCAACGACGTGATGGTGGTCCGCGCTACTGCTGATAGCGTCGATGGCGAAGAGCGCATGATTCCATGGCATAAAGATGTGGTGCAGCGAGTTGATCTGGAAGCTGGTCGTATCTACGTGAATTGGGGCGTAGACTACTAATCATTTTTGGAAATACGGGAGTCTGCGATGTTTTTTGCAGTCATTACGCTTTTTCCTGAAATGTTTGAAGCGATTACAGCCAACGGAATTAGCGGGCGCGCGGCAAAGCGTGATTTGATACAAGTGCATTGTATTAACCCACGCGAATTTGCTGAGGGCAACTACAAAAGAGTGGATGAACGTCCATTCGGTGGTGGCCCAGGCATGGTGATGATGGCAGAGCCTTTGGCAAAAGCCATCCACCGTGCCAAAGAACTTGCGCATGAAGCGGGTGCAGTTCATGTTCCTGTGGTGTATATGTCCCCGCAGGGAAAAACCTTAAATGAACCTGCAGTACAAGACTTCGTTGAATATGACGGATTGATTGTATTGTGTGGACGTTATGAAGGTGTCGATGAGCGTTTGATCCAGAAGTATGTTGATCAGGAATGGTCAATTGGGGATTACGTATTATCGGGCGGTGAACTTCCTGCGATGGTTTTATTAGACAGCATTATCCGGAGGCTTCCGGGTGCCATGTCTGATGAGCAATCCCATGTTCAAGATTCATTTGTGGATGGTCTGCTAGATTGCCCGCAATATACCAAGCCAGATCATTTTGAAGGTTTGGATGTGCCTGAGGTTTTAAAATCCGGGCATCATGCAAATATTGAAAAATGGCGGTTTTTGCAGCGATATCAGCGCACACTTGAGCGTCGGCCAGAATTGGTTGAACAAGTGGAATTGAGCAAGCAGCAAAAAAAATGGCTAAAAGATTCGCAAGTTCAGAAGTAGTCTCTATTTCTGAATGTGCAAAATCAGAAGCATTGCTTCAAACAGATACTTAGAAATGATTTTAAGTATTTTAATAGGCTCTTGATACATTGAAGTGGTCAAGTATCGAGAGAAAGTTAAACGGGTAACATGCGCCTTAGCCTCTATGCCCTGCGATGATCAGACCTCTTCTGACTCGCTTAATCGGAGATACCCCATGAGCGGTAAACATCCTTTAGTTCAAGCTGTTGAAAATGCACAGTTAAAACAAGATATCCCTGCTTTTGCACCAGGTGACACAGTAGTTGTTCAAGTAAAAGTAAAAGAAGGTGACCGCGAGCGTCTTCAAGCATTTGAAGGTGTTGTAATTGCGAAGAAAAACCGTGGCTTGAACTCTGCGTTCACAGTACGTAAAATTTCTAGCGGCATTGGTGTTGAGCGTGTTTTCCAAACTCACTCTCCAATCGTTGCTAAAATCGAAGTGAAACGTCGTGGTGACGTTCGCCGTGCTAAACTTTACTACCTGCGTGAATTGTCTGGTAAAGCTGCACGTATTCGTGAAAAATTGCCAGCTCGTAAACAAGGTTAATTTTGACTTTGCTTTACAGCTAAAAAATGCGCCAATCGGCGCATTTTTTTATGCCTGAATCACAGGATTGATGGTCCGGCTGCAGCAGGCTGTTATGATCTGAATGAAGCCTACATCGGCTGCATACAAACCGGCATCGGCTGCAAATATGCAGCGCTTATAACCCTTGCAGTTTCAAGCGGTTGGCATGTTGCCGAAACACTGCAACAGGATCTGGCGCCAGAAAGCCTTTCAAACCTAAAACTTGATTCACTTCATCAAAATGATTCCATTGATAATCATCGCGGATGGTTTGGCCTAATCTGCTGCTGCATTTGCTGACCAAACCATCATTCGGCTGTCCGCTGAAGGCAATTGGCCCCATTGCGGTAAAGATCGTATCTGGATCAAGCAAATTCGTGGTATTGGCGATGCCTGTCCACGAATAGAAGCTGATGCCTTGCGCTTGTTTAGGGCCATCGGCGCAGGCTGAAGCCGGCATGCCAAGAGGAAATTTGGCATTGAATTCCGAGACACCTTGTTTGGCCATGCTGTAGATAGAGGCTTTGAAATCAGATGGCAGGCTGGACTGCTGTGTAAAATTAATCACCGGCGTCATGACGGCATCCATCACCGTGGCTAAAACACCGCTCAACACCGGCGTATTCTGCACCAGATCGGCCACAGGAGAGCCGCCGTTGGTGCCGGCAACGGAACTGACCGATGCCACAAGATCAGGACGTACGCCTGCAATATAGCGCGCTGTCGGGCCGCCATGCGAATGGCCGATGAGATTGACTTTCGGTTTTCCGGTAATCGCCGCGACCGTTTCAACTTGATCCAGCAGCTGTTCACCGCGCACTTCAATGGATTCCAGCGGAGAAATTTGCGAAGCGAAAACTGTTGCTTTATGCCGCGCCAGGTCTGGCAGCACCTGATACCAGTAATCTAAGCCAAAGGCTGCGCTGCCTAAGCGGTTAAAGCCGAACATGCCATGCACAAAGACAATCGGATACTGAGTTTCGGCATAATGGTCTGCAATACTGGCTGAGGTGCCTTGCTGCAGCCCAGCAGCGGCCTGAGCTGTGCTGAAGAAGCCCATGCTGAGCAGCAGGGCGCCGCAGAGAGTTTTTTGATTCATACAACGGTCCTTGGTTGATTTTTTTGTTTTGATGCTTATGCCTTTGCCGGCGTTGCTGATTTGGATCGGAAGCCGGTGCAAAGACAGTTAAAATGACCATGAATCCGGTCATTTTATTGTGGAAAAATAAGCCGGCAATAGTGCTGGAGCTGATAACAAGCCAAAAGGGCAGCACTGGATTTCCAGTCCTGCACAAATACTTATAAGCCTTGAAGTTTTAAGCGGTTAACATGCTGGCGGTACACATCCACAGGATCCGGCGCAAACAAGGCTTTTAAGCCCAGCACCTGGTTGACTTCATCTAAATGGTTCCAGTTGTAGTCATCGCGGATGGTTTTGCCGAATCGAGCGCTGCATTTAGGCACCAGGCCGTCGTTGTCTTTGCCGCCATCAATCAGCAGGGCCGTGACTTTGAGTGCGGAGTCTACATCCAGCACATTGGTTATTTGGCTGATGCCGGTGAAAGAGTAGTTGTAAATGCCTTGTTCAAAGGTGTTGCCTTCACCGCAGGCGGTTGAGGGGATGCCCATTGGAAATTTGGCATTGAATTGCGCAGATCCCGCTGTGGTCAGGCTTTTCCCGCCAGCCAAGCCATCATGCGGATAGCGGTTTGGGTCTAAGCCCTGCACCCAGGTGATGGCTTTAGAGAGAAAATTCACCATGCCGACCAAAGGGCCTTCAATAGGGGTGCCTTCTGCTTTTAAGATCAGGTCGGCAACTGGCGAGCCTTTATTCGGGCCGCCGACACTGGTCAAAGAGGCCACAACATCGGGACGGACGCCGGCCACATAGCGGATGGTTGGCCCGCCATGCGAGTGGCCAATTAAGTTCACTTTGTCCGTGCCGGTCAAGGCGCGGATCTCTAAAACCTGCTGCAGCAATTGTTCGCCGCGCACTTCAGTCGAATTGAATGGTGAAACGCGGGTCGCCCAGACATTGGAACCGTTGCGGGCCAAATCCGGCAGGATTTGATACCAATAATCCAAGCCGAAAGAGTCTGTGCCTAAGCTAATAAAGCCGGCCATGCCGTGCGAGAAAACCACAGGATATTTGGTTTTGGCATAACTGGAGAGCGCGGTTTTTTTAACTTGCTCAGCTTGCGTGGCTGCGTGTACGGCAGTGAATGCGCAGCAGCTGATCAGTGATGCGATCAGAAGTCCGTATCTCATTGCGAGTCCTCAGTTTTTATCATTTATTTTTTTATTCTGACAATAAATATTGTCACCCTTATTATTGCTGAGAGGTCGGGGAATACAATGAATAATAGATTAGCGTTAAAGTGAGATGTAACGAAATTTATGATTGTAATGGAAGTGTAAAAGCATCCAAATGCAGGTGGAAAATGCCCATCAGCCGGAGCTGATGGGCGGGGCGCATCACAGTCCCTGCAGTTTCAATCGGTTCGCATGCTGGCGGTACAGCGCCACAGGATCCTGCGCGAATACGCCGGTTAGGCCAAACATCATATTGGCCAAGTCGGTATGATTCAGCTTGTAGTCGTCACGGATCACTTGGCCTATGTATGCGCTGCAGCGCGATACCATGCCGTCATTGTCTTTATTGCCATAGGATAATGGGCCCAATTGCATCAGGATGGTGTCGATATCCAGCAAGTTGGTGGTTTGCGCAACGCCTGTCCACGAATAATAGCGCAAGCCGTTGCGGTCGGCAGATTGCAGGTGCTTGCTGCAGTTTTCGGATGCGGCCAGCACGCCGTCAGCCACAGCGGATTGGGCGACAGTTGCATTGAAATCGGCAGAGCCCGTCTGCGTTAAGGATTTCATGGAGGCATCAAAATCGATGCCTAATTCAGGCTTCGCCTGCGCCAATGCAATCAGCGGGCCAATAATATAGTCGCCTAAAATATTGAAGGCGGTTTTGCTGAGTTTATTATTTTGAATATCATCCGCCACTTTTGAGCCGTGGTAGGTGCCTGCGACACCGGTAATGGACGCCAAATATTCAGGTTTCGTGGACGCGACATAAAGCACGGTTGGGCCGCCGTGCGAGTGGCCGATCAAGTTGACTTTGCTTTTGCCGGTAATCGCCATTACCTCTTCAACTTGGGCAATCAATTGCTCACCGCGGTATGCCGTGGTGTTGGCAGGTGAAAGCTGAGCGGCAAATACGCTGGAGCCATTGCGCGCCATATCCGGTAAAATCTGGTACCAGTAGTCCAGATTCAGGCTTTCATTGCCGATACGCGACCAGCCTAACCAGCCATGCACCATTAAAATCGGGTATTGGGTTTTGGCGTAATCGCTTTTAGCCGTTCCGGTGACGGGCAAAATGCTGGGCGCGGTGTAAGCGCTTGCCGATAATCCAATGGCTAAGCCTGCCATGATGCTGAACGCGGCTGTTTTAGCTGCGGTGCTTAAAGTACGCATATGCATTCCTTTTATTTGTTTTGTTTTTTTATTGCTGTTTTTTTGAGATGAAGCAAACGCTTGGATGCATCTGTGAGGGCATGTCAAAAGCGCCCTGATGAAGCTCCGGTTGGTTAGAGGAGAGCTTAAAAAATAAGCAGATGCGCAGCTATTTTTCCATGGATAGGGATTAATTCCATGGCATTTCAGGTCATAAATTGTTCAGAAAAGCCGGATGTTTTCAATACAGCTGTCTTTTAATTTTCATTTTTATCAAAGCTGCAGCAGGCTGGAAAATACCATTTTGCTGTATCTTTTTGATTCAGAATAAAATAAAAAAGCGCCTGAGCGCTTTCTATCATTCAGGTGATGGATTGAATTTTTAGCCGGTTGGGATCAAGGGTGAACCTGATCCGGATTATTCGCTAAAAGGCAATTTTCCGCCTTGATCGTGCACCGTTTCAAAAGTGCTGACCCGCAGCTGATCTTCTTTGCTTTTAAAATACTGGCTGCGCAGCTGGCCGGCGGCTTTTTGCTTGGCATCATCATTCATGCCGCTTTTCATGATGCTGTCCCTTTCGGATAAGTAGCCGCTGACCTTGTTTTTCCAGTCAGAGCGCTGCGCATCCAGTGTTTCTAAGCGCTGGGTGGCTTCAGGCCCGACCAGATGGGTGCGCATCTGATGAATTTCTTCGGCAGATCCGCCGCGCGCTTTAATGTCTGCGGTCAGCTTGCGCAAATCTTCCAGCTTATTGATCTGCTCTAAATTTTCTTTCCAGTCTTCTGGCAGCTCATCGAACAGCGCTTTCAGTTTTTGGGCTTTTTCATTTTCACTGAGCTTTTTGTCGTTCATCACATCGAAGCGTTTCAGGGTATAGACATGATAGGTATTTTCAGTGCCAAACAGCCCTTCAATTTCATAGTCAGAGAAAAACTGCTTGCGCAGATTTTGCGTGCTGTTGAAAATTGAACGGTAATACTGCGGATCATCCTGACTGAGATTGGGCGCCTGTAGGCTGCCCAAGCGCTCCCGGTAATCCATGTAGCGCGCCCATAAATCTAAAATTTGCGACCGCGCAGGCTCTGTATAGCTTTGGCCGATATAGGCGCTAAAATCCTTTTTGATTTGCTCAATGGATTTTTCGCCGTATTGGGTAATAAAATATTCAAAGCAGTTGCGGGTTTTTTCATTCACCACCAAGCGGTTGGCGCCGTCTAGATTCATTTGGCAGTTGATTTCGGTGTCTTGCTGGCTGCGGCTGCTGAATGCTGTTCCGCCTGCGCCCGGCGCTTCTGCCGATGCACCGGCGCTATTTTCGGCTGCCGTCTGCGGCGCTGCATTTTGCACTGCGTAGGCTTGGCCTTGATCCGGCGCCAGCCAGAACATCAATGCGCCAAGGGCTAAAAATAGGATGCCTGCCGCGATCCATAGTTTATTTTTCTGCATATCCTCATGCGCCTTTTTTGGTTTTATTTGTTTTATTCATGATGCAATGGGTCTGAATATGCCATAGCTGCAAGACAAAATCACAGAAAAGTTGTAAAGATTCAGTTACCATTGCGCAGTATTCTTTTGCCTATTTTTGCTATGAAACAATCTGCCCAAAAAATTCAGCGCCGTCCGATCAGCGGTGTTTTTTTATTAAATAAACCTCTCGGCATCAGCTCTAACGGCGCTTTGCAAAAAGTGCGCTGGCTGTTCCGCGCGCAAAAAGCAGGGCATACCGGCGCCTTGGACCCGCTGGCATCCGGCTTGCTGCCGATTTGCCTGGGTGAAGCGACCAAGTTCTCGCATTATTTGCTGGATTCGGTCAAGCGCTATGAAACCACGGTTTTTTTAGGGCACAGCACGACGACTGGAGATACCGAAGGTGAAGCGCTGCTGGAGCAGGCGGTTCCGGCGTTAACTGAAGAAGCAATCCTGCAGGCGCTGCAGCAGTTTACCGGCGATATTCAGCAAGTGCCGCCGATGTATTCGGCTTTGAAAAAAGAAGGCCGCCCGCTATATGAACTGGCGCGCAAAGGCATTGAGATTGAGCGAGAAGCGCGTCCGATTACCATTGAAGCCATTCAGCTGCTGTCCTTTACAGAAAACAGCATCACGCTGGATGTGACCTGCTCAAAAGGCACGTATATTCGGGTTTTAGGTGAAGATATTGCCAAAGCCTTGGGAACGTATGGCCATCTGACCTATTTGCACCGGATTCAAACCGGGCACTTCCAATTGATTCCCAGCTACACCATTGAATATTTGGAAAGCTTGACTGAGGTAGAACGTGAAGCGCTATTGCTGCCGGTCTATGCCCCGATTGATCATTTCCCGAAAGTGCAAGCGCCGGAAGGTCGCGCTGAATTTTTCAGCCGCGGTATGGAAAGCAATATTGAACATGAAGCCGCTGTGGAAGTGCTGGTTTTTGACGGCGAGAAATGTCTGGGCTTAGCGGAAATTACGGAGCGCAAGCGCCTGGTGCCGAAACGTGTTTTAAATCTTTAATGCTGGCCATTGAGAGACTTGCCGCCCTATTCTTAACTCACCCATCCATTTAAGGCCCGAATTGTGGAAATTGAAATTATCTTAAGCCTGCTGTTTTTTGCGTTTTTTGCTGGAGCGATTGATGCTGCAGTGGGCGGCGGCGGGCTGATTCAAATTCCTGCAATTATGAATGCCATGCCGCAGCTGCCGCCGGCGACAGTATTCGGCACCAACAAGCTGTCTTCAATTTTTGGCACGGCTTCTGCTTCCTATTCTTTTTTGCGCAAAGTGAAATTGCGCTGGAAGCTGCTGGCGGTGATCGCCAGCTGCGCCTTTGTCGCGTCTTTTGCCGGCGCCGCCTGCGTGTCGATGGTGCCTAAAGAAGTGCTGCGGCCTTTTGTACTGGTGATGCTGATTGTCATTGCAATTTATACCTTGATGAAAAAGCAGTTCGGGCAGGTGCATATCCGTCAGGAACTGACCCCGAAAATTCTGCTGCTGGCGGCGGCAGGCAGTTTGGCGATTGGCTTTTATGACGGCATTTTTGGGCCGGGCACAGGCAGTTTTTTCATTTTCTTTTTTATCCGCTATTTAAAAGCTGATTTCCTGCATGCGTCAGCATTGTCTAAGATTGCCAATCTCACCACAAATTTAGCCGCATTAAGCTTTTTTGCCCCGACCGGGCATGTGCTGTTTGCTGTGGGCGGCATGATGGCGGTGGCGAATATTTGCGGTTCAATTGTCGGGGTCAGGACAGCACTGAAATACGGCAGCGGCTTTATCCGCATTTTGTTTTTAATTTTGGTCAGTGTGCTGATTGTCCGTTTAGGCTATCAAACCTTTACTGGACAGGCCTGAACCGCATTTAACAGTATGCTGCAGCGCTATCATTGAATAGACGCAGAACGCAGCTTGGTTCATCCGGCAGGAAAAACTTTATTGATTATTTAATAGACGCGCGAGAGGCTGAACTGGTTCAGCCGTTTTAGCGGAATACCAAGAGCATAAGCCTCAGGGCCAAGACAGTTGAGCGGAAGAGCTTAAATCAGTGTTCTTCAGGATTGAATCAATAAAAAAGAGGCTCAAGCCTCTTTTTTATTGTCTATGCCAATACGGTGCAGCTTGAGTCTTAAGTGGCTCCGCTTGAGGCTTTGGATGATTTCAAGGTGACGCCGACAGAAGCGGCCATGACGCAGAGCAGCGCCAGCCATTGCAGCGCGCCAATTTTTTCACCTAAAAGCACAAGCCCTGTCAGCGCGGCCAAGGCTGGAGACAGGCTGGACAGTGTTCCATAACTGAGTTTATTCAGCTGTTTCAGCGCCTTGAGATCCAAAGCGTAGGGAATGGCGGTGGCTAGAATCGCGATGGCGAGAGCTTTGCCCCAATATTGGGTTTCCAACAAGGCAGGCGCATTTCGGTACAGGCCAATCGGCAGCAGGGTCAGCGCCGACAGCGTGATGGCAATGGTCAATGCATGCATGCCGATATTCTGATGCACAACCTTTTGCCCAAAATAAATATAAAAGGCCCAGCACAGTCCAGCCCCTAAAGCGCAGGCAGCGCCAAAGATGGAAAATTCAGCACTGGAAGCCTGTCCCCAAGGCACCATCAAGGCAATGCCGGCAATCGCCAGCAGCACCCAGATATAGTCGCTACGACGCTGAATGGACAGCAGCGCTAAACCCAAAGGCCCAATGAATTCCAGCCCCACCGCAATGCCTTGCGGCAGCTTGCCCAAAGACATATAGAACAAAACATTCATCAAGCAGAGGGCAGCGCTGTAGCACAGCAGGTCGCGCCATTTTAAATACGGCAGGCGCTTGAGCACGTTCCATGAGCGGAACATCAGGCAGACAATAATTGAGGCAAAGCTCAGGCGCAAAATGGTCACGCTTAGCGGATCCAGCACGGTAAACAGCTGTTTGGCGAAAGAGGCACTGATCTGATAAGACACCATGGAAAGCACCATATACAGCACAGCAAGAAATTGGGCATTTGGCATATGAATTCAGCGGAGGCTGGAAGTAGCGTGTAGGCGGATTATAGCAGCAATTGATGAAATAAAGCGTGGAGCAGCTGTGCGGGCCATACGGTTTATTTCATGTGAAAAAGATTAGGAATTTGAATGCAGTATAAATAAAATCAATAATATGCCGCTTTATAACAATATTGAATTATAGATAGAGACAACAGAATGAAATTAAAACAGCAATTCCATGCCGTGTTTGCGGCGTGTATTTTAACTGCGCCGCTGATTGGCTGCGGATCGGGCAGTGATTCGGGGGCGGAACCGGCTCAAAGTGAAGCGACGGTAGAGAAATCCGTTTCTGCATATATCCAATCAGCGCAAGGTACAGCTTTGGCCGATGCTGCAATTACTATTGCGGGGCAAACGTTTAAAACGGACAGTAATGGTTTGGCTGTATTTAAAGTCCGCATTCCATCTTCAGCAAGTTCTGTTCCAGTACGCTTCACGCGTGTGGGATTTATCAATCAGTCCGTTGTGGTCAATGTCAAAGACTTAGCGAATATTACAGCGAATATGCTGGATATTAAGCAAGTTGTGAATGTTGCGAAGATTGAAGATGCGCAAGTTATTGAATCTGCTTACAGCAATGCAAAAATCACTATTCCGGCAAATGCCTTTGTGCTGCCGAATGGCCAGCCTGCTGCAGGCGCAGTCATGGTCGAATTTAGCCCATGGGATATTCAAAGCAGTGATTTAAATGCGATGCCGGCAAATGGGGTTGCAATCACAGCCAATGGCCAAATCACCAATCTAATCAGCGCAGGCATGATCACAGCGACCTTTAAGAATGCGGCAGGTGAGCATTTGCAGCTTGCGAAAGGTAAAACTGCGGATCTCCAAATGGATTTGCCAGTTGATAGTATTAATAATCAGGTTTTAAGCGTTGGAACTAAAATTCCAATGTGGCATTTTGATGAAGCAAAAGGAATGTGGGTGGAAGAGGGGGAGGGGCAAGTGATTGCGTCTTTACGTTCTCCTGTCCTTCTTGCCGTGCACGCGACCGTATCGCATTTTTCGACGTGGAACTGGGATTTTAAATTTGAAAACCCTGGTTCTGTGAATGTGAAGTGTCAATCCGCCAATGTTTTTGTTCCCTGCAACATTACAGCTAAAGTGGTGCTGAAAGATGGATCGGGTTGGACTAAGACCAATTCCATTTCAGCGGAAGGTGTAGATATTATCAATATGCCTTCAGAAGGGCAGATTCAATGGACTGCAAAAGATACATCCGGCACGCTGATCGGCTCAAAAACATCGACGCTACCAAATGATAAAAATGTGGTCATTGATTTAGGCGCACCGACAACCAATAACTTTGTGAAATGCATGACTGCGGATAACAAAGCGGCAGCATGTTCAGGTCAATTTAATGGCGTGCCATTTTCTGTGCCTAAAGAAGGCGGCCGAATTATTTCGGGTTTGAAGAATGCTGCGCATTTAAACTGGGCCGCTGCTGGCGATCAATATGAGCAGGGCAATGCCGTGTATCAAGCTTCAGGAACCGCAACATCAGGCCTAACGGGGAATGTAACGATTAAGCTCAGTACAGTGCAAAAGCTGTTTGATCAGCACAAAATCAATTTGCGCTGTAATTCTTCAGAAGCTGTGCCGGCATATTGCATGGTGTATTTAAGAGGAAATTACACTCTTAAAAATAGCTCAGTTGAGCAGCCGACCTTCTATAAGCAATTCCGCTTGCCTTTAAACCAGACATTCAGCGTCTATCTGCCTATACCGCCACAGGCTGAAACGGAATGGGGCTGGGTGAGCGCAGATGGCGTACTGGAAAAAGGCAATTTGCAGAAGCCGATTTATTGGTCAACTGAAGATATCTATCAGGAAAGTGTGATTCAGTTTGATTTTGACGCGGTGAGCTGGTGTGATGCATCAATGAATGATTCAGCGGCAACCGATATTGTATCGTGCTGGATACCTCAATAAGTATTTAAAACAACCAGTATTTAAAAAAACCGCACAACTGTGCGGTTTTTTTAATCTTATTTTTATTTCTTCGCTTTCTGTGTGGTCACTGTACAGCCAATTGACGCGGCAATAATCACCGCCAAGGCCAGCCACTGTGTCCACAGCAGCTGTTCGCCTAAAAAGACAAAACCGGACAGCGCGGCAATGGCAGGCTCAACGCTCATCAGCGTGCCAAAACTGAGCGCAGATAAATTGCGCAAGGCAATCATCTCCAAAGAAAAAGGCAGTGCGCTGGCCAAGACCGCAAGCGCAATAAAGTAAATCAAATTGGAAGGCTCAAAGACCGAAGCCGGCATGCCAGTCAGCAAAGCGAAGGGCAGGAGGCAAAGCATGCCGACGAACATGCCGAGGCAAACGGTATGATTGCCTGATACGCCAGACGGTTTTTGGCCCGCGACAATATACAGCGCCCAGCAGGCGCCTGCACCTAAGGCAAAAGCAATGCCTAGAGGGTCTAAGCGCTGTGCGGCCTGATCAAATGGAAACAGCAGCACCAAGCCCAAAATGGCTAGGCCGACCCAAATAAAATCAAATTTTTGCCGCGCATAAAAGAGCGCCACACTGAGCGGGCCAATAAATTCAAAGGATACCGCAATGCCCAGCGGCAGCCGGTCAATGGATAAATAAAACAGCGCATTCATGCCGGCTAAGGCCATGCCGTAAGTAATGATGGCTTTCCAGCGGATGTGCTTGAAACTGACCTGCCAGATTCTGAAAATCAGCGCCAAAATGAGTGAACCCAGCAGCAGGCGCAGACTGGAAACGGTCAAAATGGGAAATTGATTGAACAGCACTTTGGCCAGAGAGCCGCTGCTTTGCATGCTGATCATCGCGATCAGCAGCAGAAACAAGGCCTGCACATGCGGCGTATTTTTTAAATTCGTCATGTGCTTAATATACTAAATTTGTGACTAAATTTGACTAAGCGTCTGAGCGGACGGGAGAAAAAAGCAGGATAAAGCAATAAAAAAACCACAGGCCGAAGCCTGTGGCTTTTCAGAAAAACTGAGCTTAGAACAATACGCGAACGCGGATTGTGCCTTCAACTTCGTGAAGTGTATCTAATGCTTCTTTAGATGCAGTCGCATCTACGTCCATGACTAAGTAACCCACATCACCTTTGGTCATTAAGGATTGACCAGAGATGTTGATGCCGTGTTCAGCAAACAAGTTGTTGATTTTTGATAGAACACCCGGCACGTTTTTGTGGATGTGAAGTAAACGGTGTTTGCCTTCAGTCAACGGCAACGCGATTTCTGGGAAGTTCACAGCAGATAAAGTCATGCCTTTATCAGAATAAGCTACGAATTTTTCAGCAACTTCTAGACCGATGTTCGCTTGCGCTTCCATCGTTGAACCACCCACGTGAGGCGTTAGAATCACGTTGTCTAGGCCACGTAGTGGAGAAACGAATTCTTCGCCGTTTGCTTTCGGTTCTTTCGGGAATACGTCAACCGCAGCGCCTGCAATGTGACCCGATTTGATCGCATCTGCAAGATCTTCAATCAGTACACATGTACCACGTGCAGCATTGATGAAGATTGAACCTTCTTTCATTTGAGCAAATTGCTCTTTACCGAAGAAGTTACGTGTAGATGGAACGTCAGGAACATGCAGAGAAACTACATCTGCATTGGCAAGAAGTTCACCCATAGAACCGACTTGACGCGCATTACCCATTGGAAGTTTAGTGACTGCATCGTAGTAAATAACGTGCATACCTAAGCTTTCAGCAAGTACAGAAAGTTGCGAGCCAATCGAACCGTAACCAACAATACCTAAAGTTTTACCACGAGTTTCAAATGAACCGACTGCAGATTTGTTCCAGCCACCGCGGTGAGTTGAAGCAGATTTTGCAGGTACACCACGAAGCAATAAAATCGCTTCAGCAAGTACAAGTTCAGCGACTGAACGTGTATTTGAGTATGGTGCGTTAAATACAGGAATACCGCGGATCATGGCAGCATTTAAGTTCACTTGGTTGGTACCGATACAGAAACAACCCACAGCGATGAGTTTGTTCGCCGCTTCAAAAACTTCTTCAGTTAATTGAGTACGCGAACGAATACCAACGAAGTGTGCATCTTTAATCGCTTCTTTCAACGCTTCACCCTCAAGCGCAGTTTTACGATAATCGATGTTGGTGTATCCAGCAGCATTTAAAGTGTCGATTGCGTTTTGGTGAACGCCTTCTAACAACAAGAAACGAATTTTATCTTTAGGCAGTGAAAGATGTTGGCTCATTACGGCTCCGCTACAAAGGCCAAATTTAGTGGCGATATAATAGCATAGGACTGCAGCCGATATACATTTCCTTTATGGCTGCTGTGTGAGGTATTTTGACAAAATATGTGTCAGAACTTGTCGCGGATAGTCTAATTAAGCCTGTAATTTCAAAGGTGACATTGGAAAAACCGCTTTTTCTGCGGGTTTTGCCTAAAAATACTTTATAATATGTGCACGTGAAAAATAGATGCAGTTCCTGGATCTTTTTCAATCACGCCTGCCTAGTCAAAAATCAGTGTCACTCTGCACACAACTGAATGATTAATAGGCTATTTACCACCTGTTTTACTTCTTGCAAGGTCTGAAAACGATGAATGCTCCAGTCGCTTTAACCCCAGAGTTATTAACCCAATTGACCGCGATCGTTGGTGAAAACCGCATTAAAACTGATGCGGACAGCCTCGAAAATTGGGGACGTGACCATACCAAGCACTTCGATCCGAACCCGTCGGTCATCGTTTTCCCATCTTCAACAGAGCAAGTGCAAGCCATTGTAAAGCTGGCGAACCAATTTAATGTTGCCATCACGCCTTCTGGCGGCCGTACCGGCTTATCTGCCGGCGCTGTAGCGTCAAACGGTGAAATTGTGGTCAGCATGGACAAGATGAACCAAATTTTAGAGTTCTTCCCGGCAGACCGCATGGTGCGCGTGCAAGCGGGCGTGGTGACTGAACAGCTGCAAAATTATGCTGAAGAGCAGGGCATGTATTATCCGGTTGATTTTGCCTCTTCAGGCTCATCACAAATTGGCGGCAACATCGGCACCAATGCCGGCGGCATTAAAGTGATTAAATACGGCATGACCCGCAACTGGGTGCTGGGCCTGACTGTTGTAACCGGTAAAGGTGACATCCTGCGCTTGAATAAAGGCATGATTAAAAACGCGACTGGCTATGCGCTGCAGCACTTGTTTATTGGCGGTGAAGGCACTTTAGGTCTTGTGACTGAAGCTGAAATTAAGCTGGAGCGCCAGCCGCATGACCTGCAGGTCTTGGTTCTTGGCGTGCCTGATTTTGATGCGATCATGCCAGTATTGCATGCGTTCCAAAAGAAAATTGACCTAACTGCATTTGAGTTCTTTGGTGAACTTGCGATGCAAAAAGTCTTGGACAATGGCCATGTGCAGCGTCCATTTGAAACACCATGTCCATTCTATGTCTTGCTTGAGTTTGAAGCGCCGTTTGAACCGATTATGGATGCGGCGATGGAAATCTTTGAACACTGCATGGAACAAGGCTGGGTGCTGGATGGCGTGATGAGCCAAAGCCTAGACCAAGTACATAGCTTATGGCGTTTACGTGAAGACATTTCAGAGTCGATTGCACCATTTACCCCGTACAAAAATGACATTTCAGTGCTGATTACGCATGTACCTGCATTTATTAAAGAAATCGATGCAATCGTGGCAGAGAATTATCCAGATTTTGAAATCTGCTGGTTCGGCCACATTGGCGACGGCAACCTGCATTTAAATATTTTGAAACCTGCGGATTTAAGCAAAGATGAATTCTTTGCCAAATGCCAAGTGGTGAATAAATATGTATTTGAAACCGTTAAAAAATATGACGGTTCAATTTCTGCAGAGCATGGCGTGGGCATGACCAAAAAACCATATTTGGATTACACCCGTTCTGCGGAAGAGATTGAATACATGAAAGCTTTGAAAAAAGTGTTCGATCCAAATGCGATTATGAACCCTGGCAAGTTATTTGATCTTTAATGTTCAGCATCTGCTGTTAAAGCATTAAAGCTAAAAAAGCGCATTCAATGATGCGCTTTTTTCATGCCTGCATGATGGGAAAAGCTGAGCGCAAAGTACATCAGCTTACATTTGCTAAATAGTGTAAAACACCGAAAAACGGCATGATGTGCGGAGCAATTTTGAATTTGGGGTAAGTATTATGTTGCGAGTATGGGCAGCAGCGGTGATTTGCGCAGGTGTTTTATCTGGCTGTGCAACTACACAGAAAATGGTGCAAAAGCATAAGACTGGAACAGCAAATACACCATTAGCGCAGGTGTTAAAGGAACGTCCTGATTTGCGCAAGGAATTGGCAACGGTAGAAATCCGTCAGTATTTCAACAGTATAGAGTCTCCTACAGCTGCGGAAGTAAAAGTAACAGAAACCGGCTTGATGGATGATTCAGTTCGTTCAATCCGTACGGTTTACCGTTTTAAACGTATGGATGGGGACTGGGAGCGCACCAGCACGCAAAAGGAATATCAGTGCCAGCGCGGTAAAAATACCAAGACTTTCCAGACAGCGAAGTGTCCTTAATCAATCTTTGATTTATGGTTGAAATTTAGGCAGTTATGCCTCATAAAAGCGTATCGGTTGATGCGCTTTTTTGCGTTTGGGGAAATTATAAAAATGAGTCAAAATGTCGATGATGAACTAAGTATTTATTTAGATCGTATAAGTGAAGAATTACACAATTTGCCAGATAATGTACTTTCTTCCCCAATGTGGAAAGAACTTTATTATTTAATTACAGGTGAATATATAATCGATGGTGAAATATATGTGCTGAACAGAAGATTATTTCATGAGTTTTTGGATATTTTAAAAAGCTATAATCACTCGGGTCATGAAATTGAAATATTAGAATCTTTGCAAGATATTGCATCAAATATTTTAAAATTATTAAGAATTTATAATTCTGATTTGGATAGTATCGTTACGAAAAAAAATAAGGAAAATAAAGTATTAGAAAATAGGATCAGTAGTTTAAAAGAAGATTTATCAATACTTGAAAATCAACAGAAAAAAATTGCTAAACAAAATGAATTAGTTGTTGCTAGTCAAAATGAAGCAAACAGAATTATTACTGAATTAAAAGACAAAAATGATGCATATAGCCAACTTATTGATGAAGATAGCAATGCTCGAGTATTGAAGCTTTATAATGAAATTTATGATCGTGAAATATCTATTGCAGATCAATACCGCAACTGGGCATTGGGAATATTTGCAGTGATTGGTTTGCTTCTTGTATTTGGTTTCATGAATATCTCTATCCAAAATTGGAATCATTTAAGGGATAGTAGTTATATTCATATTCCATTAGGTTTCGAAAGTTTAATTAAAGCTTTGATGTTATTCAGTTTAACTACACCTGCTTGGTACTTAACACGTGAATCATCAAAACATCGAAAAGTAGCCTATAAAGCGCAAATGCTAGGCACTGAACTTGCATCTTTTCCACTTTATGTACGTGAATTTAAAGATGAAGATCGTTTAGAACTTCGTAAACAATTAGCAGACCGCTTCTTTGGGCAAGAGCTTTTGAATGATGCAAAAAGTGTATCTAATACAGATAATTCACTAGAACAAATTAAATTGTTAACTGAAGCAAATAAAGTATTAGCAGAAGCTTTGAAAGCTAAAAAATCAATTGAGCCAAATTAGAAGCATCCTAAAACTGCAACACTGTAATCTGCTGCTGTGCTCGAAGCAGCAGCAGTGTTCAGCTAAGCTAAATCATCCAAAAATAAAGCCGAAAAAAATGAAAACCCTCGCTTTTATCCACGTCAATGACTCAGGCGTGTCTGTTGGTGATTTTGCTCCTGTCACTTCAGTCTTTTCCCATTATGAATTGGGCAATACCGTGTCACCTTTTTTATTGCTCGATCATTTAGGGCCTGGCATGCTCAAGCCAAGCAAACTGAAAAAAGGCGTGCTCGAACACCCACACCGCGGTTTTGAAACCGTGACCATGGTCTTTAAAGGAGAATTGGAACATCGTGACAGTACGGGCGGCGGCGGGGTGATTAGCGAGGGCGATGTGCAGTGGATGACAGCAGCATCGGGTATTCAACATGAGGAAGTTTTTAGCGCGGCATTTGCTGAAAAAGGCGGACCGTTTGAAATGCTGCAATTATGGGTGAATTTGCCAGCCAAAGATAAAATGAACCCAGCACGCTATCAAAGCCTGCCTAAAGCCAGCATTCCTATGGTGAATTTAGCGCAGGAGGCAGGTTATGTCCGCGTCATTGCGGGTGAATATGCACAAGTAAAAGGCGCTGCAGAAATCCATACGCCGATGAATGTCTTTGATGCCTGCCTTAAAGCAGGGCAGCGCATTATCTTGTCTGCCGCTGATGGGGATACTGCATTATTGTATTTACGTTCAGGCCGCGTGCAATTTACCGTAGCGGATGAACGCTTGACGTCACAGCATATGGCAGTGATGTCGAGCCGAGGTGAAAATGTCGAATTTACCGCAGTGGAAGACAGCCATTTGTTATATTTATCGGCACAGCCGTTAAATGAGCCGATGTATGGCCGCGGCTATTTTGTCATGAACAGCTATGCAGAAATATTGCAGGCCTATGAAGACCTGAAAAATGGCGCATTTATACAGGCCATGCCTTCAAGTGATGATCTGCCATCAAGATGATCAAAACCCAGCATACAATTTAAACAAAGGCTGTTAAAATATTTGAACTTAGATCTCAAGCCGTCAGCTTTCAGTTTTTCTGATTTACGCCATATTTAATTTCTTTTTATAAGCGCCTTGTGAATGCGGCGCAGCACAGCAGATTTCCCGCAATTTTTAAATTTTAATGAATTACAGTGCTTGTCATTGGGCTGACCTGTCTCTCCCTCAAATAGATGTGGCCCAATGGAGATTGCGCTCATAGATGTAGATCACAATGCAAAACGCACATACTGCAAAGTTAAGCCGCGCCACGTTAATGTTTCCATTGGCGCTGGTTTTATTTGAATTTTCAGTCTATATCGGCAACGATTTAGTCCAGCCGGCCATGCTTGCGATTACCAAAGATTTTGGCGTCAGCAGCGCTTGGGCGCCGTCTTCAATGTCCTATTATTTATTGGGCGGCGCCTGCGTGGCGGCGATATTAGGTCCGCTGTCAGACCGATTAGGCCGCAAAAAAGTCCTGCTGGCCGGCGTGGTATTTTTTACCCTATGCTGCCTCGCTATTTTATTCACACATCATATTGAAAGCTTTTTAGCGCTGCGCTTTATGCAGGGCTTTGGCCTGTCGGTCATTTCTGCAGTGGGCTATGCGGCCATTCAGGAAACCTTTGAAGAACGCGATGCGATTAAAGTCATGGCGCTGATGGCAAATATTTCTTTATTGGCGCCGCTGCTCGGCCCCGTACTGGGCGCTTTCTTAATTGATCATGTCTCGTGGCATTGGGGCTTTATCGGCATCGCCTTTCTGTCTTTTCTCAGCTGGTTCGGGCTGCAGGCCAAAATGCCGCATCAGCAGCGCAGCATGCCTAAACAGCCGATCGGCTATATCTGGGATGATTTTAAGCAGGTTTTTAAAAATCAGCGCTTTTTAGGGCTGACGCTGGGCCTGCCGATGGTTGCCATGCCGCTGATGCTGTGGATTGCGCTGTCGCCAGTCTTGCTGATTGAAGAACTGGGGCTGAGCAGCATGCAATATGGCATGGCGCAGTTTCCAGTGCTGGGCGGCCTGATTCTCGGCAATATCGTGCTGATTAAAATCATTGATCAATGGCCTTTGGGCAAAACAGTGCTGATCGGCTTGCCGTTAATGCTGGCTGGTACATCGCTGGTGGTGCTGGGCACGCTGTTTCAAAGCTATTACTTGCTGTGCTTGATTGCCGGCATGACTTTGGTCAGTTTCGGTGAAGGCATCAGTTTTTCGGTGCTGTACCGTTTTGCGCTGATGTCTTCTGACGTATCGAAAGGCACGGTCGCGGCATCGGTATCGGTGCTGATGATGTTCTGCTTTTTCGGCGTGATTGAACTGGTGCGCATTCTATATGAAAGTTTCCATCTTTGGGCTTTTGCGCTGTCAGGCCTGGCATTGATTGCGCTGTGGTTCAGTTTTCCGCGCAGCATCCTGCTGCGGATTTTAGCTGAGCGCAAAGCGGCAGGAGAGTTTTAGATTATTTCCGTGATGATTTAAGCGGCAGGTTCATTCAGATGCATGCCGCTGTGCCGATCAAAAAATCCCGCATGCACAGCGGGATTTTTTATGGCTTGGCTTTTAATATAAAGATCTTCAAGGCGAGCCGTCAGCATCTGGCTTTTAAGGCACAGATTTTACAGCTTTAGCCTTCAGTTTGCGGCTCGGCTGCGGGCTGTTGAAATTTCTTTAATTTCGCATCAAAGACAAAAGGCCCGAACGGCAGGATCGATGCAATTAAGCCAAGCAGAAAGACGCTTAAAGACCATTTTTGCTTTTCGCAAACAACGAATAGCACGGCTAAAAAGGCAATAAATAAAACCCCGTGGCCCATGCCGATATATTTCACCAAGACTGGGTTGCCCAGCATATATTTCATTGGCATGGCGATGCCGAGCAAAAGCAGGAAAGAGATGCCTTCAAGTGCGCCAACAATGCGTAAAGTCTGAATATTCATGGTCACTTTTTCAATGAGAATGACACCTGAGTGTAATCAATTTATCCGCTTTAAGAAACTTTAATTTTCACTTTATTGTGAGTGTTTTTTGATAAAAATCAAAGATTAAAACCAAGTTTGCAGCTTGGTTTTAATGCCCGCGCTTATTTGAATGCTGGCAGCTGATTCAGCTTGAATGGCTATTGAATGTCTGGCTCCAGCAAGGCCGTGCGCAGCGCCTGCTGATGCTGCAGGACATTCAGCAAGGTCTCTTTGCACCACAGCATCAAGTCCAGCACCTGCGTATCCAGCATTCCGGCTATGAATTTGCGGCCATCACCGAATGCCCAGCCGCCGCTATGGACCAGAATGTTGGCATGCAGCCACGGACATGCGGTCTGCGGCTGCATGCGCTCTTTCACAAATTGCATTTAAGTGGATGATTGCTTTTAAGGGGGGCTGTGAATAACAGTCAAGTTATCCACAGCTGAGCGGCTTATCCACATAACTGGCACCGTGTGATGGAACCGAAGCATGGCATTCAATGATCAAAGCACAGGGTTATTCAATGACGCCGCAGGCAATGCGGTCACCGCCGCCGCCTAAAGGTTTCGGCGAGTCAGAATAGTTGTCGCCGCCGGCATGCACCATAATGGCGAGGCCTTGTACATCAGCGGCTTTCACGCGCGGCGCGATCAGGGTGACTTTGGCTGTGCCGTCTGCCGCGGCATTCAGCAAGGGTAAATCACCAAGATGGCCGGTCAATGGCGTACCGTGGTGTTCAGCATGATTGGGGTTATAGTGGCTGCCTGCAGCAAGCGCTGCGCCCATTTTCCCGTCTTTTTCGGCAGGGCTGCATGAGCCTTTTTCATGAATATGGAAACCGTGCGGGCCGGGCGGCAATTGGCGGAGGTCAGTGCGAATCATCAGGCCGGCAGGGCTGTCACGCAAGGCGACTGTGCCGATTGGCGCGCCAATGCCTTGCGCATTCACCGCATTGAGTGTGACGATTTGTTCTGTACTGTTTGATGGCAGCGTGGCTGTGGTCGAGCAGCCGGCCGCCATGAGCGCAGCCAATGCGCAGGCTGCGCTGAGCTTGAGTTTCAGCAAAGGGGTGGTCATGTTGAATGCATCCTATCTGTTTTTATCTCAACCAGTGAAGCAGGTTGGAAATAGGATTGCCATGCCATTTACGTCAAGGCTTTGTAACCTGCGCTGCGGCGGCGTATTCAGCGCCGCTGCGCGGCATCAGCAGGCTCAGGCTTATTTCTTGGGCGCAGTTGAATCATCCTGAGATGCGTTCAGATTCTGATCGGTGTCCTGATCCAAATCATGCACCATGCTGGCTTTAGGCATCATTACCGGTTCGATATTGGTTTCGTGCAGCCATTCGCGCCAAATCGCCAGCAGCACCGCTAAAATGACCGGGCCGACAAATAAGCCGACCATGCCAAAGCTTGCCAGCCCGCCCAATACGCCAAACATGATCAGCAGGAAGGGAATTTGCGTTGCGCCGGAAATCACCAGCGGGCGGATCACATTGTCGGCGGTGCTGACAATGCAGACTCCCCATGCCATGACGCCAATGGCTTCAAGGGTTTGCCCTTGAGAGAACAGCCACAGCGAGACGGAGGTATAGGCGACCGGCGGGCCAAATGGAATCAGCGCGAAGATAAAGGTCACAATGGTCAGCAGCATCGGGTTCGGCACGCCCGCCACAAAATAGCTGAGGCCCGCGAGGACAGCCTGCGCCACAGCAGTCAGGCCGACGCCATAAACCACGGCGCGGGTGGTGTCGGAAATGGTCGCCAAATAGTGATGTATGCGCGGGCCGATGACCTTTTCCAAGGCTCTGCTGACTTGGCTTAAAATGGTTTGGCCGTCACGGTAAAAGAAGAACAGCGACATCACTGCAAAACACAGTTTGAAGATGTTTTTGCTGACTTCATTCAGCAAAATTTTACCGTAATTGAGATGGCCCTGAATCCACAGCTGGAAGGACTGAATAATGCTGTTCGGGTCATTGTTCAGTTCACGCAGCGTCCGTGACACTTCCTTGCCGATAAACGGCAGCTGGCGGATAAAGTCAGGCACATTGACGTGTCCTGAAAATACCTGCTTTTGCAGTTCATAATATAAATTGCGGCCTTCGTGCTGCAGCAGGAAAATCGAAAAAATTACCGGCAGGCCGACAACCAGCATCACCAGAAGGATCATCAAGGTCGCGCTGAGCGTCGGGCGGTGCTTGCATAGACGCAAAACCCGCTGATACAGCGGCCAGGTCATATAGGCAATAATCGCAGCCCATACGACCGGGACAATAAAATATTTCAGGACACTGAAGCTGAGGAAAATCAGGACAAAAAACAGTCCGAACAATAAGATTTTCTGCAAGGTGGGCGCGTACTGTTGCACTGAATTCATGATCACTGACGAGGGCGGTAAGCCATATTAACTGAAAAAAAAGCGCTCGAACATGAGTGCTTGGTAAGTATTGGATGAATTATTCAGTTCAAGGGCGGTGGTTTTAATCTGCATTAAAACCAATTGCTTGGATCGTCAATAATAGCATTTAAAAGCGGCTGCCACTGCGTCTGCATGCTTAAATAATTTTTTTGCGTTTTATCAAAGATGCTTAAGCCCTGCATGGCCAGCTGGCCATAGGCGGTGCGCTCAGAAATCCAGACCGCAGGCTGCTGTTCAATTTTATTGAAAAATTCCTGAATGTCTTTAGCGCTGGCGGAGTTTGGCTTGACGCGGTTCGCCATCAGCAAAATCTGAACTTTGCCTTTGCGGATGCGTTTAATATCCTGCAAATGCTTCAAAAAGCGCTTGGTGGAGTCAATATCAAAAAAAGACGGCTGCAGCGGAGTGATGATGGCATGCGCTTCGCTGATCAGCTGCTCGGCATGCTCGCCAGACAAGGCGCCTGGCGCATCAATAATAAGGTATTCGGTATTTTTAGGGGCATCGCCAATCGATTTTTCATGGCGCCAGTCCAGGCTTTGAATCGGCGCTGCTGTTTGCGGACGCTGCTTGAGCCATTGCAGCGCGGATTTTTGGTTGTCGGCATCCGCCAAAGCCACTTTATAGCCTTTTTGCGCCAGCGCCGACGCCAGATTGATGGCTGTAACTGTTTTTCCGCATCCGCCTTTTTGATTGGCAACTAAAATTGTTTTCATGACCCTAAATGATTTTATTCTGCTCAGCGCTAGCATATCATTCTTTTCTGCGCTGGACAGGGCGGATGACCAAAGTCGCAGTGCAATTCATGCAATTTCAACAAGCGCGATTTTTAATTTAGGAAGACTCAATGTCCGTATGGATGGCAATGCTGATCGGCGCCTGCATAGGCGTGGTGCTGACGACCATGATTTTAAGCAATACCCGCAATGGCCGCGTGCGCGCAGAGTATGAAAAGTATATTGCGGAATTGGAGCTGGAGCATCAGCAGGCTTTGGCTGCCGCGCAAAAGCGCAGCGTGAATACCAGCCGCGCCGTGCTGAAAGGCAAAATGGCTGAACAGCTGGCGCCGATTATGCCGGAATTTCAATATTTGCCGAGCGATGCCAAATTTCTGGGGGATCCCATCGATTATATTGTCTTTGACGGCTATACCGACTACCGTGACGGCGATGGCTTGGCGGAAGATATAGAAGTGGTGCTGATCGACATTAAAAGCGGCGGGGCGCGCTTGACCAAAGGCCAGCAGGCGATTGCGCAAGCGATTGCCGAAGGCCGGCTGCGTTTTGAAACCATCCGCATTGATTTTGATGATGCTTAATTGCTGAATGCGGAGCCTGCTGGAATGAAACCGTTACTGTGGACTTTTGCAGCTTTAGCGCTGCTGATTTGGGGCTGGAAAGAATATTTCAGAGAAATTCCTCATCTAGAGCAGGCGGGCGTGCTGAAGAATTTTAAGGTCGAGCCGCGCCGTGAATTTTCAGGGCGCTTTACGGTAATCGGACAGCGTTTTTATGCGCCGCAAAGCCGCATGCTGTTCCGAACATCGGCATGGGTCGGCGAGTTTAATGATCTGGCATATCTCAGCAATGTTGATGTTCTGCTGGCGCAAGGGGCGCTGGCGGATCCTTCACGCTTGAAACAGGCCGATTTTGATCAGCACAGCCGCTGCTATGAGTTTAAGCTGCAGCCCAATGCCAGCCTAAGCGCAGATGAAATCCGCGCAGGCAGTTTGAATATCAGCGCCATCGCTTCGAATGAACACATTGCAAAACAGTTGCGCCGTTTAAAAGCCGGACAGCACGTGCAGCTTCAGGGGCAATATGCCGAGGTCATGCAGCTGAAAACGCAGAAGCATTTTGTTACGGGCATGAGCATCCCGCGTCCCAGACCGCAATGCGCAATAGTGAAAATCACTTTTATACAGGTTTTAATCTAGGTCATTGTTTGCCACTTGATGCTGCCCATCTGCGCATTAGCGTTTCACAGCCCGCGCCAGCAGCATGCGCTGGCCAATGGCTGGAATGCCAGCAGCATCAAAATACCGGCATTCCTCCAGTTCTAATCCGGCATTTATTATGGCTCGCTCAATATTGCGGTTGAGATGGCAGCCATCCGCCGCCCGCTTTTGAATGGGCGTCAGCAGGTTTTGCAGGCGCTGAATCGTGCGGTTGTCGTTATGCAAAACATGCTCGACCAGATGCAAGGTGCCGCCCGCTTTCAGGACGCGGTAGACTTCATTCAGCGCCAGCTCTAAATTGGCGATACTGCAGAGCGTCCATGTGCTGACAATATGGTCCAGGCTCTGGTCGGCAAAAGGCAGTTTTTCTGCACGGGCTTGGATATGCTGCACCTCAAACGGGGTTTCATGTACGCGCTGCGCCGCCAGATGGTAAATATCCGGATTCGGTTCCAAGGCGTATAAGGTATTCACCTGCTGATAAAAGGGCAGGTTCAGCCCAGTGCCAAAGCCAATTTCCAGCACCTCGCCGGAAACAGGCAGCAGCAGCTCGCGGCGCTTGTCCATTAAGCTGGGGGTTTGCATCACTTGATTCAGCAAATGCGGAAAAATATGCTGCCGATAAAATGTATAAATCATTTATTCACTATTTTTATTTCTGCAGGCTACAGCTTAGCTGAACTTTATACAGAGTTTAAGCGTTCTGGCTTCAGAACTTTGCGCATTGTTACCAAGACGCTAAAGTTTCTTCTAATTTCTTGCGTAATATAGAGTTACAAGTATCTAACCGCGCTGTGAAATTGCGGCTGATTTAAGCTGTTTTTAATTTCAGCCTTGTTAAGTAGATGCGGATAGGCAGCGCTGCAAGCGGCTTTTCGCAGGCAGGCGGCATGCTGGCCAGCCGCAGCGTAAAGACATCAATAGACCACAGCCAGATAAAGAGGTAAGCCGATGATCAAACGTATTTTATTCAGTGCTGCAGCGGTGATGATGCTGCTGAATGCGGGCGTGCATGCATCGGCAGATTACAATATTGCCAAAGGCTTGGCGCCCACCGCAAAAGACCAGTCCATTTCCGTGCTGAAGCCTTTTTATGGCGATTTCCGTATTTTAGGCTCCAAAGAATACCGCGATGATGAACAGGCCAAGTTTTCGCCGATTGATTATGCCGTGAGCTGGGGCCTGTTTGCCGAGCCGGAAATTGCCCGCCATATTACCGTGAATCAGTATGATCGTTATTTAAACTGGAAAATGGACAAAGTTCCTGTACCGGAAAAACAGGCGATGATGATGGTATCGAATATGCACATCATTCCATCCAATCCGGAAATTGCCAAACAGATTAAAAAAGTGAAACGCGGCGATTTGGTGCGCTTAAAAGGCGATTTAGTGGAAATTAAAGATAAAAACTTGGTGTGGACATCTTCTCTCACCCCGACAGATACCGGCGACGGCGCCTGTGAAGTCTTCCGTGTTGATTCCATTCAGTGGATTGAACGGGTAAAAAGCTAAGCAGGATCGAATTTTAAAAATGGCCTGCATGCAAAGAAACTGCGGGTCATTTGTCGTAAAAAAGCACAGTTAAACATGCAGTGATGAATCAATACAAAGGTTAAGGTTATGAATTTAAAAGCGCTAGGTCTGGCGGCAATGCTGGGCCTAGGTTTGGCGGGATGCAGCAGCATGAGTTCCACGGTCGATGGTGAAACCCATATTTTTACTGGACAGCAGTCCTGTCCTACGCTTTTGGAAATGGACCGCGGTCAAACGCTGGAAGTGATTTTGGATGAAAACCCAAGCACAGGCTACGTTTGGACGGTCGATAAAAATCCGGAACTGTTTAAGACTGAAGAAATTTACGAGGCTGATCAGTCTAAATCTGAAGTGCCAACCGTGGGTAAAGGCGGTCAGAAAATTTACCGTTTTACGGCAACACAGCCCGGTGAAGAATTGCTGCATTTAAAACATGTGCGGGCATGGGAAAATGCGCCGGTGGATGAATGGACATGCCGAGTTCGAATTTCTTAATGTAGCTTTCTGAAGAAGCGCATTGAATTTTGCAATAGGTATTTGAGATGAGTGGGCCGGCAGGACGCCGGCCTTTTCCTGTGATGCAGGGACGCATCATCAGGAAACAAGTGGTTTTGTTTACTTTTGCCCAGTCAAAAGTAAACAATCGCCTGCGCAAAGGCATTGAACTGATCAAGCCTCTTGAGGCCGTGCCAATCTCCGCATGTTATGGACGATATTGCAGTTTCAGCACCGAAGGCATTTAATGAATTGAAATGCCTTTAAATAATTATTTGGCTGTCAGCGCTTGGCCTTCAAATTGAATGCCGTCCCAGCCATGTTGCATAAACTGGCGGATATTCTGATGATCTGCGCTTTCTGGAGCCGCCAAAACAGAAGCATAATGCTCTGCAAATAAGCTTAAAGTTTGCGCTGGGTCGAGGCCATTGAGCTGCGCAAAAGCAAACACTTTTGCACTGCCTTGGTTTTCATTGGCGCCGTTGGCTTGCTGGCCATTTTTGAATGCTGTTGCAACATGCGTATAGCGTGCTTCAATAAATGCAAGCACATCTGCAAATTTCGCTTCGCCAGTGTGAAGCTGGTTTAATAATTCTTGAGCCATGAGTTTCTCAATCCATAGAAAAATAAATGAAAACGCGGGCAATATAGCAAGTTTCAGCGCTGAGATTCATTAGAAATATGATGATTTTTTGCGTTATAGTGAGGCCTTGCCTGCACGCTGGGCGCATTTATTGATGAATGATTTGGACTATACATGAATTGGCTATTGGTTGCCCTCGGCGGCGCAATTGGGGCATGTTTTCGCTACAGCGCAAGCGTTTGGCTGATGAAGCCGAACGGACTGTTTCCGTGGACCACCTGGTGGGTGAATGCGCTGGGCTGTTTTCTGGCCGGCGTATTTTTTGCGTTTACGCAGAAATATCCGGTACTGCAGCAGGAAGCCCGATTATTTTTAATGGTGGGGATTTTGGGCGGGTTTACCACCTTTTCCAGTTTTGGCCTGGAAACTTTCCAATTGCTGCGGCAGGGGCAAAACGGCTTGGCGCTGAGCTATGCCTTTTCCAGCCTGATGGTGGGCGTCATTGTTTTAAGCTTGGGCTTCTATTTATTTCAGGCCCTACTAAAGAATTAAAAAGCCATATTCCGTTTCAGCATGGCGGCTGTAAATGGCTGGGAAAATAAAAAAATAAGGCATAAAAAAAGAAGCCTAAGCTGGAGGAGGGGGTCTTAGGCTTCTCAATAGTTTTACTTTAAAAGCAAAACCTTAACTGAATATGAACTTATTGTGAGCGTTTGAAACGCGCAAAGCGTTTATTGAAGCTGGCGACACGGCCTTCGTTGCTGGTCTGACGCTGTTCGCCGGTATAAAACGGATGAGATGCGCTGGAAATATCCAAAGTCACATAAGGATAGGTTTTGCCCTCATGCTCACGGGTCTGCGCCGTTTCCAAGGTGCTGCCGATTACAAAAAAGGCGTTGGCATTGGTGTCATGAAACAGCACGTCACGATAGTTCGGATGGATGTTTGCACGCATGGGGATTCTCCTGATGATTCTGCACAAATGAAATGTTATAACATAACATCTAAAAATGCAAATTATGCCCAGTACATTTTCTGTAACTGGGCATCGGCTTTGAGTCTTATCTTTGAATCGGCGGGTTTTGAGCTGAGCTGAAACTGCAAAAAAACTTATGAACGCGGCGGCACCAGCTCTTCAAACAGATCGGACAGGTTGTCCTGCATTTTTAAATGGATCATATTCCAGTAATGGCCGGATACTGTGCGGTTGACCATCAGGGTATCCGGTGAGGGCTTGAATACATCCCAGTATTTCAGTGAGGATTTCACCAGTTCAACGCCGTCATGGTGCGCTGAGTTTTCTGCAAAATCATACTGCGTGGTCAATGGGCGCATCAGCACTTCCAGCCAAGCCTCATACAGTTCTGCAGGGAATTTGCCTTTCTCGGACAGGGAATGCAGCGCATCCAGCTGATTTTCTATTTCTGCAATATCGCTGGCCCGGGCCGCCTGAATCAGTTCTTTAAAATGATGCACAATTTCATTGGATAGAATTTTCACGCCGCCAAAATCGTAAATAATCACCGTGCCGTCTTCCCGAAAGGCAAAATTGCCGGGATGCGGGTCGCAGTGGAAACGCTTGAGGAAGAAAATTTCCTGCCCAATGGCGCGGAACAGGCGGCGGCCTAAGGCATTGCGGGTTTCCAGCGGCCAAGCGCTGGCGGTTTCAATGCTTTCACCTTCTTCTAAACTGAGCGTGAGCACATGGCGCGAGGAGTAATCATTAAAGACTTTGGGAATAATCACTTTGCTGTCGAGCTTTTCATGAAAGACCCGGGCCACCTCTAAGTTTTGCGCTTCAATCTGATAATTCAGCTCATTGTCCAGACTGTCCTGAATTTCGTTAAATAAACGGTCTTGCAGCTTGCGGTCGACTTTTAGCACCCCCATCAGGCGCAGCGCCAGCCGCACTTGCTTGAGATCGCTTTCACAGGCTTCATCGACGCCGGGATACTGCACTTTTACGACCACCTGCTGGCCATCGGGCAGAACCGCTTTATGCACTTGGCCAATAGACGCTGCGGCAAAAGGGGTTTCATCAAAACTTTTAAAGATCTTCAGCAGCGGCTTGCCCAGTTCTTTTTCGACCTGAGCTTTAATTTCTGCAAAAGGCATCGGCGGCGCCTGGCGCTGCAGTTTGCCGATCGCTTTTGCCACTTCGGGCGGGAAAATATCTTTGTACTGTGAGGCAATTTGGCCGACTTTCATGGCTGCGCCTTTCATTTCCCCTAAGGTATCGGCAATTTGCAGGCCGATATCCTGAAAGAGTTTGCTGCGCGAGGCATTTTTCTGCTCTTCATCGGCAGTTAAGTTTTTTATGGAGTTGGTAACAGTTTTGCTTGCAATACTTGCTGTCATGCTGGCAAGTTTCATAAAGCGGCGGCCGGGTGTACTTGCCGTTTTTGCCATGGGTGATGCCTCAAGTTTGAATTTTTAATATGGTTCTGATCATAGGCGCTTATTATTCAGCTGCCTACTTTAAAATGTTAAATCTTTGTTTCTCTTTGATTCTTTATCATGAATCGATGCTTTTTCGAAAGATTTGCGGCCAGTGCGATATGACCATCTTGCCGGATTTAGCTTAGAATAGCCTGAAGTGAAATGCTGAGATGAAGCCTGCGTGAAAATTTATAGATACCTGACCGGCAAAGATGATGTGGCCTTCTGCGCGCGCGTGACCAAAGCGCTGAATGAAGGCTATGAGCTGTATGGCGCACCAACCATGACCTTTAATGGCACGGATGTGATTGTGGGACAGGTGATTACCAAAGAGGCAGCCGATGAGTCTGAATTGTCTGAAAAATTTAAAGCGGCTTATCAGCTGCAATTGAAGTGAATTGGATGCATTCGGCGCTATTGTTGATCTTCAGCTGCGCCTGCTCTGATATGGTGGAATGAATAAAATAATGGATAAAAATAGAAGAGCGCATGATTGTGCATGCATGGATAAAATTTTTAGGCTTTCCGATTATTGATGAAATGGGCGCTTTGCCTGCAGATTGCGAAAGGGGTTTAAACTGCAAAATTAGCGCCTGCCAATACACTGATTCATGCAATGACTTATAACGGTGTCTGGGCATTTATGGATGTTTTGACATTGCATTTGCTGTTGGATGCTGGCGCAAACCTGCAATTTCATTTCATCCTATTATTTTTCTGCTTGAGTTTGGGATTGCTGATTTATTGCTCAGAGCATCAGGATGCGTTTAATTTAAGCTGTTTGAATGCATCATGCTGTATTCAAACAGCATGATTCATTCAATTTTATCTATTGAATCGTTAACTCAGGTTGATCTTCTGATTATTCATATACAAACGCGTCAGCAGCAGCACGCAAGCCACCGTCAGCCCAACGATCAGACCGACCCATACGCCGGCTGCGCCCATATCGGTATAGCGCGATAAATAAACTCCTACAGGCAAGGCAATGACCCAATAGGCAATCATGGTGATCCACATCGGCCCTTTGGTGTCCTGCATGCCGCGCAGGCAGCCGGCCGCGCTGACCTGCCAGGCATCCATCAGCTGATAGCCAATGGCAAACAGCACCAAATAGACTGCAACCACCGCCACGTCATAATCACTGGTATATAAAGAGACAATATCAAAACGCAGCAGCCAGAGCAGGGTCATCGTGGCCAGCGCCAGCACCGTCGCGGTGAGCAGTCCTAAATACTGGACTTTGCGCATGGCGGGCCAGTTTTGTTCGCCATAATAGGTGCCGACGCGGATAGTCAGGGCAATGGCCAAGGACATGGGAATCATAAACAGCTGCGAGGTGATGGAGATTGCGATTTGATGCGCGGCCACGGTAATTTCGCCCAGCGGGCTGAGAATAATGGCAGCCGTGCTGAAAACGCTGACTTCAAAGAAAATGGCGAGGCCAATCGGCAGGCCCAGTTTTAGGATGCGCTTCACCCAGATGCGATTGATCGGCTCAAAGGTTTTGAACGGCTGTGTCGCGGCATAGGCGGGACTTTTTAAAATATAGGCAGCCAAAGCAAAGAACATCAGCCATTGCAGTATTGCCGTGGCGAAGCCGCAGCCTGCAGAGCCCAATTCCGGAATCGGCCCTAAGCCATACATAAAAATAAAGTTCAGCGGAATCAGCACCAGCAGCGCAATTAAGCTGATGGCGGTGACTGGGCGCGGATAGCCCAAGGCTTCAGAATAGCCGCGCAGCGCAGCATACATAGTCACAGCCGGCATGCCGAAACCAATGGCATGCAGGAACAGGCTGGCTTTGGGCAGCAAGGCTTCAGGCACGCCTAAAATTGGCAGCAAAAAAGGCGCAATCTGCAATATCAGGCAGGCAATAATGCCGAGAATGAGCGCGACCCAGAGTGACTGGCGGGCAATCACCGCAATCTTTTCCGGCGTGCGCGCGCCATTGGCTTCGGCCACCAGCGGCGTAGTGGCAATCATGATGCCGCTGAACAGCAGCATGACAGGAATCCACAGCCCGACACCGACAGCAATGGCGGCCAAATCGTTGGCGGAGAGGTGTCCAGCCATGAGGGTGTCAATCAGTCCAAAACCGGCTTGGGCAAACTGTGTGACCAAAATAGGCACCATCAAGTGAAACATTTTTTTTAATTCATAAGAATTGCTTGTTGCAGATGCAGCATTTGACACAAAATTACTCATTTCAATAGAGGATCGAGGTGTTGAAGCGGCGCTTGGTTTAGGCAGTTCAGCGCTGCAACGTCAGAAGCACACCAACAAAAATCACGGCGCCGCCCAAAAGCCGCTGCCAGTTCACCGGTGTTTTTTCTGTGCCGAGCAAGCCGTATTGGTCAACGATCATCGACATGACGATTTGACCGAAAATAATCAGGCCTGATAGGCTTAAAAAGCCCAGCTTCGGCGCGGTATAAATGCTGAAGCTGATGGCATAGACGCCCAAAAAACCGCCCAGCCATAAAAACCACGGAATCTGCTTCAGCGCATCAAGGCTGGGTTTCTCCGCAGGCTGAACCAGCACCAGGACAGCCAGCGCTATTGTACCAACCAAAAAGGATAAAAGGGCAGCTTGCAGCGGTGAATATAGATATTCACGCAGCTGGCTGTTGATTGCTGTTTGAAAGGTAATGGCGATGCCTACGCCCATGGCCAAGGGAATCAGCATCAACAGTTGAGCGCTTATTTTCATTCTCTGCCGCCATATTTTTATTGGATTTTACTGAGTTTAGCGGATTGGGCTGCAGAATGCATAAGCGAGTTGAGCGACTCATGTTAAAATGCAGTTCAATTTTGAATTTCTCATTTGAGCGCTGTCCTTGTCTGAATTAAATCCCGCACTGGTTCCATTGTCTTTATATATTCACATGCCGTGGTGCGTGCGCAAATGCCCGTATTGCGACTTCAATTCGCATGCTGTGCCGGATGGAAAGCTGTCATTGGATTTGGAGCAGGAGTATCTGCAGGCGCTGGTCGAGGACTTTAAAACCCAGCTCGATTTTGCGCAAGGCCGCGTAATTCACAGCGTCTTTATCGGCGGCGGCACGCCATCGCTGATTTCCGCCCAAGGCTATCAATGGCTGTTCGCCCAGCTTCAAGCACTGCTGCCGTTTGAACAGGGCTGTGAAATTACACTGGAAGCCAATCCGGGCACCGTGGAGCATGATCCCTTTGCCGGCTATTTAGCCGCAGGCATCAACCGCCTGTCCATCGGCGTGCAGAGCTTCAATGCCGATCAGCTGAAAAAGCTGGGCCGCATTCATTCCAATGACGATGCGATTGCTGCGATTCAGCATGCGCGTGAAGCGGGCTTTGAACGGGTGAATGTTGACCTGATGCATGGCCTGCCGGAACAGACGCTGGCTCAGGCGCTGCTGGATTTGAAACTGGCGGTGGAAAATGGCGCGACGCATGTGTCTTGGTATCAGCTGACGATTGAACCGAATACGGTTTTTTTCCGCACTCAGCCGGTCTTGCCTGCAGAGGATGTGCTGGAAGAGATTCAGGAACAGGGCGAGGCTTATTTAAAAGCGCAGGGCTTTGTCAATTATGAAGTGTCGGCATGGCGAAAAGAACGGCCTTCGGCGCATAATCTGAATTACTGGCAATTTGGCGACTATCTGGCCATTGGCGCCGGAGCGCACGGCAAAGTGACGCAGCCGGACGGCGTGTACCGCTTTCAAAAAACCCGCTTGCCGAAAGACTATTTAGCCAAAGTGCCGGCTGAGCATTTGCAGTTTAAAAAAATCGAAGCGGAAGATATGCCGTTTGAGTTCATGATGAATGCGCTGCGTTTAAATGACGGAGTGGCGGCCAATCGCTATGCAGAACGGACGGGGGAAGGTTTAGAGCCGATTGCTGAGCTGTTGGCTTCACTGCGTGAACGCCGGTTAATGGTCAATGATCCTGAACGCTTGGCCTGTACCGAGCAGGGGCATATCTTTTTAAACTCAGTGCTGGAAGAGTTTCTTTAGAAGGGCAGATTCTGCCTGCGGAAAATGATGAAAGAATTCGTGTGAAATCTGAACAATCATCAAAAGCTCACTAAGCGATATGTGAGCTTATTTTTTTAAGATTTAGCGTTTGTGAATATTCAACATAAAAAAAAGCCCAGACAGGGATGTTTGGGCCAGAAAAGAGAAACTACAGCATCATTTCTAAAAAGAAGTATATTTCACCCTAGGTTGGAATTAGGTAGGTTTAGCCAATAAAAAAACCGCCGAAGCGGTCTTTTTATTTAAATGAATAATTTAGTAATCAAAGCTGAAGTGCTCAGGCGCTAAAGACGTCATGGTTTTCGATGGGTTTACCATGGCTTCCGCATGGCCTTGCGTGCGCGGCAGCATGCGTTCAAAGTAGAAATCAGCCACTTTGATTTTCGCTTTGTAGAATTCAGGGGTTTCCTGACCTTCGCCGGCAGCGAGTTTGGCAGAAGCAACAGCCGCTTGCTGTGCCCAGAAGTACGCCATCATCACATAACCGGAGAACATTAAGAAATCCACAGACGCAGAAGACACGATGTCACGGTCTTTGCGCGCCGCCAGCATAATGCGGACGGTTAAAGCATTCCATTGTGCGCAAAGTTTGGTTAAATCCCATGCAAAACGGCGCATGTATTTGTTGCGCGCGTGCTGGCCGCAGAATTTCAAAATTTCTGCTGTGTAGTCGCGGATCACTTTGCCTTTCGAGCTCAGCAGCACTTTACGGCCAATCAAGTCCAGCGCCTGAACGCCCGTTGTGCCTTCGTAAAGCATGGAGATGCGTGAGTCGCGCACGATCTGTTCCATGCCCCATTCTTTGATGTAGCCGTGGCCGCCGTAAACCTGCATGCCGTGGTTGGCGGCTTCGTAGCCCAATTCAGTCAGGAAGCCTTTAAGAATCGGAGTATAGAAACCTAAATGGTCATCATGCGCTTCAAAGGCCGCGGTATCGCCGCGGGTTAAGGCATCCGCCATTTTGTCGGCAATTTGCGCTGCATAATAAATCATTGAACGGCCGCCTTCAGCGATCGCTTTTTGCGTCAACAGCATGCGGCGCACGTCTGCATGGTGAATGATGGCATCCGCCACTTTATCCGGATCTTTTTTGCCAGACAGCGCGCGCATAGACATGCGGTCTTTGGCATATGGCAATGCGCCTTGGAAAGCCAATTCAGCATGCGCGATCCCTTGAATCGCTGTGCCGATACGCGCGGTGTTCATGAAAGTGAACATCGCGTGCAGGCCTTTGTTCGGCTCGCCGATCAGGAAGCCTTTGGCATTGTCAAAGTTCAATACCGCTGTTGCCGATGCGCGGATCCCCATCTTGTGTTCGATCGAACCGCAAGTCACTGGGTTGCGTTCGCCGATTGAACCGTCAGCATTGACATTGAACTTCGGCACGATGAACAGGGAAATGCCTTTGGTGCCGGCAGGGGCATCTGGAAGGCGTGCAAGGACAATATGTACAATATTGTCAGTTAAGTCGTGCTCGCCGGCAGAGATGAAAATTTTGGTGCCGCTGATAGAATAAGTGCCGTCAGCGTTGAGTTCCGCTTTTGACTTGACCTGGCCTAAGTCAGTGCCGCATTGAGGCTCAGTTAAGCACATGGTGCCTGACCAGGTGCCGGCAACTAGATTTGGTAAATATAGGTTTTTTTGTTCATCTGTGCCAAACTGCATAATAGTGTTGATGCAGCCAACGCTGAGGCCTGGATACATTTGGAATGACCAGTTTGCTGTACCCATCATTTCTGACTTGATTAAGTTCAGCGATTGCGGCAGGTTTTGACCGCCAAATTCTTCTGGGAAAGACAGGCCTTGCCAGCCGCCTTGCACGAACTGGTCATAGGCTTCTTTAAAGCCTTTCGGTGTTTTGACATCGCCGTTTTCAAAGTGGCAGCCTTCAGCATCGCCAGATTGATTGAGCGGAGACAGAATATTTTCACAAAAATCTGCAGCGCCTTCGAGAATCATGTCAACGGTATCGGCGTCCGCAGCGTCACCGTTCGATAAAGTCGCGTAATGCGCAGGGTAATCAAGCACTTCATTCATTAAGAAGCGAATGTCGTGTAAAGGGGCTTTATATGCAGGCATAGTGTTAATCCTAATTTAAAAATAGTTTTGGATTATCCGGGTCGATGATTTGATTATTCACAATAATGATCAAATTGCATTGATATCATCGCCTGAGAAAAATGTCAGAAATGCGAATTTGGAAGTTAACGCAATCTGATTTTCCGTCAATATCTGTTAGATTTGATCTGGATCTCTTGGTCAATTTTTACAATTAAAGTATAAGTAAACTGGGTGTTAAAAGAAATTATGCGTCTGAAATATTTGACTCTCTGCTTGCTCGGCTTGAGCTTAAGCGCCTGTACACAGCATGTCATAAAGTCCACTCCTGCCAGCAGTGAGCAGCTGGGAGCATCTGCTGCCCAAGGCATGAATGCGCTGCTGGAGGCTTCCAGTTATGAGGTGACAGGTCAATTTTCCCTGCAAACCGCACTGAATTCGAAAGGCAAGGCTGATGCGCCGGCCGAGAAAAACGCCTCTAAAGGCTTAAGCGCCGAACAGAAAAAACAGATGGATCAGGCGCTGAAAGTGAACAAAGTTCAGCTGAGCCAGAAAGAAAAAAATCAGCTGTATGATGCCGCCGCCATGGAGCTGGACCCTTATGGCTATTTGCTGGGCGGGCGCGGCAGTTCAGGTTCCAGCGCGGCTGAAGGCATTTTTAATATGCTGAATGACGTGCAGTTCAGCTATGACGCTTCAGTGCATTACCGTCAAAAACTGGCTGCGGTGAATTTTAATTTGAAGTATATGAAACCGACGCTGCAAGTGCAGGCGCAGCTGCCGCTGATTGTCGATTTTAATGCATTGAAGCTGTACACCAATTATTTTGCGTTCATGCCGTTTATGGTGAACCGCGACAGCCAGTCTTCGTATGCCTATATTGATTTGTCTAAATATAAAGATGAATTTAACCGGATCAACTTTAAAAATTTGGCGGCCTATTTAAAGCAAATGAATGCCGTGCCGTATGCCTTGGCTGATGCCGATCAGCTGAGCGCATTGCCGCTGACGGCGCAAGATCAGCAGCAGGGGCTGGCGCGTAAAATCCGCTATCAGGGCACCTTGCAGGCTCTCGCCTTGCAGCTGGGGCTATTTGAGCTGGTGAATGCGCCGTATTACGCTGAACAAGTGAAAGGCCAGACATTTGCAGCGCAGGATGCCGCTGCGGCTCAGGCGGAAACGGCCGGAGATGCTGAAGCGCCGGCGGGTGCTGAGGATGCTGCTTCCGGTGCAGACGCTGCTGCGGAACAGCTGGAAATTGCCGCTTATCATTCTGCCGAGCGGGTGGGCGAGCTGGCGCAGAACAAAGCGCATGCAATGACGCATCATGATGAAACGCATGCGGCAGAAGCGGAAGAGGCTGAAGACGTGGAAGATGCGGATATGGAATATACCGCAGAAATGGCGAATGCTGCGGCAGCTGCGGCGTGCGCCGCGGATGATTGCAGCGCTGATCGTGAGGCTTATGCGGCTGCGGATGAGCCGGAGCAGGAGGGATTGTCCGAAGAGGCTTGTGAGGCCTTGGTCAACGCGGCTAAAGTGCCGGCGGGCTACTTTAACCTTTGCCGTGAATGGTACGGCATCAATGTATTTGAAAAACCGGCATCTGCTGAAAGCAGTGAATCCGGCGCAGCTGCAGCCCAGACTGCCGCTGAAAAACAGTCGGCCTTTGAACGCTTGCAGCCATTATTCCTGGCTGATCAGTCTGCACAGTTGACCGATGCGCAGAGCTTTAAGCTGCTGTGGCAGAAGCATCAAGCGGAAATTCAGCAGGCGCTGAACAATGATCAGGCAGATGCAGTTCCTTTAACTATGGATGTTGGTTTGGATCAGGCTGGGCGTTTGCTGACGATTGATTATGGGCTGGTGAAGCAGGATGAAAAGTATGGTGAATTCCGTTTCAGCAGCACCAACCAAATCAGCAATTATGGCCATGCCAAACCGATTGACCGCCAGCTGATGAAGAATGCCAAATCGATTGAAGAGGTGTCAAAAGGTTCATTGGTGGAGCGTTTTTCTAAAAATATTTTAGGCGCCTTCGGCGCTGATGCCGCCGCCGATACTGAGCAGAACATGCAAGAGCAGAAATCCGCAGATGAGCTGTTGAAGCAAATTGCGCTGGAGAACTATAAAAAGTCCAATTCATGGCTGAAAACCTATCAAAGCGTGTTCGGCTTATATGCAATGATGCAGCAGTCAGAATTAAGCCAGCACTATACTGCGGCGGAGCTGAATGAAATTGCAGAATTGTCGGCTTATCATTTTAATGATGAACTGCCGCAGCCGAAGGGCGCGGCCTTGGCGCGCCTGAATCAGCTGGCTGAAAAGCATCAGCTGAAAAATCTTCACAGTTTTGATTCGATGGGCTATTCAGTGAAGCGGATGGTCAATGACGCCATTGAGCCATATCAGGCAGAGCGCGCTTGGGTGAAACGCATCAAACAGCATAAAACCCGCCAGGCGGTTTTTGCCGTTTATTATGCTGAGCTGTTGCCTCAGGAATATGGACTCAGTGATCAGCAGGCGCAGCAGCTGCCAAAAGCTGCGCAAGCAATTGCGCAAGCCTTTGCAGATGATTTGAATAATACCTTGTCAGAGCAGTCGCTGCGCAATTTGCGTGCAGAGGATGCGGATTTATTTGATGAAACGATTTATCAGATTGCTTATCGGGATGTGCTGATGCAGATGCCGAAATAATCAGGCGATTATTCTGGGCTGAGCTATGAAAAAATTAAGTGCCTCACATTGAATCAGACAAAAAAGAACCTCAATCGAGGTTCTTTTTTTATTTGAGCTTTTGCTGAGTCTGCAGCGTGCGCTTAAAGAAAATCTTTTAAATTGGGCTGGACGCCATTCCAGATGCGGAAGGACTCAATGGCTTGGCCGACCAGCATGCCAAAGCCTTCTGAAGTCGGCACGCCGCGCGCTTTGGCTTGATCCAGAAAGCTCGATGGCTTGCCATAGGCCATTTCATAGGCCTGTTTAAACTGCAGGGCGGCAGGCAGTTCCAGCACATCCCCGATCAGGCTGGCAGAGGTTGCATTGATGACAAGATCAAAGTCTCCCTGCAGCGCATCTAGGCCGATGGCAGACAATGCCGTTTTCGGCACAGCGTCTTTTAAATCTGCAATCAGCTGTTCAGCGCGGGAAAGCGTGCGGTTGGCAATGACAATTTTTTTCGCGCCGGCCTGCACCAGCGGGTAAATCACCCCGCGGGTGGCGCCGCCAGCACCAATAATCAGGATCTCGCTTTGGCTGAGATTCCAGCCCAGCGCTTGAATGGCATTCACCAGTCCTTGGCCGTCGGTATTGTCGCCGTGCAGCTGCCCGTCCTGCATCCATAAGGTATTCACGGCTTTGGCAATTTTGGCCCGTTCAGTCAGTACGGCGCAGGCTGCAAAGGCTTGTTCCTTAAAGGGGACAGTGACATTCATGCCCGCGCCGCCTTGGGCAAAAAACTCCTGCATGCTGGCCTCAAAACCATCCATGGGCGCTAAGCGTTTGCTGTAGTTCAAATCAATGCCGGTTTTGGCTGCAAAGGCCTGGTGCAGTTCTGGAGAGCGGGACTGTTCAATCGGGTTGCCGATAACGGCGAATTGCTTGCTCATCGCACAAAATCCGTGTGGAGAAATGTGCATCAATATACGGCAAATTGCAGGCGCTCTAAAGCGCTAATCTGAAATTAGGCCGGGAACTGGTGCTGCGCGGCACCCTCTTAGGGATTGCACACCGCCAATACGGCGTCCACCATTAATAAAGCCGTGCTGATGAGGATGCCGGTCAAGGCCAGCGCCATCATGCTGAAGGCGAAATTGTCATGGAATGCGCTTTCTGAAAAAACAGCCGTGCTGATTGATCCAAGCATCACCGCAATGAAGCTCCAAAACAGCAGGGCAGTAGAGCTGATTTTCGGGATATTCATAAAGCATTACCTCGTGCAGTCGAGATCAAATATACAGACTATGCATGTCATTTTTGTGTCTGTCCAAATATTACACGAGCTGCGCAGAAAAAGGAAAAATTGTTGAAAAATTAATAAAGTATCAAGTCATAAAAATGTCAGGAGACGTTAATTTTTGCAAATGCGCTTTTCCATTTGGGCTTGAAATGCGGCCGGATGAAGAATATTTAAATGACTGGATTAATTGATGAATTTTGCAGATGTATGTGTTTTTAAGACGGCCTTGAAGGCCATTGCCGGTCACAGAAAATCAAGCTGCGCAAAATCAAAAAAGCCTCTCGCGGGAGGCTTTTTAAGCAAAGTGTAAATCAGGGCTGCACGGCTAGGCAGGCTATTGCAGTTCGCTCAGCCAGTCATGCGGCTTGAGGTAATAATCGGTCAGTTTCTTTTCCGCCGATTGCGCATCCCATTCAGGGCGGTAAGACCAGCCGGCCAGCGGCGGCATGCTGACTAAAATGGATTCAATGCGCCCGCCGGTTTGCAGGCCGAATAAGGTGCCGCGGTCATAGACTAAATTATATTCGACATAGCGGCCGCGGCGGTACAGCTGGAAGTCCCGCTGCGCATCGCTGTAAGGCTTGTCTTGATTGCGCTGGAAGATCGGCAGAATTGCTTCTAGATAGCCGTTGCCGACGGCCTGCATGTATTGGAAGCAGGTTTCAAAATCCCATTGATTGAGATCATCAAAGAATAAGCCGCCGATGCCGCGCTGTTCATCGCGGTGTTTTAGGTAGAAATAATCATCACACCACTGTTTATGTTCGGCATACACTTCATCTCCAAAGGGCGCGCAGAGCTCAAGCGCGGTTTGATGCCATGACAATACATCTGCATCGTTGGGATAATAAGGGGTTAAATCAAAACCGCCGCCGAACCACCAGATGGGATCTTGACCTTCTTTTTCAGCAACGAACAGGCGCACATTGGCATGCGACGTCGGCACATTCGGGTTTTTCGGATGAATCACCAAGGAGACGCCCATGGCTTGGGCTTTGGCGCCGGCAATATTCGGATGGCGTTCAGTGGCGGAGGCTGGCAGCTTGGAGATGTTGATATGCGAAAACATCACGCCGCCTTTTTCAATCACTGTGCCGTTCTGCAGCACGCGCGAACGTCCGCCGCCGCCTTCTGGGCGCTCCCAGTCATCAATGATGAATTCGGCTGTGCCGCCGCCTGCGAGCTCCTGCTGTTCCAGCGCTGCGCAAATGCGGGCCTGCAAATCGGTGAGAAACTCGTGAACACGCTGAATATCAGCTGAAGTCGGATGCTGCATGTGAACCTTCAAAGCGGAAAAATCAAAACTGTTTCCATCAAAGCATAGATTCAGCAAAAACTTAAGGGATTTTTCCCGCAGGCCCGGATGGGCGGGCGGATCCTGTTTTTATTGGCGTTGGGCTGCAAGGGCCTTATCCCGACTAAAAGGCTAGGTTGAATTCAAAAATGAAGCTCAGCAAAATAGAAGTCAGTTGATCATTTTATGCAGATGGGGCAGTGCGCATGCAGCAGGCGAAATCGCTTATTCAAAAGTACAATGTGCCGGGACCGCGCTATACCAGTTATCCGACTGTGCCGTATTGGGATGAACAGTCTTTTTCATTGGAGATTTGGAAGCAGACGCTGAAGCGTTCTTTTGATGCGTCCAACCGCAGTGAAGGCATCAGCCTGTATATTCATTTGCCATTTTGCGAAAGCTTATGCACCTTCTGCGGCTGCCATAAAAAAGTCACCAAAAAGCATGAGATGGAGCAGCCTTATATTCAGGCCGTGCTCAAGGAATGGGAGCTGTACTGTGCGCTGCTGCAGGATACACCTGTGATTAAAGAAATTCATCTCGGCGGCGGCACCCCGACCTTTTTTTCGCCGGAGCATCTCATTCAGCTGATTCAAGGCATTCTTGGCAAAGCCGAAGTTGCGCCGCAGCATGAATTCAGCTTCGAAGGCCATCCCAACAATACCAGCCGTGAGCATTTGCAGGTGCTGTATGACTTGGGCTTCCGCCGCGTCAGCTATGGCGTGCAGGATTATAATGAAACCGTGCAAAAAGCCATTCACCGCATTCAGCCTTATGAACATGTTGAGCAGGTGACACAATGGGCGCGGGAAATCGGCTATACCTCGATTTCACATGATTTGGTCTTCGGCCTGCCGTTTCAAAACCTGCAGGATGTGCTGCATACCATTGATCAGACCAAGCGCTTGATGCCGGACCGTTTGGCTTTTTACAGCTATGCGCATGTGCCGTGGATTAAAGGCAATGGCCAGCGCGGCTTTAAAGATGCTGATGTGCCCAAAGATGAAATGAAGCGCCAATGCTATGAAGAGGGCAAAGCGCAGCTGCTGGCGCATGGCTATCATGAAATTGGCATGGATCATTTTGCGTTGCCGTCTGATGACATGGCCAAGGCGTTTGCGGCAGGGCACCTGCACCGCAATTTTATGGGTTATACCGCTTCAAAAACCCAAGTGATGATCGGGCTGGGCATGTCCTCCATCAGCGACAGCTGGTACAGCTTTGCGCAAAATGAAAAGAAACTGGAAGATTATTACGCGCGTTTGGAGCAGGGTGAAATCCCGGTCTGCCGCGGGCATGCGCTGTCTCAGGAAGACTTGATCATCCGCAAGCATATTTTAAATTTGATGTGCGGCTTTCATACCTCATGGCATGAAGACTGCCAGTTTTTTCCTGAACTGCCTCAGGTGCTGGAACAGCTGGCGGAAATGCAGCAGGATGGCTTGCTGCATCTGGCTGAAAAAGAAATTCAAGTGACTGAGCAGGGCAAGCCTTTTGTGCGCAATATCTGCATGGCTTTTGATTTGCATTTAAAACGCAAAATGCCACAAAGCCGAATTTTCTCGATGACGATATAATCCCTCCTTGCGGAGCAGTGCTCCTCACCCTTTAAAAAGGGAGGCTTAATTTTCCCCTCTTTTTTTAAAGAGGGGCTAGGGGAGATTATTTAAAAATCATCCTTATCGTACATATGCGACATGCGGTCATGCTTGGTTTTTAAATACTGTTCATTGAATGGATTTAAGCCCACAGTCAGCGGCACGCGGTCAATCACATCAATGCCTAGATCGGTCAGCGCTTTAATTTTTAAAGGATTGTTGGTAATCAGGCGCACTTTTTTGACTTGCAGGTAATCGAGCATGATGGTGCACATGTCATAGCGCCGCGCGTCAGCAGGCAGGTTCAGCATCAAGTTGGCATCTACCGTATCATGGCCCTGATCCTGCAGCGCATATGCGCGGATTTTATTGCTTAAGCCAATGCCGCGGCCTTCTTGACGCAAATATAAAATCACGCCTTGGCCTGCCTCATTAATCAGCTTTTGCGTGGCTTGCAGCTGCGGGCCGCAGTCGCATTTCAAGGATGCAAAGGCATCTCCGGTTAAGCATTCTGAATGAATGCGTACCAGCACCGGCCCTTCCGGCGGTGTTTCCAATCCCTTATAAAGTGCCACATGTTCTTCGCCGGTCTGAGGATCTTGAAATACTGTAATTTTAAACTCGCCATATGCAGTAGGTAATCTTGATGTTGCGACAAATTCTATAGGCACAGTCAAACCCGTTTTTCGTTTAAAAAGTGGCTAAAGTATAGCGTAATGCTTGGACATTGGTAGAATAGCTGGCATCAATTTATGCAGAACATTTTCTTTTTTGTATAAAGCGGACGATAATGGTTGATAAATAGTAAGATTATTCAGGATAATCTCCATCATTCAACAAATACCCGATTTTTGAGTGCTGTTCAAAAATGCAACGCTAGAAATATGGCTGATTGCAGGTGATACAATCCGACAGTATGATCGGATATCCATTTGACCTAGCTTAGAATTTGCCAGGCTTTAGAAGGCTTTGCCATATTATGCTGTATACAGAAATACCGTCTCAACGTCCTACTACACCGCTGCTGGATAGCATTGATCATCCGCAGCAGCTCCGTTTGCTTAAGCGCAGTCAGCTTGAGCAAGTGGCGGACGAACTGCGCCAATTCATTTTGTATGCAGCAGGACAAAGCGGCGGACACTTCGGCGCAAACCTTGGCGTCATTGAACTGACGGTTGCGCTGCACTATTGTTTTAATACGCCGCATGACCGCTTGATTTGGGATGTGGGCCATCAGGCCTATCCGCATAAAGCGCTGACTGGACGCCGTGAACAGCTGGTCACTATCCGCTCTAAAGGCGGCTTGGCGGCTTTCCCTGCGCGTGATGAATCCGTATTTGACACTTTTGGCGTTGGCCATTCTTCTACTGCAATTTCAGCCGGACTCGGCATGTCTTTAGCGCGCCGCTATCAAAAAGATCCGTGCGATGTGGTGGCGATTGTCGGTGACGGCGCAATGACCGCAGGCATGGCCTTTGAAGCCATGAATGATGCGGTTGCGCACAATGCCGATTTGATCGTGGTGCTGAATGACAATGACATGTCGATTTCCTGCAGTACCGGCGGTTTTGCCAAGCATTTGGCGGCGCTGTGGGAGCGCGGTGAATCAGTCAATATTTCTGAAGACGGCGAGGCCTTTGTACAGCCTTATCCGGAGTGGAATTATAATTCCCGCCTGCATAGCGCAGCGACCGATGCCGCCGACAACCTGTTTAAAGCCGTAGGCTTTGATTATTTTGGCCCATTTGACGGCCATGATGTCGTGCAGCTCAGCCATGTGCTCGAGGCGCTGAAAAAGCGTTCCGGCCCGCGTTTGATTCATATTTATACCAAAAAAGGCAAAGGCTTTGCGCCGGCCGAAGCTGATCAGATCAAATATCACGCCATCAGTAAAATCAATGCGCCTGTGGCGGTGAATACTGCGCCGAAATACTCTGATGTATTTGGTCAGTGGCTGTGTGATGAAGCGGCGCAGGATGAACGCTTATTGGCGATTACGCCAGCCATGTGTGAAGGCTCTGGTATGGTGAAATTTGCCAAGCAATATCCCGAGCGGTTTTTCGATGTGGCGATTGCTGAACAGCATGCAGTCACTTTGGCAGCGGGCATGGCCTGTGAGGGGCTAAAGCCGGTCGTAGCGATTTACTCGACCTTCCTGCAGCGCGGCTATGACCAGCTGGTGCATGATGTCGCTTTGCAGAATCTTGATGTGACTTTCGGCATTGACCGCGCCGGTTTGGTCGGTGAAGACGGCCCGACACATGCCGGCGCTTATGACTATGCCTTTATGCGCACAGTTCCGAATATTGTGATTATGGCGCCGAAAGACGAAAATGAATGCCGTCAGATGCTCCATACGGCCTATTTGCACAATGGCCCGGCAGCGGTGCGCTATCCGCGCGGCAATGGTTTGGGCGTGGCGATTCAAAGCCAAATGACGGCTATGGAAATCGGCAAAGCTGAAGTGATTGCTGAACTGAATGCGCAGCATGAAGACTATATAACAGTTTTAGCTTTCGGCAGCCGTGTGCAAGCGTCACTGCAAGCTGCAGAAGCCTTTGCGGCTCAGCATGATGCCGCGGTGCGGGTGGTCAACATGCGTTATGTCAAACCATTGGATGAACAGCTGCTGGATGAACTTGCGGAAAGCACTTTGCTGTTTGTGACAGTGGAAGAGCATGCGGTCATGGGCGGCGCAGGCAGCGCGGTGAATGAGTATTTAGCCAAAGCCAATATTGTTAAGCCAATGCTGAATTTAGGCCTGGAGGACAGCTTCCTGCATCAGGCGACCCATAGCCAAATGCTGCATCAGGCTGGACTGGATGCGCCGGGTATTGAAAAGTCCATTGAGCAGGCTTGGCACAGGGCGCTGCACATCGCACCCTAGGCCGGCAATAAATTTTAGAAACATTTTTTCCCTAAAAGCCCAGATATTTGCTAAAATATCTGGGCTTTTATGCATTATTCTTTATCAGTGTCTTCAAATTTGTAGTGGGTGTTCAATGGAACCTATGGTGGTGATGGCTGCGCGTGCGGCTCAATTAGTTGGTCAAGAGCTTTTAAAAGCGCATCAGAATCGTCATAAACTCGATCTGCAAGTCGAAGAAAAAGGTATCGATGGCCCAGTGACTCGTGTAGACCGCTACATTGAGCAGCTGACAATTGATACGCTGCGCAAAAGCTATAAAAACCACAGCTTCCTAGGCGAAGAGTTCGGTTTTCAAGAAGGTAAAGGTCACGATGCAGACTGGTGCTGGGTGATTGATCCGCTTGACGGCACACTGAACTTCATTCATGGTTTTCCTCATTTCTGCGTATCTATCGCTGTACAGCACAAAGGTGTGACACAGCACGGCGTCATTTATGACCCAGTAAAAGATGAATTGTTCTCTGCAAGCCGCGGCCGCGGCGCAATGCTGAACCAGCGCCGTATCCGTGTAAACGTTAAAGACAGCTTAGACAATACCTTTATGGGTGTTGGCCATGCGTTCCGTAAAGTGCGCAACGGCGAAGTGGTGTCTTATGCAAAAAATCATTTTGATTCATTGCTGAATGTGACTGAAGCTGGCGCGCAATACCGCCGTTCAGGTTCAGCAGCGCTGGATCTGGCTTATGTAGCAGCTAGCCGTTTAGATGGCTACTTTGAACTTGGCTTAAAGCCTTGGGATATCGCAGCGGGCGAACTGATTGTTAAGGAAGCAGGCGGTACTGTAGTCGATGCACGCGGCGGTTCAGATTCTATGGAAAACGGTCAAGTGATCGCATGTTCGATGAAAATGCTGAAACCGTTGATGCAAGCCGTTGTTCCTGCTTGGGGTGAGGCGGCGAAATAAGCCTTTATCTGCAGCGTAGTTCGAGTTTATAAAAACCCTCAGTATTGAGGGTTTTTTTATGCCGTTCATTTGCAAGGCTCATGCTTTGTCATAAAAAATTGAAACCATGAAAAAATTTAAGAATGTTGAAGACTATGCCAAATTTCATTATTGAACCGGCTGGCATCGCTGATGCGGAAAAAGTGGTTGAGCTGCTGGCGATGGCGGATGAAGAAGCATTGCTGGAATTGACCTCTCAGTCCAATCTGCAGGCGGCCAAAGCGGTTTATATGCAGCATTTTTCCAATCCCCGCGTATATTTTAATTATCAAAATATTCTGACCGCAAAGTGCGGTCAAAACATTGCCGGCTGCATTCTGTTTTTTGAAGGCAAATATGAAGAGCAGTATTTGCCGATTTCTGGGCAGCCGCGCAGAACGGAAAGAGAGGCTGAATGGGATGAACTGTATATTGACTCAGTGGCAGTTGATCCGCATTACCGCGGGCAGGGGATTGCTGCGCAGCTGATTGAGCGGGTGTTTGAAAATGCGGCGCAGATCCATTGCGCTAAAGTCTCGCTGCTGGTTGATCTGAATAAGCCGCATTTAATGCGCTATTATCGAAAATTCGGTTTTGCCGACGCGGGATATGTCGATCTTGGCTATGAACGGTTTCTAAAAATGACATGTCCAGTCGGATGATCTGCATCTGCCTTAGGATGGAAATTCGCTTGAAGATCGCTATTTTTCCGCTGCAATCAGCCTTTATGCTGTGCGCTGTGCAGCGGAAATGAAAGATCGGTTCCCGTGCAATCACGCATCGGCATGCTGTTTATGATGCAATTTCGCAGCGGATCAGGGCGGAAACAGGAAAAAACAATAAAACTGCGTGACATTATTAAATCTTCTGCTATAATCCGCGCACGCACTAAATTTCGTTCATTACCTGAACATTTCTCTTCTATATTGTGTATGCGCGTCCGGTCCAAAGAGAGGACATTATTTCGCGTCCCACCCAATCGCTTAAGCGATTCCTTCAGGTTGCGGCTGTAATCATGTGTGCGTTATACGCATCGTCGTTCTCGGATCGCCGCTGATTCTATATTTTCAGCGTTTATTGCTGTGCCGCTTTTTGCCGATGTCCATCAGACCATATATTTAATGGAGCACCCACATTAGGGTGAAATTCTCTATGAGCAAAACTTTTGCTGATTTTTCTTTAGACCAGTCTCTGCAGCAAGCACTCGAGACTCTTGGCTTTACTACTCCTACTCCTGTACAAGAGCAGTCAATTCCTGCTGCTATGGAAGGTAAAGACCTTCTTGTGTCAAGCCAAACTGGTTCTGGTAAAACTGCAGCTTTCTTACTCCCTACGTTAAATGCTTTAGCTGGCCAAGACACTTTTGTGCCATTTAAAGAACGTATGAAAGCAGTTACACAACCTTCTATTTTAGTGATTTCTCCTACACGTGAACTTGCACAGCAAGTTTGCCAAGATGCGATTGCATTTGTACGCCACATGAAAGGCGTGCGTGTAGCAGCGATCATGGGCGGCATGCCATTTGGCAAGCAAATCCAGCAATTAAAAGGCGCGCAAGTTGTTGTTGCAACTCCAGGCCGTTTGCTTGACCTTGTGAACCGCCGTCAAATCAAACTCGACAAAGTTGATTCTTTGATCGTGGATGAAGCTGACCGCATGCTTGATCTTGGTTTCTCTGAAGACCTTGAAGCAATCAGTGACTTGGCTGCAAACCGTAAACAAACATTGATGTTCTCTGCGACATTTGCACCGCGCATCATCAATCTTGCTGAACGCATGATGAATGATCCAGTACGTATTGCGATTGAAACAGGTCATTCTACAAATACAGACGTATCACAAACACTTCATTGGACTGATGGCTTCGAGCATAAGAAAAAATTGCTGACACATTGGTTGAATGAAGAAGACGTAGATCAAGCAGTTGTATTCGCTTCAACTCAAGAAGATACAGACATGCTGGCTGAAGAGCTTTCTGAAGCAGGTCTTTCTGTAGTCGCACTTCATGGCGCTATGCCGCAAACTGTACGTAACCGCCGTTTACGCAGCATCCGTGAAGGCCGCGCTAAGATCCTGGTTGCAACTGACGTTGCTGCCCGCGGTCTTGACGTACCGACAATTTCTCACGTAATCAACTTCGGCCTTCCAATGAAGAATGAAGACTATGTGCACCGTATTGGCCGTACTGGCCGTGCTGGCCGTACCGGTAAAGCGATCACTTTAGCAACTTACCGTGAACGCGGTAAAATCCGTGCTTTAGAAGATTACTTAGAAGCGCGTTTAGAAGTATCTGAAATTGAAGGCCTTGAGCCGTCTCCACCGCCTGCACGCGGTAGCCGTGATGGTGGTCGTGGCCGTAATGGCGGTGGTCGTCGTGATGGCGGTCGTGGCGGTTTCGGTGGCGGACGCCGTTTTGAAGGTGAATCGAATTTCAAACGCCGTGAAGGCGGCCGTGATGGCGAACGCCGTTCATTTGGTGAAGATCGTCCACGCCGTGAAGGCGGTTTTGAAGACCGTCCGCGCCGTTCATTCGGTGATGACCGTCCACGCCGTGAAGGCGGTTTTGAAGACCGTCCGCGCCGCGAATTCAACAACGACCGTCCACGCCGTGAAGGCGGTTTTGAAGACCGTCCGCGCCGCGAATTCAACAATGACCGTCCGCGCCGTGAAGGTGGTTTCAACGACAAACCGCGTTTTGATTCAAATGATGACAACCGCGGCAACCGTGTAGATTACAAACCGCGCCGTGAAGGTTCATTTGGCGACCGTCCGAAACGTGATTTCGGTGATCGTCCAGCGCGCCGTGAAGGTGGTTTCGGTGACCGTCCGCAGCGTTCATTCGGCGATGACCGTCCAAAACGTTCATTTGGCGAAGACCGTCCGCAGCGTTCATTCGGTGATGACCGTCCAAAACGTTCATTCGGTGATGACCGTCCGCGCCGTGAAGGTGGTGACCGCCGCCGCAAATTTAATGACTAAGCCCAGCGTTTAGCATTAATGAAAAAGCCAGTGGAAACACTGGCTTTTTTTATTGCACATTTTATGTGATAAAATGTATACTGGTTCATATTTTTAATATTTTTTGATGATTATGGATAGTGAATCTATTGCGTTGAAAAAAACAGTGATGCCGATTGCCTTGCCTTTTATTGGGGTGGCATTGCTCGTGTGCAATGTCCTTTATTACCTCTACAACTACTTCAATTAAAGGCGATTGAAGAGCCTGCTTAAAACTGCGCTGCAAGAATAAATATAATACAGCCGCCTTCCAGTCAAAACTGATGACATGGAATGGTAACATTTTGAACGCTAATCCTTTATAGTATGCATGCTGAAGAAATGCAGGAAAACGCTCAGCTATGAATAATCAAACACCTCATCAAGCTCAGTCACTGATTGAAGTGAAAAACTTGAGCTTCAAGCGGGGCGAGCGTGTCATTTACGACAATGTCAGTTTAACGATACGCCGCGGGCAAATTACGGCCATTATGGGGCCTTCCGGTACGGGTAAAACCACATTATTGCGCTTGATCGGCGGTCAATTGACGCCGGATCAGGGCGAAGTGCTGCTGGATGGCAAGAACATCGGGCTGATGTCCCGTCAGGAGCTGTTCGCCGCGCGCGCGCGCATGGGCATGCTGTTCCAGAGCGGCGCTTTATTTACCGATATGTCGGTGTATGAAAATGTGGCTTTTCCGATCCGCGCGCACACCAAGCTTCCAGAGCATTTAATTGCCGAGATGGTGGCGCTGAAACTGGAGTCTGTCGGTTTGCGCGGTACGGAACAATTCATGCCGTCTGAACTTTCGGGCGGCATGAACCGCCGTGTCGCTTTGGCGCGCGCGATTGCCTTAGACCCTGAACTGATTATGTATGATGAACCGTTTGCCGGCCAAGACCCGATTGTGATGGGGGTGCTGACGCGGCTGATCCGTTCACTGCGTGAAGCCTTGGATTTGACCACTATTATTGTGTCGCATGATGTGGCGGAAACGCTGTCGATTGCAGACTATATTTATGTGGTGGCAGAAGGCAAGGTGCAGGGAGAGGGCACGCCGGAGCAGCTGAAAGCGCATGCTTCGCCCTTTGTCCGTCAATTCCTGACCGGTTCGGTTGAAGGTCCTGTGGATTATCAATTCAGCCACGAACCGTATTTAAAGCATGAGGTGCGTTCATGAATGCCATTGCCTCATTGGGCAGACGCGTGATTGAGCGTGTCCGCGGTATAGGCACGGCGGCTCTGATGCTGCTGCAAGTGCTGTTTTCTTTGCCGACATGGCTGGGCGTCCAGCTGTTCATTTATCAAATGTACCGTGTCGGCGTGATGTCGCTGCTGATTATTGTGGTGTCCGGCCTGTTTATCGGTGCGGTGCTGGGCCTGCAGATGTACAGTATTTTGGTGACGTTCGGCAGTGAAGCGATGCTGGGCGCAGCTGTGTCATTGACCTTGCTGCGTGAGCTTGCGCCTGTGGTTGCGGCTTTGCTGTTTGCCGGGCGCGCAGGTTCTGCTTTAACGGCTGAAATTGGCTTGATGAAAGCCACTGAGCAGCTGTCCAGCATGGAAATGATCGGTGTCGATCCGCTCAAGCGGGTGATTTCACCGCGTTTATGGGCGGGGATTTTCAGCCTGCCGATGCTGTCGGTGATTTTTGCAGCCGTCGGCATTATGGGCGGAAAAATGGTTGGGGTGGATTTCCTCGGCGCAGATGAAGGCTCTTACTGGAGCGGCATGGAAAATGCCGTGCAGTTTTATAAAGACGTGTTTAACGGCACCATTATTAAAAGTTTTGTCTTTGCATTTATTTGCACGGGGATTGCGGTGTATCAGGGCTATGCCTGTGAGCCGACCTCTGAGGGGATTGCGACATCCACCACCCGGACTGTGGTGTATTCATCGCTGTGTGTTTTAGGTTTTGATTTTGTGTTGACTGCGGTCATGTTTGGAGGTGTTTAATGAAATCACGTGCAAGTGAACTGGCCGTCGGTATATTCGTGATCTTATTCGGTATAGCATTGTTTTTCTTGGCAATGCGCGTCAGCGGCTTAGTGGGGAATACCCTGAAGGATCCGTATGAAATGACGGCCGTATTTGAAAATGTCAACGGCATTAAGCCACGCGCCAAAGTGGCGATGAGCGGCGTTAAAATCGGCCAGGTCGATGCGATTACCTTGGATCCAGTGACCCGTCTGGCGACGGTGCATATGACTTTGGACGGCAGCCTGACGACGTTTAATCCAGCACAGCTGAAGCAGGTGCAAAAGGATGCGCTGGAAGAGCTGCGTTACAGCAGTGATTATGCAGCGGCAGACCCTGCGCAACAAAAAGCAATGGAAAAGCAGCTATTGGATAACATGAAATCCATCACTAATATTGATGAAGATGCTTACATTATGGTAGCGACCAATGGTTTATTGGGCGAGAAATATTTAAAAATCATACCAGGCGGCGGCTTGAATTATCTGAAACGCGGTGACCGCATTGCCAACACCCAAGGTACGATGGAAATTGAAGATCTAGTGACGAAGTTTGTGACTGGCGGCGCCGGAAAATCGTCAGAAAATAACGGCAGCGCGTCAGCTGATTCGGACAACGCTGCATCAGCGCCTGCAGATGCAGAACCGGCATTTACTGAATAATTTTGAGGAGATTTTGCGTGAATACTTTATTTAAACAGACGCTTACAGCCAGCATTCTATCGACAATGATTGCTGGCGCTGCATTTGCGGCACCGTCTGAAGCGCCTCCTGCTTTCGTAAAAAAAGTGGCGGATGGCTTAATTTCACGCCTGAAAGCAGATCACAGCAAACTGCAGCAGAATAATTCTGCGGCAGTCAAAGCGATTATTCGTCAAAACCTTGATCCGTATATCGACTCGCAAGCATTTACCCGTATTGTGATGGGCACATACGCAACCAACCAATACAGTTCAGCGGCTCAGCGCGCTCAATTTGAAAAGAATTTCCGTGAAACTTTGATTGAAAATTACGGCAGCGCATTTGCCAAGTTTACCAATCAAACGTACAGCATGCGCCCGTATAAAGACACCGGCAGCAAAAACCCGGTTGTGACCATTGATTTCAACAACAATGGTGAAAAAATTCCTGTATCGTTCCAATTGGCGGATAAAGGTTCGCAGTGGAAAATCCGCAATATCAACGTGTCGGGCATCGATCTTGGCCTGCAGTTCCGCAATCAGTTCGCAGCGACTGTGAAACGCAATGGCGGCAATTTAGACAAAGCGATTGCCAATTTCAAACCGGATGCAGAAGCAGCGGTGGATAAGAAAAAATAAGACAGGCGCCATATGATTAAATTCGATCAGCAGGAAATGCAGGTTGCTGGAAAAATTGATTACAGCAATGCGGAACAGTACTATCAAAGCGGCTTGAAACTGATTCAGGCGCATAGCCAGTTTCCGCTGGTGGTCAATTTGGCGCAGCTGGAACACGGCAGCACTTTAGCGCTGGCGGTGCTGGTGCGCTGGCTGCGCCAGACTCCGAATGCTCAGGGGCTGCAGTTCAAGGCTGTGCCGGGAAAAATGATGAACATCATTCAAGCTTGCCATTTGGAGCATGACCTGCAGCTGATTCAATAAAATCATGGTCTGTTTAAAAAAAGCGCCTTCGGGCGCTTTTTTATTGCTTCAAGGTTTTCCCTCTCCTTTTAGGAGAGGGGGTAGGGAGAGGTTGTGTATAGTAAAACTTTTCCTAATATGGCCACTTCAGCATGCTAGGAGAGTGAATTTATTTTCCAAGTAAAGTTGATCAATGACTATAGAATCAGCACGATTCTGGTACTTGAAAGGAATATTGGCTTCAAACCCAGCTTAAATCCATTTCTTCCAGCGGAAGTAAATCATTGGGCCGATAAAGAAGGCAATTAAAATCAAGCTGACCACAATAAAGCTGGTTGCGCCGTGCGCAAAAGGCAGCACATCAGTGTTCATGCCGTAAATGCTGGCAATCAGCATCGGCGGCGCCAGCATGCTGGGCAGAATCGAGAATCGGCGGATCGTGTCGTTCTGTTCGGTGTTGATGAACCCCGACGTCGTATCGAGCAGGAAGCGCACTTTTTGGAATAAGAAAGCGTCATGTTCCACCAGCGAGCGCACATCTTCACTGAGCTCTCGGATGTCCGCGTCATAAATATGGCTGCCCAGCGCGCGGGGACGCGACAGGAAAGTCAGCACGCGGCGCAAGTCAATGAGGCAGAGCTGCGCTTTTCCGAGCATATCTTCCAATTGCGCGAGGCGCGTAATCATGTCGTCCAGATCTAAGATCATTTCGCGATGGCGGTTATTCAGCACTTCGGTGGAATATTTTTCCAAGTCCTTGTGGATATCTTCTAAGATATCCGCAAGCTCATCCAGCTTGGCTTCCAGCAGGCCGAGCAAAATCCAGGTCGGCTCTTTGTAGTCAATTTCATAATCATTGCGGCGGGCGCGGGCGCGGAATGCGCGGAAGGCCACCAGCTTTTCACCGCGCAGGGTGAATAAGCGCTCTTTGTGCAGAATGAATGCGACGGTTTGAACGGTTGCCAGAATGCTGGAATTTTCTTCCGGTTCGCCATCGACCTGAAAATTTTTATTTTTCGTTAAAAAATACGTGCTGATATGTAAAATTCCGTCATCATCACGGTAAAATCGGGCAGATGAGGAAATATCTTCGAGTGATTTCAGGGTTGGCAGATTTTGATCATAGGCATCTAAAATCCATTGCTGTTCTTCTTGTGAGGGCGCAATGAGATCGAGCCAGACTAAATCTGGATGCAAATCAAAGTCGCCATTAATGGTGGCGTCTTCCAAGCTACCGCGCTCAGTGGCGTAAAAGGCTTCAAGCATGCCGTCTTTTCTCCTTTGCGCAGTAAGTGTGAATGAATGCGTGTATTCTAGACAAGGATTTCAATAAATACACTGCTCGAATGCTTATTTTATTAAAAAAACTTAATGAAGTTTATTTTAGCGGCATGACAAATTGATAACAGGGTGGCCTTGGATGAAATCTATAGCAATTTTTTGCGGTTCTGCATTAGGTTCAGACCCCATTTATTTAAAAACAGCGCAGCTGGTGGGACAGACTTTGGCGCAGCATCAGATCACACTGGTGTATGGCGGCGGCCGTTCCGGCTTGATGGGAATGGTTGCGGACAGCGCGCTGCAGGCGGGCGGCAAGGTGATTGGAGTCATTCCTAAGCAGCTGGTTGACCGGGAACTGGCGCATCCGGATTTAACTGCGCTGCATGTGGTGGACAATATGCATCAGCGCAAAACCCAAATGTCAGAACTGTCGGATGGCTTTATTGCGATTCCTGGCGGCGCAGGCACACTGGAAGAAATTTTTGAGCAGTGGACTTGGGCGCAGCTGGGCATTCATCAAAAACCCTGCGCATTTTTAAATGTTGACGGCTTTTATGATGACCTGCTGAAATTTATTCAAACCACTGTAGATAAAGGCTTTACGCATCAGCGTTTCAGCTGCAGTCTGATTGCATCAGACAATATTGAAGCGGTGATTGAACAGTTTAAAGCCTATGTACCGCCGCAGCCGAAATGGGGCATGGCGGGTCAGCAGTCTTTAGTGAAACATGGCTAAGGCGGCGGAGATGAAGCAAACAGATTTGCAGGCCCCAGTTCAGCAGGGAAACGGCGCGCCTAAAGCCAAAGTGATTACGGTTGCGGCCGGCATTGTCATGAATGGGCAGCATCAATTATTGCTGGTGCGCAAGAAAAACACCGCTTGCTTTATGCAGGTCGGCGGCAAGCTGGAAGCAGGGGAACCGCCGGAGCAAACCATCTTGCGGGAAATTGCAGAAGAGATTGGCTGTACGGCCAAAATTCAGCATTATTTAGGCCGTTTTGAAACACAGACCGCGAATGAGCCGGATCACCTGCTGGTCAGCTATGTGTACCATGTCGAGCTGGATCAGGCTCCGCAAGCGCATGCTGAAATTGCGGAACTGAAATGGGTGAATTTAGAGGATGGGCAAACGGCATTGGCGCCCTTAACCCGTGACATTGTCATCCCCTGGGTGAAACAGCATTTGAGCGCAGCGTCAGCACTTTAACGCTGTTCCGCCGCAGCTAGACAAACTGCATCAACCCGCCTGCAGCCGAGCTGCTCCAAACTGTGCTTTAATGCGTGGATGGAGCTGCCGGTGGTCACGACATCATCGACAATCAGCACGTTGCGGTAACGGATTTTAAGATCATCACGCGGTACAAACTGCTGTTCAATATCCTGCAGGCGCTCTAGCCGGCTGAGGCCTTTTTGCGAATGCTGCTGTAAGCGCTGCACAGGCTGCCAAATGGGAAGCTGCAAATGCGCGGCTAAGCCTTTGGCCAGCTGCAGCGATTGGTTGTAGCCGCGTTCGGTCAGTTTCTCCGAAGAAATCGGCATAGGCACAATGGCCTGAATTTGGGGATATTTGAATTCACACAGCAGGCCCGCCAGCGCGCTTTGATACTGCAGTTGCTGCTGATATTTAAACTGCTGAATCATGCGGTCTAGCGGATAGTCATAACGGCAGGCGGCTAGAATCTGCATCTCCTGACGCAGTACCGGTTCTTTCAGCCAAGGCAGGCTGTTCCAGCAATCTTTACATAAGCTGTGATTTTGCTGCGCGTCGATGCCGCAGAGTACACAGGGTGAAATGTACTGTAAGCTTTTTTGGACGAGCTGACGGATCAATTGGTGCATATTTTATTCTTATTATAATTTTGATGTTAATGTTGCATAGTGTGATCGAGAGATCAATTTATTCCTTATAAAAAACAATTTAATTAAAAGTGTAAAACCAGATCATGCCTTTTACTTTTTCTCATACCGCCGCGACATTGCTTTTTAAACCATGGTTAAAGAAACAAAAACTCTCTTATACAGGCTTGATTTTAGGATGTATGGCGCCTGATTTTGAATATTTTTTAAGAATGAATATGCAAGGTGATATGGGGCATCATTTTATTGGCATATTTTTGGTCGATGTTCCTTTGGGGCTTATTTTAGCTCTTTTAATCCATATAGTAATTCGTGATCGATTCATTGAATATCTACCTCGCTTTCTCAAGCAACGCTTCATCGTTTTTCAAAATTTAAACTGGCTGGAGTATCTGCTCAATAATTTTTGGAGGGTGGTCGTTTCTTTAATTTTGGGTATTTTGACGCATATTCTTTGGGATGCATTTACGCACAAGTCGGGATTTTTTGTGCAGCTTAGCCCTTTATTACAACAAGTCATTTATTTCGGTAAAATCGATATTCCAGTATTTAAGTTTTTGCAATATTTGAGTGGAGTGCTGGGCCTGCTGGTTGCGATGATTTGTATTTATAAATTACCTAAGCATCCATCTCTAAATTGTCAAAATGAACAGCAGAATCAACTTCAGCCAATGCTTTTATATTGGGGAATGACTTTATTGTGTTTTATAGGATTGTTTGGCTGGCAAGTACAGTTTGATGCCATCTCAGTTCAATCGCTTATCCATTATCTCGTTGTTGGAATTGCCTGTTTATTTTGGAGCATCTTGCTGGTGTCTATGGGCTTTAAAGTGATGAAATTAAAGCCCTAGTATATTAAGCTGATGATCATTTAGACATACGCATATCTTGGCGCTTCAGGCAGCCAGCGTTTCAGCAGCGCATCAGCATTTTCAGGATAGTCTTTTAAAATTTGCTGCGCCACAAAATGCGCCTGATTCAGCAGGTGGTCATCCCGTTCCAGCTTGGCGACCCGAAAGCCCATATCGCCAGTTTGCTTGGTACCTAAAAGTTCGCCCGGCCCGCGCAGTTCCAAATCTTTTTCTGCAATGATAAAGCCGTCATTGGTCTCACGCATGATGCGCAGGCGTTCCTGGCCATTTTGCGACAGCGGATTTTTATACAGCAAGGCGCAGAAACTGGCTTTGGCACCGCGGCCGACACGCCCGCGCAGCTGATGCAGCTGAGATAAGCCTAAGCGCTCGGCATTTTCAATCACCATAATCGAGGCATTCGGCACATCTACACCGACTTCAATCACCGTGGTGGCAATCAGCAATTGCAGTTCATTGTTTTTAAACTGCTGCATCACTGCCTGTTTTTCATCAGCTTTCATTTTGCCGTGCACCAGCCCAATATTCAGGTCGGGAAAGCGTTCCTTGATTTCGGCAAAGGTGGCTTCGGCGGCCTGCGCATCCAGCGTTTCCGACTGTTCCACCAGCGTACATACCCAATACGCCTGTTTACCCTCAGCACAGTTGCTTGCAATGCGCTGCAGCACTTCCTCTCGGCGGTCAAGCGGAATGGTCACGGTTTGAATCGGCGTACGGCCCGGTGGAAGTTCATCAATGACTGAGGTGTCGAGGTCACCATAGGCCGACATGGCCAGTGTGCGCGGAATCGGGGTTGCGGTCATCACCAGCTGATGCGGCGTCATGCCATTCAGGCCTTTATTGCGCAGCGCCAAACGCTGATCAACGCCGAAGCGGTGCTGTTCATCGATGATCACGAGGCCGAGTTTGGCAAATGCCACATTCTCCTGAAAAAGCGCATGCGTGCCGACGACTAAATTGGCCGTGCCGTCTTGAATGCTCTGTTCAGCCGCAGCGCGGGCTTTACCCTTTTGCTTGCCGGAGAGCCAAGACACGGTCAGGCCTAAAGGCTCAAACCATTTTTTAAAATTCAGATAATGCTGCTCCGCCAAAATCTCTGTCGGCGCCATCAGCGCGACTTGCCAGCCTTCTTCTAAGGCATGGCAGGCAGCTACGCCAGCCACCAGGGTTTTACCGGCGCCGACATCACCCTGCACCAAGCGAAGCATCGGTTTGTTCTGCTTGAGGTCTTTGGCAATTTCCTTGGATGCGCGTTTTTGCGCGCCGGTCATTTCAAAAGGCAGGCTGCTGAGCAGGGCTTTGGCAAAACTTTTGCTGGGGCTGAATGAGGGCGCTTCAATTTGCTGAATGTAGGCGCGGCGGGTCAGCAGGCTCACCTGATGCGCCACCAATTCTTCAAAAATTAAACGCTGCTGTGCGGGATGCGAGCCTTGGGTCAGCTGCAGCATATTGGCATCCACGGGCGGATGGTGAATATAATCCAGCGCTTGCTTCAGCGCATAGCCATTGGTGAATTTCTGCGGCAGCAGTTCCGGCAAATTGTCGCTGTAATTTTCCAAAGCCTGCTTCACATATTCGCGCAGCTTGGGCTGGGTCAGTCCATCGGTTGCCGGATAGATGGCTGTCAGCTGGGTTTGCGGCAGCGAGGTGTGTTCGCTGATCAGCTGCAGTTCAGGATGATACATTTCCAGGCCGCGCGCGCCGACACGCGCTTCGCCAAAGATCCGTAGCCGGGCGCCCATTTTGGCGCGGTCAGTGATGCCTTTATAAATATGATAAAAACGCAAGGTGACTTTGCCCGTATCATCATCCAGCAGCACGGCCATAGATTTGCGTTTTCCCGGCGGAAAGTCCACACTTTTGACAATGCCTTCCAGCAAATAGCTGCGCCCGACGGTGAGCTGATTCATCGGAATAATTGTGCTGCGGTCTTCATAGTCGCGCGGCAGATGAAACAGCAAATCATCGGTGGTGAAAAGATTCAGTTTTTCAAGCAATGCGGCAGCAGCGTTTCCTACGCCTTGCAGTTGATGGACGGCAGCCATTTCCCCTCAGTGTGTTTTAGACAGTTTGTTAAGTCTGTGATTAGGTGCTAAATGCATATTTTATTTATAGGTTATGGTAAAACATCTCAGCGCGCGGCAAAACTGTTATTTGCAGCAGGGCACCAAATTACCACAATCAGCCGCAGCGCGAAAACCGATACCTTGGCCCATCATCTGCAGCAGGATGTGCATGGTTTAAATTTAGAGGATTTGGCGCCTATCGATGCGGCTTATGTGCTGCTGTCGCCGAATGCATCAACCGTAGAGGCCTATCAGCAGACTTATGTCGATACGGTTGCCCCGATTGTCCGCGCTTTAAAAAAGCATCCGATTCAAAGAATCATGGTGGTGTCGTCTACGCGGGTGTATGGAGAGAATGCAGGTGAGCGTGTGGATGATGAAACGGTGCCTCAGCCCAATGATGCGCAGGGCAGGCTGCTCTTGCAGATGGAGCAGCTGTATCAAAAAGCTTTTCCTGCGCAGTGCATGATTATCCGCCCGGCCGGGATTTATAGCGGTTCGTCTGCCCGCATGCAGAAGCTGGCAGAGACGACAAAAAGCTTTCCGGCTATTCAATGGTCAAACCGCATACATATCGACGATTTAGCGCGCTTTTTGGTGTTTATGCTTCACGTGGAACATGCAGAAAAATCATATATTTGCACCAATAATCAGCCGCAGCTGCTGCATGAGCGGATTTTAGAACTGCAAAGAGCGATGCATTTGCCGGAGCTGGTTTTGCAAAGTGAAATTGAAACAGGGAAACGGATTTATGCGGAGCGGATGGCGGAGAGCGGGTTTCATCTAAAATATTAATATTATGTAAATATCATAAACTTATAAAAATATTATGTGATGGATTTGATGCTGGGAAAGGTTGATGAATTATAAAGGTTGATGTCAGAGGCCGTTTTTATCTATTGGCTTGCTGGTTTTCTTGCTGGTTTTAATGTGCCATTGCGTGCAGATGTTGGTTTTCTGATTTATAGGGCTTAACGCGCACACTGATTCCACCGTTAAGCGCGTGCTGAAAGCCAGCAGCAGCCCAACGATGGAATCGCTATGCGTATGAATTAGAACTTGCGTGATGCGCCTACGAATAAAGATGTTCTGGAGTCATTATCCATTAATGGGCCATTCGCAGCTTTATTCGGCAGCATTTTATGCGTCACAATCGCAGTCGCCCGCCAGTTTTGATTCACTTGATAGCTGGTGCCTAAAGAGACGTGAGGAATAACCAGGCTATCAGGGCGGTATCTTTCAACGCCTTTGGCTTCTTCGCTATCTAAAGTCCCGTAATAATAATTGGCGCGGTCATCAGATAGCCACGTTGCGCCAATATTCGGAACGACGGTCCATTTGTCATTTATATTCCAGAAATATTGGTAATTGAGTTTAGCTACACCTGCTTCACTCGCGCCGCCAATATCACCGAGCGCCTGCAGTGAAATATTGCCATATGCGCTTTTCCAAACGGCTTCCAATCCGGCATCGACACTCATATCACGGTCTTCGAGCTGATCTTTTGTCAGGTTTCTTTGCGCTAATTTATTGCTATCCAGATCATCCACATCCAATTTTTGAATATTGGTGCTGAGAATGGCGCTGACATTTAAGCTGGGGTTTTTATACAGGTGCACGCCGCCATAGGCGCCGCGTAAAAATAAACGTTCACCTTCATAGCTTAACGTCGGAAAAGGCATGACCTCGGTATCTTCTCCCAGATATTCACCGCTTTGCACCACCATGCCTAAACCGATATTCAGGTCAGGTGAATGGTCTGCTTTTTCGGCAGCAAAAACCGGCAATGAGAGCGGCAGAATAAGGAGGGGAAGAGCGATTTTGATCATAATCTTAAATTCAGGCAGTTAATATGCGGGAGACCATACCCTAAATCCCAGATAAAGTGTACTGATCAGTACACTTTTGGTGGTGATTTATTAGTCGGTTAGCCTAATAAGGCTGATGCAGCGGCTCAATAGCATTGTTTTGAAATTATTAAATGAAAGGCTGGCTTAGCCTTATCATGGCTGTGATGCAGGGATGGATTAGAAGTACGTGATATCAGTTTATGAAACGGCGTTCATCGATCATGGTTGTTATATTTAGATTATAATTATCAACAGTATAAGTATTTTTTTTGAGTTTGTTCTAAATGCCGGAAATGCCGCCGAAAAAAAGGGGAATAGGATAATTCAGCTTCATCGCAAGGCTGACTTCAGGCGGTTGCCGCAAGCGCTTGATGGACTCAAGACAACCATCCTGTTTTATTCCTCCTCTCCTGTCCGGAGAAGAGGAATGACAGCATTTACTTCTTCTTGCGTTTCAAACGTTTCTTCGCCTGTTCCGCAGCCACTTTATCCAAAGTCTCTTTCAGCTCTTCATCACTGAAGGTTGTAATGTGCTGCAGCATTTGCAGGGTCACATCATCCAAGACCAGATTGGCGTATTGCGCAACGTTTTTGAAGTTGTCGTCAAAGACAATCGAACCTTCTTCATTTTTGCTGATATAGCCTTGCTCCGTCAGCACTTTAATAAAGCTCTGGAACAGCGCCTTATCAAAGAATTCCGGCGAGTTGAACTCATACAGCACCGACAGGCGCTGGCCGACCAAATGGCTCAGCTCTTCCACCTGACGGGTTGAGATATTGCCCGAACCGCGCTGGGTAATGAGCGCCAGCGTCATGTAATAGCGCTCGAGGCTTTGCATCACCGGCGCAGCCAGCACCACCAGCTGATTGTGGTTTTCACTGTTCGGCAATGGCGAAAGCAGATTGCCTTCGGCATCTTCTGAAATCAGCTTGGCCTGAATCAGCGCTTCGGTATAGGCGCAGATCTGATCTTTCAGCTCCTCATCTTTCCATTTCAAGAACAATTCAGCTTTCAAGAATGGATACAGCGTGCGGATGACATTGATCAGATCACCGCGGCGGATGGAACCGTTATGTTCGACTAAGGCCGCAATCAGCGATGGCAGGACAAAGGCATGCAGAATGTTATTGCGGAAATACGTCAGCAAGACGGCTTGATTGTCCGCAATGGCAATAATATCGCCCAAGACATGCTTCACGCGCTTGATCAGTTTCAGCTTTAAGCCATAGGCAATAATTTCTTTGCCTGACAGCGGCGTCACTTGCATGCGCGCATCATACGGCAGGGCAGTCAGCAGCTTGCGGTAGGTGTCCAGCTGCTTCACGCAGATTTCTTCATCCAGCGTATGCTTTGGCGTGGCCAGTAAAATCAGCGACAGCAGCGACACCGGGTTAATCACCGCGGCGCGGTTGATGTTTTCCATAATCGCATGCGCGGAGCTGTTGACTGCATCGGATACTTCCTGCGGGATCGGCGCATCGTTGCTGTCCACGGTAATATTTTCTGCACCATGCTGTTTCAGCATGTCATCCAAGAAGACCGGTTCGCCAAAGTTCACATGCACTTTGCCGAAGATCCGTTCGATTTTCCGCAAAGTTTTCACAATGCCTAAAATCGATTCACCTTCTTTCGGCTTGCCGTTCATCTCGCCGACGTAGGTTGCGCCTTCCATCAAGCGTTCATAGCCGACATAAGTCGGCAGGAACACAATCGGCTTGGCGCGGCCGCGCAAGTGGCCATGCACCGTCATGGCCAGCATGCCGGTTTTCGGCGGCAAGAGGCGGCCTGTGCGTGAACGTCCGCCTTCAATGAAGTATTCGATCGGCGTATTGCGTGACAAAATGCTGTACAGATATTCTTTAAACACCGTGGTGTAAAGGCCATTGCCGCGGAACGTGCGGCGGATGAAGAATGCGCCGCCACCGCGCAGGATCTGTCCGACAAACGGCATGTTCAGGTTGTCGCCGGCAGCAATATACGGTACCATCAGGCCGCGCTTATAAATCACATAAGACAGCAGTAGGTAGTCAATATGGCTGCGGTGGCACGGGGTGTAGATAATTTCATAGTCTTTGGCCAGTTCGCGCACGGTGCTGAAGTTGTGCACTTCGACGCCGTCATACAGCTGCGTCCACAAGCGGGTCAGGGCGACATCGGCAAAACGCACAGTAGAATGCGAATAATCCGAAACGATCTCATTCAGGTAGCCAATGGCGCGGCGCTCAGCTTCAATCATGCTGACTTTGCCGCGGATGCTTTCACGGCGGATCGCATCCTGGACATCCGGCGCTTTGATCAGGCCGTGCATCACGTTGCGGCGGTCGGACAAGTCCGGCCCTAAAACCACTTCACGCTGCGCATCCAGATAATCATTTAACGCGCTGGCAATATAGGTTGCCGGCGATGTATTGGGATGGGTATTTTTCGCGTGCGCAATCAGATCGCGCAAGGACTGGCCCTGATGGAATTCAATATAGGTTTGGCGGCCATGCAGGCCGATATTCACCAGCTGCTTCACTTTGCTTGGTGTGGACCAGGTATCGGTAAACAGCAGTTTCAGCCAAGAATCTTCTTTTTCTGGATCACGGCCCCACAGCAAAGTCACGGGAATCAGCTCAACATCCAATTCAGGCTGTTTTTCCAGCGCTTCAATTAAACGTAGCAGGCGCGGCGGAAAAGCATAAGGCGGCGGGTTCAGCAGATTGTTTTCATCGCGGTGCTGCAAGAAAACCACAGAGGCTTTTTCTGCATGTTCGCCCAGCGCCATCGGATTCAGCGCAGGATGCAGTTTTAAGCGGCGTGTTTCACCATCCACAATCAAAGCGTTGCTGCGGGAATGATTTTGCAGTACATAGCACACAATTTTTTGCGGGGAGCTTGCGCTGTCTGCGCTCTCTGGGAGGACGGCCGGTTCAGCCGGGACTTCGCCGAGAACGTGCGGTGTTACAACAAGGTCAAGCAGCTTACTGGAAAGCTTTCTATACATTTGACCAAAACCACTTTTGGACATACAAACTCCTAATGAAACGGCCTAAAGGTGCAGGCAAATCTGGCGGCCGGCTATTTTGTGTAATTGTACTGAAAAACAGCCAGTCATTTTCTGACAAATCATGGCTTAAGTGTAAGATTTTATCGTTAAAACAGCGTTTTTTGAGCAGATTCTTAAAAAAATGCGCCGTGACAGGCCAGTCAGCAAATCTTTAGGAATTCAGTCGAGATTTATGCATTATAATTGAATGCTGAAATGATGATTCTGCATGTATGCACTTTCCGCCTGCTTCGGGCCATCCCACATTCATTGAAATAGGTTGCTTATGAACGCCTTAACACAGGAACTGGTTGAGCTGCTCAGCTTGGAAAAGCTGGAAGAAAATATTTTCCGCGGGCAAAGCCGCAATTTGGTGGGCAAGCGTGTCTTTGGCGGGCAGGTGCTGGGGCAGGCTTTAAGAGCCGCGTCCTATACCACCGACCGCCCAGCGCATTCACTGCATGCCTATTTCTTGTTTGGCGGCGATATTAATGCGCCGATCATCTATGAAGTAGACCGTTTGCGTGACGGCAAAAGCTTCGCCAGCCGCCAGGTTCGCGCCATTCAGCATGGCCGCACCATTTTTACCGCGATGATTTCTTTTGCCGGGCAGGAAGAGGGGCTGAATTACCAAATTTCAGAACCTGAACTGCCTGCGCCGGAAATGCTGAAAAATGAAGCGGAATTGAAAAAGCAAATGGTCGAGTTCATTCCGGAAAATGTCCGCGCCAGCTTCATGCGTGACCGCCATATTGAAATCCGCCCAATTAACCCGAGCAATCCCTATCAGCCCCAGCCGGAAGCGCCGAATTATGCGCATTATTTGCGGACGCATGATGCGATTGCCCCAGAGGTCGATGATATCTCGCTGCATCAGGCGATTGCGGCCTTTTATTCAGACTTTACTTTAATGACTACAGCCTTGCGCCCGCATGGCCTCAGCTATTTATCGCCAAGCCTGCAATGCGCCAGTATTGACCATGCCATGTATTTCCATAAGCCTTTCCGTGTGGATGAGTGGATGCTGTATGACATGGAGGCAACTGTGAGCGCTAATTCGCGCGGCCTGAACTTTGGCCGCATGTGGCAAAATGGCGAGCTGGTGTGCAGCACCACGCAGGAAGGCCTCATCCGTTTGCGTGAAATCGAAACGCAATGAAATTGAAATGCCAATAAATGTTGTTGCCTAAAAAGCCGGGTCGATTGATTCGGCTTTTTTTGTTTGAATGGCCGTATCCGCTTTGGGCTGAGTGACAAAAAATTCCTCGATTCTCTAGATTGCGCATGGCATAGTGCCTGCAGGAAGACATAAAAAGCAGATCGCCATGAGCTTGAATACACAGATTTTAATTGCCGCAATACTGGGGGTGGCCTTCGGTTTTTTACTGAATCTTTTCCCGCAAACGGCGTTTTTTGATGCCAGCCTCTATAGTTTAGGCATTATCAGCAGCATCTTTATCGGCCTGCTGAAAATGCTGCTGATCCCACTGATTTTCAGCTCGATTGTAGTGGGCGTTTCCAACTTGCAGGCGGGCGGTCAGCTGAGCCGGGTGTGGAAAATCACCTTGGCCTGCTGTGTGACCACCACCACTTTGGCGCTGATTCTGGGCTTGGCTTGCGCGCATATTTTCCAAGTGGGCAAAGGTGTGGATATTCTGATGTTTCAGGATGCAATGAATCAGCATCAGACACCGGATACGCTCACGCCAGCTTCTTTTTTTACCAATTTCATTCAAAACACCTTAATCAATCCGTTTAAAGCTTTTGCCGATGGCAATGTGCTGGCTGTGGTGGTTTTTGCCTTGCTGATTGGTGTGGCCTTGGTCAAGGGCGGTGAGCAATTCCGCAGTGTGCGTAAACTCAGTCAGCAGTTCTTCGACATCATGATGCTGATGATTGGCTGGGTGATGAAGCTGGCGCCGCTGGGGATTTTCGCCTTGCTGGCCAAGCTGATTTCGACCGAAGACATCAGCGTGCTGAGCCGCTTGGCGGAGTTCGCTGCGGTGGTGACCGGCACAACGATTTTTCACGGTGCCGTGGTGCTGCCGCTGCTGCTGTGGATTTTCGGCAAGATGAGCCCAATCACCTTTTTTAAAGGCGCACGCACCGCTTTAATTACCGCCTTTGCCACCAGTTCCAGCTCCGCCACCATGCCGCTGTCGATGAAATGCGCGCAGGAAAATCTCGGCGTGCGTCCGCAAACGGCGGGTTTTGTGATTCCGCTGGGCACGCAGCTGAATATGGATGGCACTGCGCTGTATGAAGCCGCCGCTGCGTTGTTCATTGCCAATTTGATGGGGCTGGATTTAAGTCTCGGTCAGCAATTGATTGTCTGCGCCACCGCGATGATTGCCTCACTCGGCGCGCCGGGCATTCCAAGCGCGGGCATGGTGACCATGATTATGGTGCTGCAGTCTGTAGGCTTGCCGGCAGAAGCCATTGCCATTTTGCTGCCGATTGACCGTTTGCTGGATACCGTGCGCACGGTCGTGAACGTGCAGGGCGATATGATGATCAGCGTGGTGGTGGACCGCCATACCCGGGATGTGAATGAACCGGTAGTGTCGAATTAAATACAGGCTTCATTTAAAGGCATGGCTCATTGAACTGCGGATTGCAGGCGATTTCCCACAGGTGTCCGTCTAAGTCCTGAAAGTAGCCGGCATAGCCGCCGTAAAAAGTGGGCTGCGCAGGCTTCACGGCTTTAGCGCCGGCCTGAATGGCCTGCAGCATCAGGCGGTCAACTTCGGCAGGGCTGGCAACATTATGGCTCAAAGACATCTGCGTCGCGCAGAAAGCGGAAGCGCTTAAACCGGTGTCATGGCTCAGGCTGCTTTGCGGCCAAAGCGCTAATTTCAGCCCTTGCTGCAAATCAAAAAATGCCGCTGCGCCGTCTTCAAATTCTGTGCCGATAATGCCTGAACTCGCCAATCCTAGGCCATGATGATAAAACGCAAATGACGCCTCTAAATCCTGAACAGCAAGCGTGATGACAGTGATGTGCGGGTGCATGCGCTGATTCTCCTTTATTCTTCTCTTTGTTATTTAAATCATACCGCGCTTGAGGAAATCTGGGGAAGCAGCCATTGGCATTAAATTTGACGGACTGTGCAAGCGTCAGCAAGCAGGGCGAAACCCTGCTTGCAAGAGGAGAGGAGGATGCCTTAGGCGGCTTTCAGCGCCGCGCGTTTGGCTGCCGGCGATTGATCCAGATAGGCAATTGCATCTTCAGTTTTCGCTTCATGCACCGGATCGTACCACGGCATCAGGTAGCCCAGCTGCTGCGAAACCAGCCAAAGCGGATGCGGCAATAGGCGGTTGTCTTTTTGCGCAATGCGCGCCCATTCACGCCAGATCCACGGCTTATAAACGGCCGGCTGAATGGATGCAAAACGCGGATCCTGTTTCATAATCTGCGCTGCGCCATCCACCCATAAGCCCAGCACTGCGCCAATCACAATCACGCTTTGATAATAGCGCGCGATATAGCTGCCGCCGAGATGGCGGTATAAATCGAAGGCCACGGTCCGGTGCTCAATTTCCTCCGCACCATGCCATTTCACCAAATCCAGCATCGAGGCATCTGCGCCTGATTTTTCCCATTCGGTGTTGTACAGCGCATATTTGCCGAGGACGCAGGTCATGTGCTCAACGGTCGCGACAATCCCGAGGCGGAAAAGATCCCATTGATGATCTAACAGTTTTGGAACGGTCAGCCCGAGCGGTTGGTCCGCCAGCAGTTTTCCGAACAAAAAGTCCATCACATCCAAATTGCGCTGAATGCCGATATTGCGTTGGCTTAAATATTCTTTATTGGCGGAGTTGTGAGCCTGCGCATGCATGGCTTCTTGGCGGATAAAGGCCTGCACGTCTTCTTTGAGTTTTTCATCGCTGATCTGCGGCAGCACTTTATTGTACAGGCGGCAGAACCAGAATTCTCCTGCCGGCAAAATCATATTGATTTCATTGATGAAATAGCTGACAAAGGGTTGATTCGGCACCCAGTCGACTTGCGTGTCCTGCCATTCAAATTTTACTTTGCGCGGTTTGATTTTATATTCAATGGAGGAGCCGAGTTTGGAATTCCTTAAGCGGGAGAGCAGCTTCATGTTCTGTCCTTATTGTTGTTTGTGAAAAATCACATTGTTTATGCGGTCAGTATGAAAAAAAAATCCTGCATTGTGATTAGCAATACAGGACATTTCATTATCAAAATATGAAGTTTTTTGTCGGACAAAACTCAGCTGGGCATCATTGCTGATCCGCTTTGGCCTGAGCGGCATCATTCGCGCCTTGAAGGCCTTCTTCAGCTGGAAGGTCTGCATCAGCAGGTGCCTCGGCATCATGCTCAAGCCCGGATTCATCCTCTGGGCCGTCATTTTCCAAGCCGTCATCATCAGCTTCAGCATCCGGGATGCTGTCGAGATCAAATTCCGCAGACTGTTCTAAGGTGAAGTTCAAGCGTCCGCCCATCACGCTGGCCAGTTCTTGCAGGCCGTCTTTGTTCAGCGACGAGAACAGCTGAATGGAAAACTGCAGCTTCATTTTTTTCAGCTGCGCTTTCACTTCCTGCAGCGCTTTAGAGGCCGGACCGCGGTTCAGCTTATCCGATTTGGTCAGCAGCACATGCACGAACAATTTGCGTGAATGCGCCCATTCCAGCATCATCACGTCAAAGTGCTGCAGCGGGTGGCGGATATCCATCAGCAGGACCAGGCCTTGCAGGCTTTGGCGGTGAATCAGGTAATTCTCCAGCTCTTTTTGCCAGACAATTTTCATCGCTTCAGGCACAGCCGCATAGCCATAGCCCGGCAAATCGACCAAACGCTGATCGGGATTGCCCAAGCTGAAAAAGTTGATCATTTGCGTGCGGCCGGGCTTTTTCGATGCGCGGGCCAGCTGTTTTTGATTGGTCAAGGCATTAATAGCGCTGGATTTTCCGGCATTCGAGCGGCCGGCAAAAGCGATTTCATAGCCTGTATCTTCAACGCATAAATTCAGCTTCGGCGCGCTCATTAAGAATTCAGCTTTACGCAGCCAATTCAGCGCGCGTACAGAGTATTCAGTAATGGCAGGATCAACTTTTTTCTCATAGCTGATTTTTTGCTTCGGCGCATTGGCCGTCTTACTGTTTCTGGATTTTCCTCTGTGCTGATGCATAACTCAACTTCAATGACTGATCTACAAGCAGCCATTATAAAGGAAGTCGTTCGGGCAAGCGAACTTTGATCTGAAAGATGCGCGGATCGAACGGAAAATGGGCGCGATCAAATTATAGATTGATCATCTGAATAGGCGACTGCGTGGTGAATTTGGAGGATGGGGGCGTGCTGAGCACATCGCCCAGCGTATATTGGTCGAGGCTTTGATAAAACTGCTCCATGGCCTGATCCAAAATGCCTTTCAGCCCGCAGTTGCTGCGCAGCACGCAGGGCGGGGTGTTGCATTCCACAATCGGCGTTTCGCGCTGCAGAATCCGCACGATTTCCCCTAATTTAAAATTCAGCGCCTGAGGATTCATCCGGATGCCGCCGCCTTTGCCGCGGGTCGTGATCAGCCAGTCCTGTTTTCCCATGAAATGCACAATTTTCACCAAATGATTTTGCGACACGCGCAGATCTTCGGCAATTTCCGCAATGGTATACGGCATCTCTTTCGGCTGAGCGATATACATCAGAACACGTAAGGCGTAATCGGTGAATTTATTCAGCTGCATGATAATACTGTAGAAGTAGGAGAAATAAATAAGGGCTAGTCTAGCATAACTAAACTAACCCTATTTTATTTCAAGCGGACGGGAGAGTTAGTGTTTTACACCGCCTGTGCCGAAAGCTTCGCTGTGGATATTGGCCGCTGGGATGCCGCGGGCAATTAACGCTTGCTGCTGTTCAGCCATAAACGGCATTGGACCGCACAGATAGTAGTCTGCATTTTTCGGCAATAACGCAGTATCTACAGTGCTGAGATCCAAACGGCCGCTGATTTCGAAATCCTCACCCAGTTTGTCGCTGGCATGCGGGAATTCATAAGCAGTCACTGTGCTGAGGCGCGGATACTTCGCTTTCAGGTCATGGATGTGCTGTTTCATGGCATGCACATGTTTGCTGCGGCAGGCATGCACAAAAGTAACCGGCTGCGGCATATCTAAAGTCACCAGCTGATTCAGCATTGCCACCATCGGAGTTAAGCCTACGCCGCCGCTGATGAAGACATTGCGTTTATTTGGATCGATAAGATAGAAGTTGCCTGTTGGCGCTGACACTTCAATTTCTGAACCGACATCCAAGCCATGCAGCGTATTGGATACCCAGCCTGCAACCAAGTCGCCTTTTGGGTCTTCGCGTTTCACGGAAATGCGCAAATAGTCGGCTTGCGGACTGGTAGACAGCGTGTATTGGCGCGGCTGTTTCAGGCCCAACTCTTCAACAAAAACACGGACTGAGATGTATTGGCCAGCTTCATATTTCGGTAAATCGCCGCCATCCGAAGGCTCAAGATAGAATGAAGTGATTTCTTCGCTTTCCACCACTTTTTTCGCAATTTTGAAATTGCGCCAGCCTAACCAGCTGCCTTTAGTTTGCTGATGCTGCTCATAAATCGCTTTTTCAGTGCTGATGAACAAGTCCGCCAGCTGACCGTAGGCTGCTGCCCATGCGGCAATCAGCGGATCGTCCATTGAAATGCTCAGCACTTCACTGATCGAATGCAGCAGGTTTTCACCGACAATATTGTAGTCCGGCGCTTGAATATTCAGGCTCACGTGTTTGTGCGCAATCAATTCTACTACCGGCAAAAGCACAGACGGATCTTCAATATTTTCAGCGTAGGCCAATACAGCGCCAGCCAAAGCTTGCGCCTGAGCGCCGCTGCGCTGATGCCCCATATTGAATGTTTCTTTAAGGTCAGGATTATTGCCCAACATGCGGTTATAGAAGTAACCAGTCAGCGCGACACCATTTTCACGTAGAACAGGAACAGTTGCTTTTACTAGGTCAATTTGCTGCGGAGTCATAGCTGATCTCTCATGGCTGTCATTTATAAGATGTATTTAAAATACATGTTTAAAAATGCATACGCAATACATGTTTTAGCAAAAACCATAAAAAAATTATGGAATATAAAAATATTCCATAATTTTCCACTTTTTAATTGGGCTTTTAGATTATTTCTTGCCGAAGAGGGAACCCAGGAGTCCGCGGACAATTTTCTGCCCAGTTGAACCGCCCAAACTGCGGGCCGCGCTTTTGGCAAAGGTGCCGACCGTATCGTTAATCAGCTTTTCACGCTGCTTGGCGGCGCGCTCGGCTTCTTTTTGCTGTTCGCGGGCGATGCGCTCCTGTTCACGCGCCTGCTGCTTTTCGAATGCCGCCTGCTCTTTGGCTTGCTGCTTGGCCAGCGCGTCCTGTTCTTTGGCCTGCACTTTTTCCTGTTCAGCTTGTGCGGCCTGCTGCTGGCGGTCAGCGACTTTTTGCTGCAGCCGTTCAAAAGCGCTTTCGCGGTCGGCTTCATGGTCATAAACGCCGTTCACAATGCTTTGCGCCATCAATGCCTTGCGTTCTTCCAGACTGATAGGGCTGAATGAGGAGTAGGGCGGCATGACCCAGCCGCGCTCGACGATTTGCGGCGTGCCTTGCTCATCGAGGCAGCTGATCAGCGCTTCTCCGACGCCGAGTTCGGTAATGGCCTGATCAACCTTGAATTCAGGATTGGCGCGGAAGGTGTCTGCGGCGGTTTTCACCGCTTTCTGATCTTTCGGGGTGAAGGCGCGCAGCGCGTGCTGTACGCGGTTGCCCAGCTGCCCTAAAACGCTTTCCGGCAAATCCAGCGGGTTTTGCGTGACAAAATAAATGCCCACACCTTTCGAGCGGATCAGGCGCACCACTTGTTCAATTTTCTCCTGCAGCGCAGGGCTGGCATTATCAAACAGCAGATGCGCTTCATCGAAGAAAAACACCAGCTTGGGCTTATCCATATCGCCGACTTCCGGCAGCTGTTCGAACAGCTCCGACAGCATCCACAGCAAGAACGTGGCATACAGCTTGGGCGTGTTCATCAGCTTATCCGCTGCCAGCAGGTTGATATTGCCGCGGCCCTCGGCATCGGTTTGAATGAAATCCATGATGTCTAAGGCGGGTTCGCCAAAAAACTTGTCTCCGCCCTGATCAGCCAGCGCCAGCAGATTGCGCTGAATCGCGCCCAGGCTGGCAGGCGACAAATTGCCATATTCTGCTTTGAACTCCGAGGCATGCTCAGATACATAGCTGATCATGGCTTTAAGGTCTTTAAAGTCAATCAGCAGCAGCCCTTGATCATCGGCAATGCGGAACACGGCAGATAACACGCCTTCTTGCGTATCGTTCAGATTCAGCATCTGCGCCAGCAGCAGCGGGCCGATTTCAGAAATAGTGGTGCGGATCGGATGGCCCTGCTGGCCGAATAAATCCCAAAACACCACTGGAGAGGCTGCAAAAGGCACGGCAGCAATATTTAAACTCTGTATACGCGCATCAAATTTAGCATTGCTTGCGCCGGCTTTGGCGAGGCTAGAGACATCGCCTTTGGCATCAGCTAAAAATACCGGCACACCGATGCGTGAAAAATTTTCTGCCAAAACTTTTAAGGTCACGGTTTTGCCCGTGCCTGTCGCGCCAGCTATTAAGCCATGACGGTTGGCAAATTGAGAATGTAAAACCACATCCTGTGTGGTGTCTTGGGTTTTCTTCGCAATAACAATTGGTGTGCCCATGGCTTGTCCTGTAATTATTCGAGTTGTGGTTTATTTAAATGTTGTAATGCGTTTTCTATATCTTGTATTAAGTCAGCAGGGTGCTCAAGTCCAATGCAGAATCGAACCAAAAGTCCTGCTTTGAGATGTGAATGTTCCAGCGCGCGCATATCTTTTAAGTTATATAACATGACTAAGCTGACAGGACCACCCCAGCTAAAACCGAGTTTAAATAGCTTTAGTGCATCACAAAAGGTACGAATATCTTGTAAGTTATATTGAGGGTCAAATATCACACTGACTAGACCTGCACTGTGTTGTTGTGTGCAAATCTCTTTCCAGTGTTGATGACCGGCAGAGGCTTCATCGGCAGGATGCAGCACTTGAGAAAATTCAGGCTGCTGCTTCAGCCATTCCAGCAGCTGCAGGGCGCTCTGAGACTGATGTTCATAACGGATTTGCATTGACGCTAAGCTGCGCTGCACTTGCGCCGCATCATCGCCGGAAATGCTAATGCCTTGAATGGCATGCATGCGGAACAATTGATGATGCAGCGTCTCATCCCGGGTCACCACCGAACCCATTAAAATGTCGCCGCCGCCGCTAGGATATTTGGTCAGGGCATGTACGGTAATGTCGACACTTAAATGCGCTGCGCCAAAGTCAAAGGCATTAAAGGCCAATCCGGCACCCCAAGTATTATCCAGTGCAGTCAGCATATGATGCGCTTGGGCTTTTTGAACCAAGCTGGTTAAATCTGGAAACTCCAGCGTGACTGATCCGGCAGCCTCCAGCCAAATCAATTTAGCTTTATCGGTAGGCTGGAAAGTGGATGCATCAATCGGGTTATAGACTTTGACGTGAATGCCGTAGCGCTTTTGCAAATTGCGCAAATGCTCCATGTTTGGGCCGTAGATATTGTCCGCTACCCAGACTTCATCGCCTTGGCTTAAAAAGCATGAATTCACTAGATTGATGGCTGACAGGCCGCTGGGCGCAAGCAGGCTGTAGGTGCCGCCTTCAATTTGGGCAATATTGTCGCCCAAGGTAAAAGTGGTCGGCGTGCCGTGCGTGCCGTAACTGTAATCGTAGCGGTCGGTCCAGTGGCGGTTGAAGAGGGCATCGGTATTGTCAAAAATAATCGTTGATGCACGAAATAAGGGAGGCTGAACCGTTGAAATGTATTGAGGGGCTTTTCGCGGTGCATGGATTAATGCAGTTTGGGAATTTTTTTTCACAGCAAAGCTCTAAAATGAGTTGAATCTTCAATGCAGATTAAGTGATTGAGCCGAATTTCGCCACAATTCACCGCAAATTGCATGAATTGTTAAAACTGTGTGAATAAAAGCTGAAGTTGGCTTCAATTTTGCAAGATATGCCTAGGGCCGCAACAATAGGTATGGCGCATGAAGCCGCATTTAAAGGTACATTATTTTCAGCATATCGCAGGCGAGGGGTTCGGAAGCTGCCATGCGTATTTAAAAGCAATGAATGCGCAGATCACGGCAACAGAATTTTTTGCCTTGCCTGCAGATCTGCCGCTGGATATCGAAGCGCTGCCGCATGTGGAAGATGTTGATCTGCTGATGATTATGGGCGGCACCATGAGTGTGAATGATGAGGCTAACTTCCCTTGGCTGAAAATTGAAAAGCGCTGGATCCGGCGCTATCTGGCGCTGGGCAAGCCGGCGATCGGCCTGTGTCTGGGCGGGCAGCTGATCGCCAATGCCTTAGGCGCGGCCGTCAGCAGAAATGCCGTGCAGGAGCTGGGCTGGACAGCTGTGCGCAAGCTGCCTTATGTGCCGCAAGGCTGCTTTGAGCTGCCGGAGCAGTTCAATGTCATGCAGTGGCATTCGGAAACCTTTGACATTCCGAAAGGGGCGGTGCATTTGGCGGAAAATGCCGCCTGCCGCAATCAAATGTATCAAATCGGCACTAATGTCCTCGGCTTTCAATTCCATCCGGAAATCACTCCGCACAGCCTGGCGCTTTTTCTGGAAGATGAGGAAGAACTGGCTTTATTCCCGGGCTATGATGCAGCGCGCGAAGCGGAATTGAAAAGCGCGCCGGAAGATAAATTTATTCAGGGAAATCAGCTGTTAAATCGGGCAATTGGCTACGTTTTGCAGAAAACCGCCTCCTGATTAAAATGCAATCAATTGATCTGCTGAGATATTTCTAAAATAATGTAAAAAAAGGAAAAGGCGTTTGCTTATGCATTAAACAATGGCTATAATGAGCGACCCTTTAATGAAAGGGGGTTGGCTGCGAATAAAGCAGTTAACATCGTGACAGTCGCGGCATCGATCGTGACCTTAGTGATAATTCACTGCTCTTGACACTTGCCTTACATAGTGGGGTGAGATGCGTCAAGGGTGATTCTTTATATATTTGGCTTGGAGTTAACTGGTATGTCTAACCAGAGAATTCGTATCCGTCTTAAGTCTTTTGATCACCGTTTAATTGATCAATCTTCTCAAGAGATCGTAGAAACAGCAAAACGTACTGGCGCGCAAGTTTGCGGTCCTATCCCGATGCCTACTCGCATCGAACGTTTCAACGTTTTAACATCACCACACGTTAACAAAGATGCGCGTGACCAATACGAGATCCGCACTTACAAACGTTTGATCGACATTGTTCAACCTACAGATAAAACTGTTGATGCATTGATGAAGTTGGATCTTGCAGCTGGTGTTGATGTTCAGATCGCATTGGGTTAAGGCTTTCGGTTAATTAACACTCTAGGTTAATTAAGCCGCTTTTTTAGAGGTTTATGCACATGGCTATTGGTTTAGTCGGTCGCAAGTGCGGTATGACACGTATCTTTACAGATGCTGGTGTTTCTGTGCCTGTAACAGTGATTGAGGTTGATCCTAACCGCATCACTCAAATCAAAACGCTTGAAACTGATGGTTATCAAGCGATTCAAATCACTACTGGTGAACGTCGCGAATCTCGCGTAACTAACGCTCAAAAAGGCCACTTTGCGAAAGCTGGTGTTGCTGCTGGCCGTTTAGTTCAGGAATTCCGCGTTGCAGAAGCTGATCTTGAAGGTCGTGAAGTTGGCGCTTCAATTGGTGTTGACTTGTTCACAGTGGGTCAAATCGTTGACGTAACTGGTCAGTCTAAAGGTAAAGGTTTCCAAGGCGGCGTTAAGCGTTGGAATTTCCGTACTCAAGATGCTACTCACGGTAACTCTGTTTCTCACCGCGTAATTGGTTCTACTGGTCAAAACCAGACTCCAGGCCGCGTGTTCAAAGGCAAAAAAATGCCTGGTCACTTAGGTGCAGAACGTGTAACTGTTCAAGGTCTTGAAATTGTATCTATCGACACAGAACGTTCAGTTCTTGTTGTTAAAGGTGCGATTCCTGGTGCTACTGGCGGCGACGTAACTGTTCGTCCTACGATCAAGGCCTGAGGGGAAATAACGTGAATTTAAATACTGTTTCCGGCTCTGCTGTTGAATTGTCTGAAGTTGCTTTCGGACGTGAGTTTAATGAAGCTCTTGTACACCAAGTTGTTACAGCTTATTTAGCTGGCGGCCGTCAAGGTTCTAAAGCTCAAAAATCTCGTGCAGACGTATCTGGTGGCGGCAAAAAGCCTTTCCGTCAAAAAGGTACTGGCCGCGCACGTGCTGGTTCTATTCGTAGCCCAATCTGGGTTGGCGGCGGTAAAACTTTTGCTGCTCGTCCACAAGACTGGTCTCAAAAAGTTAACCGTAAAATGTACCGCGGTGCTATGCAATGCATCCTGGCTGAACTTGTTCGTCAAGACCGCCTTGTTTTAGTTGAAGAGTTTGCTGTTGCAGCTCCAAAAACTAAAGATTTGCTTGCAAAACTTAACGACTTGAATGCAACTCGCGCATTGATCGTTACTGATGCTGTTGATGAGAATCTGTATCTTGCTGCCCGCAACCTTCCGCATGTAGATGTGGTTGATGCTGCTGCAATCGATCCTGTTAGCTTGATCGCGTTCGATAAAGTTGTAATGTCTGTTGCTGCTGCTAAGAAAATTGAGGTAGAACTCGGATGAACAACGAACGTATCTATCAAGTCCTGCAAGGACCTGTATTCTCAGAAAAAGCACAAGTTTTAGGCGAAGCTGCTGGTGTTCAAGTATTCAAAGTTGCACTTGATGCAAACAAGCTTGAAATCAAAAAAGCAGTAGAGCAGCTGTTTGGTGTTCAAGTTGTTAAAGTTAACACTACGATCACTAAAGGTAAGACTAAGCGCTTTGGTAAAACATTAGGACGCCGTTCTGATGTTAAAAAAGCATACGTCACCCTGAAAGCCGGCCAAGATGTTGAAATGGCTGACTTGGGCGATACCGCTGAAAACGCAGCGGAATAAGGACGGAAATTATGCCTATTCAAAAATGTAAGCCAACGTCTCCGGGCCGCCGCTTTGTAGAGAAAGTCGTTCACGACCATCTTCACAAAGGCGCTCCTTATGCACCGTTGGTTGAAGCTAAAAAACGTACTGGCGGCCGTAACAACAATGGTCACATTACGACTCGTCACGTTGGTGGTGGCCATAAACAGCACTACCGTATCGTTGACTTCAAACGTAACAAAGACGGCATCCCAGCTGTAGTTGAACGTATTGAATACGATCCTAACCGTACTTCGCATATTGCTTTGTTGAAATATGCTGACGGTGAACGTCGCTATATTATTGCACCTAAAGGCCTTCGCGCTGGTGATGCAGTTCAGTCTGGCAACGATGCTCCAATTCGTCCAGGTAACTGCTTGCCGCTTCGCAACATGCCGATCGGTTCTACTCTTCACAACATCGAGCTTAAAATCGGTAAAGGCGCGCAATTAGTGCGTTCTGCTGGTACTTCTGCTCAATTGTTGGGTCGTGACGGTTCTTACGCAATCATTCGCCTTCGTTCAGGCGAAATGCGTAAAGTACACGTTGAATGCCGTGCTGTGTTAGGCGAAGTTTCTAACTCAGAAAGCAACCTTCGTTCACTTGGTAAAGCAGGTGCATCACGCTGGCGTGGCGTTCGTCCTACTGTTCGCGGTATGGCGATGAACCCAGTTGACCATCCACATGGTGGTGGTGAAGGACGTAACAAAGGTATTCAACCTGTAAGTCCATGGGGTCAAAAAGCTAAAGGGTACAAGACACGTACCAACAAGCGTACGACTAAGATGATCATTCGCGACCGTCGCGTTAAGTAACAAGTAAAGGAATCTGACAATGCCTCGTTCTCTGAAAAAAGGCCCATTCGTCGATGCGCACTTGTTCGCTAAGGTTGAAGCGG
>NZ_JAYRTF010000015.1:0-86191 GCF_041919735.1 Acinetobacter sp.
GACAATAGCAAGAGTGAACCACCTGATCCCTTCCCGAACTCAGAAGTGAAACCTCTTAGCGCTGATGGTAGTGTGGGGTTACCCATGTGAGAGTAAGTCATCGCCAGCTCATTATTCAAATCCCCCTCCGCTTAATGGCTGAGGGGGATTTTTTTATGCGCGATAGAAAAGAAAAATAATAAAGCCGATTTAGGCCATGCGCTGTGCTGAAAATTTACATATGAAATGACTTTAATTCGTTAAAGTAGTAAGCAAACTGTAAAAATTGAAAAATAAAGGGCTTGCATATGCTGAATGAATTAGAAAAAGTTAATATTTTAAATATTTTGGGAAAACGTTTTAACAGCAATATGGATCGTCATCCTAAACTTAAGTGGATGAATGTTGAAAAACAATTGATTGCACAGCCTGAAAAATTAAGGATATTGCATGAAATGGAACAGACTGGCGGCGAACCTGATATCGTTGTAATTTCTGAAAAATCAAAACAACTGGTATTTTATGACTGCAGTTCAGAATCTCCAAAACTGAGGCGCAGCCTCTGTTATGACCATGATGCATTAGAAAGCAGAAAGGATTACCCGCCAGAAAATAATGTTATTGATATGCTTAGAGCAATTGGAGCGAAGCTGATTACAGAAGAAGAATACAGGGCATTACAGAATGTTTTTTTCTTTGATTTAAAAACGTCGAGCTGGGTGCTGACTCCACCAGATATTCGAATAAATGGCGGAGCAATATTTTGTGACCGGCGTTATGGACGCGTATTTACATATCATAATGGCGCGCAGTCCTATTACGCATCACGCGGATTCCGCTGTAAACTCGTCATCTAGCAATTTTATAAAGCTTTTTTTAACAGTTTTTGATGCTGTTCGACTTGCTTCGCATAGCGTTTGCCTTGCTTTTTCATACGTCGGTCGCTGTTATAGCCTGTAGGCCCAACATTGTAATAAGCCAATGCTTTAGGTAATTTTCCCGCGCTGCTTTTATATCGGGCGATAATATAGCTGCCACATTGAATATTGGTGGATTCGTCAAATAAATCGCCAGGGCAGGTATTCTGCCAATATCGTGGAATAATTTGTGTTAAACCCACTGCGCCGGCAGGTGATGTGACATAGCTGCGGTAACTTGATTCTTGACGGATAACTGCAGCCAGAAGCAGCGGATCTAAATCATATCGTTCAGCGCTTTGAACAATCATGGGAGATACCCGGTTGGCCGTATTGGCTTCAACTGAATAGGCTCGCTGAATTCCTGCAGAAAGTTTCGCTGCGCGCTTTTCTGTCGAGCCGCTGCCTAAAGAAGAGCATCCAGTAAAAACAGTCGCTGTAACCAGCATGCATAATGATTTCACAGTGAGATTTTTAGAAAGAGGATTTATGATTTTTAACGATAAAGATAAATTAAACAAAATATTTACTGTCTGGTCTTTAAATTAATTCAAAATATTATTCAGCATTGCTTGAGCAGTCAATCATTTCAAAGCTTTAAGCTGTGTCGAATTTGTTAATCTGCCACAGCTTTAGCAAGGACCGAGAGTTTAAACCTGCTGAAATCGCAGAATGCAGGCGATTGGCTTATATTAAAGTTTTCAGCATCCATATTTCACAGGCATGGCTATGCCCAGTATTGCCTTTAGGCGCAGATAAATGCTGGAAACCGAGTTTTTCATAGAGTTTGACGGCTCGCAATAAATCAGCAGTGGTTTCTAAATAGCAAAAATCAACGCCATGCTGTATCGCAAATTCAAATGCAAGGTTGAGGATTTGTTTTGCAAATCCTTGGCCGCGGATTTCGGCAGCAAAGTACATTTTTTGTATTTCTAAAATACTGGAATCCCCCTGAAGCGGTGAAATGCCGCCGCCGCCTAGAATCTGTCCTTCAGCATTTTCAATTACCCAATAGTGCGAGTTGGTGTGCTGATAAACGTCATACAGATTGTCTAAGATTGGATCTGCAACAGCGAAACCAGACTCAGCGGCTAAGCCAAATTCTTTGGAAACTTCACGGATAATATAGGCAATTGGAGCATTGTCTTTTTGTTCGATGGTGCGGATTTTATACATAGATTAAATGGATTGGAAAATCAGTAAAGATGGATTGTTATAGTCTGTTTTACTATAAAAATCCATCTTTAAGCGAGATAAAAATAAACAGCATCAATGTGATGCCTGCATTTTATTTCAGCTCACTGGATGATTTTCCAAGTTCACGGCGAGCGATAATCAGTTGCTGAATCTGCTGCGTGCCTTCAAAAATATCTAAAATTTTAGAATCTCTCGCCCATTTTTCCAGCAATTCATCTTCATTATAGCCAACGCTTGCTGCAAGCTCTACACATTTGAGTGTAATTTCATTGCCTACGCGGCCCGCTTTGGCTTTTGCAATTGAGGCCTCACGTGAGTTTGGCTTTTTATTATCCGCCATCCATGCGGCTTTAACCATCAACAGGCGGGCAGCTTCCCACTCCGATTCCATGCGGTAGATTTGCGCGGCCAGATTTGAGGTCTGCAAATATGGTGTTGCATATTGATCATCCAGCTGATCTTTAAAGATTTCTTTAATGCGTTCTAAGGATGCTTTTGCACAGCCAATAGCCATGGCTGCAACGAGAGGGCGGGTATTGTCGAATGTTTCCATGACTCCGGCAAAACCTTTGGCGACATCAATTTCTGGGTTGCCCAATAGATTCGCTGCAGGCACACGGCAGTCAATGAAGCTGATGGCGGCTGTATCTGAAGCTTTGATGCCCAGCTTATGCTCTAAGCGCTCTACTTTCATGCCAGGTGTACCTTTGGCTACCACAAAAGACTTGATCGCGGCACGACCCAGTTTTTTATCCAATGTGGCCCAAACCACAATGGAATCAGCTCGCTCGCCGGAAGTGACAAAGATTTTTTCGCCATTCAGAATGTAGTCATCGCCATTTTTTACTGCTGTGGTGCGAATGGCGGCCGAGTCTGAACCGCAACTAGGCTCCGTAATTGCCATAGCGGCCCAAGTGCCTTTCAAGCGGTCCAGCTGTTCATCGTTCGCAACAGCGGCAATGGCTGAGTTGCCAAGGCCTTGGCGCGGCATGCTCAGCAAAAGCCCTGTATCACCATAGCACATTTCTATAATGCTGAGCGCAGTCGACATGTTGATGCCATTTTTATTGCCAGCCTCAGTGTCGCCGCGTTTATTCACTGCCGCGCCTGCGTTCATGCCGTCGCCGCCTTCGTTCATTCCGTCGACCAGGGATGAGAGCATATCAAGCTCTTTGGGATAAGCATGTTCCGCTTTGTCATATTTGCGGGAAATTGGGCGCAGGACATTGAGTGCAACTTCATGCGCTTGATCTATCAGCATTTTAAATTTTTTAGGGTTCTGCAAATTCATGTTATATACTCCTTTTTTTCTTATATCAGGCATGCAGGCCAGAATGCATGATTGCCGTTGCGCGCAAATCGCGGTACCAGCGTTCTACCGGATGCTCTTTGGTAAAGCCGTGACCGCCTAAAATCTGCACGCCATCTGTGCCAATCTCCATGGATTTTTCAGCACACAGCAGGCGCGCTAAATAGGCTTCACGATGAAATGGCTTGCCTGATTCGGCAAGGCTTGCGGCATTGAGCACCAGCATGCGCATGGCATCGATTTCAATGGCCATATCGGCAATCATAAATGCGACACTTTGACGGTGTGAAATAGGCTCACCAAATGCAGTGCGTTCATTAGCATATTGAATGCAATATTTTTTCACTGCTTCACAAGTGCCAATCGCCATTGCGCACCACATTAAATTGCCTAGATCTAAGAACGCAGTGTAGTCAAAATCGTCATCGCCCAAACGTTCTGCAGGGGTATTATTGAAGTGCAGGGTAACTGTTTCGGCAGCTTTAAGCCCCATAGCCGGCGTTTTTTTAACCGTAATGCTGTGATCACGGATGACGGTAAAGACTTCAGGTGTGCCTTCACATTCTGCTGAAACCAATAAGAGATCAGCAGATTCGCCAAGCAAAACCAGAGTCTTTTCACCATTAATGCGGTATTGATTGCCATTCCTGACGGCTTTGGTTTTTAACTGAAACGGATTGAATGCAGGCGTTGTTTCCTGTACGGCAAAACTGGCCTGAGTCTCTGCATCTTCAGCAAAGGCCGGCAGATATTTCGATTGTATATGTTCAGAACCCCATTGGGTGATGGCGTTGATCACGCCGAAGGTGGACAGCAGTCCTGCGCTCAAGCTGAAATCGCCTTGCGCCAGCTGTTCTACAATGAGGATATTGCTGATGATGTTTTTTTCAGCAGCTACGCCGCCAAGCGCTTCCGGCAAAGCATAAAAATTTAAACCTAAATCGGTGCAGTATTGATACAGTTCTGCAGGGAATTTTTCATTTTGATCTGCTGAATGCGCTAAGGGATAGAGCACTTCCTGTGCAAATTGCTGCATGGCATCGCAGGTCATTTGCTGCTCTTCGGACAGGCTTAAATCAAATAACGATTTGGACTGATTGGGCAGGCGCTGTTTATGCACATTATTTTGCGGTTTAAACGCTTTTTGCGTTTTGCTTAAAGTTTTAAAGCTGGCTTTTGAGCTTTGATAGAGAGATTTCTCTATGAATTTTCTCAGCTTTAATTGATCTAATACATCACTGCCTGCAATTTTTGTAAGCAGTGACAGCCCAAATCCTTGCGCTTTATTGACCATATCATTCATTTTTGTTTTTCCAGAAAGAGATGTTTTCCTAAATTTATGCTGACATGCAGGAAATGAAAAAACCATGTCATAACTGACATAGTTGATTGTCAATGATGAGTGGTTAAAGTATTAGTATAAAAAATATTAATAATATGATTTTTATAAATTATTTTATTTTTTAAAACAGCGGATGACGAGATGGATTGACCTGAATGACAAAAGTGATTCAGGTCAAAAAATTGCTATTTGTATTTTTGGATCATTTTTCTGACATTGGTTTTTGCTTCAATGACCGTCATGAATGTATACGCGCCAATAAATTTACGGCTGATAAACATGAACTCTTTAGGCGGCACACTGAAGTAGCGCGAAGCCATGGATTTAGAGGCTTGCTGCATGACACGGCTGTGCAGCTGGCTTTTTTTCCAGTCATAGCGGTTTTGTTCGTCCATTACGCCAGCAGGTAGATCCGGATTATTTAGAGGCGTGCTGAACGCTTCTGTGGCCAGTAAAAAGACTTTAGCCATATCCGGTTTAATGCTTTGCGGGATGGAATCAAAGAAACTGTATCCGGTCATGGCCTTAACCATTTCATCCGCATCGTGATTAAAGCCTGCAAAGATTAAGTTGTGCGCAACTTTCAGCAAATGCTGATCAAATTGACGAATCGCGCCGAAATCCAGCAGGACAATTTTATCATGCGCATCGTCGCCATTGCCTAAGCGGACCAGGTAGTTGCCAAAGTTCGGGTCGGTCTGCATTTCGCCCCATTCAAATAATTCGCGCACTGCAATTTCAAGTGAAGCTTCACCTAAGGCATTGCGGCGCTCTTGCGGCAAGGACAGCATAACCGGGCTGTTGATGGGAACGCCGCGTTCAAAAGTCATGCACAGCACTTGGTCTGTGCAGTATTCATCAATGATTTGCGGCACGATATAGCGCGGATCTTCTTTTAAGCGGGAAGCAAAGCGGCGGGTGGTTTCCGCTTCAATTTTATAGTTGACTTCGCGGTGCATCATTTCGCGCACTTCGTCGAACCATTGATCAAATTCGCGGGTTTGCGGAACCATGCGGGTCAGTTTCAGCATATTCCGAAATAGATTCATGTCGGAATCTATGGCATTGGCAACACCGGGATATTGAATTTTTAAAACGATTTCCAAGCCATCTGATTTTCGGATTGCGCGGTGAACCTGCGCTAAAGAGGCCGTGCCCAAGGGTTCACGGTCAATGGTTAGATCATTCAGTTTTGACCCAAGCTGTGCATGCAGCTGTTCTTTGATAGCCGGCCATGCAAGCGCAACAGTTTGATTATTTAAAGTATTTAGGGCTTGCGTGATTTCTTCAGGCAGAAAATGCTCGCCATACAATGCCATCATTTGCCCAATTTTTACAATTGAGCCTTTCAATTTGCCAATTTCAGCGACGAGGTACTCCGCTTGGTCTTTCATGGCCTTCTTGCGCTTTTTCTCTTTTTCTTCTTCATTGGAAAAAATTGACGTAGCGTTTGAAGCAGCCCAGCGGGTTCCTGCAAGTAAAGATGCTTTTGCAATCGATAAGCGTCGATCCATAGATGAAGTTTTCAGTTGTTTGAGCTTATCGTTCTGATCTGACATGTAAACTAAATCCTTTAATCAGCAAATAGCAAAGTAATTCATTGTAGCGAATCTTACCGTGTCTGCGCGTATTAAAAAAGTTTAACATGCTGAATAGCCAGTAAAGTTATGCTGCAATGGAACGGTTCGGCCAAACAGCAGCTAAATTCCAGAGCTTAAATATTGAATTTGATTTTCATTTCAGATTTTTGCTGCAATTCAAATTTATGGCTTTGCACATGCTGGAAAATCAGCTTTTGAACAGATTGATGCATAAATCCGCTGGCATAGCCTTTGACGATAATAATGCTGGGAAAGCTGAAAAAAAGATGTTTAGCATCTTCAGCTGTAGGGGCAGGAAAAATTTCATATTGCATTAAAACCTGCTGGAAAAACTTTTTTTCCTCCATGACTTGTGCCGAGAGGGAGTCATTCCAGTAACTTTGGCGCATGGCCATCAGGTTATTGTGTTTATAGCTCATAAACTTTTATTTAATCTAAACTGATTTGTCTATATATTATGTTTAAATTCTAATTTTCAATCCAGTTTTTGCAAGCAAATGAAAACGAGCTGTAAATGCTGGATAAAATTTATAACGATTAAATTGATTTCATTGGGGAAATGGATATGTTGAAGCCTTTAGTTCAAGGCCTGCTTTTATGCTGTGCGGGTCTTTCAATGCAGGCATTTGCTTTGGGATATTCGCAAAAATACGAACTTTGCATGCGCAATGCGCAAAGCCAGTCCGGCAATATTGTGAAGTGTCAATTGAAAGAATTTAAAGTTCAAAATAAGCGCATGAAAAAAATATTTAAAATGACATTGAATGATGCCAGCGCTGCAGATCGCCCATTGGTCAAACAATCTCAAACGGTCTGGCTGCAAAGACGCGATAATGCCTGCGGGATTGGCGGTAAAAAATTGAAAGAATATTCTCTCACTAATTCAAGCTGTGTACTGCAGATGACCGAGTCTCATGCGGATATGCTGGAAGTGCGCATGGAGAATAAAATTCAGAAGTGATTTTTCAAATAAAAGCATTAAAACTAAGGTATCATAAGGCGTTTTAAAAATATGACCTTGGAGACGCCTTAAGTGGATCGACCGACTATTAGCCCTGAACATTTGCAGGAAGCCGCTGAAAATTTAACCACAATCCGTGATTTTATCCGCTTTGGTGTTTCAGCCTTACGTCAATACGATGCACATTTAGGCCAAGGTACAGAAGATTATTTCGCTGAAAGTTCAGCTTTAGTGCTGCAAACACTGTCTTTGGACTGGAATGCGGACGCTGAAATTTTAGATGCCAAAGTGCTGCCGAGCGAAGCTGCTGAATTTTTAGCGCTGCTGGAGCGCCGCATCAATGAAAAAGTGCCAACTTCATATTTGTTAAACCTGTCTTATTTCTTCGGCAAGCCATTTTATGTGGATGAACGTGTGTTAATTCCACGTTCTCCTATTGCAGAGCTGATTGAAAACCGTTTTGCGCCATATTGCTTAGGCGAAAATGGCGAGATGGGCGCAGCAGTGAATGGCCTGCCGGAAAATCCGAATCCGAAAACTCCGCAGCGCATTTTGGATATGTGCACAGGGTCTGGCTGCATTGCCATCGCCTTGGCTTATGCCTTTCCTGATTCGGAAGTTGATGCGACAGACTTGTCAAAAGATGCGCTTGAAGTGGCGCAAATCAACTGCGAACATCACAATAAACAATATCAAGTTGCATTGCTTGAATCTGATTTATTTGCAAAAATTCCTGCTGAAAATCAATATGATTTAATCGTGTCTAACCCGCCTTATGTGGATGCGGAAGACATGGCGGATTTGCCGGAAGAATTCCACCACGAACCTGAAATGGCATTGGCCGCAGGTCAGGACGGTTTGGATTTGGTGCGTAAAATGCTGGCGCAGGCTGCAGATTACTTAACTGAAGACGGCTTAATTGTGATTGAAGTGGGCAACTCAGAATGGGCGATGCGTCAAAACTTCAATACTGTTGATTTTTACTGGCTGCAGTTTCAAAAAGGCGGTACAGGTATTTTTGCGCTGACTGCTGAGCAGTGCCGCACATATCGAGATTTATTCATCCAATCTGTTCAAGCATAAGGAGCCGTTGAACATGGCAGGCAATAGTATCGGTCAACTCTTCCGTGTAACGACGTGCGGTGAATCTCATGGTGTTGGCCTGATGGCCATTGTGGATGGCGTACCGCCGGGCTTGGCGCTGTCTGCCGAAGATCTGCAAAAAGATTTGGACCGCCGCAAACCGGGTACATCTAAGTATGCGACTCAGCGTAAAGAACCGGATGAAGTCGAAATTATTTCAGGCGTGTTTGAAGGCAAAACCACAGGCACTTCGATTGGCCTGCTGATTCGCAATACGGATCAAAAATCGAAAGACTACGGCAATATTGCACAGACTTTCCGTCCGGGTCACGCAGACTATACCTATACGCAAAAGTACGGTTTCCGTGATTACCGTGGCGGTGGCCGTTCAAGCGCGCGTGAAACTGCGATGCGGGTTGCTGCCGGCGCGATTGCCAAAAAGTTCTTGGCCGAAAAATTCGGGATTGAAATCCGCGGTCATGTGACGCAAATCGGCACAGAAAAAGCGGAAAAACTGGATTGGAATGAAGTTTCAAACAATCCATTTTTCTGCGGCGATGCTGATGCTGTTCCGCGTTTTGAAGCATTGGTGACATCACTTCGTGAGCAAGGCACCAGCTGCGGCGCGAAGCTCGAAATCATTGCGTCTAAAGTGCCGGTTGGCTGGGGCGAGCCTGTATTTGACCGTTTGGATGCGGATATTGCGCATGCCATGATGTCAATCAATGCTGTAAAAGGTGTTGAAATTGGCGATGGTTTTGGCGTTGCTGAGCAGTTTGGCCACGCAACCCGTGACGAACTGACAACGGATGGCTTTCTGGCCAATCATGCAGGCGGTATCTTGGGCGGTATTTCCAGCGGGCAGGATATTCGAGTGGCGATTGCATTAAAACCGACCGCATCCATCACCACACCGGGCAAAACCATTACCATTGAACGCGAAAATACTGATGTATTGACCAAAGGCCGTCATGATCCGTGTGTCGGCGTTCGCGCAACCCCAATTGCAGAGGCAATGCTGGCGATTGTGCTGATGGATCATTTCATGCGTAACCGTGCGCAAAATGCAGATGTAGTTGCGCCATTTGCACCGATTGAACCGAAATAATGCATTTCTCATAAGTATTTGCATGCACAAAAACCAGTCAATTGACTGGTTTTTTTATTTTTGATGGCTAAATGCTTTATGATTATAAAAATCTAACTAATTCAAAATTATAGCAATTAAGATGAACTGGAATATACGTCCTGCAAGGCAAGAAGACTTAGCTTATTTATCAGCACTGATGAACCAGGCTTACCGCAGCAATGCAGGCCAAAGCTGGACCAATGAAACGGCAATTGTAGAAGGCGCTAGAATTAGCTATGAACAGCTCGTGGACAATGTTAGGCATCCAAAGTTTAAACTTTGGGTGCTGGAAAACCATGTACACCAGCCACAGCAAATTTACGGATGCATTGGATTAACCCTTAACGCCGATAAAGTTAAAATTGGCAGTTTCTGTGTAGATCCTTTTCAGCAGAATATGGGCTTGGGCAGGGCGCTGCTTAATTTTGCTGAACAGCATGTCCGGAAAAATTATAGTGCTGTTCAGCGGCTGGAAATGTATGTACTGAGTGTCAGGGCTGAACTGATTGCTTTTTATGAGCGCTGCGGTTATGTGCAAACTGAGCACATCGAAGCTTATCCTGTTGACGCGAATGTAGGCATGCCCTTAGTCGATTTGCACTTAGTGCATTTGAATAAAAAGCTCAGCTAAAACCTAGCCAATACCTGAAATAGTGCCGCAGAGCAGTTAAGAAAAGACGCATGCTGGTCATGCGCCTAAATAAGGTTAAATGTACAGCATATTTCTCCGCTCATTGAAAGGAATATCAATCAATAAGCACGCAGGAACAGCTGATAAGCTTTGGACTGTTTGCCATTGCTGAGCATGGCATAGCTGATATCCTTTTGATTTGTGTTGATTTGCACTTGGATATTCTGCGCATTTTTAAAACGGCTGAATAAGCTGGACGGTACGCGTACTGTGTTGGCAGACTCGAGAACGTTTGAGTTTTCTAAAGACCGGTAAGACGTTGCACTTTGGGTGCTGTAAGAATAGTGGCTGCCATCGACAATAAAGGTAAATGCCTTCATGCCAATTCGGTCTGGGCCGTAGATGTGCATTGAAATATCATAAGCGCCGCGGTTTTGTTTCCAATCAATCGCCATTTCCGGGCAGCCCGGAGCATGCTCACAGAGCAATGAACCGCGTGTTGTAGTACGGGTCACGGCTTTGGAGTTTTCTACGGTTTTAACGCCTTTTGCGATAGTTTCCGGTGTGGAGCCTGTATGTGACTTTACAACAAGACAGCCTGAAAGCAATACACTGAGTGCGGTGAAGAGCAAATAATTTTTCATGAATTTTCCTAAAACACATTATTTTTATTAAGTAATATTTATTTTATGCGAAATAGTCACATATAAAACTCAAAAAGTAAAATCTATCACATTGCTGTTTGTCTGATTTCAGCGGATAAGCTGCTGCTATTTCATTTTTTAGAGAGAATTGAACGCATCAATGCGATCGTATCTGCAAGCGCATCTTCTCCGGGATCAGGCTTTAAAACCGGCAATAGAATCAAGGTCAATTTATTTAATTAGACAGAGAAAAAGGCAAGTCCTGATTTTTCTCGCTGATCTGCAGCAAGCCGGCCATTAATGAAAATCCAGCTTTTGCAGTTTGGCCATGAGTTTTTGTTTAGCTTCATCAATCACATGCGGGTTTGTGGCTGCAGACAAATCAGCAGCGCGCTTTTGGCCCAGAAAGTATTTAATGCGTTCTGCATTGGCGCCTGACGGGTGAGGAAAACCATCTAAAATTTGCGCTTCGCTTAAATAGCCTAAGCGTGATATTGCATACAGCGCTTCAACTACACATGCGCCAAAAGGGACGTAAACTGCATTTGGCAGCAATGAAATTTCCGCTAAAAAATAAGTTTCTATGTGCTGCTTTAAAAATTCATTCTTCAGCATATTAGGCGATGCGCCGGAATAATTTTTGCCTTTGTTTAAGATGCACTGGCGTAGCACAGAAGTCATATGCACCATAGCGTGCTGTTCATCAAACAGCTGTTGGGCTGATGCAATGCCCAATTTTTCCTGCAGTCCAATATGATCCAAAATTTGCACCAAATTGCTGCGGATTGGCCCGCTGAAAGCGCCGGTCATTTTTGCGTGTTTCAGCGTGTCACTGGCATTGAAACCTTGCTTCATGGCATTTTGCGCCGCCAGCAAAGCATTGCGCCATTGCTGCTGGCCCGGGCAGATGCCGACAAAGACCACTTTTGCATCTGCATTCACCGCATCAAATGGCGTGTAGAAACTGCTGAGATGACCGGATGCGCCGATCTGCAGCAAGGATGATTGAGTGAGTTCATCTATTGAGTGGTGCAGAATTTGCTCTGAAAAGTCGCTGAAACTGTAAGCGCGCATTGGAATCTTGTTGCATTGTGAGAATTGGTATAGATTTTAAAGGGCAATAAGCCCCTGAAAAAGCATTATTTTGCTAAATTTTCTAAGCGCTATAGCGCAATCTCAAGATAAATTTCAAAATAAGACTTGGATATGGTATAAAAATTGCTCATATTATAAATAACCGTTATAAAAAAAACGCATATCACAATTATTGCAGGAGAGAAGCGCTCTCCGCGCTCGCCGAAGGAGCAAAGCCTCAGGAAACTCTCAGGCAAAAGGACTGCAGTAATTGAAAAAATCTGGAGAGAAGCATGAATCAAAGATGCTCACCGAAGGGGGAAGGTTCATCTGCAATTATTTAGATGGATTGAAGCTCTCAGGTACCCAAACAGATGAGGCGCAAAGATTTGAAATGCTTGATGCATTTTAAGGAGTGCCTATGTGTCGAATTGCAGTGATTGGTGCAGGAATTACCGGAGTAACGACTGCCTACGAATTGAACCTGCTGGGCTATGATGTCACGGTCATTGATAAGCATCTGTTTCCGGCGATGGAAACGTCCTTTGCCAATGGCGGACAGCTGTCGGCCTGCAATGCAGAAGTCTGGAATCAAAAATCTACCGTTTTGAAAGGCATCAAATGGATGTCGCAAAAATCTGCGCCATTGCTGCTGAATCCAAGCTTCAGCATGCATAAATATGCATGGCTGATGGAATTTTTGGGCAATATTAAGCATTACAAAGAAAATACCCAAGAAACGGTGCGCTTAGCCTTGCTGGCGCGGCAGCGCTTATTTGAAATTGCGGAAAAAGAACAGATTGATTTCAATTTGGAAAAACGCGGCATCCTGCATTTTTATCACAGCAAAACCGACTATGATACGGCAATTCGTGTCAACGATATGCTGTGTGAAGGTGGCCTAGAGCGCCATGCGGTCAGCAATGATGAGATTAAGTCGATTGAGCCGAGCTTGAAAGGAGATTATTACGGCGGGTTTTATTGCCCAGGAGATGCAACCGGCGATATTCATAAATTTACAGCGGGCTTAGCGGCTGTCACGCAAAGAAATGGCGTGGAATACCGTTTTGGTTTAGAGGTTACGTCGATATCGCATCAGGCCAATGGTGTTTCGATTCAAATGAAAGCCAGTGATGAAAATGTTGATGATGCGGATCAAACGGATACCTTAAATGCAGATGCCCTGGTGGTTTGCGGCGGTGTGGGCAGCTATCAGCTGGCGGATATGCTGGGTGATCGGGTCAACGTCTATCCAGTCAAAGGCTATTCAATTACCGTAGAACTGCGTGACGGGCACAGCCAGCAGCAGGCGCCGTGGGTGAGCCTGCTGGATGAAAGCGCGAAAATTGTAACTTCACGCTTAGGCGCAGACCGTTTGCGCGTTGCCGGTACAGCGGAATTTAATGGCTATAACCGTGATATCCGTTCAGACCGAATCCAGCCGCTGATTGATTGGGTGAACCGTAACTTTGATCTAAGCACCGAATTTTCAGTTCCGTGGGCCGGGTTAAGGCCAATGATGCCGAATATGATGCCGATCGTAAATCGGGGCAAGCGGGAGCGGGTCTTTTACAATACAGGGCATGGGCATTTGGGCTGGACGCTTTCGGCGGCGACAGCGGCTATGATCAGTCAGCAGGTTGCGCAAGCGCATCGCTTATAAAATGTTAAAAGCAGTTTATCAATAAATTGAAAAATAGGATGAAGAAGGCGCATCAATATGTACCTTCTGAATATTATTTAAATTTTACCTGTTCTTTTTTCCATGGGTCAGGAAGCCACTTGTTGATATATTCAATATTTCCCACTTTCAAATTGATTCCACCGTTGTGCCAATTTTTCAATATTGCAATATATTGAGATGGCAGTGCAGCCTGATCAGATTGTTCTTTATATTCAATATAGGCACGATTGTCCTCGCCAAACCATTTTCCATTGGGCGTTGGATTTGCAGCTTGAGGAACAAATTGTCCATCTTGTATTTTACCGTCATATTTACTGAAATCGTGCGTTCCTTTATGAATGACGTACTTTAAAGGAAAGGTATTGGGTTGATTTAATAGGTGCGGAACCTCTTGGCTAGAGTATATTTTGACTTCTGTATGTTGTGACGCGCCTACATATTCAACTTTATTGTTTTTTATATAGAGCAGCGCATGTTCCCATTCATGTTTGTGTCCAAATAAAGGTGTAAATATACCGACATCTTTTACCGCGTACATGCCAAATATCCGGACTATATACTGATTGCCATTTTTTTCAGTTTTATATTCTTTAACAATAACTTTTGCTCGATCTAATTGATCGTTGTAGGCGCATTTACTGTCGTAAGGTTTTTCATTTGGCATACCAGGATTTGGCTGTAATTGTCCAGAAATTGCAGTGACTGGGCTGGAAAGCAGGCAGCCGTCATTTCCAAAACCAAAAACGACTTTGGCATTCAGTTGGCCAAAGTTAAAAGGCTGAGGCAAGGCTTCTGAAGAAACGGTGGCGCATGCAGGCTGATTGCTATTGTTTGAACAAGTTTCAGTTTGCCATGCCTGAGTTTGGGAAGAGATTGCTGCAAAGCAAAAAGAGCCTAAAAGTAATTTAATATTCATTGTTTAACCCCTAATAAATAATGTAATTAAAATATAAAGGGCTAAAAAATTACTTAGAATACCTATAAATAAGTATTTGATATTAATAAAGTCTATAAAGTTTTAGTCATACAAACGATAAATGCCCGCAAACCGTTCACAGCCTTTTTGCGCCGTTTTGACTGCAAGCAGCGCTTTGCTGTAGCTGAACTGGTATTTGCAGTCATGTTCATTATCCATAATTTCAGTTTTTTGATCTGGCGTGGTGTAGGCTAAAAAAGCAATGCTTTGCCGATCCATGCGGTTATTCGGACTGCGGTAGGCGATGCCTTCAATTTTAATGCGGTCTTTGCTGAGCTGATGCACTTTTATGTGCACTTGCTGCTGCGCAAAGCCGCCATCTTCAAATTTTAAGTAATGCTGCGTTAAGCTTTGATTGAGCGAGACAAAAATATTCAGATCATCCGCGCGCAAATCAATTTGCTGCTTATAGCAATCCATGCTTCTGCATTGCTGTAAACGCTGTACCCACATCAGCTGAGTATCTTTGATGATCCGGGCTGGCGCGTCAGTGACCAGCAGTGAAGTAAGGTAAAGGTTGTCTAAATGATCACGCTGTTTATCAAATGCAGAAGAACACACTTTTTGCAGTGAATGGCCTGGAGCTGAACAGTCTATGGCTTCAGCAAAGGACGTGCTTGAGAAACAAAAGCTGAGGCTTAAGCCAATTGCAATGGTTTTGATGATATTTATATCAGATTTCAACAGCATGATCGCTTATACTTTCACTACGTTGCGCTGGCTCTAACTATAGCGAAATAGAAAGCGTGAATACAAGATTACAATCGTTTATTTCTAAAGGAAGAATGCGATGGCTGCACAAATTAGAATCGGTCAGGGACTGGATGTACATGCTTTTGAAGAAGGCGAGTTCGTTACCTTGGCGGGTGTGAAAATTCCGCATACACATGGCTTGAAAGCGCATTCAGATGGTGATGTGGTTTTGCATGCTTTATGTGATGCATTGCTTGGCGCATTGGCTTTGGGCGATATCGGCCAGCATTTCCCAGACACAGACCCGAACTTTAAGGGTGCAGATAGCAAAGTGCTGCTGAAACATGTGTATCAGCTGATTTTAGACCGCGGTTATGAGCTGTCTAATGCCGATATTACGGTGGCTTGTGAACGTCCAAAATTGGCGAAGCATAATTTAGAAATGCGTCAAAGCATTGCAGATGTGCTGGACGTTGATATTACGCAAGTCAGCGTCAAAGCAACGACCACTGAAAAATTAGGGTTCACTGGCCGTCAGGAAGGAATTTTATCGATGGCAACCGTATTGGTTGTTCATGCGAAATGATCAGGATGAATAAGGGAATGCTGCAGTTCTTTGGTGGATTTTCTGCCTTGCAGCTGCAGTGAAACGGCATGAATTAAACCCGTCCAGGTTTCATTCGGCTCCCAGATCTGATGCATAAGCTCCTGTGCGGACGGCATATCCATATTCATGCAATACTGACGGTAGAGATACATCAGGCTGCTGACACGGAAGTTTTTCGCGCAGTGAACCCAGACCATTTGCTCCTGCACCAGATGATCCAGCATATCCAGCACCAGCAGGCATTGATCATCTGAAGGGGTATCCCACAGAATCGGCAATTGAATATAGTTCAATCCCAATTCGAGGCAAATGCGGTCTTCATTGTCCAAATGATTGCTGGCATCCGTCAGCGCAAGATTAATCACGGTTGTTACGCCGTATTCTTTGATCAGTTTCAGCTGATCCGCGGTAGGCTGTCCAGAGCTAAACAAATGTTCATGAATAAACTGGAAGTTTTCGATCTGGCATAAACCATTTTCAATATCGTTCATACAGTTATTTTTGCTTTTGAATCATGTAGCCACTATAAAATAAAAACGCCATCTTGACGATGGCGTTTTTTGACTTATTAGCGGTTTGGCAGCACATCTTTGAGCGCTTCGTGCATCTCAAGAAGAGTCTTTTCTGTTGTTTCCCAGTCAATGCAGCCATCAGTGACTGATTTGCCATATTCTAAGCTGCACAGGTCAGCAGGAATGTCTTGGCGGCCGCCTTTTAAATGGCTTTCCACCATTAAGCCGACAATTGATTTATTGCCGTCTAAAATCTGCTCAGTAATGTTTTTCAACACCAAAGGCTGTAAGTACGGGTCTTTGTTTGAGTTGGCATGGCTGGCATCAATCATGATTTTGCCGCTGACTTTGGCTTTTTCTAAGGCCGCTTCTGCTTCAGCAACTGAACCGGCATCATAGTTTGGCTTGCCGTTGCCGCCGCGCAGCACGACATGCGCATATGGGTTGCCGCTGGTGCGGATCACAGAAACCTGGCCTTGGTCATTCAAGCCAAGGAAGCTGTGGCCATGCTTCACAGATTGCATCGCGTTGGTTGCAACAGTTAAACCGCCATCTGTGCCGTTTTTAAAGCCGACAGGTGAAGACAGGCCGGAAGACATTTCACGGTGAGTTTGGCTCTCTGTTGTACGCGCGCCAATTGCCGACCATGAGATTAAATCTTGATAATACTGTGGCGAGTTCGGATCCAGCGCTTCAGTTGCGCATGGCAAGCCTTTTTCATTCAGCTCAAGCAGCAATTGACGGCCAATGCGCAGGCCTTTTTCAATATTGAAAGAGTCATTCATGTCCGGGTCATTGATCAGGCCTTTCCAGCCGACTGTGGTACGCGGTTTTTCAAAATACACGCGCATAATGACATAAATGGTATCTTTGATTTTATCGCTGAGCGCTTTCAGGCGGTCTGCATATTCATGCGCTGCAACCGTATCGTGAATAGAACATGGCCCAATGACAATGAAGAGGCGCTTATCTTCACCATCTAAAATTTTGCGTACAGTTTCGCGGCCTTTTAGTACAGTTTGATAGGCAGTTCCAGTCAAAGGCAATTCTTTTTTGAGTTCCGCTGGCGTTACAAGAGGCTGAATGCTTTTCACATTCACGTCATCGATATCTGATTGTGTAATAGGGTTTGACTGTTGTGTATTCATTGCCGTCACTGGTTGTTCATACAAAAAGGTTGTTTCATGACCCGAATATAACATGAATGCAGGGCATCATGGTTATAAAAAAGATCAATAAGTTGGTGAAAAAAAAGTGATGAATCGTAAAGATAATTTAAACATTCATGCTTTTATGCACGGCCGCAGCATCACTTTGAATCATCATTACGGCTTGCGGTTTAGAGGCTGGTTTTGATTTTACTGGATTAATCATAAAATTCAGGCCCAGCGCGAAAAGCGTAATGCCCAAAATCTTGCGGATGATTTTTTCCGGCAGGCGCGAGCTGATCAGCGTGCCGATCACAATAGCTGGAATAGAACCGCAAAGCAGCCAGCCCAGCAGGTGAAAGTCTACATTGCCGGAGGTCATATGGCCCATGCCTGCGACAAAAGTCAGCAATACCGCATGCACCACATCCGAGCCGATAATGCGGATCATCGGCAAATTGGGGAACATCAAAATCAGCGCCATCACGCCAAATGCGCCTGCGCCGACTGAAGACAGCGTAACAAATACGCCTAAAACGATCCCCATAATAATAATGTACGGGCGCTTGCTGCGGGTCTGCTCTTTGATGACGCTGGCATCTTCTGTCAATTCAGCCTGCTGGCCGCCGCGGAATTTTAAAAAGAAGCGCTCAATTTGGCTGCGGAACATAATCGAGAGGCCAGTCAGGGTCAGCATAAAGCCCAAAACCACCGTTAATACGGTTTTGTAGCTGCTGGATTGGCTTAAATAGTGTTCCAATACCCAATGGGTTGCGAAAGATGCAGGAATGCTGCCGACAGCCAGCCAAAGCACAATGGGCCAGACAATATTCAGTTTTTTTGCATGCACCAAAGAGCCGCAGAATTTTGAAATGGCGGCATACAGCAGGTCTGTGCCAATGGCAATGTGCGGTTCGATCCGGAACAGGCTGATTAGGATGGGGGTCATCAAAGAACCGCCGCCGACACCTGTGATACCCACACAGAAACCGACTAAAACACCAGCCATAATAAATTCTAAAGGACCGAACATGGTTATATGCCAAAATCAAAAACGTAGTTATCTTATGACTTTTAAATATAAGCTGTTGTCTTGATTAGTGATTTGCTTATTCTAAAAAAAGATAAAGACCTGATGGAAATCCAGTTTTGGCTGAAGAGTGAATAAAAGCTGATTGACTGTAATTGGGGTTTTGCTGCTGTTTGATGCTGGCGCATTATGCGCGCGGCCGTGCTTCAACGGAAGCAAAGTGTTATACCTAGCTTTACCAGAGAATTTTAATCATTATATCCGCAGGTTTTGCTGCTCTATCAGATTCAACAGGGCAAGCGGCTGCATTGCTTTTGCATGATTATTGGCACGAAGCGGACGGCAGAGAAGCATCTTCAGCGGAGTATGATAGAATCTTTGCTAAAGTCGAATTCTATATAAAATAGAGGAAATAAGCTTGCAAAACCGGAAACTTAAAATAGGCATCGTTGTTGGGGAAGTATCGGGAGATACCTTAGGCGCCAAACTGATCCGCAGTTTCCGTGAGCAGGGCATAGATGCCGAATTTGAAGGCATTGGCGGCCCGCAAATGATTGCAGAGGGTTTTAAAAGCTATTATCCGATGGATATTCTGTCTGTAATGGGCATTGTCGAAGTGCTTAAAGATATTAGAAAACTCTTTGCTGTGCGTGATGGGCTGGTGGATACCTGGTCTAAGCATCCTGTAGACGTGTTTATCGGCATTGATGCGCCGGACTTCAACTTGCGCTTATCGAAGAGCTTAAAGAAAAATCAGCTGCCGATTAAAACGGTGCAGTATGTCAGTCCTTCTGTGTGGGCGTGGCGTCAGGGCCGTGTGCACGGCATTAAAGCCAGTGTCGATTTGGTGCTGTGCCTGTTCCCATTCGAAAAAACTTTTTTTAAAAAGTGGGATGTTCCTGCGGCATTTGTGGGTCATCCATTGGCAAGTCAATTGCCGCTGCAGAATCCTATTGCAGAAGCCAAGGCTGAATTGGGCTTAAACCCAGCGCAAAAGCATATTGCCTTGCTGCCGGGCAGCCGTCGCGGTGAAATTGAGCGTCTTGGGCCTTTGGTTCTAGATGCGGCGCAAATGGTCATGTCTAAGCATCCTGAATATGTGTATTTAATTCCAGCCATTAATGATGCGCGCAAACAGCAAATCGAGGCTTTATTGGTAAATTATCCCGCAGAGTTTAAAGCTAAAGTCCAGCTGCTGGAAAATACTGAGACTGAATCCAAAATTGGCCGTCAGGTGATGAACGCATCAAATATTGTCGCTTTGGCCTCTGGTACAGCGACTCTAGAGGCGATGCTGCTGCACCGTCCAATGGTGACTTTTTATCAGCTGAATTGGCTGACTTACCATCTAGTGAAATTCTTAATCAAGATTCCGTATTATTCATTGCCGAATATTATTGCCGGCAAAAAAGTGATTAAGGAACTTATTCAAAAAGATGCAACGCCGGAGAAACTGGCTGCTGAAATTGAAAATTTAATGAATATCGAAACGGCGCAGATTCAGGCGATGCAGCATATTACGATGCATAAACAGCTTTTGTCGGGCAATAGCGAAGATCCTGTGCAGGCTATTTTGAACATTTTGAAATAAGCTATTTTTCATCTTCACGTTAAAACTCATGTGCTAGGCACTGTGCTGATACTGCTGACGGTATTGGCTGGGTGTCAGTTCATAGCTGCGCTTAAAGCTTTGACTAAACGCGGTTTCGGAAGAATAGCCCACACGGTGCGCAATCTGCTGTATAGACAGCTGTCCATGACGCAAATGCTGTGAAGCCAAACGTAGGCGGTGCTGCTGCAGATAAGCCAGTGGCGTTTCACCGATAATTTGGGTAAATAGATTGGCAAATTTAGAACGCGACATGCAGCATTGTTCTGCCAGGCTTTCGACCGTCCAAGATAATTCTGGCTGCCCATGAATGGCCGCCAGCGCATTGGACAGCTCGACGTGCGTGAGGGCATTCAGCCAATTGTGCGAATCATTCAGCTGGGCAATAAAATCCCGCACGCATTCGATAAATAAAATGCTCACTAAATGATCCAAAATTTTATCGCGCCCGGGCCGGATTTGATTGGCTTCTACCGCTAAAAACTGCAAGCCGATTTGCAGCCATTCAGGCGCCGTGCTGCTCATAATGTGATGAATATGCAAATAGTCGGGCAAGGCATTAAATAGGGGGCTTGCCATAATGCTGTCGATATGGCCGCGGATCGCAAGAATCATGCAGTCCTCATGCTGCGGCAGCTGATCAGATTCCAGCTCAATGGTTTTCTGGCGCTTTTCATCAAATAATGGGCTGATGTCTAAAGCGGCATGATAAACCGTATCCGCAGCAGCGGTACAAAAGTGGTTTTGACCAGATGGAATTAAAATCAGGTCGCCCATTTTCAGCGGCACCTGCTCTCCATTGATATGCAGCAGGCAGGAGCCCTGCATCATGACATAGGCGATCATGGCGCCGTGCTCATGATATTGAAACGACCAATTGTTTTTTGTTTTCAAGTAAATATATTCAGATTTGTTCAAATGAATATCATCAAAAATTTTACTTAAAGCATCCATGTTTTATCATTCTATCTGTAAAGCAACGGGCTGAAACGACAATCCAAACACAATAAAATTGGTGTTTATAGGTCATTCTTTATCAATTTATGCCAAAGACTTTGGCATAGTTTTTTTGGACGCTTGCAACTGTCATTGCGGCCTTGTTTCTTGAAATATAAGCATAGAAGAGAGAAATAAGGAAGTCTTGCACATGAATGCTCCAGCAAAATTAAATCAAGAGCAAATGCATCAATTCAATGGCGTATCCATTGATAAGAAGCGTTACGGCTGGCTGTTAAGTCCCGGCTTGCCTGTCATTGGCATGGGGATTTTGGCGGGTTATCACTTTGGCCCCAAAATGACTAAAAAAGTATTCGCCCTGGGCGGCCCGCTGTTGCTGCATGTGATTATTCCCGCTATTGATGCTTTGGTGGGCGCCGATGACAACAATCCTACAGATGATGATATTAAAGTTTTGGTGCAGGATCCGTACTATGACCGCATTGTAAAAGCCTTTATTCCATTGCAGATGGCAGCCAATGTTTTTGCCGGATATGTGGTGACGCGGAAAGAGGTCTCTTTTTTAGATCAAATTTTACTGGGCATTTCCATGGGCGCAATCAATGGCATTGGCGTCAATACCGCGCATGAACTGTGCCACCGCCCAAATAAGAAAGATCATTATTGGTCGCATGCGACGCTGATGCCGCTGGTCTATAATCACTTCCGCATTGAGCATCCATATGGGCACCATAAGCGCGCTGCAACGCCTGAAGATCCAGCTTCTTCAAAAATGGGCGAAACCTTTTATGAGTTTTGGCCGAGAACCGTCTTTGGCGGCGTGAAATCGGCCATTCAGATTGAAAAGCAGCGTTTAAAGCGCAAAGGACTGTCTTTCTGGAGCAAAGAAAATGAGCTGTTTCAGGGCTGGGCGATGAGCGCCGGCTTCCATGCAACCATGCTGTCTTTATTCGGCAAAAAGGTTACGCCGTATTTGGCTACGCAAGCGCTCTACGGCATTAGCTTATTTGAAATCATTAATTATATTGAACATTATGGCTTGAAGCGTGCAGAAAAGGCGGATGGCAGCTATGCGCGGACTATGCCAGAGCACAGCTGGAACAATAATAACGTTGTGACCAATTTGTTCTTGTATCAGCTGCAGCGTCATTCAGATCATCATGCTTATCCGACGCGTCCTTTCCAAGCCTTACGCCATTTTGATGAAGCGCCAGAGTTGCCAAGCGGTTATGCCACTATGCTCATTCCAGCTCTGATTCCATCGCTGTGGTTTAAAATGATGGATAAGCGCGTTTATGATCACTATGAGGGTGATTTGACCAAGGCAAATATTTCACAGAAACGCCGTGCCAAAATCTTTAAAAAGTTTGGTTTGAGTGCTTAAACACGATTAAATTTAATGAAAAAGCCCAGACAGTTGTTTGGGCTTTTTTTATAAATGATGATAAAAAACATCATAGAATGGTTGAATTTTTAAATAAAAATATGATAATCAAAATGATAAGAGAATAACGAAGTATATTTAATGATATTGCAGAATTTAGAATATGGCTTTCCTGCAGGAATTCGTATAGCCACTAAACATGGTTTAGTTCCTATTGAGCAGATACAAAAGGGTGATTTAGTTTTAACACAATCAGACTCTGGGCAAGGGGAGCCGTATTATCAGCCTGTAGATCAGATTTTTTATACTGAAGATGAAGAAATTTGGCAATTAGATTATTTTGAAGTTAAGGCGAATACAGACCTAACAAAACTGCATAAGGGGAAATTACTGCAACTTTCCCATAAAGGAAAACTTAAGGGTGCATTGGCTTCTTCAAAAGCGTTGCTTTGGGTTAAGGATTTGGGTTGGACACCTTTAGGTGAGCTAAAAAATGGTCAAATCATACAAACTAAGAGCTCAGAAATTGAAGCTTTAGTGTTTATGGTTAATCCGCTGAGGGAAACAACACTGGCAAATAGTGCTGGAAGCTATCATGTTCGAAATCTATTGGATGCTGATCGAAAAGGATTTGACCTTCCAGATGATGACTATTTTGATCTATTTGAATTCAACGATCATGGTCTATGTGCAATTTTAGCTGAAGACTCTATCAGCCCTTTAAAAGCCAATGGGCAAGAAGTTCATGTTTTAAGCACAACTTTTAAAAGAACAATTTACAATTTGAAAGTTAAAGAACGTTCTAATTTTTATACTTTTTCGAATGGATTATTGGTTAAAGGCATTTAATTTTAAATCGATGTTCATCCTCAGTAGATTGCTCAGGATGAATGTTGCACAAATTGGTTTAAAAATATTCAAAATGAATTCTGTTTTATATTTATCAATGGTTTATCTTGGGAAAAAGTCCACAAAATCTGTGGAAAACTCTTGGGATAAAACAAAAAAATGATAAATTCTAGAGTAAAAAACCTAATAATTAATTCAAAATCAACTGATTGATTTAATTATAAGTACATCGGAAGCTCATACAAATAAATAGCCTAAGCAAGCTAAACAATCCATTCTAAAAAGCATATAATTTCATAATCGAATATTGAATATCAGTCAAATATGACACCTGCTTGCAAACTTTTAAAATCACAAAAAATTGAATTTTCCATTCATGAATATGAACATGATCCTGATGCCAAAAGCTTTGGTTTAGAGGCTGCAGAAAAACTGGGGCTGCAGGTCGCAGAAGTTTTCAAAACGTTGATGGTGACGGACGAAAAAAACTATTTTGTAGCTGTACTGCCTGTGAATCATCAGCTGAGTCTAAAAAAAGTCGCAGCGGCTTTTGGCTGCAAGAAACTCAAAATGGCTGATCCTAAAGATGCAGAGCGCTTAACAGGCTATCTTGTTGGCGGCATTAGCCCGGTAGGGCAAAAGAAACGCCTCAAAACTGTGATTGATGCGTCAGCAGAAAGCTTAGATAAAATTTATGTCAGCGGCGGCAAACGCGGTCTGGATATCGGCTTAAAACCGCAGGATTTGGCTAAAGTGCTGGGCGCTGGCTTTGCGGATGTATTAGACGAGTAATTATCCTTGGGAAAACTTGTTCTTGGCAAGCCGAAATGAATAAGCCTAATGCCCGTGTTTCACATATTTTATAGGCCAAGCTTGAACTGTACCTCTGGCTGAATTCCGCAGTTGGCGCTGTATCTTGCCGAAGTTAACACCTGCAAATCTCATCAGCTTTGATATGCATTCAGTTTTGGATTGGGCCTGAACGGTTGATCAAGCAAGATGCATCTTACTGGAATTTCATTGCTGTCACCTATTTTGCCGAAACCATTTAATTGGGGCTGCAGTGGATATCAAACTTATCTTTATAGTAATCCAGCGCCATTTGCAGATCGTTCAGCAATTTGCTTTCAGTATAATCCTGCGGCTGCAGTTTCAGCAGTGCAGGCATATAGTTTGATTTATATTCTGCAGGATAGTCCTGGCAGAGAATTTTCGTGCGTTCAGCTTGTGCTGTTGCAGGATCATCCAGCTTGTCTAAATATGCGCCGATCATGGCATCCGATTTTTGAAACTGCGCTGTCATGCTTTCATTGCTTTGCGTATCTTCAGCCTGCTGTTTTTGACAGCCTGAAACAGCAAGGGCAAGCAGCAGCGGAATGAGCAATTTTGTTTTCATGGCATATGCTTATGATGTTTTTATGGATTATAAAAGCATTCGGGCAAAAGAACATCTGTTTGGCATCTGAATAGACGCAAAATCACCAAGCAGGAAAAGCTCTTCAGAAATAGCCTTGAACCGGGCATTCTGCAAGGTTTGATATCTGCTGTTTATACTTTGCAGCAATAATCAATCAGTTACATTCAGATATTTGATGTTAAGCAATCTATACAAAAAGCAGGCTGAACCTTAAATAACTGTCTATAAATTAGCCAAAATTGTTTCATTATTTATGTTTTGACTATCAGATTGGGTTCATCCTATAGCATGAAGGCCGGAAAAAAATAACAGCATAGGATCTTAAATGATTAAATTTCATGGGAAAACTATTCTAGGCGCCATTTTTGATATGGATGGAACAATGTTTGATACTGAACGGCTTCGGTTTCAAACATTGAAACAGGCATCTCAAGAATTAAATGGCGCTGAATTTTCTGATGCTTATCTGATGGCCTGTTTGGGGCTGAGCGCAACCAGTGCAGAAGCCTTGGCAAAACAGGAGTATGGCGAAGAGACGCCATATGCCGCAATCCGCAAGCGTGCAGATGAACTGGAGCTGGAAAGCGTGCGCAAATTTGGCGTGCCGATTAAACGCGGTTTGGTGCAAGTGCTGGAACGGCTGCGCAAATCTGGCCTGCGTATGGCGGTTGCAACCTCCAGCCGCCGGGCAATTGCCGAAGAATACTTAATCAATGCCAATGTCTATAAGTTTTTTGACGTGCTGGTCTGCGGCGATGAAGTGCAGCAAGGCAAACCGCATCCTGAAATTTTTATTTCAGCGGCAGAAAAACTGAATCTGCAGCCATCGGACTGCCTGATGTTTGAAGATTCCGCCAATGGCATCCGTTCGGCGCGCCATGCGCTGGGGCAGACCATCTTATTAAAGGACATTAAAGAACCGAATGATGAAATGATGCGCAATGCAGATTTTTATTATGAGGACATGTATGCCTGCTTTGAAGATTTGGATCAGTATGTTGACCATCTGGATATGCCGGCTTTAACCGAGGCTTTTCCGCAAACGCTGAATCAGCTCAGTGTCGGCATTCATGGCTTTGGCGCCATTGGCGGCGGCTATCTGGCGCAGATCTTTTCGCATTGGGATGGCTATACCCGTCCAAAACGGATTTATGCTTCGACGCGCAATCCGCTGTATCAGTCTGCGGTGAATGCTTTTGGCGCATACTGCATCCGCTATGGCCAGATGTCTTTTGATGAGCGCATTGAAAATATGCAGGTGATTGATGCAGACCATCTGGAACAGATGCAGGAAATGTATGTCGAATCCAGCGTGATCGCCATTTGCCTGCCGGAACAGGCGCTGGAAAAAGAAAGCAAAATCATTGCTCAAGGATTGATGGCGCGCCACATGGTTTTTGAGCAGCAGGAATTGCCGCTGACCTTTCTGATCATTTTAAATAAAGTCGGCGCGAAAGCATTATTTTTGCAATATGTGCATCAGGCTCTGGAAGACATTTCCGATTCGGACATTGCCGCGGCCATTATGGCGCAGCACTATTTTTGCGATACCGTAGTTAACCGCATGGTCTCAAAACTCAATGACCAAAATCTGTACCGCCAGCTGCGCATTAAGCACAGTATTTTTCAGCAATACCAGCAGGACAGTGAAGATGATGTGATTAATCTGGAAGATGCCACACGCCTGAATGCCGATCAGGAGCGTCAGGCGGCGCTGTATGTGGAAGACTTGCGGCGCAATTTTCAGCCGAGCCATATTCTGCAGAATATGGATTTAATTCTGTTTAATGCTGAAACTGATATGCCGATTTATGTCGAAAACAATAGTCCGGCTTTAAGCAAAATCCGCCAAATGATTTTAGTCGATGATATTGACGATATTCAGCTGATTAAAAACCGTTTGTGGAACGGGGTTCATGCCATGACTGCATGGTTTGCCAGCCTGCAGGGACATTTGACTATTGGGCTGGCATTGGCAGATGCGCAGGTGCGGCAGTTCAGCCGCGCGTTGATTTCAGAAGTGCAGCAAGGCTTAAGTTTGCGGATGCCGAAATATCAGCAAGATCTGAAGCGTCTGGCCGAGGCATTTCTTGCTTCATGTGAAACGGCCTATAAAGACCCATGCCAGCGGGTTGCTCGTGATCCATTGCGCAAACTAAAACGGAATGAGCGGGTATTCGGTTCGATTGAATATCATCTGCAGCACAATCTGCCTGTTCAAGCATTGCTTCAGGGCGCGGCCTATGGTTATGCCTATGCGGTGCAGCAAAATATGGTGGATGTGACTGGCGCGCTGCAGCATTTGCAGCATGCTGTTTGCCAAATGAAACTTCCGCAAAAACAGCAGCAGGCGATCATCACTGCAGTTGATGCGCAGCTGCATGCACTGCTTGCGGATGCCGTGCAAAAAAATGCACTTTCAGAAGCCCAAGATGAAGATTTTCATAAGCATGCCGTAAAAGCCAATTACGCCTGAACAATTTTCAGCTTAATACTGAATATTGCGAAAGAAACACGTGTACAGAATGCTTTCATTTCATGTTTAAATAACTGAACTGATTTTATTGTGAATTTTACGTGTTTCTTTTGCCTTCTATGCCTGTGGTGCCAACCCTCGCTCAGGATTATCCTGAGTGGCATAAAGGCCGTTCTGCATTTTCCCTATGGTATTTAGAATTACATTCTCCAGAACTTTTGGCCTATTTAGCGCAGCTGCGTGCAGATTTTGCAGATATTTTATTTCAGCCGAATACCCGCCAATTTCATATCACCTTATTCATCTGCGGGTTTTTAAACTCAGAAATATCAAGCCCAAGCGTACAAAACCCAGAAACGCAAACTTCAGAAACACCAAATTCAGCAATCCAATATTCATATGATGATTTCAGCCTGCAGAATTTCCATGCGCAGCTGCAGCAATTGCAGGCGCTGGAATTACGGCCATTTAAATTGAAAACTGGAAAAATCAACAGTTTTGAAAGCGCGCTGTTTATTGAAATTGAAGATGCAGAGGGTGATTTAAACCGCATACGCCAGCAGCTGTATCAATGTTCAGATGAAATTGCACCGCTGCAGTATTGTCCGCATATTACAATAGGCCTATATGGCCGCACGCTGGACAGTGACGAGGTTTTTTCCCGCATTCAGGCAATTGAGCAGCGCAGCTTTGAATTTGAGGTGCGGCAGCTGACTTTTGGCCGTTATACCGCGCAGCAGCTGCAAGGCGAACTGTCTGCTCTGCATCAATTCCATTTAGGTGTCCCATGATTCATTTAATTTTAGGCGGCGCCCGCTCAGGCAAAAGCCGGCTCGCGGAACAGACCGCTTTGGCATATGAAATGCCTGTGACTTACATCGCCACTGCGCAAGCGTGGGATGAGGAAATGGCTGAGCGGATTGAGCATCACCAAGCGCAGCGTCCGGCAGAATGGGCGCTTGCTGAAGAGTCGCTGTATTTGGCCGATCGTTTAAAACAGCTCGACCAAGCCGGGCGGGTCATATTAGTTGATTGCTTGACCTTGTGGATGAGCAACTTGCTGATGCAAGACAATGCGCAAATGCAAATAGATGAGTGCGCCAAGCTGCTGAACGTCCTGCCGGAACTGAAATCTGAAATTATTTTGGTCAGCAACGAGACGGGCCTAGGCGTGGTGCCGATGGGCCAGATCAGCCGCAGATTTGTCGATGAATCCGGCCGCCTGCATCAGCAGCTGGGTCAAATTGCCGATAGAGCTGTATTTTGTGTCGCGGGTTTCCCGATGATTTTGAAAGGAGAAAAAGCATGAACTGGTGGCTGGAGGCGTGCAAAACGCCAAGTGAAGAAGCAAGGCAGCAAGCCGAGGCGCGTCAGCTTCAATTAACCAAGCCGACGGGTTCATTGTCTGAGCTGGAACGCGTGGCTGTGCAGCTGGCTGCGCTGCAGGACAGCAGCAAACCGCATGCAGACCATCCGTGGATTGCGATTTTCGCCGGCGATCACGGCGTGATGGAAGAAAATATTTCCGCTTATCCGCAAGCGGTGACCCGCCAAATGCTGCAGAATTTTGCTACTGGCGGCGCCTGTATCAGTGTAATTGCCAAAGAATATGGTGCTAATTTGCAAGTGATTGACTGCGGTTCGGTGGGTGATGCCTATGAATATGCAGGAGTGGAGCGCCACTGCATTATTCCGGGTACGGCAAATTTTGCTAAACAGCTGGCCATGACGGAAGCGCAATGTATTGAAGCCATGAATTTAGGCCGGCTCAGCGCTGAAAAAGCGCTGGAAAATGGCGCATCGATTTATATTGCCGGTGAAATGGGCATTGGTAATACCTGTTCGGCATCGGCTGTGGCCTGTTTTTTATTGAATGAAGACGCTGAGCAGCTGACGGGTGTCGGCACGGGCATTCGGGCAGAACAGCTGGCGCATAAAAAGAATGTAATTGATCAAGCGCTGGAATTGCACCGCGGCTATGCCGGTCAGGATGCATTTAAGGCCTTATGCGCTGTTGGCGGTTTGGAAATTGCCGCCATGACAGGGGCTTATATCCGCTGCGCGCAGATTGGCTTGCCTGTGATTGTCGATGGATTTATTACGACCGCTTCAGCATTGGCGGCTGTGCGAATGAATGCCGCTGTCCGTCCGTGGATGCTGTTTGGCCACCAATCTGCCGAATATGGCCATCGTCGCTTATTGGACCAGCTGCAGGCTGAACCTTTGCTGAAATTGAATTTGCGCTTAGGTGAAGGCAGCGGCGCTGGCGCTGCGCTGGGTTTGATTAAACTGGCTTGCAGCCTGCATAGCAATATGGCGACTTTTGCAGAAGCCGCCGTAATCGGTGACAAGGTTTAATTGCCAATGTTTCAGCTTGATCTGATGCGCCATGGCGCAACTGAACTGAGCCATACGCTGCGCGGTTCGACCGATGATGCTTTGACTGCCGAAGGCTGGCAGCAAATGCAAGCCGCATTGGATCAGGCATTGCATGCAGAGCCGCACTGGGATGCGGTTTTTACATCGCCATTGCAGCGCTGCAGGCGGTTTGCAGAATCGGCGGCGCAGCGTTTGGGCTTAGAACTGATGATACTGCCGCAACTGCAGGAAATGCACTTTGGAGATTGGGAAGCAGCTGCCATACAGCAGCTTTATGAACGTGATCCGAAAGCTTTAGAACAGTTTTGGCTGCAGCCGACACAGTTCAGCCCGCCCAATGCGGAAAGCCTGCGGGCGTTTGAACAGCGGGTCATGGCTGGCGCAGCGCAGATTCAGCGCTCTTTATTTGCTCAGAACAGCCATAAAGCTTTGGTGGTAACGCATGGCGGCGTGATCAAGCTGCTGAAATGCAAGGCGCTGCAGCAGCCATTGGATGATATTTTGAAAATGACAGCAGAGCTGGGCCAGATGCACTCGTTTCAAGTATCGAAAGTGGAGTGCGCAACTGAAATCGTTTATTTAAGTGAGCAAAATACATGATGCCATTTTGGATCGCCTTGCAGTTTTTAACGGTGTTTCCCATCCAATTAAAAACAATTCCTAGCGCTCAGCAAAATGGCCGTTCTTTGCTTTTTTATCCGGTGATTGGGTTGCTGATTGGGCTGATTTTACTGGCCGTGGCTGTGCTGCTGCAGCCTGTACCGCTTATTTTACAGGCCAGCCTGATTTTGGTGATCTGGATTTGGCTGACGGGCGGCCTGCATCTGGATGGTTTAGCTGATACTGCAGATGCCTGGGTCGGCGGTTTTGGCGATGCTGAGCGCACCTTAAAAATTATGAAAGACCCTGCTTGCGGGCCAATTGGCGTTCTCAGCTTAATCATTATTTGCCTGTTGAAATGGTCCGCCCTTTACCTGCTGCTGGAACAGCAGCTGTATGGCGCCTTGCTGCTTTTTCCTGTCTTTGGCCGCTTAACCGCCTTGTTTCTTTTTTTAACCGCACCTTATGTCCGCGCGAAAGGCTTGGGCAGCGCGATGGCGGATCATCTTCCGCGTACTGCAGCGTGGCTGCTCATTGCGCTATCGGTGATTGCTTCATTGTATTTTTCATGGCTGGGCCTGATTGCCAGTGTTAGCACATTTATTTGCTGGATTTATTTGCGCCGTAAATTTATCCAGCGGATTGGCGGAATGACCGGCGATACTATTGGTGCAGGCATCGAAATAACCGAATGCATCAGCCTTTTGGCTTTTGTTGTCAGCAGTTTCTATCTGGCGGCTTAAATGGCTTATGCTTACGCCATAAGCCATTTTGCGGGATCATCATTTGATCTTGGATATTGGAATTTTTAGACACAGCAGTTCTTAGACATTGGAATGATTAGCCTAATAGCCATACCACCAAATGAATCAGGCTAGGCCCCAGCAGCACCATGAACACACCTGCCAGTACCATGCTCAAGCAGGCGGCAACGCCTTCTTCTTTATGGCGCATAAAAGCTTTGCTGGTTCCGAAGCCGTGCGCAGCATTGCCGAGCGCAGCGCCTTGTGCAAATTGAGAGTGCAGTTTTAAACTGGCTAAAACCAGATCCGCAAAAGCAACGCCCGCAATCCCGGTAATCATGGTGAACAAAATCACCAGTTCAACAGAACCGCCCAAATGTGCAGTGAGTTCAATGGCAAAAGGGGTTGAGATTGAGCGCGCCATTAAGCTGTACGATGTTTCCTGATCGAAACTGAACAATTGAGCCAGATAAAATGCGCTGATGATGCCGGACAGCATGCCAATCACAATCCCCATGCTGATTGAGAGCAGATGATTGCGGATGACTTGGCGGTATTCATAGATTGGAATGGCGAAGGCTACCGTTGCAGGGCCTAAGAACCAGACAATCCATTGGTTTTCCTGCATATAGGTATCATATGACACATGGAAAACCATCATGAAGATGATCATTAAAAAAGGCACAAACAAGGCCGGTGACAGCAGCATGTAAGGAAATTTTTTGTATAGTTTTTTAACCAGTACATAGCCAATCAGCGTTAAAGCAAAGCAGATGATTGACATGAGATTTAAATTCATCAGGTTCATTTTATTTGCCGTGCGCGATGCTGTGTTCAGATGCTTTTGGAGGTTTTGCGCTATTTTTCAGCCGCGCTTCAAGTTTGAATCCCAAGAAGACGCAGTAAGCGGTACAGACCATGACGCACATCGTACCCAGAACAACCGCCGCAATTAACTGCCAGCCTTGGGTGAGGAACAGTTCTTTATATTTGATCAGCCCCACAACAATCGGCACAAAAAACAGCACCAGTTCGGCCAAAATCAAATCTGCGCCTTGCTTAATCCATTCCAGTTTGAATAGCCCGCTTAATAAAGCTGCCGTCAGCAGCAGCAAGCCGATCACGCCTGCGGAAATAGGCAGATGGAATATTTTTTGAATCAGGCTTCCGATCCACCAGATCACCATCAGCAGGCATAGTTGCGCGAAGGTTTTCAGCAGATGTGGAAATTTGGATGATTGTATTGAACTGGACATAACGGACTAAAGTAATTGGATTAGCGCTATTTTAGAATTGACGGGTATAGATAATTATGAATAATAAAAAAATGATTATGCTGATTTGGAATAGTGCTGGTGGATATTAAAGCGTTGAATGTTTTTGTCACCATTGTGCAGCAGCAAAGCTTCAGTTTGGCCGCCGAAGAGCTTTGTGTCACCCAGCCTACCGTCAGCAAAATGATCCGGCAGCTGGAAGAAGAAATTGGCGTTCCGCTATTTCATAAAGGCAGTGCGGGGCGCAAGCGTGAAGCTGTAATGACCAATATCGGCGAAAAAATATATCAGCATGCTTTGGTGATTTTAAATGAACAGCAGCGCATAGCGGATACCGTAGCCGAGGTGCGGACATTAAAGCAGGGCAAACTGGTTTTGGGCTTGCCGCCTTTGGGGTCGGTGCTGCTGAGCAAACTGATTGCTAAATTTCATAAGCTTTATCCCAATATTGAGCTGAGCTTTTTAGAGGTTGGCGCGACCGGGATTGAAGATGCGATTTTAGAAAAACGCGTAGATGTCGGCATCCTTTTGGGGCATCTCAAACCGGTTTTAAGCGGCATTCAAATTATGGATTCGCCATTATGCCTTTTATCGGCTGCGCATTCGCAGTGGCATGACCGCAAGCAGGTGTCCTTGAATGAGCTGAAAGAAGAGTCGTTTCTGCTGTATGCCGATACCTTTACCTTGAACAATATGATTATCCAAGCCTGCAATTTTGCCGGCTTTGAGCCGAATGTGGTGTGTAAAAGCAGTCAATGGGATTTTATTGCTAAAATGGTCGAGTCAGATGTCGGCATTGCATTGCTGCCGCAAATTTACTGCAAGCAGTTGGATGCGGAAAAATATAATATCAGCGTGCTGCAGAACCCCAGCTTAAACTGGACCTTGAACATGGCGTGGAATACCACTGTAGCGATGAACCCTGCAACACGGGCTTGGCTGCAGATTATTGAGCAGCATTTGGATGAAATCCGTTTTTAAAAAGTTATGTGAATTGAAGAGGCTCAGCTAAAAATTTAGAAGCATAGACTGTTCAAAATCCAATTATTCGATTAATTTGAAGCTTATGTATCTTGCCGCAGTGTTATCAAAATGAAATGGGACGAAATTGGCTTGCAGCCATGCTCAATTGCGCGCACACTGTCTATTTTGGGAGACCGCTGGACGCTGCTGATTGTGCGCAACGCCTTTATGGGCATGCGCCGTTTTGATGATTTTCAGCAAGATTTAGGCGTCACGCGGCATGTGCTGTCAGAACGGCTGAAACGGCTGGTGGATTGCGGGATTTTTGCTAAAACACCATATTTTGACCGGCAGGAACGCTTTGAATACCGTCTAACAGAACAAGGGCTGGATCTTTATCCTATTTTACTGTCGATGGCCGGCTGGGCGGATAAATGGCTGGACGAAGGGCAAGGCGCGCCGGTTCAGTATGTGCATAAAAACTGCGGTCAAGTGTTCCGGCCGGTATTGGCGTGTTCAGAATGCTATGAAGAACTGCATGCCAAACAGGTTAAACCGATTTTTACGCCAGCTTATTACGCGGCCCTCAAACAAAAAATGAATGAAAAAAAGCAGGCTTAGCTTAATTCAGCTTAGGCCTGCCATTGAATTGCATGTGCGGATCTTAAACAGGCTATTCAATAAATAGCCTGTTCATTTGTAAATAACGGATCCATTTATAAGCAGTTCGCTGGTTTTGGCACGCCAGCCAAACGGCTGAGATGGCGCGCAACCAAGCCGGTATTGAAACGTTCTTGCAAGACGGCATTATTGATTTCTGGACTGACGGTTTTCATTAAAAATTTGATTAATGGCCGTGTTGCAGGCGAATGGCCAAACTGCTGATAAAACTGGCGCACAGCTTGCAGAATTTCATAATGCCAAGGCGTTAGCTGCAAATCTAAACTGTTGGCCAGCTCTTGCGCGATGGCTTCATCCCAAATGGTGTAATCGACTAAATGACCGTCTTGGTCGAGTGCTAAATTCATTGAATAAACCAATTTAAAAAAACTATTTTTTAGATTACTTCAGGCTGATGCAGCGGCTGAATTTGAGGCACAGATCAGCAAATTCACTGTAATTGATCAGCTGGATATTGTCAAAATCGGCACCCAGCAAGGGCTGCTCATTGTCCAGCACATAGCATTTCTCTAAAGAGCGAATCGCTTCATGTGCGGCATGCATCACGGCATCGCCCATTAAAACCACTTGATCACCCGGCGCATAAACCTGCTGCAGTTTTTGCAGCGCTAGAGGTGCGGCCGCATAGCCGGCTTGAATTAAATACAGTGTTTTTGCCGGGAAGGCGCGTTCAGTTTTATGTTCAGTCATTTTCTCACCGCTTACCAATACAGCACATGATCAAACTGCTGAATCAGGCTGGCATTCAGTTCCGTAAATTCCAGCTCTTGCTCAGTATTATGAACAAAAGCATTCTGCCGGTTCTTTTCTTCGATCAGGATAGGCGTCAGGTCATAAAATTCGAAGCTGTCGACCATATTGGAGGCAACCTTGAATGCATGTTGCAATTGATTAAATTCCAGATCATTTGCCAGCAGGCTTAAGGCGCCGTCTTGCAGCAGCACTTTGACTTCACTGCCAAATGTGGCAAGCACCATGGCTGCAGACAGGCTTTCATGCACCTGCAGGCTGGACAGATTCGGGTGGGTTAATATGACAAGTACGGTTTTCACACTATAAACCTTTTGAATGCAGTAAATTTTAGAAAAATAAAGCGCTTAAAATTGAATTAAACGGGAAGCGGATTGCACGGCATCAGCAAGCTCGCCCAGCCCAACCAGCTCGAAACCATCTGCAAGATTATGTTGCTGAAGGTTGTGGCGTTGTGCATTTTCTTGATCCGTAATCCCGCGCGCCAAGGCGGCGCTGACACACACGGGCAAGCGGACGGCCAATTTTTGCCATTCTGCCGCCAGTTTGCGCTGATCATCCGGCGCCCATTGCAATGCATTGGCCACGGCAACACCGTCTTGATAGAAGAATACGCGGAAATCTTCTTTTTTATTGTGCAGCGCTTGGGCCAAGCCGAAAGCATGCCAAGCATGGATGGACGCCGGCGAAGAGGTAATCAGTAATAAAGTGCTCATTTGAAATTCACTGCAGGGCTGGCAACAGCAGTTGTCTGCCCCAGACTTTATAGGAAAAGGCTATTATATAATGATTTTGGCCGGTATCTGAATAAATCAATGCCTCATATTAAGAACATTATAAAAATAATTCTTTAATCATAATGAGTTATAAAATAATTGAAATTTTACAAGTATAAAAATAGCGTTTATATGTACGAAATCCTCAGCTTTTAGGTTCTTTTTCCTGCTTGATGAGTCAATCTGAGTCAAATCTCCAACAAGAATGAAACTGCCTGAATCAATATGACATGGGGCAAGTCGAGGCAAGCCACAAGATCATTGGCGCGGGAGGATGAATGCGATGATTCAACAGGCTGTAGATTGCTGGTACGACCTTGCGCTCTTGCTTCGCAAGCTAGGAAGTAAAGACGGCTTCAATGCATTTGCTGAAGCCTTGAATGACTTTTTGGATATTGTTAGCGACGATGCATCGCATTCTCTGGTGGCGCAGCCGGATTTACTCGAAGCAGCAACTTAGCCTGTGGTTTCTGAGATGTTAAGCGGTAAACGTCAACTCAATACTTGCCAGATGAAAGCGCTTTCCGAGCGGTTTAATGTCTCGGCAAATGCATTTTTTTAAAAAGCAGTGTCAGGCGCTTTCTATGTTGATTTTGCTGACTTTTATTGGACAATTGAGCTATATTTATTCTGCGGTGAAAGATGATTTTACCCAATATATTTTCGTTCATTAATAGATTCGTAAAATCAATAAGTTATATAGGTGGTTGATAAGTTGGGTTATGGCGCTGCTTTTAATATTAAGTTGTTGTTATAACTTAAATTTTAAGAGTTAAATTATTATTCACTGCCGTATAGGCAGCTTAGAAAAGTAGTGGGATCAGTAACAGGCTGTGTAATTGATTCACTGCCGTATAGGCAGCTTAGAAAGCTGACAAAAGGTTTTGAACTTTTTACCTCCCATTCACTGCCGTATAGGCAGCTTAGAAAAGAACCTGTAAAACCAAAATCTACACGTGGAAATTCACTGCCGTATAGGCAGCTTAGAAAAACCGCGTATTGTATTTTTGGTGACATCATCTATTCACTGCCGTATAGGCAGCTTAGAAAATCTTCGGATCTGATTGATCTATGCCGTCTAGATTCACTGCCGTATAGGCAGCTTAGAAATCACCTACGACCAGCTTAAAAATCAAAATCACATTCACTGCCGTATAGGCAGCTTAGAAAGCAAGAATGGGCGGTCGGCTTAATTTGCACAGATTCACTGCCGTATAGGCAGCTTAGAAATAAACCATCTTGCATATTGCCCCAATCAACATATTCACTGCCGTATAGGCAGCTTAGAAATTGATGCGCCATTCACACCAGAACGCTACAGCATTCACTGCCGTATAGGCAGCTTAGAAAAGCTGAAAAACATACCTTCTTAAAATATGGCAATTCACTGCCGTATAGGCAGCTTAGAAAGATCACGAAAGAAAACTGCACATTGTCCGCATATTCACTGCCGTATAGGCAGCTTAGAAATCACTGGCTTTACGGTCTACATCAGCATCCTGATTCACTGCCGTATAGGCAGCTTAGAAACAGTAAAAAACGATTGCGTTTCAGGTTTAAAAAATTCACTGCCGTATAGGCAGCTTAGAAAGTGTAAATTCCCTTGCCAATTGACATCGACGTATTCACTGCCGTATAGGCAGCTTAGAAATGCTCATATCAGTGTAGAGCAGCTGCTTGGTAATTCACTGCCGTATAGGCAGCTTAGAAAAACCTTAAAGAAAACGCTGATGCTTTTGCAGAATTCACTGCCGTATAGGCAGCTTAGAAAAGTCCAGTGATGCGAGTCAGGCCGAATGCAGTATTCACTGCCGTATAGGCAGCTTAGAAATGCTCTAAAATGCGAAAAGCAGTTTGGTCAAAATTCACTGCCGTATAGGCAGCTTAGAAATTAAAAGGTGGCTCAATGTGCTCAATTTTCGAATTCACTGCCGTATAGGCAGCTTAGAAACACGTATCCGTAAGTCCGTTTGAATATTTGAAATTCACTGCCGTATAGGCAGCTTAGAAATGTATGCGATGCCAGCGACAGCACGCCACTGCATTCACTGCCGTATAGGCAGCTTAGAAAAGCACTGAAATTGTTTTTTATCACATACTGTTTGTTCACTGCCATACAGGCAGCTTAGAAATATATAAGATAGATATTTGCAACTCGTATTATGTTCACTGCCATACAGGCAGCTTAGAAATGCTTTTTGTGATTGGGCCGGAATTGTTTGCGGTTCACTGCCATATAGGCAGCTTAGAAAACAAGGCATCAGGCTCAGAGATGGCGCTATTGGTTCACTGCCATATAGGCAGCTTAGAAATTAATGAGATCATTAAACGCATCAATTTAGAAGTTCACTGCCGTATAGGCAGCTTAGAAAGATTGGGAAAAAATAGAACTCGAATATAGGGCGTTCACTGCCATACAGGCAGCTTAACCAAAGCAAAAATAGACCGACTTCGGGCAGTTTTTTTGAGTAAATTGATAACAAATGGCTATGGAAAAAGAGACTATATTTTAAATACGCTATAAACTATAAATCATTGATGAAATATAGAATTTCGTATGATTTAAAAAAGATAATGAATTGAAAAGAGGAAACCTAAAGATGAAAAAAATAATTTTAGCGGCTTCCATGATCTTGGCTATGTCTGCAGCCGCACTGAGTGCATTTGCCGCGCCTGTAAAACCTATTCAATTTGCAAAAGGCTCGATAGGGACTGCTGTTTCAGGCTCATTTAAAGGCTATGACGACGTTCAGTATAGTTTGTGCGCCAAGGCCGGACAGACTTTAAGCTATAAGCTGACAAGCAATAAGGATTTGGCCCAAATTAACATATATGCTCCGGGTGATAGACCCGGCACAGCAGACGCTTTAATGATAGGGGCTGCAACAGGTGCAGCCGGAAAGCTCAAATTGCCGGAATCAGGCAATTATTTGATTCAGATTTATCAAATGCGGAACACTGCACGTAATAATAGAACGGTAAATTATAAATTGAATCTCAGCGTAGATAATTGAAGCAGCCCAGCCCGCGATTGAACCCTTACAGCTAAAATCAATACATGAAAATAAGGATAGCCCTATGACCGCATCAAATAAAAAATTTCCCCAAGTGGTGATATTTGCGCACTGGGCAACCTTGCTTTTTGTACTGGCGGCATATTTCAGCAGTCAAAGCCCAATTGAGGGGGGCTGGCGTGGGCAAATGCATGTCATCGCAGGCAGTTTGGTTTTTATCTTTTTCTTTATCCGTATTTTTTTATATATGCGTTTTAAAGATCAGTTTCCGGAAGTTTCGTTTATGTCTGGAATGCAAAAAAGAGCCTTTCAGTTGATGAAACTTTTTTTATATACCGGCTTATTTGCGGTTCCATTATTGGGCTGGCTGACCTTGTCATCCACAGAAGCATCTTTCAGCCTATTCGGAATGGGTCTGCCGGAAGTCTTATTTTCAAGCAATGCAGATCTTGGCGATATTCATCCGCTGATTGCTAATATTTTTATGACATTGATTGGGCTGCATGCTTTGGCAGCCCTCATTCATCATTTTATTTTGAAAGATGATGTTTTGAAGAGCATGAGATAGAAAATACAACCTCTCATGCTATTGCTCTAAACATGAATTTTCTTCAACCGGTACTTTTATAGGCAAGCCGCTTGCCGTCTTTTTAGGGTTGCGGCATCAACTGCCTGCAATGTCAGATCCGCTATGCATTAGATAACTCATGTTATTTTTTGTCGTAAACAAAATACAGTTCATAACAATAACTGCAACACATGCCAAATTCTAAACTTGTAAACTGATACTAGAATGCTCTTGCAGATTAGCCGGCTCAAGAGAAATTTTGGCCGGTTTTTTACTTTTTATATCTGCGGGTAACTTATCGAAAACACCAAAATTACACCAATAAATCGCAAGATGCTGATGAATATAAGGAGTATCTAAACAATGATTTTAGTGACTGGTGGATTAGGCTTTTTAGGCTCGCATATTGCTTTAAGTCTTTTGGCGCAAGGGCAAGAAGTCATTATTGTCGATAATTTATCGAATTCAAATTTGCAGATTTTAGAGCGCCTAGAATATATTTCCGGTATGTATGTGCCTTTTGTCAAAATAGATATCCGCAATACACCGGCTTTGAATAAAGTTTTTGAGCAGTATTCGGTCAGCGCCGTCGTGCATGCGGCTGGCTTTAAATCCTTAGAAGAGTCCGTGCTTAAACCCCTTGAATATTATAATGATAATGTCAGCTGTATCATGAGCTTAATGCGCGCAATGCAGCGTACAGGCGTTAGGCATTTGGTGCATTTGTCCAGTTTAGGCGTTTATGGGCAATCTTCGACAGAATTAACAGAAGATCTGCCATTTCAATACGCTTATCCAAATCCTTATGTTAAATCTCAGCAAATGGTTGAGGAGATTATTAGAGATACCGCGCGTACAGACAATGAATGGAAAATCGCCATTTTGCGTTTAAGCAATATTGCCGGTGCGTTTGAACATGCTGTTTTGGGTGAGTTTATTGCGCCTTTGCCGAAGAATATTGTGCCGCTTGCTATGCAGGTCGGCGCTTTGCAGCGTGAATTCATAGAATTGCGCAAGCAGGCCAATACCGCAGATAAAACCACAGAACGCAGTTTCTTGCATGTGCTGGATGCATGCAGGGCTGTGCATGCCGCATTGAATTGGCTGAATACGCAGCAGCATGTATGCGAAGCTTTTAATATTTCAGGTGAATTGGTGTCAATTCAAAAACTATTGGATTTGATTGGAGAGGTGACGCAGAACCCCATTAAAACTGTAGATGCGCCGTATTATCCAAATGCGGAGTTTGATCAGCTGGGCAGCAGTTCTGAAAAAGCCAAAACCATTTTAAATTGGTCGCCCGAATTTGATTTAAAGAAAATTTTAGAGGATGAATGGCGTTTTTATCAAATGACGCTGCATGGCCAATAAACAGCCTCATTCAGCGCTGAATTGTCAAAGCCTGTTCAAGCAGATAGCGAATCGGCATGGCGCTGAGGTTGAATACTTAAATGAATATTTGAAAATGCGGGAAAAAGCGCTTAAAAATAAAGAATGTTCAGATTCAAACAGCAGTGGAAGGATCATCTAAAAAATCTTAATTATCGAAAATAATTATCATTTACATTTATGTAAATCTTTCATAAACTGCTGAATATAGCCAAAGAAAATGCCGCTATGACAGCTATGACAATCGATGGCTGAATCAAGACTTGAACAATGACTTAAATCGTGTCTTAAAAGGAAATGAGGTTTCAACATGCAAACACGTATTGAACACGACACAATGGGTGAAGTGGAAGTACCGAGTGAAGCGATGTGGGGTGCACAAACCCAGCGCAGTCTGCAAAATTTTAAAATTGGCGGTGAGCGTCTGCCGCGTCCAATGATTCGGGCAATGGGTCTGGTAAAAAAAGCGGCAGCAATCACCAATGCAGAATTGAATCAAATTCCCAAAGAGCTGTCTCAATATATTGTTGGCGCAGCTGAGGAAGTGATTGCAGGGCAATGGGATGCTCAATTTCCTTTGGTCGTTTGGCAGACGGGTTCAGGCACTCAAAGCAATATGAACTGCAACGAAGTGATTGCGAACATTGCCAATCAAAAACTCGGCAATCCATTGGGCGCGCAAAAGCCAGTGCATCCGAATGACCATGTCAATCGCGCGCAATCGACCAACGACTCATTTCCAACAGCAATTCATGTGGCTGCAAGCCTGCAGATCAACGAATTGCTGATTCCTGCAGTAACACAGCTGCGCAATACCTTAGATGAGAAATCCAAAGCATTTGCCGATATTGTTAAAATTGGCCGCACCCATTTGCAAGATGCTACGCCTTTGACTTTAGGGCAGGAGTTCAGCGGCTATGTATCGCAGCTGGATCATGGTTTAAAACGCTTGAATCAGGTTTTATCCGGCCTTTATGAATTGCCATTAGGCGGTACGGCTGTGGGGACGGGCCTGAATGCGCATCCTGATTATGCTGTGAAAGCCGCGGAAAAGCTAAGCGAGCTGACCGGATTGCCCTTTGTTACCGCACCGAATAAATTTGAAGCGCTTGCTGGGCGTGATGCTGCTGTTTTTGCATCCGGCGCATTAAAAACGCTGGCGGCCAGCCTGAACAAAATTGCCAATGATATCCGCTGGCTGGCAAGCGGCCCGCGCTGCGGTTTTGGCGAGCTGCGTATTCCGGAAAATGAGCCTGGTTCAAGCATCATGCCGGGTAAAGTCAACCCAACGCAAAGTGAAGCGATGACCATGGTGGTGGCGCAGGTCATGGGCAATGATACAACGATTAATATTGCCGGCGCTTCAGGCAACTTTGAGCTGAATGTGTTTATGCCCGTCATTGCATTTAACCTGCTGCAGTCTATCCAGTTATTGGGTGATGCCTGCAACAGCTTTAATGATCACTGTGCGGCCGGTATTGAACCGAACCGTGAAAAAATTGATCATTTCCTGCATGATTCATTAATGCTGGTGACTGCGCTGAATCCGGTGATTGGCTATGAAAATGCAGCCAAAGTGGCCAAAACGGCTTATAAAGAAGGCAAAACCCTGAAGCAGGTTGCGGTAGAGCTTGGACTGGTGACTGAACAGCAGTTTGACGAGGTGGTGCGTCCAGAACAAATGGTTTCACCTAATGCCAAATAAATGATCGAATACGTTTTTCGGTAATGTATTTATTGCTGAAAAGCGCGACTGAGTCTAATGGGATTCATTGCTTTAGGTTATTTGATATTTAATGCGGGTTTAGAGAATAAAAAAACCCACATATTATGTGGGTTTTTGGATTGTGCGATCCTTGGCGAAATTATTTCGCTGCTTCTACAGCAGATACTTCGCTAGCAGCTGCTTCAGATGCAGGCGCTGCTTGAGCTGCCGCTTCAGAAGCAGGTGCAGTTGAAACAGCTTCTTCAGCAGCAAAAGCTGCCGCGCAGTTAGCAGAAAGTACAGCAGCTAAAACGATTTTAGATAAAGTTGTCATGAGTTATTTCCCAAGTAAGTTTAAAATAAGTTCAAGACTTTAATGGGTAAAATATGAATAAGTTGTTAATTTGTGTGTTTATTCTATTATTAAAAAACGTGAAAATTAACATAATATTTGATTGATAGTGCTTTTATTGTTGAATTGTGTGAAATAGAACAATAAATAGTCTTCTTTGCGCAGCGCGGCAAGATGCATGGATCCATAGCAGTAGAGCGAGGTTTGGTTGATAATTATACAATTTTTCGGCGCTTAATGATGCATTTGGATATTGAAAAAATTCAAATGTCTATTTTTGCATCGCCTTAACATCGCCAAAGTTATTCTAAGACGAAAAAGCCCTTTATCTAAAAGGGCTTTTTTTCATTAATTTGCAGCGGTTTAAACTTGAAGCCAATTATCTTTGACTTCTTGGGCGTCTTTGATCAGAACAATCTTTTGATCACTGATTTCGCCAACCCATGAAACGGGGATTAAGTGATGATGGCCATCGCCGTGTTTGGTCAGTTTAATTTGATCATTGCCTTGCATATGATCGACTTCACCAATTTTAGTGCCGCATGAGGCAATTACCTCAGCATGTTTTTTAATATTTTCAACATTAATAGTCGTCATTAGATGCTGTCCTATTTAAATGTGATGAAGATCTAACCGTATATGAAAAAAACAAGGAAATCTCTAGATGATATGAAAGGCATACAAGTGAGACTGAATGACAACAAGATATTGGAAATCTGATACACGGCTGCAAAAAGTCATCAGATGAATGGCCAATTGCTTGAGAGGAAAAAATGACTGAAATTTTTAAAGCTGATTTTCTCAAGCGTTAATGGTTAAGCCTTTATTTTCAGTGAATAGACATGTGAATAGGCCGTAAAAAAATTAAGTTTATTCATTCAGTGGCGATGTGAATTTTTCTAATGTCCTTATTTTCAATGATCTCAAAGAAATATAGCGCCGAGCGGCGCTATATTTCTCCAGTATTTCTATCTTTGTGTTTATCTTTTAAGTCGTTGTTTTTCAGCTCTAAATCCCTTAATTTGCCAGATTATGGTTTGCTGCAGGTCGCTGAAAATTTCCCTTGTTCTATAGAGTGGATAAAGTTTCCAATTAGGAATTCACTTTGCTTCAAGGAGTCACGGTGATCTCCATTCTTGATCGGGTGGAATGCAATGGGTTTCCGCTCTTTGCATATTTGCTGATAATAAGCATAGGTGCCTCGGTAATCGACAAGCTGGTCTTTGTCTCCCTGCACAATAAGAAGCGGCACATTCGGTGACATATTCTCAATAGACTGCTTTTTTAAGTAATTTGTTAAAGGCGTCAGATTTACATTGGGTTTAAACACTGTTTTAGGCGCTGCTTTAAGGCTGGATTGCAGTTCTGACAAGCAACGGCTGCGTGCAGAATTAAGTATATCCTTCATTTCTGCACTCACTAAATGTTCAGGTGCAAGATCAGGCTCCGCAGCTTCGGCGCCAAGCAGCACAATCGGAAAGAATGCCGCTACACTGGTCTCAATTTGAGAATGAGTTGCTGCGTATTCAGCAATGCCTTGATATTGGTAGCCGCCTGGCGCAAGAGAGATTGCTCCGCGCAAATTAAGTTCTGGCGCATCTTTTTGTCCGAGCGCTGCAACGCTTAGCGCTGCCGCTCCGCCTTGGCTGTGGCCCATGACATACCAATTTTTGCTGAATTGATCCGGCCTTAAGAAGTGAACGGCTCTGACAGCATCAACCACTGTGTGCAATTGGCTTTGAGCATTCATATACGGATGCCCGCCTGGAGTTCCTAGGCCCTGATAGTCGGGGGCCGCAACGGCATAGCCGCGTGCAAGCCATGCATTGAGCGCTTTCGCTGCAATTTGCTGATAGACATGCACTGGCCCGCCTGCATAATCATCTGAAGGAGCACAAGTATCAGCAACACCGGTTGTTCCATGCGCCCATGCCAGTACAGGCCAGCCGCCCTTAGGCGCTTTGCCTTTAGGCAATAAAATGAATCCGGATGTCACAATCGGTTCAGACTGCGCTCCGCGGCTGCGGTAAGTCACTAAGTAGCGCTGAGCGGCATTGCTGAACAAGCCGGTATCTTGCGCCTGTATGGATAAGATCGTGCCTGGGGTTTGAGCCGGAACTTCTGATATTTGCAGTTTACTGTGATTCGAAAGTAAAGGAGAGGCCATGGCATATGAGGATGCGAAGCAAATGTAGCTCACTGCCAACTTGAGGATAGAAAGTCGAGTTTTCATTATGGATGCATTCTTCCTTTATTTTGTCATGTCATTTTAACTGTATCAGTTTTATTTCCGCAGCTGAATGAGTGGCGCATAATATTTGCAGCGAAATGAAAAATAGGGTGATGAATCACCCCTTTTAATAGAGCTTCTTTGATTTGCCATACACACTGGATAAATTTCAAAAATTTTCCAAATAGGTCATGACACATCCTTTAAACTTTTTCTGACCTTAGCTGGCAATTACTGTGCCTCTAGGTGCCAAATACATTATTTTTTGAGCTGTAGCAATTTGGCTGTATAGATTATTCAAACATCCAGTTTGGAAAGGGCAGTATCGCAACTAACCATTCAGGTTATTCAGAATCACAACCAGAATGGGATTAATCAATCGTCGAAAAAAAGAAAAGACGTAGTCTCTTGGCTTGATCTGAGAGCTTTCTACGAGTTTAATTTTGATAATTTTTATCTATTGAATCAATATCAGTTATTGTATTCCAGTTCTAATGAAATTAACGCATTAGAACTGGAGCGATTTTATAATTAGAAGCTGTAGTTTCTATCATTACCTAATTTAGAAAATTGAACTTCCATATCATTAAATGCATCAGTAAAGCCATCCAGTGAAATTTTATTTTCAATTAATTGTTTTTTATTATTATAGAATCGTGTAAATGCATAATTTCCACGTTTGAATTGTTTAATTAGCTCGGAACCATTTCTAAATAATCCTTCTCTCTCTTGTAGAATGTCCTTGTTGTCTATATGAACAAAAACGGGATTATTTTTTAATTGTTTTTCACCAATATTTACAATGTATTGATGATTAACATGTAAAACAGAGATAGGCCCTTTACTCATAATACAGGCCTTCATATCTTCAAATACTTTATATTGACATTTTATTTTCCAGCTGGCGCGTTCGATCAGCTTGTTTTCCATTAAGTCGATTTCAGCATTACTGCCTGATTTGGCATTAACTTTTACAATCAAAGTAGAAAGTTGATCTTCAGATGCAGACGCATTGTTTACAGTAACGAGCCCTAAAAAAAGCAAGTATAGATAGTTTTTTTTACGCATAATGAAATCCCCAATAAATATAAAGTATTTAAAAAAAGCCATAATAATCAGTAATTTTTTGATATCTATTGCTTAAAGTATCATTTTGGGAAAATACAGCTATTTCATCTACAAATTAGGACTAAAGTATAAATTGTTTCTCGTTTTTACTATAAAATGCTCAATAAAATCAGGCTGTATAGTGCATTTGATTTCAACTAGGGTCCATGCCACTGTTCGTGTGCAGTGTTTGAATTAAAAAGGTCGTCAGATGAGCGCTTTTTTATCAATTTATCTATCCCTTAATTCACATTGAATAAGTTGTCAAAATTGCTAAAATACAGGACGTTTTTAAACACTGTTTTTCTAAAGTTTTGATAGAATTTTGCAAGGCGAAAATTAAACTATTAAATTTCAGTGTCTTACACAGAGAAAATTTCAATGTTCGATATCTATTTAACAGACGCCAAAAAGAAAGTTCAATTCAAGGATTATCCGGGCGAGCATCCTGTTAAATTTGTTTTAAATTTTAAGAAGATTTTTCCAAGCGTGATGGAGCTGATGCTGCCAGTTCTGCCAGAAAATGAAAATCTGGAAGAAATGACTTGGGAATCAACTGTTGAAGATTTAGAAATCTTTAAACTGCTGCTGAGCGGCTGGGGCGTGATTGAACTGCGCCTTAAGGCAATTGCTCAGTATAAAGACCGAAAATATGCCGACAATCTGGTTAAGCAGGCCCAGCAAAAGCGTAAAGATTTTTCCAAGGCGCAGCCGATGCTGTCTGCTGTGGATTTAGACTATTTATTTATGCACGAAGTGCATGGCTTAATTGATGCTGAGTTAGTCGAACTCGGTGAGAAATTCTATTTGCCGGCATTGCGTGACTTATGGAAAGGCAAAGTGTCAGCAAAAGTGTTACAGGCTAATTTTTAAGATCTTGCCATTTTCTGAACGATAGCGGAAATGAGGCAGCTCGACTTGCTGTCATTTGCAGCAGGTCTTCTCAATACGCCGCATTCCAGTGATCCGCTATATTCGATTCAAGCAAAGCCGCATAAGCATAAGCCCTCCGTCCGCTGGGGGCTTTTTTATGTGTGCGCTTTAGGTTTTGTAAAATGAAAAATGTTTAAATATTTATCAAATGGTTAAAAAATTGCTCATGTGTATGGATTATAGAACTGATTTTGCATACTGTTGAGCATGTTTGAAATCTGCCGAATTGGTCTGGCTTTTCAGTTTCAGACCGTTCAGCAAATCTCCCCGTTTCACGCTATTGAATAGCCGTACCTAGGAAATATTTATGTCGAATCAGTTTTTAGATCAAATTACAAAGCGCCGCACCATTTATGCCATCGGCAAAAACGCTGCGCAAACACCGGAACATTTAACTGATTTGATCCAAACTGCCATTAAGCAAAGCCCTTCTTCATTCAACTCTCAGTCATCGCGTGCGGTGCTTTTATTTAATGGTGAAAGCGAAAAGTTTTGGGGCCTAGTGGCTGAAAAACTCAAATCTTATGCCAAAGATGAAGAAAGCGCTGCCAAAACTGCAGCTAAAATAGCAAGCTTTGCTGCCGGTGTAGGTACCGTTTTATTCTTCGAAGATATGGATGTAATCAAAGGCCTGCAGGAGCAATTTCCCTCTTATGCAGACAACTTCCCGATTTGGGCAGAGCATTCAACTGCAATTGCGCAATTTGCCGTTTGGACCGCATTGCATACAGATGGCCTTGGCGCATCGCTGCAGCATTACAACCCGATTGTAGATGCTGAAGTGCATGCAGAATGGGATATCCCAGCGCATTGGAAACTGCGCGCGCAATTGGTTTTTGGTTCGGTAGAAGGTGAAGCCAAAGAAAAAGGCTATATGGATGATGCTGCGCGCTTTAAAGTATTTAAATAAGTGTCAAATAAGCGGAAGAACCAAGCCGGGCCTAACAAGTCCGCCTGCGCAGATGCAACTGCTTTTGGTAGCGCAAATGCTGCAGACCTAGGCCGAACCAACGCCATAAAAGAGAAGGAGGTTTCCAGTTAATGGAAACCTCCTTCGGTTTTTAGTCCGAGGGAAGACTAAAACTTAGAACCAATCAACCTGCATGTTTAAGCATGTGTCATCAAATTGATTGAGCAATTTTGCATAATGTTCTATTTCCGGCAGTTCCCAGCGCATGAAATACTGCGCCGCCTGTATTTTCCCTGCCATAAACTGCTGATCTTCCGCATGGCGGCTATCCGCAAATTTCTGAAGCGCTTTATTGGCCATGTCTAGCCACAGCCATGCAATAATGGTTTTGCCCATCATGTCTAAATACAGAGCTGAGTTCGCCAATGCCTGATTGGTTTGACCTTGAGCCAGCGCTTTGCCTAAACGCTGTGTGGTGTTTTGCACAGTCTCCAGATGCAGCTGAAATATTTCCGCCAGCAGCTGAATAGTTTCATTTTCCGTTTCATTGATGGTTTGCTGCATGCGCTGCATCAGCAGCATGAGGCCTTTGCCATCGTGCAGCCATAGTTTACGGCCCAGCAAATCTAAGGATTGAATGCCGAACGTGCCTTCATGGATCGGGTTTAAACGGTTATCGCGGTAGCATTGTTCCAGCGGATACTCGCGGGTATAACCAGCGCCGCCAAGCACTTGAATGGCTAAATCATTGGCTTTCGGCCCATAAGCCGAAGGGAATGACTTCACCACAGGCGTGATTAAATCCAGCAGAATCGCGCTGTCTTCATTGCCATCCGCCTGATGTTCATCAATCAAGCGCGCGGCAAACAGGCACAGCGCCAATGAACCTTCCGCATACGATTTCTGCGCCAGCAGCATGCGCTTTACATCAGTATGCTGAATAATGCTGACGGGTTTGGCCAGTGGATCTTTATTGGAAAGCAGCCGGCCTTGCGGACGGTTTTTAGCGTAGTCTAAAGATGCTAAATAGCCGCGGTAACCGATCATGGCTGCGCCTAAGCCCACGCCGACACGCGCTTCGTTCATCATTTTGAACATGTATTTCAGGCCGGCGCCCGCTTCACCAATCAAATAGCCGGTGCATTGATCTTGCTCGCCAAAACTCAACACCGTCGAGGTGGTACCTCGGTAACCCATTTTGTGCAGCAGGCCAGCCAGCTGCACATCATTGCGTTCGGCTAATGTTCCATCTGCATGAACGTTAAATTTAGGCACAATAAACAGCGAAATGCCTTTGACCCCTTGCGGCGCATCCTGCATGCGGGCCAGCACCAGATGCACTATATTTTCTGTGATGTCTTGATCGCCGCCGGAAATAAACATTTTTTGACCTTTAATCAAAAAGGTGCCATCCGCCTGAGGAATTGCTTTAGTGGTCAAATCACCCAATGATGAACCGACATTCGGTTCAGTCATGGCCATTGTGCCGGAAAAACGGCCGCTGAACATATGCGGAACAAACGCATTTTTTTGCGCTTCAGTGCCAAAGGCCTGAATCAGATTGGCCGCGGCAGCGGTTAAAAAGGAATAGGCCACAGTAGACGGATTCGCCGACATAAAATAGGCGTTCGCGGCCATATTAATTAAGGTCGGAAGCTGCATGCCGCCATCTGCATAATCATGCTGCGCGCAAAGCAGTCCAGCATCAGCAAACTGTTTCCATGCGGTTTTTACTTCGGCAATGGTTTCCACGTTTTGACCATCAAATGTCGGCTCATGATGATCGGCTTTTGCATTGTGCGGTGCAAAAAAATCCTCAGCAATGCCGCGGGCGGTATCCAAAATGCTGTTGAACGTGGCTGCATCGTGTTCTGCATAGCGCGGGAATCGGGTTAATTCCTCCGCCTTGAAAACGTCATACAGCAAAAAACTTAAATCCTTTTCATTGACCAGCTGCACCATGGGGCATCTCTTTTCATTATCTTGGTATGCGTCAAGAGTAGCAGTTGATTTTTGTGCTGTGGATTGTCAATAATGACACTTAATAGGTGAAAAATGATATTACTATTGATCTTTCAAACATCCGATCAATCGGCCTTTGACTTTGACTTTGACTTTGACTATTTGAGTGCTGAGTTAAGATGTTGAACTGAACATGAGGCGCGATGAAAAAAATTGTGATCTTGGCTTTTAATGGCGCTTTGGCTTCCGCGATTACCGGTGTCACGGATTTATTTTCCATGGCAGGCGTCAGCTGGAACCGCATTTGGAATCAAGATATTCAGCGCCTATTTCAGGTGGAAATTGCCAGTGCGGATGGCAGGCCAATTCAATGCATCAATGGATTGAAAATTCAGGCGGATCTGTCCTTTGATCAAATCTCGCATGCCGATGTGCTGATTGTGCCGACGATTGGTGCGCCAATTATAGAAACATTAGCGCGAAATTCAGCGCTGCTGAAATTGCTCCAAAAGGCTGAACAAGACAATCAGCTGATTGCAGGCAACTGCACCGGCAACTTCTTTTTGGCGGAAGCTGGGATCTTAAATGGTAAATATGCCACCACGCATTGGGGCTTTCAGCAGCTGTTTGCCGAGCGCTATCCCTTGGTCAAGCTGAATGCGGATCAGCTGATTACCCGCGATCAGCAGGTGTATTGCGCTGGCGGAGGCTTGGCATGGTTTGACTTGGGGCTGCATTTGATTGAACGCTTTTATGGATTTGAAGCAGCCATGCAGACTGCTAAATCTTTTGTGATTGATTACCGCCGCGACAGCCAGCTGTCATATTCACTGATGAAAATAGGCAAGCCGCATCATGATGTGCTGGTGCAAAAAATTCAGGATTGGATCGAGCTGCATTTTCAGCAAAATATCAATTTGGATGATTTGGCGGCGCAATTCAACGTGACAGTCAGAACCATGATCCGGCGCTTTAATGCCGCTTTGGATGTCCCGCCCAATCAGTATGTGCAGGCAATCAGAATTGAAGCCGCCCGAAAGCGCCTGGAAGAAACGGAACAATCTTTAGAGCTGATTATGCAGGAGGTGGGCTACAGTGATCCCAGCTCGTTCCGCAGGCTGTTTCATAAAAAAACTGGGCTGAATCCGATAGAATACCGCCGGCGATTCAGCCGGCGGTTTTAAGCAAATCTTATGGCAGATGAGCCATTCAAAGCTTGTTTGGATGGTTTTGCATCATGCCGCTTTTGCACCCGCATGGCGGCCGTGCAGGATGAAGTACACGGCAATACAGGCGAAAGCGGCAAAGGCACTGTATAAGTACAGTTCAGAATAGCCAATATAATCAAGCGCTTTACCGATAAAGTAAGGCCCAAAACCCAGCCCTGCATCCAAAAAGATAAAGAAGGTTGATGTAGCAAAGCCCATGCGTTCGATACTGGTGCTTTTGACGGCAATGGTTTGGCAGACGGATTGAATATTGCCGTAGCCGAAGCCAAGCAAAGCCGCGCAGAGTAAAAGCACCCAAGCGCTGTTGGCCAGACTGAGCAAAATCAGTGCAGCCCCCATAATTACAAAAGCAGGATACATGATGATGTTGGCGCCTTTACGGTCCATTAACGGGCCAGTAATCGGGCGTGAAATTAAAATAGCAATGGCGTAAGTCAGGAAGAAAAAAGAGGCGGTTTCGACCAAATCAATTTCTTTAGCATAAAAATTAATAAAAGACAGCACGCCAGAGTAGCAGATCGAAGCCAGCAGCATAACGAATGCAATCGGCAATGCTTTCGGTTCTACAAAACGCGACAGCAGGCTTGGTTTCAGGACAGGTGCCGATGCTGGTTCTAGATGCTTAGATGCTTGCGGCAAATTCGGCACCTGAATTATCAATGCAACCAACAAACAACTGAGAGCAATGGAGCTGGAAACAATGAAGATTGCATGGTAGCCGATATGCAGCATCATCCAAATCGCGAGGAATGGGCCAATTGCTGTGCCTAATGTGCTGCTCATGCTGTAGTAGCCAATGCCTTCGCCGCGGCGGGCGGGCGGCAGAATTTGGGCAATGATGGTGCCGAGCACTGAAGAAGCAATGCCCATCATAAAACCATGCATGAAGCGGACAAACAGCAGCATGCCGACGCCAAAATGCACGAAGTACAAAAAAGAAAACAGCAAAAATCCGATCAGCCCAGCCACTAAGGTGGTTTTGCGGCCAAAGCGCTCAAGGAACTGGCCGACCAGCAAGCGGCCAACTAAAGTGCCGACAATAAACAAGCCGGAAACGAGGCCCGCCTGAGCAGTGGAGGCGCCTAATTCTGCAACGGCATAACCGACAATCACCACAACCAAAAGATAAAAAATCAGCACCAGCTGAAAATTGATGGCGCTGACCAAAACGAAGTTTTTCGTCCATAAGGAGGCATTGTCACTCATTGTTTTTTACCTGCAGTGCGGGTTTCAAGGGCGGCGCTAATCTCATTCAGCAATGCAGTGCTTTTTAAAATTTCCTGCGGGTTGAAAGGCTGGATCAGCTGCTGCTCAAACTGGCCAATTTCAGCAGCGCACTGCTGATAAAGCTTTTGACCTGCAGCGCTCAGTACGAGTTTTTTCTGACGTTTATCATCAGTTTGAACTTGTGAAACAACATTCAGCTGAGCGAGTATGCGCGTGCGTTTAGCAATAGACGGCTTGGATACATTTAAATATTCAGCAATTTCGATGGACGTGCAGCCTTGTTTCTCTTGGATGACAAACATGACTTGCCACAGGGAATAGTTCAGCTGATAAGGCAGTAAAATCGTATTGACTTCATCGCTGAACATGCGGGCGCAGCGCATCAATGAAGCGCGGAAACCTAATTGGGAGTTCATGGTAGTTAACTAGGGTAACTAAATTAATGGAAACTTTACGCCCATTAAACCGAATAATCAATAGAAAGAAGGCCGGGCTTCAGGCATTAAAGACAAAGCGCAATTTAAATTAGAAAATCCAGCAGGCTGCAGGCATGGATTGCGGCGCTAATGATTAAAAATGGATACGGTCATTGCATGCTTTCTAGCATATTTCAATGCAAAGTGAGCATGTTTCAGGCCTAAACCTCATTCAGTTAAGGGAGCTGGATGCTCCCAGTCGAATTAGACCCAATGCCGCATTTGCATCTGGGCGGTCCATTTATTTATGCAGCTTTCGATATTCTTTTGGCCGCATTGGACGGCTGTCTTTCCATAGCCCTTTTCTTTGTTTGCGGGCTTTGTCCTGCAGCGATTTCATATATTGAAGCTGTTTTTTATCTCGAATATATTCTTCATACACCCATGCTGCACCGCGCTTTACCATTTCTTCATTCATATTGCGGCGGTAACGGTAAATCACACCCACACAGCGGCCATAACGGTCAACATCGGTAATTTTAATGCGCACCAATTTTTTATACACCATGGCTTTGATGACGCGCTGAGATTCTTTGCCATAGTTTTGGGTCGATTCAGGCGCATCAACATAGGCAAAACGCAGTTTGGTTTGCGATCTGCGGATATTCAGCCGTGTGCAGGTGAGTGTATCGCCATCACTGACTGCAATGACGCGGCACCAGTACGACTTGCCTTTTTTGAATGGACGGAAAAGATCGGTCAGAAAAACATAAAGTTTATGACAGAGAAAGAGGGTAATGAGGCATAGCAAAATGCCAAGGCCAATGAGCCAGCTGGGAGATAATTGTTCGAGCATAAAAAAAGCTGAATTTATTGATCCGTTCGAATAAATTCAGCATAAGTTGGAGATGTTAAGGACATTAATTGTAATGGAAAAGCGAGAACAGCTGAGGCTAAATAATCAGCAAACAGTATAAAATTAATTTTAAATCAATTATTTGTTGAAAATTTATTCACTGCTGTACATTGTTTTGCCGATGCGCTTGAACAGACACGTTCATCTCTGGCTGCCATAAATAGCCTAAGCAAAAATTTTAATTATTTCGCTTCGCAAAAATTTATGACGTGCATTTTCTTGAATATCTTTATGCCAATACATCCCCATATTAATTTTCGGAAGTTCTACAGGCACATCAAAAATGTTCAGGTTTTCTGCAATTTGCAAATGCGCCAAAATATTCTTGGGAATGGTCAAAACTGTTTTTGGCTGCTGCGCTAAAATTTGCAGCGCAGTTGAATAATGCTGGCAGCGCAGGGTAATTTGACGTGACAGCTGTTTGCGGTTTAAAAAAATATCTTCGACCAAAACACCTGTGCGGCGTGAAGAAACGCCAATATGCGCTGAAGCGAGATAGAGCTGCTCATTCATTTCCGTCTGCTGTGAACAGACTACAAAATGATCCTGCTGCAGCGTTTGAAATTGAATTTTATCTCCAAAATTTTGTTCTAAATCGATGGCAAAATCGATTTGCTGCGAAGCAAGGTCTGCCGCAATATTTTTGCGGTCTAACTTAATGCTGGAAAATTGAATATTGAATTGGCTTTGCTGAAAATGCGCCACCAGCTTAGGAAAAATCAGCGGTTCAATTTCATCATGCAATGCAATTTTAAGGCTTTGCACGGCGCTGGGATCAAAACTTTGATTCTGCATGGAGATGTTCTGTATGGCGTACAGCGCATCTTTAATGGAAGGATAGATCTGCTCGGAAAAAGGTGTAGGGAGCATTTTGCTGCCGGCGCGGACAAATAAATCATCCTGCAGATGCTGGCGCAGGCGCTGCAAAGCGTGGCTGGCGGCGGATTGAGTAATGCAAAGAATCTGCGCCGCTTTCGAAATGCTTTTTTGCTCATATACCGCGATAAACAGCGGATATAAGTTGATATCGATGCGGTGGAAAACTCCCAGATCAATCAGGTTTTTACTATGAATTGAATTCATGATGAATTATAAAATTAAATCATTTTGTTCATAATAGTTTTCAAGGTATGTTGTTGTAAAGCGTAAAACACAATATTGAAAAGGATCATGCCATGTTCGAGTTATCAGCACGCGCACAGGATTATATTGAAAGAACGAAACAGTTCATTAAAAACGAAATCGAGCCAGTTGAAACTGAATTTTGGCATGAAGTGCATGAATTGAATCAGGGCGGTGACTGGACCAAATGGCAGTGGCCCGCTCAGCTTGAAGTTCTGAAAGACAAAGCCAAAGCTGCAGGGCTTTGGAATATGTTTTTGCCTTGCGATCAATTAGGACAAGGTTTATCAGTACAGGAATACGCGCACATTGCCGAACTTTCAGGCCGCAGCTTGATTGCGCCCATAGTATTTAACTGCAATGCGCCAGACAGCGGCAACATGGAAGTGATTTGGCGCTACGGTACAGAAGCGCAAAAAGAACAGTGGCTGAAACCGCTTTTAGACGGAAAAATCCGTTCTGTATTCTGCATGACGGAGCCTGCAGTGGCTTCATCGGATGCCACCAATATGCAAGCGACAGCGGTTATTGACGGCGATGAAATTGTTTTGAATGGCCGTAAATGGTGGTCGTCAGGTTTAGGCGATCCGAATGCCAAAATTATTATCTTTATGGCGCATACTCCAGATGAAAGCAAAGATCGCCATCATCAGCATTCGATGGTTTTGGTTCCTGTTGAAACAGCGGGTGTAAAAATCGAACGCATGCTGCCGGTCTTTGGTGACTATGACGCGCCGCATGGACACGGCGAAATCAGCTTCACCAATGTGCGTGTGCCGGTCGCTAATTTTATTGGCGGCGCGGGCCAAGGTTTTGAAATTGCGCAAGGCCGTCTTGGCCCTGGCCGTATCCATCACTGCATGCGCTGCATTGGCGCGGCAGAAAAATCATTAGAACTGATGATTGACCGCGGCATGAGCCGTACCGCATTCGGCAAAGAAATTTTAAAACTGGGCGGAAATTTGGAACGTGTTGCAGAAGCCCGTGTTGCCATTGATCAAGCGCGTTTATTGACGCTGTATGCCGCGTATAAAATGGATACCTTAGGCAATATGGCCGCTTTAACCGAGATTTCTGCGATTAAAGTCGTTGCGCCTAGCGTTTTGGAAAAAGTGGTGGATATGGCAATGCAAATTCACGGCGGCGCCGGGGTTTCGCGTGATACGCCATTAACCGGCTTCTTTGCGCAAGCGCGTTCACTGCGTTTGGCGGATGGCCCGGATGAAGTGCATAAAGGCATGATTGCGAAGCTGGAATTGGCAAAACGCGGCTACAGCTCACGCCGCAAAAAGTAAGCATTTTCTGCACGGTTTATAGCATGGCAACTCTGGGTTGACCGTGCTATAAACATATGAGCATAACAATTTACGTATTACTTACAGCTCTTGAGCCATAACTTGAATGTGACGGCCTCAAAGACTGGGTTAAAAAGATTTGCATTGAAAGATTTAGGGTGAAAATAATGTCAGTGATTGATGTAGGCGGCACAGTTCGTGAGGGTGAAGAATTAGATGTCCGCGCGGTAAGCAACTGGCTAATTGAACAAGGTGCGGATATTGCCGGCCCTGTAGAGGTCACTCAATATTCAGGCGGTGCGTCAAACTGGACATACCGCCTTAAATATGAAAACGCGGACTTGATTTTGCGCCGTCCGCCTAAAGGAACGAAAGCCAAATCTGCGCATGATATGGCGCGTGAATACAATGTGCAAAAAAACTTAGCTGAGTTTTATCCAGTACTGCCTGAAATGGTGGCGCTGTGCCAGGATGAATCGGTGATTGGCTGCGATTTTTACGTGATGAAACGCGTTGAAGGCATTATTCCGCGCGCGAATCTGCCGAAAGAGCTGAACTTTGATGAAAACCAAGTCCGTGAGCTGTGCATCAATGTAATTGATAAGCTGATTGAACTGCATCAGGTGCCATATCAAGGGACTGAGCTGGAAAAGCTCGGCAAAGGTGAGGGTTATTGCCGCCGCCAAGTGGAAGGCTGGGATGCGCGCTATGAAAAAGCCAAAACGTTAAATGTGCCGTCATTCAAATATGTGCGCAATTGGCTGAAAGCGCATATTCCAGAAGATACCAACACCTGCATTATTCATAACGATTGGCGTTTTGACAATGTCATTTTAAATCCTGAAAATCCAACCGAAGTGATTGGCGTGCTGGATTGGGAAATGGCGACTTTGGGCGATCCGTTAATGGACTTGGGTTCAGCTTTGGCCTATTGGGTTGAAGATAAAGACAATGCCATTTTTAAAGCTACCCGCCGCCAGCCGACCAATTTAAAAGGCATGTTTAGCCGCAAAGAAGTGGTGGATTACTATCTTGAAAAAACAGGCTTGCACACAGACAACTGGACATTTTACGAAGTCTTCGGCATCTTCCGCTTAGCGGTGATCGCGCAGCAGATTTACTACCGTTTTTATCATAAGCAAACCAATAATCCAGCGTTTAAAGATTTCTGGATTGTGATTCATGCTTTGCATATACGCGCATTGAAACTGATTGGCTTGCAGAAGCTTGAAGCCAATGACATTGCGCAAAAGTACATCGAAAAAATGAAGGATATTTTAGGAAAATGACCACGATTTATTTGATTCGTCACGGGCAGGCATCTTTTGGCGCTGAAAGCTATGACAAGCTTTCACCCAATGGCGAATTGCAAGCGAAAGTGCTGGGTCAATATTTTGATGAAATTTTAAAAGAAGCGCCATATGCCGTTGCCGGTTCTATGCAGCGCCATCAGCAAACGGCCAGCCTTGCCTTGGAAAAATGCTTTCCAGAAAGCGATGTTGTGACTGACAGCGCATGGAATGAGTTCAATCATCAGCAAGTGTTTGCACAATATGAGCCGCGTTTTAATGAGCCGCATTTGCTGAAAGAAGATGTTTCTAAAGAGGCCAATCCGCGGGCCTACCTGGCCAAAATCTTTGAGGGCGCCATTGGCCGCTGGACAGGCGGTGAGTATCACCATGAATATGATGAATCTTGGCCGCATTTTAAAAACCGCGTAGAAACAGCATTGCAGAATTTATGTGATGAGCTGGCGCAGACTCAGCCGCGCTATGCGGTGGTTTTTACTTCCGGTGGCGTGATCTCGGTTGCAGTCGGCAAAATTTTAGGCCTCAGCCCTGAAAAAACCTTTGCGCTAAATTGGGCGATTGCCAATACCAGCATGACCACATTGCGATTGGTCGGCAATGAGCCGCAGCTGCTGAGTCTAAACGAACATCATTTTATAAAAGCCGCGAACCCAAGTTTATTGACTTGGATTTGATTTAAAAAATATTAAGGATTCAATTATGGCTAAAACAATTTTAATTACTGGCGCAAGCTCAGGGATTGGCGCAGGCATGGCGCGTGAATTTGCGCAAAAAGGCTATAATTTAGCGATTTGCGCCCGCCGTTTAGAGCGTTTAGAAAGCTTAAAGCAAGAATTGGAAAGCCAATATGGCATTCAAGTGATTGCCAAAACTTTAGACGTGACCAATTACGATCAAGTGTTTGAAGTGTTCCGCGCATTTAAAGCAGATTTTGGCACGATTGACCGCGTGATTGTCAATGCAGGTGTTGGAGAAGGCCGCCGCATTGGCAAAGGCAATTTTGAGATTAACCGTGCTACGGTGGAAACCAACTTTATTTCTGCTTTAGCGCAGTGTGAAGCTGCGGTTGAAATTTTCCGTGCGCAAAACGCCGGGCATTTGGTGGTGATTTCATCCATGAGTGCAATGCGCGGCATGCCAAAACATTTAACAGCTTACGGCGCAAGCAAAGCCGGTGTTGCGCATTTAGCAGAAGGCATCCGTGCCGAGCTGATCAATACGCCAATTAAAGTGTCTACGATTTTCCCGGGCTATATCCGTACAGAAATCAATGAAGGCGCGAAGAAACTGCCTTTTGAAATCGATGAAAAAACTGGTTCGCGGTTATTAGCGGCTGAAATTGAAAAAGAACCGGTTAAAGCCTATGTGCCAAAATGGCCGTGGATGCCGCTTGGAACCATTATGAAAGTCTTGCCTTTAAAACTGGTCATGAAACTCGGCTGATGTTTTAGTCTTTTTGAGTTTTCACATTAAAATAAGCTCCAAATGGGGCTTTTTTAATTCATGGAAGATCAATTCAGATATGTTTGGGTGGAACTTGATAAGTCGACAAAAAACTATTTGGTGATGAGCGTTTTTTTGGGTAAGTTGATGATTTAATATAATAAATTAAGATAATTTATATGTAGTTAAAATTATTAATGAACTACCATATCTAGTAAAGAAAGCACCTAATTGGGCTACTATTTTGCTTATAAGAATACTAAATAGTAATACTGCAAGAGAATGCATGATTGATAAAGTTTCTTTAACTACTCCAGCAATAAAAAACTCAATTTTTATGAAAAAACAACTTCTTTAATGAAAGTAATAAATCCGATTTAACATAATGGCCGTTATATGAAATGGATTATAAAAAACATTTTTTTCATATGGTTAAATTTTTTTAACCACCCTCAAAAACGGCCAAAAGCTGACCTTGTTACAAATCGGCTTTTTTATATGCTGTTTTGATACTTCTTGCCGAGATGGCAGGTTGTTAATTAATCAATTGATAACATATATTCTTATTATTTAATTTACTCATAAAATATATTCATTATAATATTATGTATTCGATCGAATACAATAAAGAGGAACTTTCATGATCGAGATTAAACGTCTCCCTGAATTTGATGAATGGTTAGATAGCATTAAAGACAATATGACCCGCCTTAAACTGAATCGAAGATTAGAAAAGGTTCAGCGAGGTAATTGGGGCGATGTAAAGCATCTTCAAGAAGGTGTTTGGGAAATGCGAGAGTTCTTCGGACCAGGTTGGCGCATGTATTACATCAAACATGGTGATGTAATCATTGTGATGCTTGGAGGTGGTGATAAATCTACACAGCAAAAGGATATAGAATGAGCTGTTGATTTATCAAAATCTTTAGAGGATTGAAAAATGGTTAAAATAGCTGATCTACCTAGCTTTGACATGGCAGAAGCACTTAAGAGTGAGGAAGATATTGTAATATATCTTAATATGGTTCTTGAAGAAAATGATCCTGCTGAACTAGCTCACGCACTTGGTGTTATTGCCAAAGCTCGTGGTATGACTCAAATTGCTAAAGACGCAGGAATTGGACGTGAAGCACTTTACAAAGCACTCCGTCAAGATTCAGCACCTCGTTTTGATACAATTAACCGAGTAGTAAATGCTTTAGGTTTAAAACTAACTGTGCAGAATGCCTAACTATTCATAAGATCTTGTCTAAGCTTCATCTTATTTAACATAAATTTCTTATACGTAATACGAGTGTTAGCCCAAAGTGAGAAATACATACTGCGAAAGCATTCAAATTTAAACATCATTTAATTAATGCCTATGCAAGAGCATCAACTTAATGAGCAACCCTAAAACTGATCTGCGCAACAATGCAGGAGATGAACAGAACACAAGCCGCGGCAAGTGCAGGATTATCACCAATGCCGCTGAGTGATGCGCAAATTGCACCAATGACCATTTGACAGCATCCATAAATACCGGATGCTGAACCTGCAATTTTAGGATTCACATTTAATGCTTTGGTTAATGCAGCAGGTGATGCTAAACCGGCACCTACACAAAAACAGACAATCGGTATCATCACGGTATAAACATTGATGATGTCAAAAAAGCTAAACAATAGAAAAATACTGGCAAATACAAAGCTGATGCCGCTACCAATTGCAATCATCCGGTCTATAGACCATCGGCCGGCCAAACGGCTGGTTGCAAATGTGCCAATCCAAACGCCAACCATGATTAAAGCCAAATAAATACCGACTTCATGCAAAGTGCCGCCCAGCTGCTGTATCACAATATAGGAAGCCACACTTAAAAAGGCATACATAGAGGTTGTCGCTAAACCGCCGCCTAAAGTCAGTCCCAAAAACTTTGGTGAGCTGATCAACTGCTTATAATTGCTGGCAACTATTTTGAATGAAGTATCACGTTTTAAGGCGCTGTCTTGAATAAATATATATACCAAGATCAAATTGATCAGGCCCAAAATGCTTAAAGCAATAAAAATGCTGCGCCAGCCGGAGATGGAGGCCAGCAGACCGCCTAACAGGGGAGCAAGCCCTGGGCCAAACATTACCATCATGTTCATCAGCGATAGCCGTTTGGTGGTGTCTGCGCCTGTCGAAGTGTCTCGGACAATAGCTCGGCCAAGCAGCAAGCCGGTACATCCGCCCAAGGCTTGTATAAATCGCATGCCAATCAGCATTTCAATATTAGCCGCGAACAAAGCGCCAATACTGGCTGCAGAATAAAGCAGCATGCCGAAAATTAAAATCGGTCTGCGGCCAAAACTGTCTGCCAACGGACCGTAAAATAACTGGCCAATCGCTAAACCTAAAATATAAACGCTGAGTGTAAGCTGAACTTCATGCAGGTCGGCATGAAAATCTTGTCCCACCAAGGGCAAAACAGGCACAAAAATATGCATAGCCAGTGTGCCGCTGAGGGTTAATACTGCCAGAAACCACAGCGGAATGTTGTTTTTTGGAGACATGATCAATCTTCCGCACTGTTATTGGTTTGAGGCTTTGCTCTTTGGCGATGATCAAATTCGAGTGGTTGATCCAAAGCTTCACCTTGAGGTAAATCTTCTAATATCAAAACCAAGCTTTTGAGTACTTGTCTAGCAATTTGAAAATCATGCGGATCTAAACGGGCTTTGATGTCATCTTCTAAACTTTGAGATATTTTCTGCAAATGCTCAATTACTTCAAGGCCTTGCGGAGTAATGCTGGTGGCTTTGGCACGGCGGTCATGTTCTTCTGGCACCCGTTCAACTAAACCGGCCTTCTCCAAATGGTTCAGCACGCGCACTATAGAGGAACTGTCAAGTGACAGCATCGCGGCCAAATCCTTTTGCCGAATGGGTTTGTCTATGCGGGCTAAATAAACCAATGGAAGCCATGTGGCATCAGTCAGATCATATTTTTCCAAGCGGCTGTCAATGGTCTTGCGCCATGTCCGCGCAACCAATGAGGCTAAGCCGGCAAATCGCAATTGATCCAGTTCAGAATGTGTACTCATAATTAAATAGATTGTATGTCATCTATTTTTCAAATATGCCATTTGAATGGGAGAAGTCAATTTTCAAATAAAGAATTATGAAGCTGAATCAATCCATCAATTTGCAGGCAAATGCAGGGGGAGAAAGGACTCATACCAGCGTGTTTAACGCTGGCTGATTAAAATGCGCTCACTGTTGGATGTGCAACATGCGGGAGCGGAATGGATGCGCAGATTGTGTTGTATCGAGAGCATGGTTTTGGTTTTTCATAGCATCATTATTCAGATCTTTATTTAAAGATCTGATCAGCAACCCACTGTCTCATGTATTGGGATCGTTTATTTTGAAACGGCAGTGTTTAAAAAGTCATTTATTTTAAGATTGAACCTGCCTGCTCCAAGATTGCTGTATCCGCACGTTTAACGGTTAAATAAACGTCTGGTGTTGTGCTGTCGCCCAATATATTGCGTTCAACAACATAGCTATACGCGCCGTTTTTGAATAGGTAATGATGATTGCCGCCGCTGCCATCAAATTCAACCGTGCCGTTATTTAACACCAAAGCCGGTTTTTCAGACTGCTTTTGTCCAGCTTTCCAAGCGGCATAACGGTACTTGCCATTGCTCAGTTCATCAATGCGGATATTAAAACTTTGGGTTTTAAAGACCAAAACCGGCGCTTTAAAAGACCGCAGGCTAGGGTGCAGCTGCTGCTTTTGCGCAGCCGTTAACTCATGTTTATAGCGCTGTTCTGCTTGACTGCTGTAATTGACAGCCGTGATTCTTTTGCCGTCAAACCAAATTTTACCGTTATCCAGCATCAGTCCGCGCCCGCCCATCGCAGTCCACTGGCTTGGTTTGGAATGGCTGATGTCCTGTTTTAACTCGGCGTCAAAGACTTGATCAAAACGGTTCATCATTTCTTTGGCATTCTTGATTTCCGGTATCGGTTCTTCTCACTGCAGCGGGTAGCGGATGCTTTGCGCAATTGCGCTTTTATTGTTTTGCTTAAACAGCTGAACGAGATGATCAACTTGTTTCTGTTCAGCGGCTGTCAGTGCAAAAACAGGCATGCTGCATGCAGTAAGGATGCAGGCTAAGTAAATTTTATTGATCATGGCTGCTCACCTGGCTCATTTTAAAGCAGTTAAACATCTTAAAATGATGCTCAATACAAGATCTTTATACAAGCGGTCTTTGTATTTAATTGAGTATGAATTATGAAAAAACATATAGAGTAAATGGCGTTGCAGCATTGAGGTGAAAGCTTGTTTTAAAGCCGACTTTGGTAATTTTTTTGCTTAAATTTAAATTGTTTAGCTGATGTAATGACAACGTGTGTTAATTATCAGTCATAAAATCATGGCTGAAGCATTTAAATTTGCAACGGCCACTGCAGATCTGCCTAAAATATTCAGTTTATGGCTATTGGCTGAACTGTCTCTATGTATCCCCATGCTTTAGGCCGATTCCTTAAATCTGCAATCGTTTTACCGGCAATGACAATGGCTGTATTGAAAGTGACTGTGATGAAATTCACTCGATCCGTCAAACAGAGTAGGCTATATTTTATTAAAACTGATCTAAAAATTTAAGACCTACAATTATGTTGTTAAAAGTTGTCACAATCGCATTAATTCCAGCTTTAATCGTTCAAGGCTATCGCGTCAAAAAGAATACGCCGCGTTTACCGGAGCCGGAAGGTCTGCGTGACGGGCATACGGGTATAGGTACGCCGCTCTCAATCTTAATTCTAGGCGACTCCGCAGCAGCCGGTGTGGGTGTAGAAACCCAGCAGGATGCCTTGCTCGGTGCCGTTATTGACGAATTGAAAATGGATTATGCAATTGACTGGAAACTGCATGCCAAAACTGGTGATGGAACGAGTCAAATAATTCAGAATATTCACACATTAGAAAATCGTCATTATGATGTGGTGCTGACATCAGTAGGCGTGAATGATGTCACTAAACTAATGTCTGCAAAGTCATGGGTGAAGAAACAGCAGGATTTATACCGCTTGATTCAACAGAAATTTAATCCTACATTGGTGGTGGCTGCTGGCGTGCCGCCTATGCATCTATTTCCCGCACTGCCGAATCCTTTAAGCTGGCTTTTTGGACAATATGCCAAGCAAATGAATGCGGAATTGGCTCATTTGGTGCATACCCGCAGCAATATGCAGTGGATCGAATATGATTTGCACAAATACCAAGCGCTGAATTTAGACATGGCCGTGGATGGCTTTCATCCAAGTAAAGAAATTTATCAGATTTGGGGCAAAGCCGCTGCAGATCTGATCCGTCAGCAATTTTGATTACTCAAAACAGTACAATTTTAAGCAATGAAAAAACTTGAATTAGAACCTACTCAAAACGCAGTCGATCATCTTGGTGAGATTGAAACGCATCCCTTTCAGCCATTTTTGCCTCACAATGGTAAATTGCTAATCATGGGCAGTTTCCCGCCGCCAGCAGCACGCTGGAAAATGGAATTTTATTATCCGAACTTCCAAAATGACATGTGGAAAATTTTTGGCATTTGCTTTTTTCAGGATAAAAATTACTTTCTCAATGTGGACAATAAAACTTTTAAGGAACAGTTGATTCGAGATTTTTTGAATGAAAAAGGGATTGGTCTTTTTGATACGGCGTATCAAGTAATTCGGCTGAAAGGCAATGCCTCAGATAAATTTTTACAGATTCATCAACGGGCGGATATCGCCAAGCTGTTAGCGCAAATGCCAGAATGCCGCAATATTATGACCACCGGCGATAAAGCAACGGATACGTTGATGCTGTCGATGCCCGAAGATGCAGAAAAACCGAAAATTGGACAGTCTGCACATGCGACCTTTGCCGACCGAGATTTAACCTTATATCGGATGCCGTCTTCATCACGCGCTTATCCTTTAGCACTCGAGAAAAAAGCCGAAGCCTATGCTCAATTATTTAAAGAAATAGGCTTACTTTAAGAGAGTATTTGCTATATTTAAAATGATTGAGGTAGAAAGCGGTTGCTTAAAGCTGCTTGGGCATCATGACTGGATATTGAACCCAACGATAATGGTGTACTTTAAAATCTCGCACCTGATGAAAATCATTCCAAATCAAACGACTGCCTTTGGTCCATTTTAAAGCTTTGATTCTACGCTGCACTAAAGCCAATTCTGCTTCTTGTGCTGGCCTTAATTGTCCAATTTCGACATATAAACGGATGCCCGGATAATCTTGAAATTGTCCCGTGATTAAGGACTTCAGCCAAAAGAGTTTGCTGCTGTTAATGGCTTGTATGCAGGCTTTAGGGTTCTGAATGAAATTCTCTTGCAACGCTTCAGAATAAGTATCAAAAAAGAAACCTGAAAAACTGTCTTCATGCAGAAATAAGGTGCCAATTGGTGTGATGGTTGGCTGTAAGTTTTGATCGACGGATGCAATGGAGCAATGCATAGACGCGCGTTGCGCATCTGCCATTACTTTACGAATTGTACCCAATGTTCAAAATTCATTATTTAGCCTTTTATTGTTATTGTGCTTAATCTTTACTATAGCAAAACTTGCACAGCATTCTTTGCTGAACAGTGGCAATGAAGTGGTCATTCACGCCACTGCTTTTATATTTTCAGTCGCTTAGGCATATTTTTTTGCCATAACCACACAGCCGACCACAGCCAAAGAGACCGCAATCATTAAAAAACTAATCTGTTCATTTAACAAAGCAGCGCAAAACATCAGTCCAATAAAAGGCTGCACCAGTTGAATTTGTCCCACTTTGGCAATGCCGCCCAAGGCTAAACCTTTGTACCAGAAAAAGAATCCGATCAGCATGCTGAAGATCGAAACATAAGCGAGTCCAATATATGCAGATACAGGGATATTATTGAAATTTTGAGGGAAATATAGCCAAAAAAGAGGCAGCATAATGGGCAGTGCAATCACTAAAGCCCAGCAAATAACTTGCCATCCGCCTAAAGTACGCGAAAGCACACCACCTTCGGCATAACCTAATCCACAAAGTAAAACGGCAATAATGATATACAGGTCACCCAGTGAAACGCCTTCCAAACCTGATTGATACAGCATAAAGAAAATAACCAGACCGCTGCCGATGCAGGCATATACCCAAAAGGCATTTTTTGGCATTTCCTTTGCCCGCAGCACCGCAAAAAATGCAGTAGCTAAGGGCAGTAAAGCAACAAAAACTAAGGAGTGTGCGGCCGTGATAGTTTGCAAAGCCAATGCAGAAAATAAGGGAAAACCAACGACCACACCAGCGGATGTAATACATAACGATTTGAGCTGCTGTGTGGATGGTCTTGGCTGTTTTGAAATAGTTAATAGAATCAAGGCTAAAACAGCAGCAATGCAAGCACGTGCGCCAGTCAGAAATTCAGGGCTGAAACCTTGCACCGCGACACGGGTTGCAGGCAACGAACCTGCAAAAATAATCATACCAATGAACCCATTCAGCCAGCCTTGATGAATTTCTTTTATATTGATTTGCATTGGAATTCCATGTGCATTGTACGATAGATGCTCTATAAAATTTAAACCTTGGCGCACAACTGATATAGATACAGTCCAATACAATTAAAAAGAACTGTTATGGTTAAAATACCCATACAATTTGCATTTAAAAAGGCATTTTTATAAGCTGAATAGAGTGAAAATGTGGCGGCTTGGCTTACTCAATAAAAAGTTCAATAAGCAGTTAAATAAAAAAGTGAAGTCCAGACAATCTGTATAAGGTATGCATGGCAGGAATGAAATATGACAAAAATTGAATGGGTCATGCAGCAGGTGAGTACGCTCATCGATCAGAAGCAGCTGTCTGAAGGTGGACGCGTACCTTCTGTACGTCAATTTGCGCAGCAGCTCGGCTGTTCAGTTTCAACCGTTGTTGAAGCTTATGCGCGCCTCGTCAGTACAGGTATTTTGGAATCACGCATTGGCGCTGGCTATTATGTCTGCAAGCCATCAACCACAAGGACATTATTGGTTGAACATTCCATTGAATATAGCCGAGAGGTGGATCCACTTTGGATTTCCCGTCAGTCTCTGGATGCCCATGATGATATGCTCAAGCCGGGTTGCGGCTGGCTGCCAAAAGAATGGATGCCTGAACAGACTTTGCGTAAAGCATTAAAAACAGCTGCTAAATCTGATAGCAGTTTCCTGCTGGATTATTCTATTCCGCATGGACATGTAAATTTAAGACGCTACATTGCGCGCAAGCGTGAAATCTATGATGTAACGTTGAATCTCAAGCAGATTTTGATCAGTGATTCGGCCACACATTCCATTGATTTGATTTTCCGCCATCTTTTAAAAGCGGGCGATACGGTGCTGATTGATGATCCGTGTTACTTTAATTTTCGAGCCTTAATCAAAGCGCATGGACTGAATTGTATCGCTGTATCCTATGGAAAAAATGGCCCAGATGTAGAAGCTTTCAAACAGGCATTGCATTTTCAGCCCAAACTGTATTTGACCAATTCAGGTCTGCATAACCCAACGGGTGCTGCGCTGTCGATGCAAACCGCATTTGAAATTGCCAAATTGGCAGAGCAGAGCGGCCTGACTATTGTTGAAGATGATATTTTTGCAGAGCTTGAATATTTGCATGCGCCGCGCTATTTAACATTGCTCGGTTTAAAGCAGGTCATCCAAATCGGCAGTTTTACCAAAACGCTGTCTGCGGCTGTGCGCTGCGGTTATATCATTGCGCAAGAAGCGATGATTGAACAGCTCATTGATTTGAATATTTCGACACATTTTAATACCAGCCATCTCAATGCTGAAATTATCTATCAAGCGCTGATGGACAGCAGTTATGGGCGGCATATTGAATGGGTCAAGAAACAATTACAAAAGCAGATGATGGAGACGGTGAAAAAGCTTGCTCTGTTGGAAATTCATCCTGTGGTGATACCGAAGGCAGGAATTTTTTTATGGTGCCAATTGCCCGTACATATTGATGCCGCCCAGCTGTCAAAAAATTGTTTGGCCAAAGGCATTATTCTTGCGCCGGGCAACTCATTTAGCCAAGCGCAAAATGCTGGACAATTCATGCGCTTTAATGTGGCGCAATGCATCGACAAAAAAGTCTTTGATGTTTTGACCTTGTGTCTCAATGAACTGCAATTGCAGAATGTCGGATAAATTTTAGATATTTATACCTTAACAATGAAACTAAGAGGCAAATACTAAGAGTAAAATATAGCTGCATTAAGCTTTAGCCATCATATTCGACATAGTCCCACAGGTTTAAACGGGCTTTAATTTCCTTACGGATATTTGGCATCAAAGGCAGTAACGTTCCATCAATCCATAAACTCAGCGCTTGAGACGACAGCTTTTGCTGATCTGCATCAATCAGTTGAGCACCTTTAACCACGACGAAGGTTTCAGTCTCTGCTGCTGTTTCAATGCCTTTAAACAAGACTTGAAGTTCATGTCCGGTATCTTGAATCAGCCATTCCAGTTCAATTTGAATATTTTGATTCGATTTAAGAACGGCTTGGCCTTCAATCAGCTCATGATCACTTAAACAGTCATGCTCAACACGGACTTTGGACAATATCCATTCTTGAGTGCCTAAGTCTTCTAAAGTCTTAAATGGCGTTAAAATATCACTTAAATTGAACTGGCGGCTTAAATCAAAAAATTGCATTAGGGGAGATCACGAAGCATAAATAAAGGAGATGTATTGCGATGATAATTTTAAAGCAATGGAAAAGTGCTGTAAAACCTTTGCGCATATTGATCTGTTTTATGTCTAAATACTAGGCGAATAAATATAACGATATATGCTATTCATAGATTGAGAAGAATAAGCAGGTGAGTAATATGGCAAAATCGAATAACAAACTTGAAGACAATATAAACGAAAGATTGGATCAAGAAACAGCTCTAACCGATGTACCTAGCCCCGTAGATTTAAAAAATCCAGATGAAGCTTTGCAATGGGCCAATGAAGTGAATATCAAGCGGCCATGGCGTTATGAAATATTTGCTTATTATGTACAGGAAATTTTACAGCACGCGCCAAATGGAAAAGTTTTGGAACTAGGTGCGGGGCCGGGTTATTTAGCCAAGCATTTATTGCAGCACTGTCCAAATATTGAATATACCGCTTTTGATTTTTCAGAGGCTATGCATAAGCTTTCAAAAAGTAAGTTAACTTCTTCCGAGTTGGAAAGGGTTGAATTTGTCACTGGAGATTTTAAACAACCAGATTGGGCAAAGAAGCTAAGCCAGCAAGGTAATCAGCGACATTTTGATATCATCATTATTCATCAAGCGCTACATGAGTTGCGCCATAAACGCTATGCGTTAGAATTTCATCAGGCGGTTAAAACGATAATGCATGAGCAAAGTATTTACTATGTTGGTGATCATATTTTTGCCCCAGATGGGCAGCAAAATAATCAACTTTATATGTCTATAGATGAACATCTTGCTACATTTTCAAATGCAGCATTTAGAGATGTACAATTTATTCAGAACTTAAAAGGGTTGGCCGTATTTAAAGCTCAACCCTAACCACAAATGAAATCATCGAATGGATATTGTGACTGGTAGATCTTCAGCATTTAAAAAAATGAAAGAAATACGAGTAGGTGTGAAATGCGCAATTAACTTGTAATTACATCATCCATTCAATAGGTAGGTAAGACACGGTATGCATAGCAAAACGCTGGAATTTGGTTGTTTGAGGATCAACCTTTAATTCATGGGTCGAGCCATCGGGCTGATGGTCGAGCCAAATAATTTGATCATTTTGATCGAGCTTTAATTCATACGCGATACGCGGCAAATACTGATCTAATGTTTTAGAAATTTGATTTTGAAGCTGTTCTGATTCAACCACCAATCCAACTTCTGTATTTAAATTTGCCGATCGAGGATCAAAATTAAATGAACCAATAAAGACCATACCGTCTATATCAAAAAATTTAGCATGCAGACTAGACGCATTTTTCCCTTTTGCTGGAATAACGCTACCAGTTGCTACCTCGTACCAAGTTCTTTTTTTGCGCTCAATATAGGGCTTAAACTCATAAAGCTGAACGCCATTTTTTAGTAAATCATGGCGATATTTTTGATAAAACGCATGCACCAACGCCACATCATTGGCCGCTAAAGAGTTGGTGAGTACACGGACTTTGATATTATTCTTGGTTAATCGAGTTAAATAGTCAGTGCCATGCTGTGTCGGGACAAAATAGGCCGATACCAGTTCTAAATGCTGTTTTGGCACGCCCATAAAGTGAACCATTTGCCGATAAATCAACTGTTCCTTGCTAGCATTACCGCGGATTTTATTGGGACTGTCGGCAACAAAGTGCGCGGGCGCCCAGTTAAATTTACGCTGCTTCAGATTTTCATTTAATTGCTGCTGTGCATATTCAATTTTATTTTCGACATTATTTTTTTGAATGGCATCTTGTTCATAGTGTTGATTTAACTGCGCCAAACTTTCTTTAGAACCATTGCCCAATAACTGCCGCACATCATAACTTAAGTCATCATTCCAGAAGTCCAGAAATACCTCATTGGCATGATTTACCGCATTGCCATAAAAAAGAATATCTAAATCAGTAAATTGGAAACTTTCACTGGCATCAAAATATTCACGGCTGATATTGCGCCCACCAGTCACCGCAATCGTACCATCGGCAATAATCAGCTTATTATGCATGCGGTGATTAATATTTTTCATGCGAAATGCGTAATCGATAACTCTTAATTTTCGAAATTTATAAGGATTAAATAACTTAATTTCGAAGTTTGGATGCACGGCAAGGGTTTTCAGCGCATCATCAAGCTGTATACCATTTTGGTCATCAATTAAAAGCCGCACTTTTACGCCGCGGTCTGCTGCTTTGAGCAACTCATGCAGCATCATATGGCCAATATAATCATCTTTCCAAATATAATATTGCAGGTCGATATTGTGCTGTGCCGAACGGATTAAATGCACACGTGATGCAATGCTGATAAATGCATCATCGAGCGCCAGATAACCTGTCAGTCCTTTGGCCAACTGCTCATCAACATTGCTGTCATTTAACCAATGCTTCGAATGCGGTTGAATGGGTAATTCTGGCTTTGATGTATTCATTGGTAAACTGCACCCCGTAAGCATCAGAAACATTAAAGAAAATGAAACTGCTGGTATCGATGAATGTATCTGCATATTTATTATGGCGGAATCAAAAAATTTATAAGTTCATATTATCATCATGTTAAAGGTTGAATCATGCAATAAAAAGCGGTTACTGTAGGCCATCTGTTAAACTTGCCAATAAAGGATGTTTACTCAATGAAATCTCGTGCAGCTGTCGCATTTGGGCCAGGCCAACCTTTAGAAATTGTCGAAATTGATGTGGCGCCGCCAAAAGCCGGAGAAGTGCTGGTTAAAATCAGTCACACCGGGGTATGTCATACCGATGCATTTACGTTGTCTGGCGATGATCCAGAAGGTGTATTTCCAGCCGTATTAGGCCATGAAGGCGCAGGCGTTGTGGTTGAGGTCGGTGAAGGCGTGACCAGCGTGCAGCCGGGTGATCACGTGATTCCTTTATACACAGCGGAATGCGGTGAATGCTTATTCTGTAAATCAGGCAAAACCAACTTGTGCGTCGCAGTTCGTGCAACTCAAGGTAAAGGCTTGATGCCTGATGGCACCACGCGTTTTTCTTATAATGGCCAGCCGATTTACCACTACATGGGCTGTTCAACTTTCTCTGAATATACCGTTGTTGCCGAAGTGTCTTTGGCAAAAATTAACCCAGAAGCCAATCATGAGCATGTGTGCTTACTAGGCTGCGGCGTAACCACCGGCCTAGGCGCTGTAAAAAATACCGCTAAAGTTCAGGAAGGCGATACAGTTGCAGTCTTTGGTTTAGGCGGTATTGGTTTGGCTGTTGTGCAAGGCGCGAAAAAAGCCAAAGCCAGCCGTATTATTGCTGTCGATACCAACCCAGAAAAATTCAAACTTGCTGAAGAATTTGGTGCAACCGACTTTGTGAACCCGAAAGAGCATGATCGTCCGGTACAAGAAGTGATTGTGGAAATGACCGGTTGGGGCGTAGACCATTCATTTGAATGTATTGGCAATACCAATGTTATGCGTTCGGCTTTGGAATGTGCACATCGTGGCTGGGGCCAATCGGTGATTATTGGTGTTGCAGGTGCAGGTCAGGAGATCTCTACTCGTCCATTCCAATTGGTGACAGGCCGTACGTGGAAAGGCACTGCATTTGGTGGTGTAAAAGGCCGTTCGCAATTGCCGGGTATGGTAGAAGAAGCGATGACAGGTGAAATTCAACTGGAACCATTTGTAACGCATACCATGGGCTTGGATAAAATCAATGAAGCTTTCGATTTAATGCATGAAGGCAAATCTATCCGTTCTGTGGTGCATTTCGAAGACTGATGGTTTTAATCTTTGAACGAATAAAAAAACCAAGCTTCGGCTTGGTTTTTTTATGTCTTATATACCTTAAAGGTAGAACGATCCAGGACGTGTTATGCAGATAAACAGCTCAGGTTTTCTATGGAGCTATTTTGGCCTTTCCCGCTGCCTAAGATGAATTGACATTCATGATTGGCAAAATATGCCACCTTGTCTGACAAAAAATGCAAATAAACCGTAAATGACAGATTCTGTCCCGTATTGACATAGAACATAAAATGGCCATGCCATATCTTGGCACCACAATAATAAACACTTGTATATTATTTTAAAAGCCAGTCAAAACGAGGGTCATATGCAGATACGCACAGAATATCAGCCGGAGTGGATTCGTGAAGATTTTGTTGATTTTATTGCAGAGAAATTCAACTCAATTTGGGCATGGAAAAAAATTAAAGCTGAAATCATCAATATCAAACCATTAAGCACCGACTTTATTCAGCTGCAATTGCGCCCAAATCAAAACTTTCAATTGAATGCTTATCAGGCAGGACAGAGCATCTTAGTGACTGTGGTGATTGGCGGTGTGCGCCAGCAGCGAAGTTATTCGATTGTTCAGGTTTCACCGCAAGGTTTATTGAGCATTGCTGTGAAAAAGCAAGGCCGCGTATCCAATGCATTAACGGCGTTGCCTGTAAATTCAACTGTGGAAATTTCTCAGCCTCAGGGTGATTTTGTTTTACAGCCTTCTGAACGCGCGAGTCTGCTGATTGCGTCAGGCAGCGGCATTAGCGCAATTTATGCATTATTGAACAGCCATTTGCTCAATCATTCAAAACCGGTCGATTTGCTTTATTTTAGCCGTGACAATGCTTATGCCGCTGAACTGACAGCCTTGGCGGAGCAATATCCGCAATTTAAACTGCATCTGATAAATACCACACAGCAGAAGCAGCACCTAACGTTGGAGCTGCTCAGCGAGTTGGTTGACAATTTTCAGCAGCGTGAATGCTATGCCTGCGGCGCATCGGCCATGATGCAAAGCGTACAGAAGATCTATCAAGCGCTGGAATTAACGGAGCAGCTGCATACTGAATATTTTCAATTGCTCATTGATGAAACGCTTGCAGTGCAGCCGGTGAAATTTTTACTTGCGCAGCAGGAGTTTCAAGCCAAAAGCAATTTACTGGACAGTGCTGAGCAAGCAGGATTAAGGCCGGCGCATGGCTGCCGCATGGGCATTTGCAATACCTGCTCATGCACCAAAATCAATGGTTCGGTCAAAAATATGCTGACGGGTGAAATCGACAGCCAAAGCAACTCACAGATCAAGCTGTGCATTTCGCAAGCCATCAGTCCAGTCACCATTAATCTATAAATCATTTAAATAGGCGTTAAAGGGGAAGAAAAATAAATGAATAAGCCCGTAAATTTTAATGTGAACAGTAAATCGCAATATTTAAGCCCAGCGCAAATTGAAGAATTTGGCGCAAAAGTTGAAGCCATCCGCCGTGAAATTATGGACAGTTTGAGCGAACAAGATGCGCAATATATTTATAAAATCCGCAATTTTGTCCGCTATAGTGAAATTGCCTCACGCGGCATGCTGATGTTCGCGGGCTGGCTGCCGCCGGTTTGGCTATTAGGCACAGGCCTGCTGGGCATCTCTAAAATCGTGGAAAATATGGAATTGGGTCATAACGTTATGCACGGCCAGTTTGACTGGCTGAATGATCCCAGCCTGAATGGCGCCAATTATGATTGGGATACCATGGCGACAGGCCCTGACTGGAAATACACCCACAACTATATTCATCATACCTATACCAATATTGTCGGCATGGATCATGATGTAGGCTATGGCCTGATTCGGGTGAGTGATGCGCAAAAATGGGAACCGCGCTTTTTATTCAATCTTCCATTGGCGGCCCAGCTGATGCTGTTTTTTGAATGGTATGTGGGCGTGCAAAATCTGCATATCGAAGATGTGATTGCTTATAAAACCAAAACTTGGGCGCAAGTGTGGAAAGAGGCAGAGCCAGTGCGCAAAAAAATGCAGCGTCAAATCATAAAAGATTATGTATTTTTTCCGCTCATTGCTGGGCCAAATGCGATTCCCGTCTTTACCGGTAATGCCGCAGCCAATGTGATCCGCAGCTTATGGGCGTCTGCCGTGATTTTTAATGGCCACTTTACTGAAGATGCTGAAAATTTTGAGATGGACAATATTGACAATGAAACCCGAGCCGAATGGTATTTGCGCCAAATCCGCGGCTCCAGCAATTTCAGCGGAACGCAGTGGCTGCATATTTTAAGCGGCAATTTAAGCCATCAGATTGAACATCACTTGTTCCCAGATATGCCGGCAAACCGATATGCAGAAGCTGCGCCAAAAATCCGCGCATTATGCGCCGAATACGGCATTCACTATAACGAAGCCAGCTTCATGAAACAGTTCGGCAGTGTTTGGGTGCGCATTGCCAAGTGTTCATTGCCAAATGACTGGAAAGCGGAAACCAAGCACTATGCGGCGAAAGCCAAACAGCGTGTGCAATCGGTGCTGGCGAGCAAATTTAACTTTTAAATGCCGGTTTGCAAAGCTTCCAGCTTGCAGTCCGCATTTCAGATGGATAAGTTTTTGAAGAATAATGCCTTATCTTTAAAGCCTAAAGATTGAATGCAGAACCCAGCCTATGTGCTGGGTTCTGTATATGGCGCATATGCAAAATGATTGAAAAGTTCAGCCTTTATCAAAAAAAAGAAGATGTCCTAATGTCTGAAATATCATGGCATTTATGCAAGCTTATGGCTCCATCTGGAAGCTGTTTTCAATTCCGCATTGCTGCACAAAGTCAGCATCATGCGATACTAAAATCACAGCGCCTATATATTGACGGATGGCCTGCGCCAATAGCTCGTGTGACTCAATGTCCAAGTGATTTTCAGGCTCATCCAAAAGCAGCAGCTCAATATTTTCAGGCCAAAAAATTAAGCTGAGCAGGGCCACTTTGAGTTTTTCTCCGCCGCTTAATTCTTTCAGCAGCTGTTCTGCTGCGAATCCACAGTTGTCCCAGTGGATTGCGCCATTCTATGGAGGAGTGATGGATTGCGTCATAAATGCACCGCATACAAGATGCATGCGCAAAATAGCGATTAAATATTGGATTAACTTATATAAAAAATCTAAGTATTTAAAAGGGGTGAAGAAAATGACGCTATTTTACACATCAAAAAATTAAACAAAAATGATTTTGATGATGGAACAGTGCTTACTTTATGGGCAGATACTCGAACGAATAAGGGGGGAGATTTGTTGCGCGTTTGAGTCTATTTGGAGGTGATTATTTCATCAATATATAAATAAATAGTGCCATAAGGCTTAGCTTTATATTTATTGGATAATTCCAGCAGAAAGTATAAAAAACTATTGTCAAAGCAGAAAATACAGCGTATTTTAATTTTCAGATACTTACTTTTTGATGATATCAAGATGTTAAAGCAACCATTGATCCCAAACGCTTATTATTATTTCTGGCAGTTTAGATAATTGCCTGAACGCGTTCGGGCAAGAAAAATGGTTGCCCACCAAGTTTATACCTGATCGGCAACCCTGATCAGGTTTTTTTATGTCTTGATTTTTATAAATATTTTGGAGAATTTTTATGTACACACTGCGTATTTCATATTTTAGCAACGGTTATTGGTTTTACTTTAGTCAGTTTATGTCTAAAACCCTGAAGTCCAAAAGTCCCATAACGCTCAAATAAAAGATCGGGCTGCAAGAACAGCAGTCCAAAGGAAAGACCAATGAACGCTTTAAATACTGCATTACAACAAACAGCGGCAAAAGAAACAATTTTAAGCCTGCCGTATCAATTAAAGGCGCAGCTGCCTTTGACACATACACTGGCTGTGCAAATCGCAGAGCAGCGTCAAATTATTCAAAATATTTTAGAAGGCACGGATGACCGGCTGCTGGTAATTACAGGCCCTTGTTCAATTCATGATCCTCAATCTGCGCTTGAATACGCTGAAAAAATTAAACAATTGCAGGCGCAAATATCTGACCAAATTTTCCTGGTCATGCGTGCATATATTGAAAAACCGCGCACCACCGTCGGCTGGAAAGGCTACATGTATGACCCGAATTTAGACGGGTCAGGCGATATGCAGCTAGGCTTGGAAAAATCGCGTGAATTATACTTGCAAATTATTGAGATGGGCTTGCCGATTGCTTCAGAAATTTTAAGCCCAATGGCTACAGCTTACTTCGATGATTTGCTGGCGTGGGGCGCAATTGGCGCGCGGACCAGCGAATCACAAATTCACCGTGAAATTTCCAGCCACATGCCATACAGCATTGGCTTCAAAAATGGTACAGATGGTTCGATTCAAATTGCCCTGGATGCAATTCAGTCGGCGTCAAATGCGCATCAATTCATGGGCATGGGCCAGAACGGTTTGCCGAGCATCCTATCCTCTCAAGGCAATCCGAAAGCGCATTTAATTTTACGCGGTTCGAATAGCGGGCCGAATTACCACTTAGCTGAAATCGAAAAAATCAAAGCTAAAGCAAAGGGTGAATTTCCAGCATTGGTCATTGACTGCAGTCATGGCAACAGCAGTAAAAATCCGCAGTTGCAGCCTGAAGTGCTGCGCACCATTGCCGCCGAACGCCATTTAAGCCATGTGCGCGGCGTAATGCTGGAAAGCCATTTAGTAGACGGTGCACAGAAGATTTCTGGTGAGATGACCTATGGCCAATCCGTGACGGATGGCTGTTTGGGCTGGGAAAAAACGCAGCAGCTGCTTTTGGACACGGCTGAGCTATTGACTAGCGCCCAGCTTCAACGCAGCGCTTAACCACATGACAGTACTGTATGCAGAATAAGTGATGATTGTAAAATGCTCTTCAGATGAAGGGCATTTTTTTCGCGGCAATTTTTTTATCGCAGCAAGAGTGCTTTTCAGCATCTGCCTCGCAATTTCACTGCCTAATTATTTTACTAAAGGGTGAAATGCATCAAATTTTATATTTTAAACCAGCATTGATATACATTAATGAAGAAAAATATTATTTAAATGAATGATTTATGTTTGTGGCAGTAATTGGTTTTATGCACAATAAGCCGATACAAAAATAAAAACTGTAAATAAGCAGAAGTTTTGTATTGATGAATAAAATTGAGAGGAAAAAATACGATGTATGCTGCTGAGTTGCTGGAAGAGGCGCGCCGCTTAATGTTTCATATGCTGACCAAAGTGGTTGAATACGGCGGTTCAGATTTATTTATAACAGCGGATTTTCCACCCAGCATTAAGCATCAAGGCTTGATGAAGCCCTTTGGCCAGCAGGAGCTGACAGCAGATAAAACAAAACTTTTTGCTTACAGTTTAATGAATGAAAAACAGCGCAAAGAATTTGAAACTGAGCTGGAATGCAATTTTGCGATTAGTGTGCCAAATGTATCGCGCTTTCGTGTCAACGTTTTTCAGCAGCAGCTGCACGTTGGCATGGTCATTCGTACCATTACCGCTGAAATTCCAAATTTTACCCAGCTTAAACTGCCGGAATCACTGAAAAATGTGATTATGGAAAAGCGGGGGCTGGTGCTGGTGGTCGGCGGGACAGGTTCAGGCAAATCAACCTCTTTAGCGGCCATGATTGATTATCGCAATGAACACAGCGCGGGGCATATCATCACGGTAGAAGACCCTGTGGAATATGTGCATAAGCATAAAAAATCCATGATTACCCATCGTGAAGTCGGAGTGGATTGCCACTCTTGGCACAATGCGTTAAAGAATACATTGCGTCAGGCGCCGGATGTAATTCTGATTGGTGAAATCCGTGATACAGAAACCATGGAGCATGCTATTGCCTTTGCCGAAACGGGACATTTATGTTTAGGCACATTGCATTCAAACAATGCCAACCAAACTTTAGACCGCATTATTAACTTCTTCCCAGAAGAGCGCCGTAATCAATTATTGATGGATTTATCATCCAACATGAAGGCGATTATTTCACAACGTTTAATTCGAACTGAAGATGGCAAGGGGCGCCGCGCTGCAGTTGAAATCATGCTGAATACGCCATTGATATCAGATTTAATTTTGAAAGGTGAATTTCACGAACTGAAAGCAATTATGTCTAAGTCACGTGAATTAGGCATGCAAACTTTTGATCAGGCATTATTTGATTTGTATAACGATGGCGCAATTTCCTATGAAGAAGCGCTGCGGAATGCCGACTCAACCAATGAACTGCGCTTGCAGATTAAACTGAAAAGTCCAAGAGCGAATCCGGCTGTACAGTCACCTGCAGCTGGATTCAGCATGCAGGCGGAGGCTAAAGAGGAAAATAGCGATAATAATGAAGCTGCTGCATCCTAATTAGACATGCTGAACCGCAACGATTCAGTATGATCGTCATCATCTCATTAAAAAAGAGCAGGCTGATGCTGATTCGGCCTGCTCCTGATGCGCTTTCAATCAAACGGCAATAATTTAATTCCCGTTCTTCAGATGTATTGCTCAGCAGCAATAGGCTGGAAGATCTTGCAAGACAATCGATTTTAAAAAGCTAGGCTTGCAATCTTATTGTTTGCAGCATTATTCAAATGTCGGTTTTTGACTGACAATCACTTTGTAATACAGCACACTGACCAGAACCAATACGGCGCAGATGACATAGGTGATGGTATAGCCGCTGCCTGAAATAACCATGCCCAATACAATAGAACCAATGGCAATGCCGAGATCATAAAACGTAAAATAAGTTGAGGTAGCGTGGCCGATCCGGTGTTTTGGCGAACGCTGAATCGAAATGGTCTGCAGGCAAGGCTGCACTGAACCAAAGCCCATGCCAATAAGGACTGCCGCGAATAGGAAGCCTGCTGCGCTGTCAATAAATGCGAGAACGCCGAGTCCAATGGCAAACAAAAACAATGCAGGATAAACCACCGCATTTGGCCCTTTGCGGTCATAAATTTTACCGGTAATCGGGCGCAGGCTCATCATAGAAAAAGCGAAAACGACAAAGAACATACTGGCATAGCTCAGCATATGTTTTTGCTCTGCAAAGGTCGCAATAAAATTCATGATGCTGGAATAGCAAAAGGAAATCATCATGGCCATGAGCGCGACTGGCAGGGCTTTAAATTCGATAAAATCGTCAATGCTGATGCGTTTTTTGACAGTCGCAGCTTCCGGTTTTTTATGTTCCGGCAGCGGAATTAAAAAACAAAAGATGCAGCCCAGCGCTACAAAAGCAGCTAAGATGCTGGCAACTGCGGTATATGACATGCTTTGAATAAAGGTCAGGCCAATTAATGGGCCTAAGACAATGCCGAGGTTAATGGACATCAGGAAATAGCCCATGCCTTCGCCTTTGCGCTTGGCTGGAATGTATTCATTGGCGATCGGCACTGCAACGGTGGTTAAAATACTGAACCAAATACCATGCAGAAAACGGATGACCATTAAAACCGTCAAATTGTCGGCCAGGATATACGTTAGGCTGAATAGGCAAAACAATGTTTCGGAAATATATAGCGCTTTTTTGGTCCCAAGCTTTTCAATGATCAAACCGCTGAAAGGGCGCACAGCAATTGCGGAAATCATGAATAAAGTCATGGCGAGGCCGGCTTGAGAAATATTGCCGCCCAAGTCATTGAGAATGTAGATCGGTAATATCGTAATCTGCGCGAAATAAAAAATAAATAAAAATAGATTATTCAACAAACACAGAATAAAGGGCTTATTCCATAAATGTTGTGCACTTACAGTGTTCATAAATTACCTGAATAGAGGAGATTGGGCTGGCGGTTTGGTTCTTTTTATCGTTTTAATTCGCTCAAGCTCAGACAAACCGTCATTGAATAGGCATATTATAAAATGAAAAAGTCAAAAAGTATATTAATTGTAAAATTTGAATGTTTAAAGTAAATAAAAATGCTGAATAATGGATGGGATTTATCTTATTTTGATTATTGAGCTGAATTTTTATTTATTACAAATAATATCTCATTTCTCACCGGTTTAAGATTAATCTAAAGAAAGCATTACCTTTGGGGACCGCTGCCATGGAATCAGACAAAAAAATGATTTCTTTGCCAGAGCAAAGGACGGAATTGGCTGTGACTGCACCATTGCCTGTATATTTTCTAGGGCACGGATCGCCGATGAATGCCATCAGTGATACTGTGTTTTCTCGAAATTGGCATAAATTAGGCGAGCAGCTTCAGCCTAAGCCTGCAGCCATCTTATGCATTTCAGCGCATTGGCTCACGCAAGGCCTGAGTGCCGTCACCTCGGCAGGCACGCTGCAGACCATCCATGATTTTGGCGGCTTCCCGCAAGCTTTGTTTGATGTGGAATATGATGTGCAAGGCTCACAGGCTTTGGTGAGTGCGGTGAAGCACTGCGTCAATATGGTTTCTATCTCAGAAGATAATCAGCGCGGCATTGACCACGGCGCATGGAGTGTACTGGTGCATATGTATCCGCAAGCTGATGTGCCCGTTGTGCAATTGAGCATTGATTACAGCCAGCCTGCGTCTTTTCATTATCAGCTGGGACGGCAGCTGCGCGCTTTGCGGCGTCTGGGCATATTAATTATCGCCAGCGGCAATTTGGTGCATAATCTCATGCGCGTAGCTTGGGATAAGCTGCATGAGCCTGTTTTTGGCTATGACTGGGCTATAGAAGCGGATGCAAAAATGAAAAAATGGCTGTTGGAAGGCCGGCATCAGCCGTTAATAGATTGGGATAAACAGGGCAATGCGTTTAAATTGGCGATACCCACGCCGGATCATTATTACCCGATGCTTTATGCATTAGGCATACAGGAAGAACATGATGAACTGACGGTGTTCAATGAGGCTGCGGTCGGTGGTTCACTCACCATGACGTCGTTTCGTTTAGATTACCGCTTGTAAATCTTTATCCAGGCCAAAACAAAAAATCAGCGCAGAGGCTGATTTTTTGTTTTGCAATAATGCTGTCATTGCATTCACTGGATCTATTGCAGGCCAGCTTCATATTCACTGCTGGACAGCAATTTTTCAACATCCGCCATATTGTCCGGCTTAATTTTATAAATCCAGCCTTTGCCATAAGGCTCATCGTTGACAAAGTCAGGGTCGTCTTCTAAATCTGGGTTTACTTCAATGACAGTGCCAGAGACAGGCGCATGAATATCAGATGCTGTTTTAACGGACTCTACGACACCGGCTTGGTCTCCGGCATTGATATGAGCGCCAGCTTCCGGCGCTTCCACGTAAACTAAATCGCCCAACGCATCTTGTGCATGATCAGAAATGCCAGTTACGACAAGATCACCTTCAATGCGCACCCATTCATGCGTGCTGGCATATTTCAAATCTGAAGGGTGATTCATGGATAACTCCTTAAAACTGTTAAAATCATTTTTGGCATGATTTATACATGCTTTTCTTTAAAAACAAAAGAACTTCTCAGCCAAATAAGGCTAATCCGCTATAGATAAGGGTCTTTGCGCCAATTGCTCGGACTGCGCCCGCTCCAGCGCTTAAATGCGCGGCTGAAATTGGCGACATCGCTATACCCCAATTCATCGGCAATTTGCTCGAGCGTGAAATCTGTACGTGACAGCAAAGAGGTTGCATGGCGGTAGCGCACCTCATCCACCAGTGTGGAAAATGACGTTCCTTCCGCAGCCAATTGGCGTTTAAGGGTCCGGTCGGACATGTGCAGCCGTTCTGCGACTGCTTCGATACTCAAATAATGCTGCTCAGAATTGGTCAGCAAGTCACGGACGCGCATTGCTAAACGGTGGCGCTCACCCAGCGCGGAAAGCTCTGCTTCGCATTGATTAATCGCAATTTGGCTGGCGATAGGATCTGCATGAACCAATTTATTGCCTAAATACTGCTTGTCAAAACTCAAGATCAAGTGCGGCTGCTCAAAGCGGAAATTATGGTCGGGAAATTTCGCCATAAAACGCTCAAAGCCTTCTGGTTTTGGGAAGTCGAAGTCGATGTCTCCCGAGCTGTAATCGGTGCCGGTAATGGCTTTGCCCATGCTGATAATGCCAAAAATAAGGGCAATGGAAATTTCCGTGCGCAAGGGTTCCAAGGTGACATCTGTTTGCAGCTGAACGGTGGCTTTGCTGCCGAAAGTCGAAAAGAACAACTGTAAAAAAGGCATGCGCAGCTGAATAAAGCGGTTGGCCAAAATCAGCGCATCGGTAATGTCTTTAGCGGTCATGATGGCATAGCCGATAAATCCATGAATGGAAATCCGCATTTGCGTGCCAAGATGGTACCCCAGTGTCGGCTCGCCAGTGAGGCGAAGAGCATGCTGCACTAATTCATTGGCGACGGCCGTTGGAATGCGGTAATTGGGATCAGCTAGCTGTTCACTGTTTAAGCCAAATGGCTCGAATAAAGTTTGGTCATTGTAGCCCCAGCGGGATACGACATCTAAAAGCAATAGTCCGTAAACACCGGGAATACCTTGGTCTTGCCGTGAAGAAGGTGTTTTCATTTGCTATCCGTTGCAGTCTGATCTTGTTCTATTTGCACAAAGCTATGGTTTTCGAAGCTATATTGTCATGAAATAAAACTGAGCACTATCAAAATTGTTTGACAATTTAGCGGAGCAGATGAGTATGAACTGATGAGGTTTTTACTGCCATCTGCCGCTAAATTTATGCCTGCTGGCTGTTAAGCTTCTTGCACAATTAAACTAAACAGCAAGCGCTTCTTTTTTAAAGACAATAATTTTTGTGGTTGAAATAAACAATACATCGCCATGCTGGTTGAGGGCCTGGGTAATGTAGGTCACAATGGCACGGTCATTTTTGCTTTTCGATGGCGTAATTGCTGCAATTTCGACTTCAACATGGAGCAAATCGCCAGGCCGGGTCGGACGGGGCCAGCGGACACTGGATTCGGAACCGACCAAGCCGTTGGCGATTGGAAAGCATTCTGTCCATAAACGCATCGTCACTGCCGCGGTATGCCAGCCGCTGGCTGCCAAGCCTTGAAACACCGGATGCTCAGCTGCCTTTTCTTCATCTAAATGAAAGGGCTGCGGATCATAAGCCTGAGCAAACTGTTTAATTTCCTCTAAAGTCATTTCATATTCGCGGCTTATAAAACGGTCACCGACGTGAATATCTTCCAAATACAGCATGTTTTCAGGTTCCTTCTCGCTTAGTTTTCTTGGTTTTCTTCATTGGGCTTATTGGCGTGCTGTTCGATTAAAAAACCGCCCGTTTGGCGCTGCCATAAATGTGCATAGATGCCATCCATCGCGACCAATTCTTCATGTGTGCCTTGTTCTGCAATTTTGCCTTGATCCAGCACAATCAAACGGTCCATTTGCGCAATCGTCGATAAACGGTGGGCAATGGCAATAACAGTTTTGCCTTCCATCAAATCATTCAGGCTGGATTGAATGGCCGCTTCAACTTCTGAATCCAGCGCGCTGGTCGCTTCATCTAAAATTAAAATCGGCGCATCTTTTAAGAACACCCGCGCAATGGCAATACGCTGGCGCTGACCGCCCGACAGTTTGACGCCGCGTTCACCGACATAGGCGTCATAGCCTGTTTTTCCGCGCAAATCGACCAGCTGGGGAATAAATTCGTCGGCCTTGGCTTTTTGCACAGCAAGGTGCATTTCTTCATCGCTGGCATCGGGACGGCCATATTTGATATTTTCTGCCACAGTGCGGTGCAGTAAAGAGGTATCTTGCGTCACCAGCGCAATATTGCGTCTGAGGCTGTCCTGTGTCACATCTTCTATATTCTGGCCATCAATCAAAATACGACCTTGGTTGAGGGTATAAAAATGCAGAAGCAGCTGTATAAGCGTTGATTTTCCTGCGCCCGAACGGCCAACAATGCCGATTTTTTCACCTGGCTTGATGGTGATGTTCAGCTGATCAAAGACATTTTTCGTGCTGTAGGCAAAACTGACATTTTCAAATTTAATTTCGCCTTTGCTGACTTGAAGTTCTTTCGCATCCTGCTTGTCTTGAATGCTGATCGGGCGGCCTAGCGTTTTCATACCGTCTTGAATCGTGCCGATATTTTCAAACAATGCAGAGGTTTGCCACATAATAAATTCAGCGATGCTGCTGAGCTTGAGGATCATCGCAGTTGCTGCGGCAATTACGCCAAGCTCGGCTTGTCCATGGATCCACAGATAAATGGCTGTGCCAATTACTCCGCCGTATAAAACAATATTCAATAGGCTGATGCTGATAGAATACTGCGCGCCCAAACGCATTTGCTTAAAGACGGTAACCATAAACTGCTGCATAGACGCTTTTGCATATTGGCTTTCGCGGCCTGCATGCGCAAACAGTTTGACCGTTTGAATATTGGTATACGCATCTGTCACGCGCCCAGTCATGACGGCGCGGGCATCTGCCTGAGCATTGGATATGCTGCTGAGTTTAGGAATAAAATAAGATGCCGATGCAATAAATAAAACTAGCCAAAGCATGAGCGGAATCAGCAGCATCGGGGAGATAGAAGCAAATACTAAGCTGACGGTGACAAAATAAATCAGCACATAGGCCAACATATCACCCAAAATAATCCAAAATTCACGTATTGCCAGCGCGGTTTGCATCACTTTTGCAGATAAACGCCCGGCAAAATCATTATGGAAAAAGTCTAAGCTTTGCTGCAGCAGCAAATTATGGAAGCGCCAGCGCAAACGCATCGGAAAACTGCTGTAGAGCATTTGATGCTTTACAATGGTTTGCAGGCTGGAAAAGAACACATTTGCCAATAATATGCAGCTGAGAATCGTCAAATTTTGGCTATGGTTGTGCAAAAAAGTATCTGGCTGGCTTTGGCTCAGCCAATTCACTAAATCGCCGATTTTTGCATATAAAAATGCTTCAAAACTTGCAGCGCCGGCAGTATACAGCACCAGCAAGAGCAAATAGCGTTTTACGCCGTTAGCGGATTGCCAGACAAAAGCAAAAAAAGTTGTAGGAAGAGGCTCTGTCAAACCCTTTTCTGGATATGGGTCTACAAGCTTTTCAAACCACTTCAGCATAAGTGAATACCTTTATCTTTAAAACCCTTGTAACTCAACATGTTTGGATGATCCATAATTAAAACATTACTTTAATTGTATGCTTGCAACATGTTTAAACTCGTTCGAATGAACTGCAACCTGTCTGAACTCAATTATTTTTACACCTGATTTATACCATTATGAGAATGTTTAAGGTGTAAATTTTTCCATGGAAATCGTATCAGTATGAATGCTTTCAGCTGAAAATTGACGATTTGGGCTGAAATTAGAATCAGCCATCAAGAATATCCTGTTTATCAAGAGAGTAAAACATTTCACATAAAAAGGCTTGCTCAAAGTTGGTTAAAAAACGTGAAGTGGAACTTGTTTTGAAGTGTTTTTGGAATTGAACTATTTATTCATTGAATCTAAAGAAAATTATTATTGGCACAAAAAGAGGTGGTTGATTTCTGAATAGTAAATCCAAAATTTATTGATATGAAAATGCTCCAGGCAGGGCTTTATCTGCGTAGCAGTGAATTGAAAAGCAAAATAGAAAAAAGCAGAGATGAGCTTAAAGCTGCACAAGCTCAGCGAGATAGAGCATTCGTCTTCTAAGTAAGGTATAGGCCACAAGCTCAATTCTTGTATGGTTCGCCAAATTGAGATGCCGCCATCAAAAATGAAGGAACCTATTTCGAAAAGTCAAAAAAAAACCTACAAACCAATGCTGTATTGATCTGTAGGCATATATAGAGTCACCGAGGTATTTTTTTCTTGTTAAAAAACAGATTACGGCAATAAAAAAATAAGTAAACATAAGTATTTGTTATATAAGTATTTATATGGAGAATGGTGTTGGCTTAACTCTTTAATTAATAAGGATAAATAATATATCAAATCAAATATTATTATGGTTGAGTGTTAAGTGATCATTTAAATCCATAAAAAAAATATGGTTTTTGATTTGACCTGAAACGAATGAGTTTTAATCCAATGCAGCATTATGGAGCCTTTGTGGCAAAAAGCTAAATTTTGAGATAGTGTTAATTACTTCGCAATATATTATTTAACCCGAATCGCGGATAAGAAATAAACTTGAAAATAAGAGGACTAGAGCCATCAGTTGAGTTACCACACAAAACTCACAACTCTAGTCCTAATGTTCAATAGTACCGAATTATTCTGCGTAATT
>NZ_JAYRTF010000016.1:0-80389 GCF_041919735.1 Acinetobacter sp.
GAATTTCTTTGTCAGACATAGTGATCAGCATCTATATTTTATATCCAGTCCATGGTGATAAAAACCATCATAAACTAGACATTTTTATTGGTGAGAATATAGACACTTTAAATGGGTTCTAACACAATCACTGCTCCAAAACACAGAATAATGTTAAACATTTGGACTGAACATTAAAATATCCGCAAGGCGAACTGCATGAATCTGCAGCGGCAGAACAGCATAGAGACCATAAGCGCGATAGATGGCGTCATTCGCTCCTGCCATTCTGTACGCGCATTTTGATATACATCTGTAAATAAAGAAACCCAGACAGAGATCCTTCGTGTTGCCCGCCGTTCGCTATCTGGCACCAATAGGCCGCCATGGAAAGCTTATGTCGTGCAGGGCACGCATGATGTACTGGTTGAAAAAGCCTGCACAGCGCAATCGGCTTTATTTTTAAATCCCCAATTGGCAAAAATTATTAGGAAACCTTTCCCTGCTATCCTGCACAATGGTTTTCCTCCTGCCTCGACCGGTACCGCGAAAATGGCAGAAGAGATACAGCCTGCTGCAAATTCAAAAGGATGAAAAAGAAAAAAAATGGTGCTGCAGCAGCTGAGAAATTGCAAATTGTTTGATGCGCCCGTCAGCCTGTTCTTTGGATGCATATCAATCTTTAAATATATTCAAAGATAGATTACTTGGCTGCCATGTTTACCGTCATTTTTGTTTGATAAATTGCCAACAGCACAATAGCCATAAAAATTAGCATCACCCAAGCCATATTCAGCAGCGGGCTCCACAGCATAAAATTCAAAACCAAGCCGCCCAAAAGCCCGCAGGCAAACTGCATGCTGCCCATCACGGCACTGGCGGTGCCTGCGCGGGCGCCCTGCTGCGACATTGCCAAGGCCATTGCATTTGGCCCAGTAAAGCCAATGCCTGACACGGTCAGAAACATGCCGGCCATCACCATGGCAAGCGGCGCATGCGCCATCAGGCCGCCTGCCAGCAAAATGCACACCCCCAGCAGCTGAATATAAGCGCCCATTTTCAAGCGCTGCATGACCGCTGTTTTGGCAATTAAATGCTTATTGAAAGTCGAAAACAGCATAATGCCAAAAGCATTCGTGCCAAAAGCATAAGCAAATTGCTGCTGCGTCAAGCCATAGCTGTCCATCAGCACTGCAGCCGATGAGCTGATATAGCAGAACAACAGCCCGCCCGAGAAACAGCCGATCATCATCGGCCAGCGGAAGCTGGCATCTTTAAAAATCGTGATATACAGCAGCACCACTTGATGAAAACTCAGCTTTAGGCGTTTGGATGCAGGCAATGATTCCTGAAAAAAGAAATGCACGCAAAACAGGCACACCACGCCCATCATGCTTAACGCAGCAAATACCGCATGCCAGCTGAAGAATTCCAAAATCAAAGAGCCGACTGCGGGCGCAATAATCGGCGCAATCCCCATCACAATCATCATGCTGGAAAAGGCCTGCGCAGAAGCATGCATATCCAAACGGTCGCGGATGGCCGCTCGGGCAATCACAACCCCGACACAGCCGCCTAAGGCCTGCAGCACCCGCGCTGCAATCAGGCTCCATTCATCCTGCACCATCAAGCACAGCAGGCTGGCCGCAGTATATAGGCACAGGCCAAAATACAGCGGCAATTTGCGCCCAATCCGGTCACTGACAGGCCCATAAATGAGCTGACCAATGGCTAGGCCAAGGAAATAAGCAGGCAATGTATTGGCGATCATTTGCGTGCTGACGCCAAAATCATGCGCCATTTGCGGCAGCGCCGGCAAATACATATCAATCGACAGCGGGCCAAGCGAAGTCAGCAGCGCCAGCAGCATGATCCATGCGCTGGAATACTGCGTTTTGCTGTGTTGGGTCTGCATAGCGATATTTCTTTTCTAAATGCTGAGAATGCAGACAAGTTTACACAGGTCATAGTATTATTTCTGCATATTCAAAGTGAAAATTCACGCAATTCAGAATTTCATACAGCTGCTCAGCGGCCACAGCGAAGGATAAAAATTGAACTCTTGGCTATCCCGGCTTAAACAAGCGACCTACAACACCACGTTCATGTACAACATCCGCATGATTATCGCGTTTACAGGCACAGCTTTTGTTCCCTATTTTATGGGAGAGCAGCTGTATACCATTCCGCTGACGTTAGGGGTTGTCGCTGCCGGCCTAAGCGATATTGATGACCGTTTCTCCGTGCGCATCATGAATTTGATCTATACCTATATTGGCTTCTTTGTCACTGCGGTATCCATCTATTTGCTGTTCCCTTATCCGATACTGTTTGCCATTGGCTTAATCGTCTCCTGCATTGCCCTGATTCTGCTGGGCTCTCTCGGCCGGCGCTATGCCACGATTTCCTATGGCTGCCTGGTGATTTCTGTATACTCCATGCTCGGCGTCAGCCTTTTTGACGGCTGGTACATGCAGGCCGGCCTCTTAGTGATTGGCGCAGCCTGGTACGGCCTTATTTCCACCATCAGCTTTTTGCTATTTCCGGTGCGCCAGGTGCAGGACAAATTGGCGCAGTGCTATTCGGCTTTAGCAGATTTTCTGTTCGCCAAATCCAATCTGTTTGATGTGGATATGACCCCCGACAGCTATCAGCAAAGCATGATTGAATTGTCTTTGGAAAATGGCAAATTGATCACCATCTTCAATGACATGAAAACCGCGCTGCTGACCCGTCTAAAAGGCGACCGCGGCCAGCGCGATACCCGCCGCAGCCTGCAGTATTATTTTGTGGCGCAGGATATCCATGAACGGGCGGATTCTGCGCATATTGATTATCAAAAACTGTCCAAAATTTTTGAACACAGCGATATTCTGTTCCGCTTCCAGCGTATTTTATCCATACAGGCCAAGGCCTGCAAAGACCTGAGCATCAGCATTCATCAGCGCAAGCCCTATCACCATAACAAGCGCTTCAAGCATGCTTTTCAAAACCTCAAGCTTTCTTTAGAAAAGCTGCGCGCTGAGCAGCAATATGATCAGGTGTGGGTCAACTCACTCTTCTCACTGTACCAAAATTTAAAAGCGGTCGATTCACAGCTGCGCAATGTAGAAACAGAGCGCCATATGAATTTTGATAAAGCCAAGCATATTGAAAACCAGCTGAAAGATGACGACCTGAAAGGCTGGGATGATATCGTCATCCGCATCAAACAGCATTTAACTCCAGAGTCGGTGCTGTTCCGCCATGCGGTGCGCGTCTCGATCGTGCTGTTTATCGGCTATATCTTTGTGCAGCTGACCAATATTCAATACGGCTACTGGATTCTGCTGACCGCGCTTTTTGTCAGCCAGCCGAACTTTAACGCCACCAAGCGCCGCCTGCATTTGCGGATCATCGGCACCTTGGTCGGGATTATTTTAGGCTATGCCATTTTGTACTTCATCCCTTCCGTGGAAGGCCAGCTGCTGCTGCTGATTCTGAGCGGGGTGCTGTTTTTCGAACTGCGAAGCAAGCAATATGCGCAAGCCACCGCCTTTATCACCATTTTGGCGCTGATCAACTTCAATTTAGATGGCATGGGCTTTGCCGCTGCCATGCCGCGCATGATTGACACCTTGATTGGCTGCGCGCTGGCTTGGTTTGGCGTCAGCTTTATTTTTCCCGACTGGAAATTCCGCCGTTTACCCCGCACCATCAAACGCTCATTGCAGGCGCAATGCGACTATTTGGCCGAAGTGGTTGAACAGTACAAGCATGGCCGCAACAATGGCTTGAATTACCGTGTGGTGCGCCGCGCCGCGCACAATACCGATGCCGATGTCGCTTCACTTATTTCCACCCTGGCCACCGAACCGGATTTTGACCCTGCGCAAAAAACGCAGGCTTTCGAATTCCTCTGCCTGAATCATACCTTTATCAGCTATATTGCAGCCTTGGGCGCGCACCGGGAAAAAATTCAGGATCAGGAAGTGCTGTATTTGCTGGATAAAGCGCTGGATGACATTCAAGGCGCGCTGCTGCGCGATGAAGTGCCGGATCTGACCGCAACCAATATGCTGCAAGCCATCCGCCAGCGCTTATCGCAAAATAGTGACGATGACCAAAAATCATTGATTATTTTGCAGCAGCTGTCGCTGATGTTCAGCATTCTGGATCAAATCAGCCATTTAAAGCAGAATTTAAGCCATGATCATGACCAGCAGGCGACGGAATTGGGTTCATTATAATTTGGCTGATTTTGGAACAATATACTCACTGAATTGGTGTAAATAATGCTAAACTTTTTGCAGTTTGAAATTTGTTAGTTGAATCATGACCGCGAAAAACCTATACGCTTACACCCTGCAGCCAGTGGCTTATGAAATTTCTGAAGAAGAGCAGCGCAATGCCCAGCTGGTGCTGTCCCGCAGCAACTATAAAATCGGCACCAAAGCCTGGCTGATTATGGGCGCCATTATTGCCCTTTCACTGCTGGGCATTCTGTTCATCAAAAACTATTCTACCGTGTTCTGCTGGGTGGCTATTGTCTGCGTGGTGATCTATTTTCTTGCGCGCAAATTCGGCATCGAATGGTATGTCAAGCGCAAGCTGAAAGAAACGCCTGTTCAGGAAATTAAAGGCATCCGCCTTGGCGTGCAGCCGCACGGCATTTCCATGCAGCAGCAAATGGGCATGCAGATGGGCAACATGACTGTCGGCTGGAAAGACATTTACGAATGGTACAGCACGCCAGAATTCATTTTGATTAACTTCAAAATCAAAGGCCAGCAAGGCGCATACATTCTGCCAAAACGCTTGGACAGCAAGAACTTCCCTTTTGCGACAATCCGCAAGCATTTGACTGAAACTGTCGGCGAGCCAAAATCAGTTTAATCGGCTGACGCTGTCTTATCCGATATTAAAAGCCTCCAGCCTTGGAGGCTTTTTTTACACCCCAGCGCCACTCTAATTAATAATGAGAATGAGAATAAATATTGCTTTTAGATACATACTCTCTACGCAATCTCAGGTTATAATGCGCACCATCTTGCCATCCATCTAAACATCAAAAGCCATGTTTAAAAAAACGCTCTTCCAAATTCACTGGTTTTTCGGAATCAGCGCAGGTTTAATCCTCTCCCTTATGGGCGTTACCGGCGCAATTTATTCCTATGAACAGCCGATTCAAAAATGGCTGAATCCTGAAAGCTATACAGTTCAAGCTGAAGCAAAAGAAAAATTAACCCCTGCCCAAATCTATCAGCACTTTCAGCAGACTGATCCAAGCATCAAAATCAACAGCATCACCATCGCCCACGCGCCAACCGAGTCGTCTTCCATCAATATCGTGAAAGAAGGCGCGCGCAAGGGCTACAACATGATGATCAACCCTTATACCGCTGCTGTGCTGCCGGAAGTGAAAGGGCGGGAATTTTTCCAGTTTGTGCAGCAGCTGCACCGCAACTTAACCGTCGGTGAGTTTGGCAAGCAGCTGACGGGCGCATCAACGCTCATCCTCATCTATTTTATTTTGAGCGGTTTATACTTACGCTGGCCGAAAAAGCATTCATTGAAACAATGGCTGATGATCAAACCGCAATTAAAAGGCCGTAACTTCCTGTGGGATTTGCACGCGGTGGTTGGCACTTGGGTGGTTATTTTTTACCTATTGCTCGCCTTTACCGGTCTGTATTGGTCATACGGCTGGTGGCGCGACGGCATGTATAGCGTTTTAGGCGTTGACCGGCCGCAGCCGGAAATGCAAGCCGAAGGCGGCAAAGGCCGTGCCGGCCATGAAGGCGCTCAGCGCAGCGCAGCGCCTCCTGCGGAAAATCAAGCACGCGGCGCAGAAAAAGCAGAAGGCAAAACTAAAAAAGGTTTAAGCCCGGAACAGATCAATACCGCCTTGACGCAAAGCTGGACAGGCTTTAATGCGCAAATTGGCCGCGAATATTCAAGCGCAACCTTCAATATTCCGAAAAAAGCCAATGGCGAGCTGGAGATTCAATTTGTCGATGCTGTGCCGCAGCATGAACGCGCGCGCAACAAAGCAAGCTATGACTACACTGCATCCGGCATTAAGAAGCTGGAACTGTACGAAGACAAAAAGCTGAATGAAAAAATCATGAGCAGCATGCTGCCAGTACACCGCGGCAGCTTCTTCGGCCCCGTGTATCAATTTGCAGTGATGCTGGCCGCCTTGATTATGCCGCTGTTCTTTGTCACTGGCTGGATGCTGTACCTGAAGCGCCGCAAGCAAAAACGCCTGACGCAGCAGGCGCGCAACAGCCTCAGCCCAATCGCGGCGGATCCAAACACACAGCCTTGGCTGATTGTATATGCCTCACAAACCGGCCTTTCTGAGCAGCTGGCTTGGCGCACGGCAACCAGCCTGCAGGAAGCGCGCCAGCCGGTCAGCGTAAAATCTGTGCAACAGCTGACTGCAAGCGATTTAAACACAGCCACACAGCTGCTGTTTGTCGCCAGCACTTATGGCACAGGCGAAGCGCCTGACTTGGCTTCAGTGTTTGAGAAAAAATTGATGGCGCAGCCGATCAGCCTCAGCCATCTAAAATTTGCGGTACTGGCCTTAGGCTCTCAGGAATATCCAGACACCTACTGCGCTTTTGGCCACCGCATTCAGGCCTGGCTTGAAAGCAATGGCGCCGCTGCATGGTTTGATGTGATTGAAGTCAATAATGGCAATCCGGCAGCCATTCAGCAATGGAACAGCTCATTGGCCCAAGTGTCCAAACTGGATCTGCAAGCCATGAATATCGACAAGACATTCGATGCATGGACATTAACACAGCGCAGCCTGCTGAATCCGAATAGCTTTGGCGCGCCTGCGTTTAATTTAGAATTTACCGCCGATCATGATGTGAACTGGCAAGCCGGTGACATTGCCGAAATTCAGCCGGGCAACAGTGCTGCGCGCATTGAGGCATTCCTGAGCAAATACAGCATCAATGCGCAGGCGCAGCTTAAATCTACCGATCAAACTATTACAGAGATGCTCTGGAACCGTGATTTAACAGCAGAGATTGAACCTTTTGCCAATCTGGATCATTTGCTGGAGCAGCTGCCGATCCTGCCTTCCCGCGAATATTCGATCGCCAGCATTCCAGAACAGCAAGTTTTGCGTTTAGTGGTTCGCCAGCAGTCCAATGCTCAAGGACAGCTCGGCTTAGGTTCAGGCTGGCTGACTCAGCATGCAGCGGTCAGCAGCAGCATTGCCCTGCGCATCCGCACCAATGAATCGTTCCATTTGATTGCGGATAACCGTCCGGTTATCCTCATCGGCAACGGCACAGGCATTGCCGGCTTAATGAGCCTGCTCAGTGCGCGCATCCGCTCAAGCTATACGGACAATTGGCTGATTTTCGGCGAACGCCAGCGTGAACACGACTTCTTTTTCCAAAGCACGGTTGAAGCCTGGCAAAGCACCGGCATGCTGAAACGCTTGGATTTGGCCTTCTCCCGCGACCAAGCAGAAAAAGTCTATGTGCATCATAAACTGCGTGAACAGGCTGCTGAACTCCAAGCCTGGATCAGCCAAGGCGCCGCTATTTATGTCTGCGGCAGCATTAACGGCATGGCCAGCGATGTGCATCAAGCCTTAGTTGATATTTTAGGTGAATCAGCCATAGAACAGCTGAAACAGGACGGCCGCTACCGCCGCGATGTTTATTAAGCCCCAAAACACACAATGCGGTCTTGCTGAATTGCTTGTCCTAGTGTTCAGCACGACAGCAAATAAAAAAAACCGAGCGCTGCCGCTCGGTTTTTTTATACGCCAATATTCAGTAGACTGCTCAATCGTTTTACTCCACACCAGAATGCAAATGAAAAAAGCACTGCTCTTGATAATCGGCCTCTTCCTGATTACGGACAGCATTTGGCTGCTGAGCTTCGGCAAAATCCATTTTGGCATTGCCCTGCCGTTGCTCATCGGCAGCATTTTTATACTGCTGGCGCTATTTTGGCGCCCGATACAGCACGCGATTCAAACTCACCGCTGGCTGAGATACAGCTGGCGGGCGGCTTGGGGGATATTTGGGCTGTGGCTGCTGAGCCTGGCGGCCTTCTTTGGCTACATGCAGTTGCAGACCGCACAGCTGCAAGATGCACCGCAGGTCAAAGCCATCATGGTATTGGGCGGCGGCATCAATAAAGATCAGCCGACACCGGCTGTGAAACAGCGCTTGGATACCGCAGCTGAAGCGGCGGCGCATTATCCTCATGTCCCGCTGATCATGACCGGCGGTGTCGGTTTTAATGACACGCTGTCAGAAGCGCAAGTCATGGCTCAATACTTAATCAATACGCATCAAATTGATGCGCAAAGAATTTATCAGGAAGCCAAAAGCACCAGTACAGAAGAAAATTTCCGAAACTGCAAGGCGCTGCTGCTGCAACTGCATATTCCGCTGGATCAGCCGATTGCCGTAGTGACCAATGATTTTCATCTGGCGCGCGCACTGGCGATTGGCAAACGGCAGGGTTACCAGCATTTATATGGGATCAGTGCGCCAACCCCGCTGTATATGCGCTACAACAATTGGCTGAGAGAATATTTTGCCTATGGCAGCGGCTGGCTCTTGAATGAATACTGAGCATGACAGCCACTTGAGGCCATGCACAGCGGCTTAATGCAGGCGTATGCTGCGCGGCAGCGGGATATTCATCTCTTTAAAAACTTCAGGCTTTTGCGCATACACTTGGTATAAATAATTTTTAATGTCGAGCAGCATCTTTTCCGGCGCCACCAGAATATTCTGCCCTTCCGGCGTTAAATCCAAAGAAATCGCTGTATCCTGCTCGCGCAGAAATGGAATGACTTTTTCAATGAAATCTTTCAGGCTGATGTCCTGAGTTTCGTAATTCGCCCAATTATCTTTAATTAACAGTTTAGCCAGGCTTTTATTTTTCCATACGGCAAATGCTTTTTGACCTGTTGGCGTTGCGCATAAGGCCCAGCCATCCTGATACAGCGCAATTAAACCGGATTGCGCAACCAGAGCTTCAATAAATTGCTTATAAATGTCTTGCGGACTGAAAGTTGTTGTTTGAGATTTAGCCGCCGCCTTGCGCTGATATGGATTTCTCATAGTTAAAATACAGCTGTTAAAATTATTATAGTCTGCAAATTTTATGAAAAAATAAGAAATTAGGCAAGCTTTTGAAACAGAAGATATGGTGGGCGCTGACGGGATCGAACCGCCGACATTCTGCTTGTAAGGCAGACGCTCTACCAACTGAGCTAAGCGCCCTGAGGAATAAAAACAACGCTGTTGTTTTTATGACGCAAGACAAACGGAGTGCGCAGTCTTGGTATTTGAAACATCTTAAATCTCAGGAATTTAAGACATCTTAAGATAAATGGCGCAGCGGACGGGACTCGAACCCGCGACCCCCGGCGTGACAGGCCGGTATTCTAACCAACTGAACTACCGCTGCATCACGTCGCTTCACTAAAGAAGCACACTTTATATCTTAAAAGATATGGTGGGCGCTGACGGGATCGAACCGCCGACATTCTGCTTGTAAGGCAGACGCTCTACCAACTGAGCTAAGCGCCCTTTAAGGGTTTGTTGCATGTATTCTTTGAAATGGCGCAGCGGACGGGACTCGAACCCGCGACCCCCGGCGTGACAGGCCGGTATTCTAACCAACTGAACTACCGCTGCATCACAAAGAATTGGTGGGCGCTGACGGGATCGAACCGCCGACATTCTGCTTGTAAGGCAGACGCTCTACCAACTGAGCTAAGCGCCCTCAAAAGACCGATCATATAAATGGCGCAGCGGACGGGACTCGAACCCGCGACCCCCGGCGTGACAGGCCGGTATTCTAACCAACTGAACTACCGCTGCATTTACACAATGTCGCTATTGTGGTTCAAACGAATATTAAGATTTAAAGTGGCGCAGCGGACGGGACTCGAACCCGCGACCCCCGGCGTGACAGGCCGGTATTCTAACCAACTGAACTACCGCTGCACTCAAAATCTTAACGCTGAAAAAGCTTGGTGGGCGCTGACGGGATCGAACCGCCGACATTCTGCTTGTAAGGCAGACGCTCTACCAACTGAGCTAAGCGCCCTTTCTAAACGTCTTCATCGTTTGATGAGGTGCATTATAGAGAATCTTTACCGAGTGTCAAACGCTTTTCTGCGAGTTTTCCACTTTTTGAGCCCGAGTGATTAAAAAATAGGTGATATGCTGTAAAAAACTGCATTTTTGTATAATTTTTAAATGCATAACTCATTTTTACAGCTGCTCGGCCAAAGTTTTTCATTCACGCAGCAGGTGATTTTTCATCTCTATCTTGACGGTTTGCCTATTTTAGCTCCAATTCAAAGCCAAATTGAAAAAATATTATCATCATCATGTAACCGTCATGTCTTTTTAGGCTGTTAGCTTGAATCAAAAAAACTTCAAACTTTTTATGCAGCCTGTTCATCGGCAGGCAATTCCACATGAAAACCATCGCATATACTGCTGTTTTTATTCAGTGATATGCACCAGTGCTCCCTCTGGAACCAGATCAAACAGTTCTGCAATATCACTGTTCCGCATACGGATGCAGCCATGCGACATCGGAATGCCCATCGGTTCAGCATCCGGCGTGCCGTGTATATAAATGTACCGTTTATAGGTATCACAGCCCTCGCCCAGATTAAAATCCGGCTCCAAACCGCGGAGCCACAATATGCGCGATAAAATCCAATCCCGCTCCGGATGCTGCGCCGCCAAATCAGCGCTGTAAATTTCACCAGTCGGCTGGCGCGCAATAAACACGGAATTGAGCGGCAAGCTGCCGCCAAACTTCTCTGCAACAGTATGCCATCCGCGCGGTGTCTTTCCGCTGTTCTCGGCTTCACCTATGCCATTTTTTCCCGTAGAAATCACATAAAACTTATTAAGCTTATTTAAGCTTAACGTTTGGCGCTTCAAATCAATCGTAATATCGGCTTGATCCGGTGCATGCTCTGTCATTCTTTTTTCTCCGTTTTTCTGCCGTCAAAATTTCACCCGCAGGCTGATTTCAGGATTCAGGGCCATGACTTGGTTCAGGACGCATCCATAGCCATACAGATACAATCAGCATCGTGAGGTCAGTAAAAACTTTCACCAAAATAGGCGCATTGGTAAACAGCATTATCATGCCGCTGATCAGCATCATCACGCTGGCAATCCATTTTGCCTTGCGCGGCACTGTGCCGTTTTCACGCCAAGCCCGCAGTGTGGAGCCGTATTTAGGATGATTCAGCAGCCATTCATCCATTTGCGGCCAGCCTCTGGAGGCCGCCCAAGCGGCTAATATCAGAAAAACCGTTGTTGGCATGCCCGGCAACAGCGCGCCTATAAAACCCAGTATGACAAAAATCACCACAAGGCTTCGCCAAAACAACGTCTTCATACCACAGCCCGAATTTCAGAATTAGGGTAGTATAAAGTGTTTTTGCACATTATCCGCGGTTATTCTGCACTTTGTTATTTTGAACTTTTTGGGCGGCGCATGCACCTGCATTATTTAGATCTTGAGTTTGACGAACGCTGGCTGGCGCTGTCGCATCCCTTTGTACGCCAGCTGGCGTTCTGCATTGGCAGCCCCAACATTCTGCAAAGCCTGCCCGCTGAGCTGCCCATTACCCATGCCTTTCACCTGCACGAAAACAGCGTCTGGCGTGAGCACTTAACACGCTATTGGCCGCGCCTGCAGCATTTGGATCAGCATCCTGATGAATTGATCCATTTTTTGCAAAAATTAAAAAGCACCCGCCTCGGTTTGCGCTTCGAAATGTTTCTCTGGTTTTGGCTGCTGGACCAGCAATATCATCCTTATGAACTGCTTGGGCACAGCATCCAGAAAATTGACGGCGCACGTACCTTAGGCGAACTGGACTTTCTGCTGCGCAATCATGAAAGCGGCGAAATTGAACACTGGGAAGCCGCGCTGAAATACTATTTGGCGGAACGGGATTTTTCCCTGCCCTTTTGGTATGGACTTAACCGCAGCGACACCCTAAGCCGGAAACTGCATCATTTCACACAGCAGCAGTTTCAATTTTCCGATGCGCTGGATTACGGCATTCAGCGGCGCTTCTGCGTGCTCAAAGGCCAATTGTATGTGCCTGAAAATACGGCCGAACAGCCGCTGCCGCTCTGGGTCAACCCAGCGCGCAGGATTGGAATATGGGGGCATCATATTGCGCCAGCTGCACAGCAGTTTTATCGGGTGCAGCGTCATGAATGGATTTGCGTCCATGCATCTGCCAGCAGCGCCGCCGCAAAATGGTGGACGGATGGGCTGTATAAATCGCTTCAGGCGGAACATTATTATATGTACCGCCAGCCCAGCCTGCTGACTTATCCATACAGATGATCAGGCGGAATCAAGTATCTTACATTTGATTACATAAGCACTATAAAAACTGCATATAGTTTAATCAGCTCATTTTTTAATCTAAATCTCACATCAGAATAATTTTATTATTCAGAACAATGGAGATGATGATGAAAAAAATTCTAGCAGCTTCACTGATTGTGGCTTTTGCTTTAACCGGCTGCAATACATTCAAAGGCTTTGGCAAAGACGTTTCTAAAGCAGGCGATGCGGTCACCAATACTGCTGAAAAAACAGAAAACAAAATGTAATTTCTCCCGCGCATTAAAAACCTTATCGGCCGATAGGGTTTTTTTACGTTTAAATTTTCCTTTATTTTGCTGATTCACCTATTATATTCTGACATTTTAGAAGACTTTTAGATTCAGCATGACTTCATCCGCGACCCTCGATCTCAGCCTGGAGCTGTTACGCCAGCCCTCAGTTACCCCTGTCGACCATACTTGCCAAACCATTATGGCAGACCGTTTGGAAAAAGCAGGCTTCTCTATTGAGCATATGCGTTTTGAAGATGTTGATAATCTATGGGCGCGCCGCGGCACTGAATCACCGGTGTTCTGTTTTGCCGGCCATACCGATGTCGTGCCGACCGGCAGTTTGGAGGCTTGGGGTTCAGATCCGTTTGCGCCGGAAATCCGTGACGGCAAACTCTATGGCCGCGGCAGCGCGGATATGAAAACCGCTTTGGCCGCCATGGTGATCGCATCTGAACGCTTTACCGATAAACATCCCAAGCATAAAGGCTCAATTGCGTTCCTGATTACCTCAGATGAAGAAGGCCCGTCCATTAACGGCACAGTCAAAGTTGTTGAAACATTAGAAGCCCGCAATGAAAAAATGACCTGGTGCCTGGTCGGCGAACCGTCCAGCACCAATACGCTGGGCGACATTGTGAAAAATGGCCGCCGCGGTTCGCTCAATGCCAAATTAACCGTAAAAGGCAAACAGGGCCATGTGGCCTATCCGCATCTGGCCGTCAATCCAATTCATACGGCATCAAAAGCCATTGCTGAACTGTGTGAGACTGTTTGGGACAATGGCAATGAATATTTCCCTGCAACCTCATTCCAGATTTCCAACATCAACTCAGGCACTGGGGCAACCAATGTCGTTCCAGGCGCCATGACATCATTGTTTAATTTCCGCTATTCAACGGAAGTGACGGCTGATGAACTCAAAGCGCGCACGCTGGAAATTTTAGACCGCCACCATGTTGATTATGATATTGAATGGACGCTGTCTGGCTTGCCCTTCCTGACACCGGTCGGTGAGCTGGTGAATGCGGCCAAAACGGCCATTTTAAATGTGACTGGGGTGGAAACTGAATTATCAACCAGCGGCGGTACTTCCGACGGCCGCTTTATTGCGCCAACAGGCGCGCAAGTGCTGGAATTAGGCGTATTGAATGCCACCATCCACCAAGTGAATGAACACGTCAATGTCGCCGATTTAGAGCCGTTATCTGAAATCTATGAGCAGATTTTAGAAGGCTTGCTGGCGTACTAAAAAGATCGCCGAATAAAAAAGGAACTCCTCGGAGTTCCTTTTTTTTTTCAGCATGATGTAATGCTGAAACGCATTGCAAGCTCAGAGGCCAAGAGAAGACTGAATATAAGTCAAATTCGGCACCTGATAGACCTGATCATTCATGCGTACATATTGGAAAATGGCCGGATCAGACAGCACCTGTTCTTCGTCTACAATTTCAGAAATACGCAGGCGGATAGACTTCGGCATTTCATTGCACATCAAAGCAAAACGCTGATGCACATCTTCACCTTCAAGCACCAGCGCTACGCCATTCTTTTGTGCAGGCTCATTAACAGCATAAACAGGCAGCTTCAATTCATGCCATTGCACACTGGACACTTGCGTGTCACTATCCAGCGCTGACAAAACGATGTTCTGCGGCAGCAGCATCGGCTCTTTGCCATGGCAATCAATAATATATGCATCAATAAATCCGGTTGAAACCGTAATTAAATGCTGCAACTCTTGCTGGCTAATCTCATTGGATACAGCTGACTGACTCATCGATTACCCCTGTTTCTCTGCAATTAAACTTTCAATATTGGCAAGCAGTTCCGCTTCCTGGAACGGTTTGCCCATATAGTGCGTTACGCCTAAGCTGAATGCGCGCTCGCGGTGTTTTTCGCCGGTACGCGATGTAATCATGATAATCGGCAAGTCCTGATGAATGTCATGGTGACGCACGAGGTTCGTCACCTCAAAGCCATCCATACGCGGCATTTCAATATCCAGCAGCATCAGATCCGGTCTTACGTTCTCCAGCTGCTCCATGGCATCGACACCGTCTTTTGCTGTAACCACATCAAACCCTTGGCGTTCCAGCAGGCGCGACGTAACTTTACGTACAGTCACAGAGTCATCGACAATCATCACTAAGCGGCGCGCATTGCCATGACGTGAAAGATCACGCTGGTCTTTATTGTTCGAAACACGCTGCGTGGTTTGAATTTGGCGGGCAATGTTCTGTCCATCCAAAATCAAGCAGACTTGGCCATCCCCCAGAATGGTTGCGCCGGCAATGGCGCCAACATTCGAGAATTGCTGGCCAATCGGTTTCACCACAATCTGCGCACGCGAACCGATCAGCTGATCGACCAGCAATGCAATGGTCTGGCCGCTGTTGCCTTTAATCAGCAGCACTGGCAATGAGTGCGCGACTTGGCCCAAACGCGGTGCAGGCTGATTCGAGACAAATTCAGACAAATAGCGCAGCTTATAGTGCGTATTGTCAATTTTGAAAGTATCGGCTCTGCTGCTGAAATAATCTTCCAGCGCTGAAGGCGCAATACGGACAATACGGTCAATTTGCGCCAAGGAAATCGCAAACTGCTGATCACCGGCTTTCACCATCAAGGCATCGCTGACCGCCACAGTGGTCGGCACACGGATGGTAAAGGTTGTGCCCTTGCCCAGTTCCGATTCCACCATAACATGGCCGCCCAGCGCCTTGATTTCACTTTGCACCACATCCAGACCGACACCGCGTCCAGAAATTTGCGTAACCGATTGCGCAGTACTGAAGCCCGGATGGAAAATCAGCTGCAGGATTTCCTGCTTTTCCATCACTTGATTGGCTTTGATCAAGCCTTGGCTCAAGGCCTTGGCTTTAATCTTCTCTTCGTCAATGCCTTTACCGTCATCACTGAAGGAAACCAAGACATCTGTGCCTTGACGGCTGATGTTCAAGACAATATTGCCGACAGCAGGCTTATTCTGCTCTAAACGGTCGCCGGCATCTTCCAGGCCATGGTCAATCGCATTTCGGAGCATATGCTCAAAAGGCGTCACCAAACGTTCCAGAATCGTACGGTCCAGCTCGCCTTCGGTATTCTGCACAATCAATTCTGCAGGACGGTTTAACGTAGATGAAGTTTGACGCACAATACGCTGCAAACGCGGCAGCATCCGTGAAAACGGCACCAAACGGGTACGCATCAAGCTTTCCTGAATTTCAGCCTGAATACGTGATTGCTGCAGCAGCAGGCCTTCCGTATCACGGATTTTTTCAGACAGCGTGCTCTTGAAATCGACCAAATCCGACGCAGATTCCGCAAGTGATTTGGAGAGCTGATTCAATGATGAATATTGGTCCATCTCCAGCGGGTCAAAATCAGCATAGCGTGAGTGGTCTGAGCCGTGTTTAGCAATAATCTGAGATTCAAGTTCACCGTCCATTCGGCGCAGCTGATCCGCTAAACGCTTAATAGCCAATTCCATTTCATTCAAGGTATTGCCCAGCTGGCCCAGATCCATCTCAATACGCGAACGGTTAATGGAGTTTTCACCCGCCAAGTCAATCATTTTCTCAACAAGATCTGCCGAAATACGGATCATCTCATTGCTGTTGTCTGACTTGAGCGTATCTGTCCATTCACCCTGCATCGAAGGCGGCTCGACGCCATCCCCCTGAATGAATTCAAAGCCGCGCACTGCCGGCGTTTGCGCAGAACGGCTGAAGTTGTCCGGCAGCTGCGCTGTGACGTTGGAAAATTCAATCGAATCCAGACTGAACTTAATGCTGTCAAAATTGCTGTAATCTTTTTCAAAGATTGCCTGCTTTAACCAGCTGACGGTGGTTTGCAGCAAATTATCGTAGGCATTTGAACTGAAATGATGAACCGCAAATTGTTCAAAGGTGGTTTCCAGCTGATAAGCAATCGCCGCAACAGGCTCATTCTCCACCATGCGCGCGCCGCCTTTAATACTGTGGGCTGCACGCTGCAATTGAAGCAAGATGCTACGGTCGCTGCGCTGTTCAAACCATTGCGTTAAAAGCGCTTCGGTATGGATTAAAACTTCTTCAGCTTCTTCCAAGAAGGTTTCTTCAACCACTGAACGCAGCGCGGCATCTTCATCAGAAAGCGCTGATGAAGCAGGCTCAGCAATCGGCTGTTCTGCTGCCGCCACCTCACCCAAAGCGTCTTCAGCAGCACCTTCAACCGCCTCAGGTTTTCGCTCTTCTGCAATTTTTGCTTCTTCTGCTGGTACAGATAGTTCTTCTTCAACCGCTTCAGCTTGCGCTGCTTCAGACACTGGCGCAGTTTCTGCAGCAGCGGCAATTGCACTGCCGCCAGCAATCGATTGAATATTTTGAACAATATCAATTACTGCATCCCCAGGATAATCGACACCCTGATCACGGATAGTTTGAATACGGTCAGAAACATCATCCTGAACTAAGCGGATAATTCGAATTAATACCGGGTTAACCGCAATTTGATTGCGGATAATGCGTTCATAGACGGATTCAAGCTCATGCGCAATCAAACCGATATGCGATGCAGAAATCATGTTTGCGCCGCCCTTCAGGGTGTGCAAATAACGCATCAAGTTGTTCAAGGCGCCAATATTGCTTTGATCTTGCGTCCAAGTACTCAAATCAGCATCAATGCCTGCCAGCAATTCCTCAGCTTCTTCCAGGAAAATCGCCAGCAAGTCTTCATCAAAGTCCGTATTGGCCTGCTCCGCATTCTGCGTGCGTGCAGAGGCAATACGCTGGCTGAGCTGCGCATAATCCACGCCAGCCGATGCTGCTAAAATAATGGCAGCTGGCTCTGATTGTGCCGGCACCGCCGCCGCTTCGATATCCTGCTGTACAAATGCAGTGAGTTCATGCAGCAGCTTTTGCGCTTCCGCACCCAGCACAACACGCTGGCCTGCAGCCAATGTATCGAATAAATGAATAAATTCTTGATGCGCTTGGGCAAACAGCTCAAAAGCATAGTTCAGATTCAGCAGTTCCGGTTTTTCCACCAGCACGTCATAGCCGCACTTTAATTCTTGGGTGAAATCATGAATGCCTGCAGATGCGCGGTTGTCCGTATGCTCTAAAAGCAGCTGCGACTGTGCGCTTAAAGTACGCAGATAATCGGGGAATTCCGCTTGCGCGCGGCTGTCAAATTCAAATTCGGCATCCAGCAGCTGATCAATATTCAACTCAATCAGCTTAGACACCAAGCCTTGCGGATTTAAATCTTCGCTGATTTCTTCAGCGGCAAAGCCGTAATCATTCCAAGCGGTATTGAATGTCTCATAAATTGCATCCAGCTGATGGCTGGCGCCCTGACGCATGGTCAGCAGATAATCCCGCACAAATTCAGCATACTGAATCAGCAAAGCGGTTTCTTTAGAAGTCGAAACAATGTCTTCTTGCAGCAGCGTCTTGAACAGATTCTCAACTTTTGAGCTGGCCTCAAAAATCTGATCAATTTGCGCCATGGATGAACTGCCGCGCAAAGTATGCAGCGCGCGGATCAGGCCATTGTAATCTTGATGTTTTTCATTTTCAGTTTTCAGAAACTGATCAATGGCATGCAGATGCTCTTCTGCTTCTTCAATAAAGATCGCCACTGTTTCTTCAATATAGCTGTCATCACTTGCAGCCGGAGCCTCAGTGCCTGCCGGATCAGCAATGGCCGCTTCTGCGCCTGCCGGTTCATCAGCCAATTCCAGACCGGTTACAGCCTGTTCTGAATTCAGCGTATCCGCCAGCGCCAGCAATTCCTGCAATGCAGGTTCAGGGCTTAAGCCTTGCTGCAGCTGCTGTCCAAGCATCACCAGCGGACGCAAATCAACATCCAGCTCTGCCACTGTTTTAAACCGCGGGTAAAGTTTATATTGATAAACATTTAAAACCGTTTGGGCAAATTTCTGGATCACTGGCGTCAGCGTAATGCTGCCTGAAAGGACACGGTTCAGCGTGTCTTCTACAACCCATGCCGTTTCACCGGCAGATTTAGCCCCCACCATGCGGCCAGACCCTTTTAAGGTATGGAAATGACGGCGAATCGTAGTCAGCGTTTCTTGATTGTTCGGTTCTTCTAGCCAACCCGTAAATAAAGAATTTAATTCAGCAAAGATCTCTTCTATTTCTTCAACAAAAATTTCTAAAATTTCTGCATCTTGATCTAGATAGCTATCTTCCGGAAGCGTAGTCGTTTCTACTAAATTTTTTAATATTTCTTTCATAGCTCAGGCTTCTTACGTTTTGCCACCAAGCAGGGTGCTCAAACTTAATTGTAACCATCACACGAGACCCGGCTTATTCTATGCAGAGTTCATCTTGATGAGGCATTATCTGTGTTTTGTGATGCGCCTTGCTCTGAAGCAAGGCGCATCCCCCTAAGCCTTTGACTTATTCTGGAAGTTTAAAGTCAGATACAGATTCACGTAATGATTCGGCCATGTTTGCCAATTCAGATACCGAACGTGCAGTATCAAAGGTTGCACTGGTGGTTTGCGAGGTAATTTCCTGTACAACGTTCATCGTTGTCGCAATATGGCCTGCAGATGCAGACTGCAGTTTCGCGGCATCAGAAATGTTCGCAATCAGTTTCGCCAAGTTGCCCGATACGTTCTGAATTTCATCCAGCGCGACACCGGCATCCTTAGACAAGTTCGCACCGCGTACAACTTCCGAGGTGGTTTGTTCCATGGAAATAACCGCTTCGTTGGTATCGGTCTGAATGGTTTTTACCAAGCCTTCGATCTGTTTGGTTGCAGACGCTGAACGTTCCGCAAGACGCTGTACCTCATCCGCTACCACGGCGAAACCGCGGCCTGCTTCACCCGCCATAGACGCCTGAATTGCAGCGTTCAAGGCCAAGATGTTCGTCTGGTCGGCAATATCGTTAATCAAGGCAACGATGTTACCAATCTCTTGAGAAGATTCACCCAAACGCTTAATACGTTTCGATGTTTCCTGGATCTGTTCACGAATCGTGTCCATACCCTCAATTGAGCGGTTTACAACTTGCGCGCCGTTTGCAGCGATTTGTACTGAACGTTCCGCTACCTCTGCTGACTCTTCTGCGTTGGCAGATACTTGGTCAATTGACACCGCCATTTCGTTAATTGCGGCAGATGCGCCTGCAATTTCCTGCGCCTGATGTTCAGATGCTTCGGCTAACTGGTTGGTAATGCCCTGCGTATTTGCCGTATATTGCGCAACTTCCTGCGATGTTTCTGTAATACGCGATACAAGGTCACGCAGCTGGTCAATCGCGAAGTTGATGGAGTCGGCAATCGCACCCGTGAAGTCTTCAGATACGGTTGCATATGAACGCAAGTCACCGTCCGCTAAGTCCGCAATCTCATCCAGCAGTCGCAAAATCGCATTTTGGTTACGGTCATATTCATCCTGCAGGCGGGTTACGCGCTGCTTATCTGATTGGCCGCGCAGTGCAAGCAAACGGAATACGCAGATCAAGAAGCCGACCAAGCACAGCAATAAGAACAGCGCTGGAATCGCAATCGCCAAGTTTGAACCGCTTGAAAGCTTGTTCAAATTGGTCAGCAGTTCATCTGACTGTGCAAAAATAGAAGCAGATGCTTGACGCACTTTAACGATTTGCGTTGAGTTTTTCAGAATGATGGCTGATGCTGATTTCAATACATCATCATATTCAGATTTGATGCCAGTCAGAGACTCGCGCAATGCCGGATCAGAAAGGCGCTCCACACCTAATTCCGCGCTGCCGTTCAGCTGCGCATTCAAGTATGAACCGAAAGTTTCAGTATCGGCACTGAAGTCATCCGCTGATTCACGTGAGCTTTCGTTGCCGGTTAAGACTGAACTGATTGAACGCAAGATACGTTCCGCAATGAACACCTGGTTCTTGGCAATCACAACCTGGTTCGACGGCATATCCTGACGCGCCATCTGGTCAACCATCAAGTTGTATTCAGCCTGAATACCTGGAATGGTTTCACCAATCGCAATGTTCGTATCATACAGTTTGTTAATGATTTTTTGCTGTGATGAAATCAAGGTAATGCTGTCAGAAACTTGCTTCCACTGCGCTTCTACAGATTTCAGCGCCTGAGTTGAAGCATGCGTATCTTTTACTACTTCTAAATTTTCAGCAAAAGATTTTTGAGATTCTGTCAGTTTTTTAATGGACTCAGGCGTACCGGAAGCGGTTGCTTCTGTGGCTTGACGTGAAATTGTTTGCGACAGCAGACGCAATTCACCCAAGCTTCGCGTCAATTCATTGTTGCGCGGCACACTATAGAATAGGTAAAGCAAAATGAAAATTGCGACAAATAGACAGAAGGCTGCGCCTAGAATGAGCGGCTTAGACTTTTCACTATCACCAAATACACGCGATAACTGTTCTGTTTGTGATTGAAACTTGGCTATTAAAGCATTTCCGCCTTTACGGCCAGCGCTTTCGCCTGTATTTTTCTTCTTAAGTTTAAAGCCCATGCAGCTTCTCCCCGTTTCAGCCTACCTGTTTAGGTGCGACAATTAATTTATAAATTTTATTGATGCGTTCATATATTTAGGATTTTGCATCAAGCTGCTGAATAAGAAGACATGCCACTGCTGATTGTGCTGGTGGAAATAGCCTTTGCAATATTCCTGTAGATTGCTGTCTAATTCAGTGCCTGCAGAAAAGTAACTTTTCTTATTAAAATGCTGGATCCCCAAAACCTGATCGACGACTAAACCGACATAATGGTCATTATGACTGATGCACAAAACTTTTTGAGTCGGTGAGTAACTGCTTCTTTGCCCCGTAATGTACTGCGCCAAATCAGACACAGACAATAAGCGTCCCCGGATATTCGCCAGCCCCTGCACCCAAGACTGCGTATTCGGCACTGGGGTGCATTTAGGCGGATAAATCACTTCAGATACTTCACCCAAAGGGGCAACAAAATATTGCCCCATCATCTCAAAAGCAATGCCTGACCATCGGTTTACTTCGTTTTCAGTCGAAACGTAGTTTTTATTGCCACGTTTTGCAATTCGAAGTAATTCGATAAATCCATTCGCTGCCATAGAGCTTTACCCTGCATTGAGGTGGTGCTTAATCACATCAATTAATTGCTGTTCATCAACAGGCTTAGTCAGATAATCAGATGCGCCTTGGCGTTTGCCCCATACGCGGTCTGTTGCCTGATCTTTAGTGCTGACAATAACGATAGGAATGTGCTTTGTCGTCGCGCCACGTGAAATTTGGCGGGTTGCCTGAAAACCGTTTACGCCTGGCATAACCACATCCATCAGCACTAAATCTGGCAATTCCGCTTCCGCCATAGTGACACCATCTGCACCGTTTGAAGCTTCAATCACTTCAAAGCCGTGCTTGCTCAGTATTTCTTTAAAACGGAAAGTTTCTGTCGGTGAATCGTCCACGATTAGAATACGCGCCATTCCATTCCCCTAAAATAAATCTTAATTATACAGTTACGTGATTACGGATAGCATTCAGCAATTCATCCTTGCTGAATGGTTTTGTCAAATATTCATCTGAACCCACGACACGTCCTTTTGCCTGGTCAAACAAGCCGTCTTTACTTGAAAGCATGACGACTGGAATATTTTGATAATTTTGCGAGTTTTTAATTAATGCGCAGGTTTGGTAACCGTCAAGGCGCGGCATCATGATGTCCACAAAAACAATATCAGGGTTTGCTTCAGCAATTTTTGACAATGCTTCAAAACCGTCTACTGCTGTGACAACTTCACACCCTTCACGCTGCAGCAACGTTTCTGCTGTACGGCGGATGGTCTTTGAATCATCAATCACCATGACTTTTAAATTTTGGAATTTTTCGTCCATTTTAATGACCCTACCATTTATATGTGCTTGCCAATTTTATCAGCAGCTATATTTTTACAAGTTATTAACATTTTTAACATATGTTTACTTGCATTTTCAATGAACAATTTCTGCTCGAATGCACAGTAAGCCCCAATAACAACAACCTATTCACACTTTCAGATGACTGGAAAATTTTTTTTATCTGAGAATAGTTTTTAATTCTAGCGATTAGGACTAATATAACATTTTATTACTTTAAAATAAGTAATTTAGTCAACTTTAAACTGGGGAGTCCAATGTTGAGTCAGTTTCTGACAAAAACTTACTTTCATTGAATATAAAAGCATGTCTAAAAAAATAATTTTAATCGCCTGCTTATTATCAAATGCTGTCTTTGCAGCAGCCCCGGCTCAGCAGTCTAAAGCAGCCTGGTACCGCTATTATGACAGCAGAGGCGTTGCGAACATCAGCACCAATGTCACCCCCAATCACATCCGCTACGGATATGAAGCGCTTGATCAGAATATGCAAGTAATTAAACGTAATCAGCCTTACAATGTCGAAGCAGACATGAAGCAAGCGCCGCAGCGCGCAGCTCAAGCCCAACTTCACGATTCCGACAGCAAGCTGAAACGCGCCTACGGCACCAGCAATACCGCAATGCTGAAAAAGAAAGATGCGCTGCAGCAAATCAACAAACAGCTGGTCTTTCAGCAAGAACAGTTAAAACAGCTGCAGAATGACCGTATTTTATTTATCCGTCAGGAACGTGAGCATTTCCGCAAAGGCGAAGCTGTGCCTGCGCAATTAAAAACGACACTCTCGAATAATCAAAAAAACATTGTGGCGAAAAAAGAATCCATTCAATCTTTACAAACAAGCTATCGAAATACGGCAGCAGAATACGACAGAATTATTGCGCGTTTAAAAGCTATGGAATAACGCTATAGAAGATTCAAGCGCTATGGTTGACAGCTGAATACAAAGGACGATTATGCAATCTCTTGCCCGATTTTACGGAAAAAACCCTGCCCAGCTTTTTAAAATCAGCCTGCTTTGCCTTAGCGCCACGCTTGCCGCATGCCAAAAAGAAAACACCGCACAGCCTGCGGAAAGCGTAAAAAAAATTGAACTCATTCAGCAAGATTTAACCTCAGTAAAGCATGGCGAATCCATCAGCAAAACAGACTTTACCGGCACGATCCGTGCAGTCAATCAAAGCAGCATTCAAGCGCAAGTGACGGCCACAGCAACATCCGTCAGCGCCCAAGTTGGCCAATCGGTCACGAAAGGCCAAGTGCTGGTACGCTTGAACAATCAGGACAATGCCGCCCGTTTAGCGCAATCGCAAGCTAATTTAGCTTCAGCGCAAGCGCAGGCCAATCAGGCCAAACTGATGATGCAGCGCAAGCAGCGCCTGCTGAATCAAGGCTTTATTTCTCAAGTTGAATTTGAACAAAGCCGAGTTGACTATCAAGCGCAGCTGGAAAATGTCAATGTGCAGCAATCCAGTGTAGATATTGCCCGTAAAGCCGATCAGGACGGTACGATTTACAGCCCGATCAGCGGCGTGATCACCAAACGCCAAGTCGAACCTGGGCAAACCGTTGCAGCCGGCGCCACCCTGTTTGAAATTGTCGATCCAAACCATTTGGAAATTCAAGCGCAGCTGCCAAGCGATATGCAGTCGGCCTTGAAAATCGGCCAAAACATTGAATACCGCATTCAGGGCAACCCCAATACGCTGACCGCCTCACTTTCACGGATCTCCCCTATTGCCGACCCGGCCAGCCGCCAAATTGAATTTTTTGCGCAGCCTTCTGAACGTATTAATTCTTTGAGCATCGGCGCTTTTGTTGAGGGATCTATTTTAGCTTCCAATGCCATTTCCGGTCAGATTATTCCGCTCGATACCATTCAAAACATAGACAGCAAACCGTATGTCTGGGTGGTGCGCAATCAAAAAATCCTCCGCGTGAACCTGAACATTTTAGAACAGCGCTACAGTGACAATAGCGCTGTAGTGCAAGGACTGCAGAACAGCGACCTGATCAGCCGCGTTAAATTTACTGAAGACGATATTCAGCGCCCTGTCAGCATCAATCGAGAATAAATAAAAAAAGCAGGATAGCGGTTATGTGGTTTACCCGAATTAGCGTCAAGTACCCCGTTTTCACCATCATGATGATGTTCTGCCTCATGGTGCTGGGCTTGGCGTCCTGGCAGCGCATGGGGGTTGAAGAATTTCCGGACGTCGACTTTCCATTCGTGGTCATCTACACCAGCTATCCTGGCGCATCACCTGAATCGGTTGAATCTGAAATTACCAAAAAAATGGAAGATCAGATCAATACCATTTCCGGTTTAAAACAGGTCATTTCTCAGTCCAGTGAAGGGCTGTCGACGATTATTGCTGAATTTAATCTGGATGTCCCCTCCTCGGTCGCTGCGCAGGATATCCGCGACAAGATTGCGCCCGTCAGCGCGCAATTCCGCGATGAAGTTGAAGATCCTATTGTCGAGCGCTATGATCCGACCGCCAGCCCCGTGATGTCAATTGTGTTCGAATCCCAAACCATGGATTTGCGCGATTTAAGCTCCTATTTAGAGCAGCGCATTGTGCCGCAGCTTCGCACGGTTTCCGGTGTCGGCACGGTCAACCTGCTGGGGGATGCGCAGCGCCAGATCCGCATTCAAGTCGATCCGCAAAAACTGCAGAGCTTCGGCATCGGCATTGATCAGGTGTTAAACACCTTAAAAGCTGAAAATATTGAGGTGCCCGGCGGAACGCTGAAGCAGCCGGCATCTGAACTGGTCGTTGAAATCAAATCGCGCGTCATTCATCCGCAAGCCTTTGGCGACTTGGTGATTGCCAATAAAAATGGTGCGCCGATTTTCTTAAAGCAAGTGGCACACATTGCAGACAGCCAAGCTGAAATGGAGTCCAGCGCTTACTTGAATGGCAAAACCGCTGTTGCCATGGACATTCTGCGCAGTTCAGACTCCAACGTGATTGAAGTCACCGACAATACCCGCAAGATGCTGGAGGAAATCAGCACCCAGCTGCCGCAAGGCACCACGGCAGAAATCGTGGTGGATTCCTCTAAAGGCATCCGCGGCAGCATTCAAGATGTTGCCCGCACCATCATTGAAGGCGCTGTGCTGGCCATTTTGATTGTCCTGCTGTTTTTAGGCTCTTTCCGTTCGACGGCCATTACTGGCATGACCTTGCCGATTGCGCTGCTGGGCACCTTGACCTTCATTTGGGCTTTCGGCTTTACCATCAATATGATGACCCTGCTGGCGCTGTCACTGAGTATTGGCCTGCTGATTGATGATGCCATCGTGGTGCGGGAAAATATCGTGCGCCATGCCGATATGGGCAAAGACCATGTGACCGCAGCTCTGGACGGCACCAAGGAAATTAGCCTTGCGGTCTTGGCGACGACCCTGACGATTGTGGCTGTCTTTTTGCCGGTGGCTTTTATGGGCGGCATTATCGGCCGTTTCTTCTATCAATTTGGCGTCACCGTCAGCGCCGCTGTGCTGATTTCCATGTTTGTCAGCTTTACCCTTGATCCGATGCTTTCCGCACATTGGGCCGAAAAGAAAAACCCGAATAAAAAGCCCGGTGCAGTCAAAAGGGTCCTGAACTGGATTTCAGACAAGCTGGATAATTTAAGCCATCACTACGAAAAACTGCTGAAGCTGGCGCTGCGCTTTCGCTTTATCACGCTTTTAATTGCGGTAGCATCCCTTTTTGGCGCATTGGGCCTATCCAAATTGATTGGCACTGAGTTTGTCCCTGTGCCGGATAAGGGTGAAATCCGCATCAAATTTGAAACCCCAGTCGATGCTACTTTGGAATACTCACAAGCCAAGCTGAGACAGGTCGATGCGATTATCCGTCAAAACCCGCAAGTCCGAGCCACATACGGCGCGATTAACAGCGTTTCTGACCGCGGCAAAAACCATGTCAGCATCCGCATTACCGTGACGCCGCGGACTGAGCGCAAAGAAACACTGACCGATTTGAACAATGAATTTCGCCGCCGCTTGCAGTCAGTTGCCGGCATCACCATCACCTCTGTCGCGTCTGCAGATGAAACCGTGTCCGGCGGGCAAAAACCGGTGATGATTTCCATCAAAGGACCAGACTTAAATGAACTGCAGAAAATCTCTGACCGTTTTATGGCGGAAGTATCCAAAGTCAACGGCATTGTCGATTTGGAAAGTTCGCTTAAAGAACCGAAACCGACTCTGGGCGTCCACATCAACCGTGTGCTGGCCAGCGATTTAGGACTGTCCGTAAATCAGATTGCCAATGTGGTGCGCCCGCTGATTGCCGGTGACAACATCACCACATGGAAAGATGAACAAGGGGAAACTTACGATGTCAATTTGCGCCTGAATGAAGACCGCCGCCGGCTGCCGAGCGATGTGCAGAACATGTATATCACTTCGCAAAAAACCGATGCCAGCAGTTTGCCGATTTTAGTGCCGCTGGCGTCTGTGGCCAGCTTTCAAGAAACGCTGGGCGCTTCGCAAATCAACCGCCGCGACCTGGCCCGGGAAGTTTTGGTTGAAGCCAATACGGCGGGCCGCCCTGCGGGCGATATTGGCGCGGACATTAAAAAGATTGAAGACCATTTTGATTTGCCGCCAGGCTACCGCTTTGCCACGCAAGGCGCCAATAAAGACATGGCGGAATCTGCAGGCTATGCGCTGACGGCGATCACCCTCTCCATCGTCTTTATTTATATTGTGCTCGGCTCGCAGTTCAACAGCTTTATTCATCCCGCAGCCATTATGGCCTCTTTGCCGCTGTCACTGATTGGTGTTTTTTTGGCGCTATTCCTGTTTAATTCCACCATGAACTTATTCTCCATTATCGGGATTATCATGCTGATGGGCTTGGTGACCAAAAATGCGATTCTATTGATTGATTTTATTAAAAAATCAATGGATAAAGGCAGCTCCCGATATGATGCGATCATCACTGCCGGCAAAACGCGGCTGCGCCCGATTCTTATGACCACCAGCGCGATGGTGATGGGCATGGTGCCGCTGGCCTTAGGCCTTGGTGAAGGCGGTGAGCAAAGCGCGCCCATGGCGCATGCCGTGATTGGCGGAGTGATTACCTCTACCCTGCTGACGCTGGTGGTGGTTCCGGTAATCTTCACCTATTTAGATGACTTTAAAAATTTCATGATGCGTCAGCTAAAAAAAGTCATCTCGTGAATTTTCATGCTGAACTTTTAGCGCTCTTTTCATGGCAAAATGCCGATGAGGCGACATTCAGAAATGCGCGCCTCATTTTTATTGTATAATCTCTGCTTTAACGCTTAATTTTTTAGGACAGTTTCCATGCGCGCGAGTCGCTTTTTATTTGCAACGTTGAGAGAAACCCCAAACGATGCTGAAGTTATTTCACATCAGCTGATGCTTCGTGCTGGGATGATTCGTAAATTGGCTTCAGGTTTATACACTTGGCTGCCGATGGGCGTTCGCGTATTAAATAAAGTGGAAGCGATTGTGCGTGAAGAAATGGACCGCGCCGGCTCACTGCAAGTCTTGATGCCGGTGACTCAGCCAGCGTCTCTTTGGGAAGAATCTGGCCGCTATGTACAGTATGGCCCTGAACTTTTACGTTTCAAAGACCGCCACAGCAATGACTTTGTGCTAGGGCCTACACACGAAGAAGTGATCACTGACCTTGCGCGCAATGAATTAAAAAGCTACAAGCAATTGCCTGCAAACTTCTACCAAGTGCAAACCAAATTCCGCGATGAAATCCGTCCGCGTTTTGGCGTGATGCGTTCACGCGAATTCATCATGAAAGATGCCTATTCTTTCCATGTGGATCAAGCATCACTGCAAGAAACCTATGACAATATGTATGAAGCATATTGCAAAATTTTCACCCGTCTTGGTCTGAACTTCCGTCCAGTGCAAGCGGATACAGGCTCAATCGGCGGTTCGGGTTCGCATGAATTCCACGTTTTAGCCTCTAGCGGTGAAGACGATATTGCTTTCTCAACTGAGTCAGATTATGCAGCCAATGTCGAAATGGCTGAAGCTGTTCTTGTGGGTGAACGTACTGCTCCTGCTAAAGCTTTGGAAATTATCGATACACCAAATCAAAAAACCATTGCTGATGTTTCAGAATTTTTAAAATCAGATCCTGCTCAATCTGTTAAAGCTTTGCTGGTGCAAGGCGTAGCTGAAGAAGGCAAAGCCGCTCCAGTGGTTGCTTTATTCCTTCGCGGTGATCACGAGCTGAATGAAATTAAAGCTGAAAAGCATCCTTTAATTGCAGCTCCGCTGGCTTTTGCGACTGAAGCGCAATTGGCTAAACTTGGCTTAACCGCTGGTTTCTGCGGTCCGCAAGGCTTAGTTGAAAAAGGCATCACAGTAATTGTTGACCGTGCTGCTTCTGTGCTGTCTGACTTTGTGGCAGGCGCAAACCAAGTCGATAAACATGCGGTTGGCGTAAACTGGGAACGTGATGCACAATTCACTGAAGTTTATGACCTGCGCAATGTCGTTGAAGGTGATCCATCTCCAGACGGTAAAGGCACACTGCAAATCAAACGCGGTATTGAAGTTGGCCACATTTTCCAATTGGGTCAAAAATACTCTGAAGCTTTGGGCTGCAAAGTCCTCGGCAAAGACGGCAAACCGCTGGTTGTAACCATGGGCTGCTACGGTATTGGTGTGACGCGTGTGGTCGCTTCTGCAATTGAACAGAACTTTGATGATAAAGGCATCATCTGGCCGGAAGCGATTGCTCCGTTTGAAGTTGCAATTGTGCCAATGAATGCGCATAAATCTCCGCGCACTTTAGAAGCCGCCGAAGCGCTATATGCTGAATTGCAAGCTGCAGGTTATGACGTGATTTTAGATGACCGTGATGAGCGCCCTGGGGTTAAATTCTCTGACTTAGAAATTACCGGTATTCCGCACCGCATTGTGATTGGTGAAAAAGGCCTGGACGCAGGTACTTTTGAATATAAAGGCCGCCGCGATGCTGAATCTGTGAATATTTCTAAAGAAGAATTGCTGGCTAAAATTGCAAAATAAGTTTGAATTAAGATCAAAAAATCCCGCTTAGTGCGGGATTTTTTATACTGATCCATTTAGCAGAATTTGAGACCGCCGAAGCAATTTGGAGTGACATATTGATTATTTAAAATTTGAGAACTTAAAGAAATTGTCGCAGGCAGAGCCGTCGTATATGTATTTAAGTCAATATTCAACACTTTAGTGACTGGTGTATTTAACAACGTACCTAATGATTCTGATGTGCTTGTTTGTATTCTATTTTTTTCATCCAACAAAAAATCTGATACTAAGTTGGCTACTTGCGGTAAAACAGCAGAAATATCAACCTCTTCTTTTGCCTGCAAATATCCGAGTTGGATCGGATTATTAAATGACATCCACCATCCTTTCAGTGCCGTATCCTCTGCTTCGGTTCCCGCCCACTTTACAGTATCACTTTGCAGTGATAAATAACCACCAGTACCAGTCAAAGGAATATTATGCACCATACTTAACGATTGCAAGAAAGCAATCTCCATATTTAAGTTTTGAATTTTTGAACCCTCGCCCATTTTAAAAATAGCTTTTTTTGCCAACCCTAAAATTGGATCAAAAGTCACTAAAAGCTGATCATTCGCAAATTGCGCTTTTTGCTCTGGAGTCATATTCGAGCTTCCAGCCAATGGGATAGATTCAATATTTGCAGTGATTCCGGTCACTTTTGCAACAGTCATGCGGGAACCTGAAATTGTCGTTTCCGGCATATTAAATTTTACGTTAATGCTAGGTACTGTAATCCCTTTATTATCAGAACTTGTCGAGTCACTCTTGAATTGGCGCGGAAATTCCATCCCTAAAATTGATGCAGTTAAATTACCTTTAATTTCTTCAGTCGTACTATCACCAAAGGTACTTTTCTTGGTATTCACATCACCTTGAGTCGCTGCCATTTTCATATATCCGGAGAATGACTGAATACCGTCGCTTGGATTGCTAGTATTCTCTGTACCTGCTGTGAGTAAACCTAAAATTTGAGCAGCGCCTAAACGAAAACCAACCACTTCCCGTGTTGAAGCTTGACCTTCATTTTTTATTGCAAACTCGACAAATGGATTGGTAATTTTAGCACTGCTTGATGCACGGCCATCGGCACCGTAACTATCTGGCAATCCGCTCAAAGCTAAATTTGAAATATCAATATCACATTTTTTTGCACCATTGTCTCCGCCACAACCCAACTGCAGCGTTTTAATATTGGTATTCAACTCCATTTCAGCATCTAAGCCAAGCTTAAAGAACTCGACCTTCTGATTCTTAGTATTGGTATAGACATAATTATCTTTGGAAAAATTCAATAGTGCCTGACCGTCAATTTTTGACATTTCTTCATCATTTAAAGGTTTAAAGCTAGCGCTATGGCCTGTGATCCACAGGCTGCTTATCATGGCAACAATAACTCTCTTTTTCATCTTCCTTGTCCCTATTTTTATTCTTGAATGCATTTTAAGATTTATCGAGGGGTAATCCCTAATGAACTGCGCATCACACCGCCTGGTATCGCTATATCGGCAATTTTCTGCATTGTCCCCACTGGTGCAATTGCCAATTCAGCGGTAAATGGTTTACCTAAACTAGCTGTAGTGCCTAAACGATTAAATTTAATTTGATTATCTAGAACCACGGTATCTTTTTGCATATGAATCCGCGATTCTAAAGCAATATCACCTTGAATCTTATTTAAATTAATACTGGATTGAGTAGATTCACCAGTTTTACTAACATCATCATTAATTAAACTAATATAGCTGCCGCGTTCATTACCTGTTAAAGGGTTAAATTGAAAATTTGCTTTTAAGGATAGGAAGTTAGTATCTGGTGTTCCATTTTCACTTTCTAAACCTGGAATTATAAAGATTTCACCTTTACCATCTAATTTGAAAGCGATTGTTGTTAAGACATCATCTTTCTTAGAGAAATTATCAATTGGAACAACTTTTTTAGCGCACTGTGTCTGGCCGGCAGTACAGTTATATAAAGAGCCTGGCAACTGTCCAATTGCCACTTCCGCCTGTGCAGCCATCAGCAAGCTGTCCGCCTTTACATAGATCTCATTCTCTTCAAAACCGATAACTCCTTTTGATTTAATATATGAATCAATATTTCTTAAACCGGCATAGTAATTGACTTCTTCACCATGGCTGCCTTCCGCGCCATCAATGATAATGATGGACGTTGTGTTTGGGGTGCCTGTTTTCGTGTCGATACCGTAGCCATCGGTTGACATTGCCAAATCATAGCCAAGGCCCATTTTCGCGGTTCCGCTTTTATTTATATAATCTTTTGAATAAAGCGCCACATTCGCATTTAAATTATAAATCGGTATGCCCAAACCCCATGTTGAAGCTTGCTTAGCGCCGGCATTGATGTCTGCAATTGAGTTATCTGAAATAAAGCGCGCTTTACGTGCCAATGCCTGAAAATCCATCCCGCGGATTGCAGCTAAAACCATATTTTGCGCATTGGCAGTTGGTGATGGATTATAAATTTGCTCCGCTGTTGCTGCGCCCAATACATTTTTTATTTGTTCATTAACCACAAAACTTAGAGAGTTAGAACGTATGTTATTAAGATAAATATCACCTAAATCCAGATATGCATTTTGCAGGTTTACTGGCGCAGCAGGGTCATTGCTAGTTCGCACATTTAACCGTGTTAAGTTCGAAAACTCGATTGCATAACTGCCTGTACCGGTATGTCCAAGTTCGAATATTGTTGGATTTGAACCTGCATGCAAAAAATCTGCCGACAGGCCAAAATGCAAACCGCCTGCATTTTTAAAATCATAGCCAGTGACTGCTGTCGCCATGGTCTCGGCCGCATTTCCGCTGCCGCGATTGACTTGCGTAAATTGCGCAACGCCGGTTTGATTCGAGTTCAGGAATATTTTTGCGTTGGTTAATTCTCCAGATGCACCCATTCGGATCAAATTACCTTGATTTGATCCCTCGGATCCATAACGGAAATCAATATTCACTCCTGGATTGGTTGCTATACCGTTACGGCTGCCATGAACATCAGTTTTATCCTCAACCCTTCCTAAAGTGACAACGTGATCTGTTTTTCCATCTCTAGACTTGGTCGTCAAAACCATTCCTTCAGATGAATCCACATACATATAGCCATCTGCCGCAAAATTAAAGTTAAAATCTTTAGCTGTTACTGCTTGGCCATTTTGACCATAGCCAATGCTTGCGTTTTGCAGACTAAAGCTGAAATGCGCAATATCATCACGGTTAAATAACCCATTGGTGGTTGCTAGATAAACTTTTAAAGGTGAAATCGTCGAAAGACTCAAAGAACCTAAATTCTGATTCACCTCACCAGCAGCGCAATGGGGTTCACACATCAGCATGATCTTTGCAGCAGTTGCTGTAAATGGTGAAACGCTAGCGCTTAATTGAATACCCGCACCTTTCGCCCCTGTTTCCGTCGTGGTAGCCCCTACATCTAAATCGACTTGAGATTTAATACTGGCATTGCCTTGCGCCGCCTGAATATTTACATCATGCAAGCCTAATTTTATGGGATTGGTTCCTACCCCGGAGTAATCAATCCAGTTAGCTTGATCAATATTTACCCGCGACACTTCATGAGTAATCGTGATTCCATCTTGCCCGGTCACTTGTTCTAAATTTTGATCATTCAGCGCTTCTAATGCATAGCTTTGATTTGCAATACAGATGCATACAGCCAACAAATTTAATTTTGTAATTTTACGCATATCAACATCCTTTTTGAAATTATAAAGATCAACAGCGGCTGCCTGAAGCGCCAGTACAGTTATAACTGAAAATCTTTAAATCTCCATTCATATGCAAATTGCCATGCATATTCAATCCCATAAATCCTGTTTCAGTCCCTTTATCAAAAGCTGGAACGTCTGTTAAAAATGTCGTTTTTTTACCATTAGCATCTACAGAATATGCTTTATATTGACTGTAAACACTGCTCTGCAGATAACCTTTAACATTTGAATCATCAGTTTCAACAGAAAGGTTATCAAAGCCCAGATTTCTAATTTTTAGAGGCTTATCATCAAAAAAAGAAAGGTTCATTGCAGTCTGCGGATTACCATCCTTATTTTGAATTGTGGTACCAGCCAATGAAAATTTATCAATTTGCACTGTCCCCTGAATTTGCTTAAAAACCAGCCATTTTTGATTATCACCATCTTTATGATTATTGGGAGAAAAAGCGAAACGGCACTGTATATCCTGCACACAGTTATACCCATAGTAAGCATTGATTACCTTACCATCCGCATTCCGCTCAGAAATATCAGTTAAACTCATATCATTGGCATAACGATGGTTTAATGACATCGTCAAGCTTAAATCCGCCCCTCCCTGGCCGCTTGTTTGCTGCATTTCTTGCTGGTTCAAACTAGAGAGTTCTGCATGGCTGATACTCGCAGTGAACAATAATGCACTTATTGATAATTTACTCATTATCATCTGCTCCTTATAGTCCTGTTGTTTTTATTTTCAAATGCTGAATCAGCACGCCATCAATGACAGCAGAACCCATATTAACTACAGAACCTGAAACATTTTTAAATACCACACCAGTTGCACTTGCATCACGATTTGCTTTGAGCATATTTGTCGCTGGATCCAGCGTTACGCTGCCGACAGAAATACTGCTATGCGTTGCATTTGTTCCTTGATAATTTACCGATGCGCCACCTGCAGTTACCATAGATGTATTAGAACCGCAATATGCAACATTACAAGTTGAACCTTTGAAAGAAGCTGTTGTTAAGTTTGTCCCAGTATTAAAGGTCGGATTTGGATCTGTATCTTTATACCAAGTATAAATTTTAGAATAAATTTCAGGTACATTAGGAATATGCGTTACTTCCAGAATAATATTATTGCCCTCAGAACCGATAATAAAAGGCTGATACATATTTCCCAGGACTAAATTCATATTTGCACTGTAAAGATATAAACCCTCAACAGCATTAAATAGCGGCGCATTACTGCCATCCAATGCCGGTGTAGCTGCTGTTCCATCATCTGTATCTGTTTTAGGAGCAGTACTGATACGAATACCTCTTGCATCTAAATCAGTATCAGTATCTTTAAGCGTTGCAGGATTATCATTGGTATTCAGACGAATAATGGATGCCATACCTAGAGTCTGATTTTGCTGTGCCAAACTGGATGATTGTGTTTGAAATAATCGGACTTGTGATCCATCAATACTTAAGCCATTCGCCACAAGCTGAGTGCGTAAACGGTATTCTTTGTCCAAACCGCTCGTTGGCGCGCCAGTAACAATATCTACTTCACTACTTGAATCCAGCGAACGTGAAAAAATATCCATCCAAAAACCGAGTTTAATTTTATCTTCCACGCTATTTCCGCCAACCTGCGCTAGGGGCGCTTCAAGTGCGATATAGGCAACTTTATCTTTATTAGAGCCAGTAAATTGCTGTATATCGGCTGCTGTACCTGAGCGCAATAACCATGGATTGGCTGCTGAACCCCAGTTAATTCCTTGATTACTGTATCGCTGATTCATATTGCCATTGCTTTTAGATAAGGCCAAACCATAGATAAATATATCAGCCTTGGTTCTAGATGCTTTTAACGCAGCCACATGATCTGTGGTATTCAATGCATTCGCTGCATCTGCAAGTGCTGATGCTTTCAACTCAGCTTCTTTTTCTGCATAAGATGCCTGTGCTTTCAACTTTGCGGCACGTATTGCTCGCAAATCCATTTCAGCATCTGTTTTGCTTTCCAGCAACCCATCAGTATAAGCTGTTATCTCTGCTGCTTTACTGGTTCGAATTTCAGCACGTACTGCCTCATGTGCCCATGCTTGAGTTTCCTCTTTATTCATACAAACTAAACTGCTTGTATGGAAGCACCAGTTATAGCTGTTGTATTTATCTTGATACAAAGTATTATAGCGACTTACATAATAAGTTTGGGCTGCATATTCTTCGACTTTTTGGCTATCAAAGCTTTCTTTATAAGTTGCGCTGTAGCCACTTTTTATATCTTTTCTGAGAGCTGCGTCATTATAGACCTTGCTGTATTCAGCATTTTTTACATCTGTATAATATTTCTGATAATAGCTGGGTACAACTGTGCTATATTTTTGAAAATAAATATTGTCATATACCGCTTGCCGGCTTTGTTCAAATAGCTTCTCATAGTTGCCGCCGCGCGGAATAATACGGATAAAGCCTGTATCTTTTTTTGAAGCTTCAAGCAGCTTCACTGGATCTGTTAAAGCACCATAGCTGGAAGCGGCCGAAACATCATTCGGCCCCTGAAACACCATCTTGAAGTTTTCAGGCAGCAACGCAACGCCTTCACCGGTCGTTGCTGAAAGCACAGAATCAGATAAATCCTGAAGTGCGTATACGGATTGCGTCAAAAGCATAGCTACAGCTACGGCCACGCAATTCTGGCGGAATGTGAAAATTTTATTAACACCAGTCATCTCGACCTTCCTTATTCAGATGCGCTGCATCTTTCTTATATTTATTCCTTTTCCCGGCACTTTAATTCGTTTTATGCCATCGTATCCATGATGGGCTATGCCAAGCTGCTCTAACTTTTTATTATGCGGAATTATTGCGCAATTGCAAAATAATCCGGCCGAAACACTCCGCTTTCCGATGAATGAATTACAAAAAAAATAAGCAGGATAAATATCCTGCTTATTCAAAAACTTAAAACCTATTAAGCTTTCGGCAATGTTACACCTGTTTGACCTTGGTATTTGCCGCCGCGGTCTTTATAAGAGGTTTCACACACTTCATCAGATTCGAAGAACAGCATTTGCGCAACACCCTCACCAGCATAAATACGCGCTGGCAAATTAGTGGTATTTGAAAATTCCAAAGTGACATGGCCTTCCCATTCCGGCTCCAGCGGCGTCACATTCACAATGATGCCGCAGCGCGCATAGGTCGATTTGCCTAGGCATACCGTCAGCACATTGCGCGGAATGCGGAAATATTCGACAGTGCGCGCCAAAGCGAATGAGTTTGGCGGGATAATGCACACATCGGATTCAATATCAATAAAGCTTTTATCATCAAAGTTTTTTGGATCAACAATTGCAGAATGCACATTGGTGAAGACCTTGAATTCACGCGCGCAGCGTACATCATAGCCGTAGCTTGATACGCCATAAGAAATCAGCTTTTCGCCATTTTCATCAAAACGGACTTGGTTCTCTGCATACGGTTCAATCATGCCGTGTTTTTCGCTCATTTCGCGAATCCAACGATCAGACTTAATAGCCATGTATTTCTATCCAAAAAGCGTTAATTCAATTATTGCGTGGTACTTTAACTGAAATCGGCAGCAATGAAAATAAGCCACAGGCAATGCCTGCGGATTTGGCACTTTTCCGGTGTTTTTGATTTCTGCATATCCCTCCAGACAGAATATTCTGCATCAGGGCACGCTGACGGTCTCAGAGGGTGATTGCTTTTAAAATCGCGGTATAGCTGAGCGGAATGGAAAAGCACATTAAAACAAGAGAAGCAGTTTTCTGCAAATTGCACTGATTCAGCCAGCTGATTTTATTGGCTGATAAAATAGAGCCGATCAACGTCCATAAAAATGCGATTGGAATGATCAGCAATAAAAATACCATCATATGCGCCACGTAATATTGGCTGTCCACCCATGCAATGGCCGGGAAAATAGCTGATGCAAACAGCAACGCTTTAGGATTCAGCAGCGTTGCCGCAAACAGCTGGCCCGGGCCAATGGTCGCTTGGTTGTATTCTTCGGCAGCGCCGGCAGTTTTCCACAAACGGACGGCTAAAAACAAAATATACCCAGCGCTGAACAGTTTCAAAATAGGCGGAAGCAAAGGCATATGCACTGAAATTTTGCCAATCAGGAACCCCCAAAGCGTAATTGAGATTAAATAGCCAAAAGCTTCTGCGGGAATAAGGCGGAAAGATTTGCGTACACCTACCTGTATGCCAGATGATGCCAGCAAGGTATTGGTCGGGCCGGGCGTCAGAAGAATAGTGACGACTAAACCAATGAAAAACCATGAAATCATACGAAAAACTCACCTTTGAGTGAGCGCAGATTAAATCAGTTCAATTCTAGACGCAAAAAAATAATTGTAAGCCAATATATGAAAATTAATTATTGTTAAATAATGATATAAATTTCATATATTTGTGAATAATCCATCAAAATTTCCGCCAAGTCATTCCTGCTTATTATTTCAACATTCTGTCAAAAATATTCTGAATTTACCGTCTAAAATACCAATTTAGACTGCTATAATGCGTAAAAGCAGGCAATCCGCCTGAGCTATCAAGAATTATTTTAAATTCTGAGATTCTAAAAAAACCCGGAAAATCCGGGTTTTTGCAAACTGCTTATTCGGCAGCAAAAATTCGCTTAGAAAATTCGGCTTTGATCTTTTTCGGCTTTCGGCAGCTTTTCAGCAATCTGTTCAGCTATCGCCATATAGCCCTCGGCAGCGCTGTCTTCTGCCAATACCGACGGTTTTCCGGCATCCGCATTTTCACGGATTTGCACATTCAGCGGCAAACGGCCCAGCAAGGGAATATCATACTGCTCAGCCAGTTTATCACCGCCGCCCGTACCGAAAATCTGCTCTTCATAGCCGCAGTTTGAGCAAATATGCGTCGACATGTTTTCAATCACGCCCATGACTGGAATCTGCACGCGGTTAAACAGTTCAATGCCTTTTGTTGCATCCATCAATGCAACGTTTTGCGGGGTTGTTACAATCACCGCGCCCGTAACTGGAATGCGCTGCGCCAAAGTCAATTGAATATCCCCTGTGCCCGGCGGCATATCAATCATTAGCACATCCAAGTCTGGCCATAGTGTCTGATTGAACAGCTGCATCAGCGCGCCTGTCGCCTTTGGACCGCGCCACGCCACTGGCGTATTGTGATCACCGGTTAAATGGCCAATCGACAGCACCGCCAAGCCATAGGCATCTAAAGGAACAAAATGCTCTGACTCAATCATGGGCGTTCTGCCGGCATTGCCCAGCATGGTTGGAATGCTTGGGCCGTAGATATCCGCGTCTAAAACCCCGACCTTTAAGCCCAGCTTTTGCAGCGCCAAGGCCAGATTGACCGTCGTGGTTGATTTGCCGACGCCGCCTTTGCCTGAGGACACCAAAATGACATTTTGAATGCGCGGATGTTTCGGCACATCACGCTGCTGCGGCGCGGCTTTTTGAATCGGCGGGTTATTGAGGTCTATTTCTTCGGCTTTAGGCGCAGGCGCTGCTGAAGCATCGACCACCGGCGGCAAGCTGTTTTTTGGCGCCGCCTGTTCAGTTTTGGATGCGCTCGAGCAGCTTTCGCCTTCTGCATGATGATGGCCGCAGCCGCCTGCCGCATGGCCGGTTTTTTGCTGGATCACATGCATATTCAATTCAGTAATGCCGCATTTTTCCAAAGCATCGGCCAAATCATCATGAATTTTCTGCAGATCATCCGCTTCGGATGGCAGGGTGTTAATCGTGATTTGCAGCACCTGCCCCTGCACATTGACTTGCGTAATGCGGTCTTTCAGGGCATGGTCCGAATTTGGCAAAACATAGCTTTGCAGCACGCGCTGAATTTCATCTTCCTTGACTTCCTGCGAGGGTGAAAAAACCGATTTAAGCGAAGAAAGCCAAGACATAAAATTACTCCAAAAAAGCGCGAATACAGCAAATTATTGATAGTTTAACGGCAAACACCGCTGAGGTTAAGCCATCTGCCGCGGAAGTTGGCAGTTAATTTTAAAAAACCAAGTATTTTACTTGGGTTTGAGCTTTGATCAGCTACATTTTCATACAATAATTGCATGATTATTTTGCTATAAATTTCTGTATTAAGCACTTGAAGCTTTGAGCGGACAGCCATCAGCAGAACTGAACATGCTGATTTGGCAGAAGTATTGTCCTTTGTGAATCACTGCACGCAACTGCAGCTGAAATAAATTCAAGGCCTGCACAGCAGCTGAATAAAAATTGCCGCTTTTGACTGATTCAATTGCTGCAATGCTTTTTCAGCAGCGCTGTGTTTCAACTGTTATATGTTTAATTTGGGGAATAAAAATGAAAAAAACAGCCATCTTGATTTTGGCCGCAGCGGCAAGTTTCAGCTATGCTCATGCTGCCGATGTAGAACGTTTTGTGACGGCAGAACGCCAGACCATTACGCTGGGCGATACGGTAGAAGATATGCAGGCGCGCATGAAAGCATCGCCGATGAGTGTGAATTCCCATGCATTGCCTGAAGGAGGCCAAAAAGCGCAATTGGCCATTGATTACACCTATGAGATTGAAAATATGCGCTATGTGATCACCGTGATCAATGACCGGATCAATAAAATACAGACTGAAAGCTTGAATAAATAACCAGTTTTCCTGTTCTATTTCAGGTTTATTTTTATTGCGGCTCTGCTGCGCAAGATTCTCTGCGCGAGCGGTGTGCCGCGCATAATCGTAAAGCCAGTCTGCTGCAGATAAAAAAATCCATTGCCGAAGCAATGGATTTTTCTTTTAGGCTATTTTCAGCCAGCACATCTGCATGGCTTGCTGATGATTTTAAGCCTGATCATCTTTTTTGAATTTGCCTAAAGCATCTGAAGCTTTCTTTTTCAGCTCACTAAATTTTTCTGTGGCCTGCACTTTCAATTCATCCAGCTTCACGGAAGCGTCCTGCTTCAATTCTGCAGCTTTCAATTTTGCCTCATCAAATTTATGGCTGGCTTCATCTTTAAAATGATCCAGTTTTTCCTGCGCAGACGCTTTGGCATGTTCAGCTTTAGCTTTCAGATCATTCACTTTTTCTTCAGCCGCCGCTTGGTTTTCAGCCTGCTGTTCCGCTGAATCATGCTTCAGTTCGTCCAGTTTCTTTTCACCTTCCAGCTTGGCTTCTTTGACCGAATGCTTCAAGTCATCGACTGCTTTTTCACCTTGCAGCTGCGCCGCTTTGGCGGAATGCTTCAGGTCATCCCCCAATTCGGCTGCTTTATTTTTCAATTCATCCAGCTGAGTATTGCTCATCGCACGGCCCTCATTGATCTTATGCATTGTCTGACAATAGGTATAACATCAAATTGGAGAAAAAATATTCAGCGCATCATTTCGACACACATTATGACAAACTGAAATAAAGGCTTTTATAAACGCCTAAAGTAAAAACCGCCTTTATTTTTTCACCGTGCTGATAAAGCTGATCATGGCAAACAGCCAAATAAATAGGATAAAACTGCGCTCCCGCGTAAAATGTGCCACATCAGAGCCATGCACAATATTATGCCGTGTCGCAGTCACTGTTGAACTGCTGTCCATTTTCAGCGCCTGCAGCTCTAAAAAATACGGATTAATATCGCTGGCAATTTTTACCTTATGCCATAAGCTTTTCACTTCATGGCCTTTGAGGCCCGGCACAATTTTATAGACATCGACATATTTGCTTTGATTCAGCTGCAGATAACCGCGCTCTGCCAGCGCCTCGGTCAAAATCCCTTCGATTTGACTATACAGCACCGTCACACAGCCGGCATATGCCTGCTGCTGATACATTTGCAGGCATTGCTCAATCACAGCCCGGTGTTTAGGCAAATTCACGCCAATCTGCAAGGCATCGACAGCATTCAGCAATTCTTTTTGAAAATATTCCTGTTCAATTAAATCCAGCAGTGCAAATTGCTTAATCTCAGTTTCATTTTCATTGGCCATTTTCCAGAAATACAGCAGATTCAAAGCATCGTTGGCCGTGGCTGCATCGCTTTCAAATTCAATCTGATCGGCCAGCATATCAAAATAAGATTCCGTCTGCGCCAAACCACGAAGCGCCGCCACCAGCTGGCCATGCGCTGCAGAACCCATGCTTTGCAAATACTGTTCAGCAGTTTTCAGGATCTGGCTGCCCAGCTGCTTTTGACTGCCGGCATTTTGCTTAATGCGCGTCACGGGCTGTGCAAAATCATAATCATCATCGATCATGGGGTTATCCTTCTAAAAACGGGCCGATTGAAAAGAAATATTATCGCTGTTCTTGGCTGCAGGAAACAACTGCATTCACTTCACATTTCAAGATCTATTCACGGAGAATACGCTCGGTATCACCTTGGGCTTTACAAATTGCACTTTACAGATTGCTCTTTACGCTCCTATTAAGGCTGCGCCAGATCAACACTGAAAGTTCATTTTCAGCATCACTTCAAGCCCGATAACCGTACTGAAAATTTGGCTATCTTGCAGACAGGACGGCCGCCAGCTGACATGACAGATATTTAATTGATGCGGCAGAGTCCAGCTCATGCCGCTTATATACAGCGTTTGCACAGATTTCTATCTTCTGTCCTTGCGTCCAAATGGGCCCAAGGCGGCTGTCCAAGGCGCCAGCTGATTTCACTCTTTTGCAAAGATTTCACCGATTCCCTTGTGCAAGTCGAAGCTATCTAAGGTAAAATCGTTGACCTTATATAAAATACGAATGAGAGAGTCATATCCGTGCGTAATATTTTAGTCACTAACGCCCTTCCATACGCCAATGGCCCGATCCATATGGGTCACTTACTCGGTTATATCCAAGCAGATATTTGGGTTCGTGCCATGCGTGCAATGGGTCATGACGTGACTTATGTCTGCGCGGACGATGCTCACGGTACAGCCATTATGCTGCGTGCCGAAGCCAATGGCATTTCACCGGAAGCACAAATCGCCAATGTGCAAAAAGAACACATCCGTGATTTTGACGGTTTTGGTGTGCATTTTGACCATTATGACTCAACCAACAGTGCCGAAAACAAAGCGCGCTCGGAAGAGATTTATCTTAAAAACCGCGAAGCGGGCAACATTGCTGTGCGTCCTGTCACACAGTTATTCGACCCTGAAAAAGGCATGTTCCTATCAGACCGTTTCATTAAAGGCACCTGCCCGAAATGCAAAGCGGAAGATCAGTACGGTGACTCATGTGAAGTCTGCGGTACAACGTATAACGCGACTGAATTATTAAATCCGCGTTCTACTTTGAGCGGTGCAACGCCTGTTGAAAAATCTTCAGATCACTACTTTTTCAAATTGCCAAACTTTGGTGAATACCTGCAAAAATGGACGCGTGATGAAGGCCGCCTACCAACATCAATTGCCAACAAGCTGGATGAATGGTTTGAAAATGGCTTGAACGATTGGGACATCTCACGTGATGCACCTTACTTCGGTTTTGAAATTCCAGATGCGCCGAACAAATACTTCTATGTTTGGGTAGATGCGCCGATCGGCTACATGTCGAGCTTTGAAAATTACGTCAAAACCAAACGTCCAGATTTAAACTTTGCAGACTACTGGAAAAAAGACTCTGACAAAGAAGTGTATCACTTCATTGGTAAGGACATTGTTTACTTCCACGCGCTGTTCTGGCCTGCAATGCTGGAAGGTGCGAACTACCGTACGCCGACTGGTTTATTCGTGAATGGTTTCTTGACTGTAAATGGTCAAAAAATGTCGAAATCACGCGGCACGTTCATTAAAGCGGAAACCTATTTAGAGCATTTAAACCCTGAATATTTACGTTACTACTTTGCGTCTAAACTTTCGGATAAAGTTGAAGATTCTGACTTGAACCTTGATGACTTCGTGCAAAAAGTGAATTCAGACCTTGTGGGTAAAGTGGTGAATATTGCCAGCCGCTGTGCAAAATTCATTAACACCAAGTTTGACAATAAGTTAAGTGCAACTTGCGTTGAGCCTGAATTGGTTCAAAGCTTTATTGATGCTGGTGCTTCAATTGCGGCTCAATATGAAGCGCGTGAATTTTCTGCGGCGATTCGTGAAATCATGGCGCTGGCTGACCGTGCCAACCAATATATTGATGAGAAAAAACCTTGGGCGCTTGCGAAGCAAGAAGATCAAGAACAGCAAGTACATGATGTATGTTCTGTCGGCATCAACTTATTCCGTCAATTGGCAGTTTACCTAAGCCCTGTACTGCCTACTTTGGCAGCGCAAGTTCAAGACTTCTTGAAACTTGCATCTTTCGATTTTGCTTCTGCGCAAACTATCTTGGTAGATCATGAAATTGCATTGTTCCAACCGTTAATGCAGCGTGTAGACCCGAAAGCTGTTGCAGCTATGGTCGATGCGTCTAAAGACTCTTTAGCTGCGGCGGCTGAACCTGCAAAAGTTGAAAAGAAAAAAGAGAAAAAGGCAGAAAAGAAACCTGAGCCTAAAGTCGGTGAAGCAGAAATCATCAATATTGATGACTTTATGAAAGTTGACCTGCGTGTGGCGGAAGTTTTAGATGCGGCTCACGTTGAAGGTTCTGACAAGCTTTTACAACTTACCTTAAATGTCGGTGAAGCTGAGCCACGTAACGTGTTTAGCGGTATTCGTGAGTTCTACCAACCGGAAGACTTAAAAGGCAAATTAGTGGTGATGGTAGCGAACCTTGCGCCACGTAAGATGCGTTTTGGTATTTCGAACGGCATGGTGCTTGCAGCGGGTAATGGCGACGGCGTTTGGGTAATTTCACCTGAATCTGGCGCTAAACCGGGTGATAAAGTGTCTTAATATCTAAACCGAAAATACGAAAAAGCCTCTACTGTTGTAGGGGCTTTTTTTATTTTACCTCTCCGTTGCGAAGCAGTGCTTCTCATCTCCTAAAAGGAGAGAGAAATTCTTTTTGAACCCCAAAGCGGTATTCAATCAGATGACTTGCGACATGGATGTCGCCCGTTCGTTAGGGGCATATGGATGTGCCCCCTAACGAACAAAGGGGTTTTGTTACTTTTGCCCCGACAAAAGTAAAGACTATTTAATTTGAATTAATATCAATACGAGCTAATCGAGTTGGTACATCTAAATATTCATAAATAGCATCAACTTTCTTTATCAAGTTCTTATCGTTAGTGAAGAATAAATGACAAAAAGAGGCTATCTGTGCATGCGTAAAATCACTCATCGAACGTTGTACGCCGTTAACTTGATCCAATTTAGTATCTGAATAAAATCCAATAAAATTCATCATATTGTAGATCACATTTATTTTTTCATACGTATAAAATTTTCGTCCTTTATTTTTCTCTAAAAGATTAATACTCCAAAAATCATCAATAGTAAAATTTTGATACCCTTCTTTGTCCTTATATAAATTCCAAATTTTTTGGACTACATGAGGCGTATTTATATTATTTAGTTGTTTAGCAGAAATTCCCATTTCATTTCTAAAAATTTCACTCATTTTATCCTGTTCAGCATTCTGCATGATTATTGAAAGCATTCCTTGTATTGCTTGTTCATAGATTTCTTTCTGATTATATATTTCCTCATACATAGCTTCGGCTTTATATCTAAACTGAGGATAATTTTGTAATTCATCTTTAGCTTTCCTCATTTTTTCAAGATTCTTTTCATAGGAAAGTAAAGCTTCTATTTTAATTTCATCAATATTTTTATTTTTCTGATAACTTAATAAAAATTGATTGTAGATATGTTGATCCCAAAATCCCCACTCTTTTTTATTTTCAACATAATTATTAAACCACTGCCTTACAGATGCTTGAGAAATCACACATGAATCTAAAAATTCTAAGTTTCTGTTATAAGCGATCCTTATATGATAGGCATGTAACCACTCTAGAATGTTTAAATATTTCTCAAGTGTATTTTCTTTATGTTCTTCTTTTGAATTAAGAAAAGCTTTATAAATTTCACCTAAAGTCATATCAGAGTATACAACCTGAAAACTTTCTTTTAAGTAAGAATATACCTCATGAGTCGATTCAAAATTTTTAGCAAGTAAATCCAAAACATTTTGATCTAAATAAGCTAAGGGTTTTCCTGAATATTTTGGTTCGCTCATACGATGCTCTTTTTCGTTAATTATTCAATTTACAACCAATAAAAATAATTAAACAATATATTTCTTTAAATTTTATAAAAATATTAAAACCATTTTTTATAGGTATCTACCTAAGCTTCTTTCAACACCTCTCCCTAGCCCTCTCCTAAAAGGAGGGAGAAATTCTTTGTGAACTCTAAGACGGTATTCAATCAGATGGTTTGCGACATGGATGTCGCCCGTTCGTTAGGGACACATGGACGTGCTCTCTAACGAACAAAGGGGCTTTGTTACTTTTTCCCCGACAAAAGTAAAGCAAATAACAAAATGATGGTCATCACCGCAACCTTCTCCCGCAGGGAGAAGAAACTTCCAAAAAAATCTTTAAAATGCATGCATCAATCACCCACAAAAAAGCCCCTATCACTAGAGGCTTTTAATCTTGGCACAACTCAAGCCAGTACAAATTCCCAAATCACATAGCCAATCCCAAACCCGAGCAAGGAATATGCCGTAATAATAAAATACACAAAACTTGCTTTGTTTTTCTTTTTCCAGAAACCCATTTCACCACCTAAACTGGACAATTTTCACCATGTTAACGCGTATTCAGCCAAAAGTGAAATAGAGCTAAGTTTTTAATTTATAAAATATTTTAAACCTAAAATCAGTTTTTTAAATTCTATAAAGTCAATATACAGATTCAAACTATTTATCTAATACAGATGCATCAATTTGCCTGCAAAACTCTAAATGCAAACAGCTTATTCTTCATTTTAAGCACTTAACATGTTAAAAAAGAAACAACATAACTGCATGAAATACAACAATGAAAAATACCGCCCTTGCCATCTCCATTTCTTTTTTCGCAATCGTTCCAATGCTTTCAAATGCTCAAGCAGCCAAAACCCTGCCGATGATTGAACAGCAGCCTCAGGTGGCCGGTTTTTATCAGCATCAAGCAGGAAAAACACAAATCACCGCTCTGCTGGATGGCACCAACTATATGTCTCCTGCACTTTTCAAAGGCATTTCCCAAGACAAAGTCCATGAAATATTAAAGAAATATCATGCAGATAAGGCCCAAGGCGTACAAACGTCTATAAATGCATTTTTAGTGAATAACGGCAAGTCTTTAACCTTGGTCGATAGCGGCGCTGCCAGCTGTTTTGGCGCGCATTTGGGTTCCGTACTCAGCAACTTAAAAGCATCCGGCTATAAACCAGAACAAGTCGATACCATTTTGCTGACCCACCTGCATCCCGACCATGTGTGCGGGATTAGCAAAAACGGCGCCGCGAACTTTCCCAATGCAACGGTATATGTCTCCAGTGATGAAGCCAACTATTGGCTGAACCCAAAACAAGCCGGCAAAATTGCGCAGGATCAGCGCGCGAACTATCTAGGCACAGTCAAACATATCAAAGCGGCGCTGGCGCCCTATCAAGCCAAGAAACAATTTAAAACCTTTAAATCAGGCGACAAAATTGGCGACTTTGAAGTGATCAGCACGGCCGGGCATACACCGGGGCATTTCAGCTACAAGCTGAAAACCTCTGGCGAAGATGTGATCTTTATCGGCGATATTGTGCATTCGCACACGGTGCAGTTTGATCAGCCGGAAACGGCCATTGAATATGATATTGACCCGAAAGCTGCGGTTCAGACGCGCTTAAAGCAGTTTGCCGATTATGCGCAGCATGGACAGACCATTGCAGCGCCGCATTTGCCATTTCCGGGCATTGGCCATATTTATTCGGCAGATGGAAAGCACTATCAATGGATGCCTGTGCATTTTAAAGACTGACAGCTCGCCCTACTCCTCTCTCGATGGGAGAGGAAAACTGAAGGCTAGCGGCAAAATCATTTCATTCTAAAATCACTTCATCCCAAAGATCAGTTTCAATCCCAGCGCCGTCATCACTGCGCCGGCGGCACGGTCAAACACCGCTTTAAATTTCAAATAGACACGGCGCGGTTTCTCGGCTGACAGCGCAACCGCCACCAGTGAGCACCAGCCCGCATCAATAAAGAAACATAAGATGGGCAATACAAAATAAAAATAAGTTGGAATTTCTTTCGGCAACAGTGCGGTAAAAATACTGGCCAGCACAATCGCAATTTTAGGATTGGATAACTGCGTAATCAGGCCTGTAGTAAATGCGTGGCGCAACGACATTTGCGCAACGGCATCATCTTCGGAATGAATCGGCTCTTTGGCATGTTTAATAATTTTAAACGCCATCCAAAGCAGATATAAGCCGCCGCAAATTTTTAAAGCCAGATAAGCGGAAGGCACTGCCAATAAAAAGGCCTGCAAACCCAATACCGCCAATAAACCGAAAATCGCCGCGCCCGTTCCGGTACCTAAGGCGGTAAACAGCCCATGCTGACGTGAAATTGCAATTGAATTTTTAGCCACATAAATTGATGTCGGCCCAGGACTCATTGCGCCCAGCATTAAAGCAAAAGCGATCGAGCCCAAAATCCAAAATGATTCCAAGAGTAACCTCTAAATTGAGAGAATTTTAACAGCTGCGATTTTACGCTAAACAGATTTATTGCGATATTCCGTTTTTAAATTATTTTTCACGTTTTTTCTTTTGACTTTCTCACGCCCTAACCATCATTTATACGTTTCAATGCTAAGTCAAAGGACTGTTTCCCCCAAAAATGCATGGTAATAAGCTGAAAACTCCGCCATTAGAGCAATTGCTCAAAAGAATATATACCCCAATCACTTAAATAATATTCATTTTTAATAAAAGGACAAATGTGTATTAAAAATAACCATCAAGCCCTTATTTTTAATAACTAAATATCATGCATTTCTGGCTTTTCAATTCATACATTTTTCATATATAAAAACACATACTATTTTTATGGTTTTATTTAATAAACCAGATTTTTCAACTTCTGAAGAATGAGGGTAAAGATGCAAAATAACAAACGCGTAGCGCTAGATGCTCAACAATCGCATCTTTGGATCATTGGCGGAGGCATTGCCGGCATGGCGGCCGCCGCATTTGCGATCCGTGATGCAAAAGTTCCGGCAAAAAATATCCATATCTTAGAAGAGCTCGATGTTTCGGGCGGCGCAATGGACGGCGGGCACACCCCTCATGCAGCGAAAGCTTGGGTGACACGCGGCGGGCGCATGCTGACCGATGAAACCTATCTATGCCTTTGGGACTTATTCTCCAGCATCCCCTCTTTAGAAAATCCGGATATTTCAGTGCGTGAAGAATGCCGTGAATTTAATGACAAAGTGAAAACCCATGCCAAGGCGCGTTTGATTGATGCTGAGCATGTGATTGCGGACGCCGAAAAACTTGGCCTGAACACCCTGCACCGCGCGCAAATGCTGCGCTTATTGGCGCTGAAAGAAGAAAAAATCGGCAGCCGCCGTATTGATGAGTTTTTTGATGAGGCATTTTTTGCAACCAATTTCTGGCGCATGTGGCGCACCACTTTTGCTTTTCAAAAATGGCACAGCGCCGCTGAGTTAAGGCGCTATTTCCTGCGTTTCATTCAGGAGCTGCCGCGGATTCATACCTTGGCAGGCGTAAAACGCACCAAGTACAATCAATATGATTCAATGATCCTGCCTTTGCAGCGCTGGCTGACAGCGCAAGGCGCCGATATTCGTTTTGGGCATTATGTTACAGATGTGGACTTCATTACGAATGCTGAAACTCAAGAGCGCCAAGCCTCGCACCTGTATGTGCAGCTTCCTGAAGGTTCTGAGCAAATCAATCTGAAACCTCATGATTTGGCCATTTTCACCTTAGGCTCCATTACCGCAGATACGCGTTATGGCGGCAATCATGACGTGCCCGCCCTCATCCGTGACCGGCAAGACCATGGCTGGACACTGTGGGAAACGTTGGCGCAAAAAGCCCCGGACTTTGGTCGTCCAATGAGCTTTTATGGCAATGTCGATGAACATAAGTGGGAATCTTTCACGCTGACCATGCAAGATGATGCGCTGCTGAAACGCATGATTGACTATACCGGCAATGAGCCGGGCACAGGCGCACTGATGACATGGTATGAATCGGGCTGGCATCTCTCCATTGTGGTTCCAGCACAGCCGCATTTTGCTGACTTGCCGGCAGGCAGGCATACTTTATGGGGCTATGGTTTCCAAATCGACCAGATCGGCGATTATATTAAAAAGCCAATGTCTGCAGCCACAGGCCAAGAAATTTTAACGGAACTGGTGAAGCAGTTAGGTTTTGATGACCTTTTGGATCATGTTTTAGCCACGACTGAAGTCACCACAGCCATGATGCCTTATGCCTCGGCCCTGTTTGCCTGCCGTAAGCCCGGTGACCGCCCGCAGGTGATTCCGAAAGGTTCGCAAAACTTTGCCTTCCTTGGACAATTTGTGGAAATTGAAGACGATGTGGTCTTTACCGTCGAATATTCCGTACGCGGCGCCATGCTGGCCATTTATGAATTCTTCGGGGTCGAGCGCGAAATCCCAGATATCTACAATGGCCTGCTGGACCCGAAAGTAGGCTTGAAAGCCTTGGAAACAGTGTTTCATTAAGGTTTTAATATTTTAATATCTGGCGGTAAAAGCATGCTTTGGTGCTTTTACCGCTTTTTTTTTGCAGCATGGACAGGCTGCAAATAACAAAACTGACTTGAAGCTTTGCCTGCACAAATGCAGTATAAGAGCTGTCTCAAACTTAAAAAAAAAGCAACCTATGAAACTTGCAGAAGCGCTCCTGCTGCGCAGTGATCTACAAACCAAGCTTGCATCATTGCAGCAGCGCATCAACAGCAATATCTTAGTGCAGGAAGGCGATGCGCCGAGTGAAGATCCAAATCAGCTGATTCAGGAAGCCACAGCAGTCAATACCGAACTGCACGATTTGATTCAGCGCATCCATGCAACCAATGCACAGGCGCAGGCCGCCAGCGGTAAAAAGCTTTTAGCGCTGATTATTGAGCGGGACGCGCTCACCAGCCAGCACCGCATTTTACAGCAGGCCATTGACAGTTCACGGCGTGAAAACGGCCGCTACAGCTCCAGTGAAATCCGCTGGGTAAAAACCGTGGCGGTGGCGGATCTGCAAAAACAGGCGGATGACATCAGCAAGCAATTGCGTCAGAATAATTTAGAAATTCAAGCTTCAAATTGGCAGATCGATTTAATTTAAGCATTTGGATAGCTCTGTTATACACCTAGATTGTTATATACCTCGATGGCTATGGCACCTATCCATTCCAGTTCGGGCATATTGGGCGAGTGCAAGGCCTTTTCCGCGTTTGTAAGGCTTTAATTCAACAAACGCTTGCAGGAAGTAAGGCGTCTGCTTCAAATTTTTACACCTCTGACGCAGCACCATGCATCTCTTACTTCTTACAGATCACGCCGCACTACCATGCACTGACAATATGCCCACCCTATTGCACATTCAGTATTCAGCCCGCCGCTAAATGATGCGGCTTAAGCGGTACAGCTTCATTTCAGCCGCTTAGTCATGCTGAATTTGATCGGCCAACACCGCTTCATTCTTAGGCATTTTATAGTCCTGATCAGATGCAGGCATGCCGCCGATAATCATTGTGCGCACTTCTGTTTTCGGCTTGTTTAAATCTTCCTTTGCATCACAGCCTGCCACGCTCAGCAGCAGGCACGCCATTATGGCTGCGGATAAAATTTTCATCCTATCCCCTCCATGTTTATCCTTATGCCTTTCAGCATAGCACTGCTGTATAAATTTTCACCTTAAATTTCGCATTTGGATATCCATTTCACGCGCAGCAGATCCTCATAAACCTTAATGCATATTTTTCAAAATCTTAAGATCAATTTAAAATTGCTTGATGGATAAATTTACAAAAAACCACAATGCAGAATATTTACAACGGACATTTTTGTCCGTTAAATACTGCCTATCCCGTTTAAAACCAGAACACTATGTCACTTCGCCAAGAACGCGCCGCGCAAAACCGTGAGGAACTGCTGGCCGCTGCAATCCGTATTTTCCGCAGCCATGGCATTAATGCGCCGCTGCAGCTGATTATTGATGAAGCGCAAGTTGGCCGGGCAACCTTTTACCGCAATTTTTCAGACCGCCGCGAGCTGGTGCTGGCGCTGATGGAACAGGCCTTAGACCGCTTGGAAAACCGTGCGCGCAATCATTCGCAATATCAAGACGGCTTTATCCGCCTGATTCAAGACCATATTCACAACATTCCCTATCTGACTGCCCTGATGGAATATTGGCGGGTGATAGATCGGGATGACCCAGCCATGGTGCAGATCTACCAGCGCCGCGATCAGATTCTGCAGCCGCTGATTGATACCGCCATTGCCAATGGCACCTGCCGCAGCGATTTCAGCCCGCGCGACTACACCATGGTGACCTCGATTTTGCGGGCCGCGCTGCAAGGCTATACCGATGCCGATCAGGAAAAACTGGCGGCGCGCGCCGTGGATTTATTACTGAACGGCATCCGCCCATAGCAAGGATAGACCATGGCTCAACCTCCCCGCCTGCTGGAGCCTGCACCGGACTGGACTGCAGATGAAAAACCGACGCTGCCCGGTTCTCCAGCGGCCATCTCGCATCCGGCCTACAAGCGTTTCCTTTATTTTTTTATTGGCCTGTTTGTCGCGATTTCCGGCAGCCTGAGCAACGGCTTTATCACCGCCAATTTGCCTTTAATTCAGGGGGAATACGGCTTAACACCCTCCGAAGCCGCGTGGATTCCTGCCGCCTATGTCATGGCCAATGTCAGCGCCAATTTAATTTTATTCAAAGCGCGCCAGCAGTATGGCCTCAGGCTGTTTTCAGAAATCGGCCTTATGCTGTTTATTGCAGTGATGGTGCTGCATCTGTATGTGCACACCTTTGAAATGGCGGTATTTGTCCGCATCGTCAGCGGTCTGGTGGCCGCGCCGCTCAGCTCCTTGGGCATGTATTACATCATGCAGGCCTTCAGCCGGGTCAATTTCGGACGCGGCTTATATTTGGCGCTGGGTTTCCAGCAATTGGGCATTCCGCTGGCATGGATCATGTCGCCTTATCTGGTCGATGTAAATGACTGGGGGCTGCTGTATACCTTTGAACTGGGGCTGGCGCTGTGCTGCCTCGCTATGGTGGTGTCCTTAAAACTGCCGCGCAGCCTGCGGATTGCTGTGTTTGAATTTCAGGACATTTTCACCTTTGCACTGCTGGCGACCGGATTTGCCTTACTCTGCATTGTGCTGACCCAAGGCCCGATTCTGTGGTGGCTGAATGCCGACTGGCTGGCCTATCTGCTGATTGGCGCGCTGATCCTGATTACGGTCGGCCTGACCTATGAACATTACCGGGTCAATCCGCTGATCATTACCCGCTGGCTGGGCGCATCTTCAACCATACGTTTTATTTTAGGCGCTTTTGCCATCCGCTTTGTCATGTCAGAACAAAGCTATGCGGCAGTGAATTTTCTGAAAACCATGGGCATGGGGCCCGATCAGTTTGTGCATTTTTATCTGGTGATTTTGTTCGGTATTCTCAGCGGCACCCTTTTCAGCGCGCTGACTTTTTCCCGCGAAAAAGCCGTGTGGCATCTGCTGGGCGCTGTGGCGCTGATTTTTATCGCCTGCGGTCTGGATCATCATCTGACCAGTGATGTGCGCCCGGAAAATTTCTACCCGAGCCAGTTTTTAGTCGGCTTTGCCAGCGGCATGTTTATTGGCCCGCTATTGCTGACGGGGGTTGTCAATGCCCTGCAGCGCGGCCCCAATCACATGGTGACCTTTATTGTGCTGTTCTCCGCCAGCCAGACTTTTGGCGGCTTGATGGGGTCTGCATTTTTTTCCAGCTATCAGCAAATGCGCACTCAGCATTATCAAGCGGAGATTATTGCCGACCTGCCCGCCACCAACCCGCAAGTTGCACAGCGCCTGCAAATTTATGCGCAAAGCAGCCAGCGCTATACGCTTGATCCTGCACAGGAACAGAATCAGGCGCTGCGCAGCTTAAATCAGGCTGTCGCCAAAGAGGCGCAAGTCCGCGCCTATAACGATGTGATTTTTATGAATCAGCTGTTCGCCGTAGTGCTGCTGTTCTGGGGCTTATTTGTGATCGGCATGAATCAATACCGCAGCTACAGACAGCGCCTGCTGCCCAATTCCAGCTAGCATCTATAAAGCATTTTGAAATCAGCAATTTTTTATCCTTAGCGAAGCCAATATTCACTCATTATATGTAGAGACGTCCATGTCAGAACAAGAAAAGCCGGCAGAAACAAATACCGTATCTTCCAATACGGCGGCCGCGCAGCCCGCAGCTGCGCCCAGTCCAGCGCCATCGAGCAAGTTGATCCCCACCGATAAGCGGGTGCTGGCACTGATGTTCTTTGTGCTGCTGATCGGCATCAGCCTGATTCTTTGGGCATGGAAAATCGGGCCTTTTCATTCTGCGGTGGAATCGACTGAAAACAGCTATGTCAAAGGCAAGACCACCATTTTGTCTTCGCAGATCAACGGCTATGTCAAAGATGTGCTGGTGACGGATTTTGAAACCGTCAAGCAAGGCCAGCCGCTGATGCACATTGACACCACCACCTATGACCAAAAAGTGACGCAGGCGCAGTCCGGCATCGATCAGGCGGAAAATAACCTAGCCAATCAGACTCAGGCCATTCAGCAGCGCAAAGCCGATATTGCCGCAGCGGAAGCCAAAGCCGATCAAGCGCGGGCAGCCTATGAACTGTCGGCAACCCAGCTGCAGCGTTATACGCAATTGGGCGACAGCGGCGCCGCCTCTAAAACTGAACAGGATAAAGCGCGGGCGGATGTCAAAAACAACTTGGCTTTGCTGCATCAGGCAGAAGCCAATATTCAAGTCGCGATTGAAGCTTTAAAAACCGCGCAAGTTGCGCAAGCAGGCTTGACTGCGCAAGTCACCAGCGCCAAAGCGCAGCATGATCAGGCGGTCACCACCAAAGACTACAGCATCATCACCGCGCCGATGGACGGCCAGCTGGGCGAAGTCACACCGCGTGTGGGCCAGTATGTGGCCGCGGGAACGCAGCTGATGTATCTGATTCCGCAGCAGCGCTGGGTCACCGCCAATTTTAAAGAAACCCAAATTGCCGATATGCAGATCGGGCAAAAAGTCTGGTTTACGGTTGATGCCATGAATCACCAGCAGTTCAGCGGCAAAGTGGAGCGGATTTCGCCTGCGGCAGGTTCTGAATTCAGCGTGCTGAAACCGGACAATACTACAGGCAACTTTACCAAAGTCGTGCAGCGCATTGCCGTGCGCATCGCCATTGATCCCAATCAAAAAGGCATGGAACGCCTGCGTCCCGGCATGTCGGTGGTGGCTTCGGTGGATACCGCATCAACACCCCAATGATAAAGCCGCTGCACGAAGAATCCGCTACAATATAGCCGATTCTTCCGCCTGAATTGCGCCTATGCCTGACTTTAATTCATTCGATGCTTTCGCCTTTAATGCGCTTGCGCATGACATTCCCTATCAAAGCCTACAGATGCACGGCGTGACGCTCTGCATCAAGCGTTTAGACTTGGTGCATCCGCGTATTTCCGGCAATAAATTTTTTAAGCTGAAATACAATCTGCTGGACGCGCAGCAAAAAGGCTTCAAGCAGGTGCTGACCTTTGGCGGCGCCTATTCCAATCATATTGCCGCCACTGCCTATGCGGCGCAGCGCTTTGGCTTTCAAAGCATTGGTATCATTCGCGGTGAAGAACTGGCGTACAAACCGCGCAATGCCACCCTGCAAACCGCACAAGATTTTGGCATGCAGCTGCACTTTGTCAGCCGTGAGAACTACCGTAAAAAACAGTCCGAAGATTTTATTCAGCAGCTGCAGCAGGAATTTCCAAAAACTTGCATTATTCCGGAAGGCGGCACCAATGCCCTCGCCATTCAAGGCTGCACGGAAATTTTAACTGCGGATGATGTGAAGACTTTTGATCTGATCTGCTGTGCAGCGGGTACTGGCGGCACCATTTCCGGATTGATTAAAGCCAGCTCAGATCAGCAGCAGGTGCTGGGCTTTTCTGCGCTGGAAGGTGATTTTCTTACGCAGGATGTGCAGCAATGGACAGCACGGCGCAACTGGCGCATCACCGATGAATTCTGCTTTGGCGGCTATGCCAAAACATCGCCTGAGCTGATGCAGTTTATCCAGCGTTTTGAACAAGAGCACAGCATTCCCTTAGAGCAGGTCTATACTGGCAAAATGCTGTTTGGGCTGGAACAAATGATTCTGCGCAGAGAGATCAAACCCGATCAGCGGGTTTTAGTGATCCACAGCGGCGGCTTGCAGGGAAAATCCCCATCTTAATGCTGGCGAAGACCGCAAACAGCTTTCCCTGAAAATTCAGCCAAAAGGAGGTATAATCCGCGGTCTTTTCATTCTCCCGCAGGCTTGCTCATGTCCAAAAATCTGTACGATGTCGTGGTAATCGGCGCTGGCGCATCGGGCTTAATGCTGGCCTACAAAGCGGCGCAGCGCGGGCGCAAAGTGCTGGTGGTGGAAAAAGCCAATAAAGTCGGCAAAAAAATTCTGATGTCCGGCGGCGGAAAATGCAATTTTACCAATCTGTATGTCGAGCCTGAAAACTATATTTCGCACAACCCGCATTTTGTGATTTCAGCCCTGTCGCGCTATACCAATTGGGATTTTATTGGCATGGTCTGCGAATACGGCATTGACTATGAAGAGCGCAAGCATGGGCAGCTGTTTACCCTCAACGGCGCCAAAGAAATTCTGTCGATGCTCTTGGCCGAATGCGATAAAACTGGATTGGTGGAGATTAAAACCAGCTGCGAAGTGAAAGCAATCAATGCGCTGGACGGTCAAGGTTTTCAAGTGGCGAGCAATATCGGCTATTTTGAAGCGGAATCTGTGGTGATTGCTTCGGGTGGCCTGTCCATTCCAACTTTAGGCGGTTCAGCCATCGGCTATGACATTGCCAAACAGTTTGGCCACCATATTTATCCGACCCGTGCAGGACTGGTGCCTTTCACTTTTTCTGACGGTTTTAAAGAAGTTACCACCCGCCTCAGCGGCAATGCCGTCGAAGCGACTTTATCCAATGAATTAAATAGCTTTACCGAAGCGCTGCTGTTTACCCACCGCGGCCTGAGCGGGCCAAGTTCACTGCAGCTGTCCAACTATTGGGATGTCGGCCAAAGCTTTAAAATCGACTTCCTGCCCAGTGTCGATTTAAACGAATTTTTAAAATCTAAAAAGCAAAGCCAGCCGAAAGTCCTGCTGCGCACCCTGCTGACTGAACATCTGCCTAAAAGCGTGGTCACTGAACTGCAAAACCTGATTTGGGCTGAACAGGCCGATACCGCCATCGGCAACATCAGTGATGAAAAGCTGGAAAATATTGCGCAGCGCCTGTCGGCATTTGAAGTCAAGCCCTCAGGCACAGAAGGCTACCGCACAGCCGAAGTGACGCTAGGCGGTGTAGACACGGCCGAAGTGTCTTCTAAAACCATGGAAAGCAAAAAGCAGAAAGGCCTGTTCTTTGTCGGAGAAATTTTAGATGTGACCGGCCATTTGGGCGGATTCAATTTCCAATGGGCATGGGCGTCTGCGCATGCCGCATCGGAATATGTCTAAACCTATTTGGAATTGCGGCAACAGAAGAACACTTAAAATCGCGATCCAAGCAGAGTCAGGCTGAATTAAAAAAAGGCGGTTGATTTCATCATCAACCGCCTTTTTCTGCAGGCTCAATTCAGTCCAAATCACGGCACGCTGATCATTTCAGCACCGATTGTCTAAACGGAGCATGCTTGCAGCAATCCGTGTTATTCCAAATAATCTGTCTTGAATAATGACACGCCTTTAGACGTCGCTAAACGGTTCATGGCTTGTTCCATTTTTGCCAGCGCCTGTGTTTGATGCGTTATACGCACAGATGATTGATTGTTTAATGTTGCAATAATTTTATTCAGCATGGTGATTCCCCTCATATGCCATTCCCTGACGTTGCTGGAACTGATGATAGACCAGTTATATTTCCGTACGATTAAAACTAAATCCCTCTATTTCATTTATATTTTTATGAAATTAAATCAGTTTTATATATCTCAGAAAATACCAAATAAAGTTTAAATCTCAAACACTTTTTTTCTGATCTGGCGCGCCATTTTGCCGCGGCTGCTTATTTTTCTCGGCTTCGGCACGCTTTTTGGCAGCGAAAATATATTTATAGGCGCTGGCTAAAAAGCCGATGGTGATTCCTGCGATAACGACTGGGGCAAGCACTTTATTCGGCGCTTTCTTTGACATGTTTACACCTCTTAAAAATAAACAATCGGCCGTACTACTGTGGCCGATTGTTTTCACATTGAACAGGTTATTCCGGGTCATTTTTTGGCGGCGTATGCGTATCGACACCTGCTTCTTTTTCTCCTGTAGAGCCGAATGGATTATTGGCCGGCTGCTGCGCCGGATCGACATCCAGCTGATCAGGCGTAGCAGTTTCTTTTTCCACCACACCCGGCGCCTCTTGATGATGCACACTGTAGCCTGCATCCAAATGGCTGGCCTCCGCATCTGCGGCAGCCGAAGATGATGGTGCTGCGCCAAAGCATTTCGCCCGCGCCTGATCTTTCACCGGATTCGGCTGGCAGCCTTCTTTTTTGGCTTTATCAATCAAATCCGTCAGCACCCGCTCTGCCGGCTGGCGTCCGCCCAGGCCAAAGGCCAAAGCAAAAGCCACAGCCACAGCGCCCAGCGTCAAGCCAAAGGCCAAATTGACGATTGAATCGGCAATTCCCATCGCGCGCAGCCCCATGGCCACCACTAAGCCCATAATCAGCACACGGACGAGATTACCCAGCCAGCGCGAACTGTTGTATTCACCCCGCTGCACAATATTAGCCACAATATTGGCCAGCCAGAAGCCGATCACCAAAATCACTGCGCCCAGTAAAATATTTGCGCCGAACTGAATAAACATGGCGATTAAGCCGCTGATTTGCTCAAAGCCCAAGCGGCTGGCGGCTTCAGAGACCGCAAACAGCATGGTAAAGAACACAATCAAATAGCCGACAACATCCGACAGTTTGGTCACGCCTAAAAAGCGCTGTACATCCAGTTTTTCCGGCACACAGTCTACGCCTGTGCCAGCCACAACCTCTGCTGCCAATTTCGCCACAAAACGCGAAACCACGTAGGCCAAAATTAAAATCAGCCCTGCAGCAATAATATTGGGAATGGCGAACATGATTTCATGCAGCATCGCGGTTGCCGGCTGAGAAATCGCATCAATGCCCAGCGCTTCAAAAGCCACAATCAGCGCCGTAATGATGATGACTGCAAAGACAAATGAACCCAGCAAATGCGCCAAGTTGCCATTTTTAAACAGGCCGATTTTTTCCGCCTGCGACTGCAGATTCAAGCTGCGCACCAGCCCTTCAATGATGCCGCGGACAATTTTTGCCAGAATATAGCCGACAAAAATAATCACGCCGGCGATAAAGATATTCGGCAAGTACAATACTACTTCATTGACCATGTTCTGCACGGGATAAAGCAAGCCGTTCAAGCCTAAAATTGCCAGCACGATCGGCAGGAACAGTAGCAAAATCAGCCAGTAGGCAATGTCACTGATATTTTCACTGATTGGGCTGACACCGACTTCTGAGCTGAGCTTTTCATCCAGCTGAGTTTTATTCAGCAGCTTTTGTGAACCGGCTTTGACCAGACTGGCAATAATCCAGCCTATAAACGCGACCGCCGCGGCAGCCAGCAGCTGCGGAATAAATAAGAGGAACAGCTGAATCATATTGCTGAACGGCCCGCTCACGCTGGTTAGGTTCAGCACATTCAATGCGCCGATCACGGCAACAATGAAGATGATCCAAAACACGATACGGGAAACAATGCTTTCAATATTGGAACGGTGCCCAGTCGCGCTGGACAGCTTTTGATTGGTGCCGAGCTTTTCCAGCAGCTTTTTAATACCACCGGCAATCAGCAGCGCAACGATCCAGCCAATAAAAAGGATGGCCACGGCGCTGAGGATCGGATGAAATTGATCCCAATAATACATGGCATCAAAGCGTCCAGCGCCTCCATGATAATCATTCATTTTTACGCCCTCATTGTTATTGCTTCATCTATTTTTTTACGCAAGTATTTCTGTAATACCGTGCTCTTCATTGACAGCAAAATGCACAGCAAAACCCTTCGAGCTTACTCATCCACATTAAGTTTTGGTCTTTTTTTAATCAATATTGAACTGCAGAACTACAACAAAAGGGCACAATCCATTGCAAACCAAAAGCCCTAGCTTTTCAGTTAGGGCTGTTCATTCAATGCAGTGAGCACCGTAAAGCGGCTAATAGCCAGCGGCCTTGCTGTCCTTTGTTCCCGCCTCATTTCCTGCGGCACCGGCAGCGGTATTATTTGGCGCAGCGGGCTGCGCTTGCGGATTTGGATGATTTGGCGGCGCATCACTGGCACTAGGCTTAATACCTGCTGACATATAAATAATCAGCGCAATAAAGAAAATTCCGATGAGCGCTAAAATATACACAGGTATGCGTTTTTTCTGAGTCGTTTCTTCTGCGCTTTCGGTATGGGGCGGTTTATTAAAATCATGTGTCATAATTTTTCCCCTCAACTTATTATCCATGTGTTGTTTTTTTATACTAGCAATCCCTTATGCTTCTGTATGTGAAGAAGCTTTGCAAGATAGTGAGAAGTTGTAAATTTGCTTTATTTCAAAATTGCCTGATTATTCAAAAACACTTTTAAATCAAGCCAATAAACACCATACAGCAGCCGCTTATCCCGCACCATAAAACCAAAGCATCTATGCCTTAGATCAGCATTTATGGCCTAAATCCAGCCAATCGCCCTGTGCAGTGCGCCTTAAAAAATGCAATGCAGATTGCGGCATGCTCCGGCACTGCCTCCCGGCGGATGCCCCGCCATGGAAAGACTGCCTTTGCCTCAATAAATGAGCTATAATCATGCACCTTATTTTTCATGCATTGTTTCTATATGGCGTATCGTCAGCAAAGTGTAACGCTTGATCTTGATACTGACGTCACTCATCAATGTGCTTTGCACTACACACGTGATCAGCATCTGATTGGCATTATTGAATTTAATAAACCCAGCTATGTCCTGAAATGGGGCGATCTGGAGTTTTTCCGCCGCCGGACAGAAGAATTTTCTGTGATGCCTTTTCCGGACTGCGTCAATGCCATGATTATTGATATCCGCAATGTGACGGCTTTTCTGGATAATGAAGTGCCGATTATCCCTTGGCGCCTGCTGGAAGAAGACTGTCCGGTGCGTTTGGTCGTGCCGCAGGAACGCCTGGATCATTATGCCGGTTTCTTTGAGCCGACATGGCTCTCTACAGATGTAGACAGCGCGATTCAGGAAATCCGCGAATATATGGATATGTTTGTGCATTAACAAATCCTCAGCTTCAAACCATCCTCCGTTCTGGGGGATTTTTATTTTGAATCTATTTTTATGGCTAGGCTGAATAGCACTGTACCGCAGCAGATAAAAATTCTGCCAACGCCGCTCAATTAGGATAAGGTTAAAGCTTCACCTAAACTGACGGGCAAAGCAGATCATGAATATTTTTTCCGTGCTGTGTATTGCTGCAGTTGCACTTTTCACCGGCTGTGCAGTTTTGCCTCAATTTCACCCTCAGCCCAAACGCTTAAACCAGCAGCCTGCTGTGCATCAGCTGCAATTGATCGATGCGCACGGCGCAGCATATGCACTGCACACAAAAGATAATTTTCAGCATGCGCTGCTAATCAGCCCCAGCGGCCAGCGCTATGCGCTTTATTAAACCCTTTCCGGCAGCGGCATCCGCTTAGCCAATGATCAGGGCGTGATTGTTCACTTTAAGTCGGATGCCGGCTATATTCTGCTGCACAAAGACCAGTACATTGAAATCAGCGTGCATCCTGAATAAGCTCAAGGAGCAGGCTTGACCGGCGGACAATCAAACGCTATCCACAGGCTAAGCCGGAAAGCCCGATCTTTTATCAATTCCGTCTTTTCGAATAAGGCCCTCTGCCAATCAAATGATTTAAAAAATAGAATGATCTAAAAAAGACCTTGCCTGAACATAGGCGGATTGCAGGAAATCAACCCCAACAGTGCGGGCATCCCATTGAAGCTTGAGCTTTGGCTTGATTAATGGCTCTTTTTCAAAACTCTGCTTTTTAGCCTTTCAAATGAGCCAAAGCCAGAATGCAGTATTCTGGCTTTGGGGTTGAATTCATCCAGAACTGAACATGCGCCGAATATTGGCTGAGTGTTCAACTCAACACAGCACAGGATTTACCAATAATTTTCGACGGCAATATTGCCTTCGCCACGCCGGTTCATGGTCAGCCCCCGGGCTTTCAGCGCATCCTTGGTGTCATCGACCATTTGCGGGTTGCCGCACAGCATCACATGGCTGCTTTCTGGGTTCAGCGCCATGCCGGCCGCTTTTTCCAAATCGCCATTGGCAATCAATACCGGCAGACGCTCATGCAGCGGCGCATTCGGGTCGCGGGTCACAATCGGAATAAATTGAAAGCCGGAATGCCCTTCGCCAAATACAGCGGCAATCTCATTGATCCGGTCAACATAAGCCAATTCCGCTTCGGTGCGCACGCTGTAGACCAAATTGATTTTTTGATATTTTTGCCAGGTTTCAAAATCCTGCAGCATCGACAGAAACGGCGCCAGGCCAGTGCCTGTGCCCAGCAGCCATAAATCTTGCGGCAGCGGCAGCTGATAGCGCGCCAAGGTTAAAAAGCCGTAAGGGATTTTTTCCAAGTACAGCTCATCCCCCACTTGCAGATGCTGCAGATTCGAGGTGAACGCGCCATCCGGCACCACAATGGAGAAAAACTCTAAAGTTTCATCAAAAGGCGAAGACACCACTGAATAAGCGCGCACCACCAAATCGTCTCCGACCTTTAAGCCAATGCGGGCAAATTGGCCCGCCGTGAATTTAAAATGAGCCGGCCGCGTCATGGTAAAGCTGAATAAAGTATTGGTCCAACGATGTACAGATAAGACCTTTTCTAAGCTAAATTTCTCAATTGACATGATTTCAACGTGGCATGAAAGACTGTGCTCATGTTAGCATGGCCGCCTAATTTATTAATATTTTTTAAATGTTAAGGCTCTATTCATGCGCATGACTTTACGCCAGTTGGCTGTTTTTGTAGCAGTCGCTCAAGAAGGTACGGTAACCAAAGCCAGTGATGCGGTAAAACTCACGCAAAGCGCCGCGAGTATGGCTTTAGCAGATTTAGAAGATGGTTTAGGCGCGCCGCTGTTTGACCGTTTAGGCAAACGCCTGCAGCTCAATGACTTAGGCCGTTTTCTGCTTCCGCAGGCTTTAGAAATTTTAGGCCGCTGTGACGCTTTTGAACAGGCGGCCAAAGGTGAACTGCAAAGCATTGACCTGCGTTTAGGCGCCACCCTGACCATCAGTGACTATCTGATGCCGGACCTGATGGCGGATTTCCTGCAGATTCAGCCGCAAGCGCATTTGCAGCTGCAAGTCGGCAATACCCGCCAAATGATTGAAGCGGTCAATCAATTCCAATTGGATTTGGCTTTGATTGAAGGTTCATGCCATTTGCCGCAGCTGCAGTGCATTCACTGGCGTGATGATGAGCTGGCGGTATGCTGCGCGCCCAATCATCCGCTGGCGCAGCTCAACCGCCCGCTGACCGTAGAAGACTTTAACAGCAATGTCGAATGGATTCTGCGCGAAGAAGGTTCAGGCACGCGTGAAGTGTTTGATAATGCCATTTTGCAGGATTTGCCGAATGCCAAAATCCGCTTAACGCTGGGCCACAATGAAGCCATTCTGAAAATTGTTGCCGGCGGCCTAGGCATGTCCTGCATTTCCAAGCTGGCCATTGAGCCGCTGCGCGACAAAGGCCAATTGGTGATTTTGGATACGCCTTTCTGGCAGCTGACCCGCCCGCTGTTTATGCTGGTGCACCGTCAAAAATACCAAGGCCCAGGCTTAAAGGCCTTTATGAAATTCTGTGACGATAAGTAAACCATCTTTACATGAAAGCGCCGCAAGGCGCTTTTTTATCCAGGATTCCTGAAAAGCCATCACCAGCGTGAATCATTTTCACAGGGCTCACCGTCATGATTGCCATCCATTTTTGTGCCCGGACAATTGCGCACAAACCAGCGCGCTTCTTCCCGTGAATTCATTTGTGAACAATGAATCCGCCCGTCACATTTAAAATTGCTGCCGCTGGCGAAGGCCTGCTGCTGCTTTTGCATTTCAATGCTGGCTTCAATTTTTTCTGCACGCGGCTGATTGGTCTGATGCACCTGCGCATCCAAATTGCGCTCGCCCTGCTCACTCAGCACACGTTCAGGCAAATGGCCTAACTGCGCGCGCTGCCCTTCGACAATTTTTTGCTGCTGCTCAATCAGCTGCTGGGTTTTCATCTGCTGCGCGTCTTGGTACTGCCGATACCATTCATAGCCTTTAAAGCCTGCAACGGCAATCCCCAGCAAAGCAGCAACAATCAAAAGCTTGGTTAACCAAGATATCTGAGATTGGCCATATTGCGGCGATGCTTTGGCCTGCGGCCTTTTTTTGCTTGCCGCAGCATTATTGTCTAAGCGCTCAATACAGTCTGCTTTAAACCGCCCCTGATCCTCAACAATCATAAACTGCAGCTGTTCGCCGATTTTCGGCGGCCGGTCTTTATTTGGAAAATCTTTAATATGAAAGAAAATTTCCTGCGCCTGCCCCTTGGCTGCAATAAAGCCAAAACCGCGCTCCGCGTTATAGCTTTTGACTGTCCCCTCTAAATACATCCCAATCTCTGAATTTTTTATAATATTTTTTTATTATAATAAAAAAAGAGGCTTAAGTGCCTCTTTTTAATTGTCTTTATAGCAAAAATCAGCGTCTGAAATTATTCAGCAGTGATGAAGTAATCGATTGATTGTGCTCCGCTACCCGCGACTTTTTAGCTTTTTTCGATTGATCTTCTACCCGTTCAATTTTTACAGCTTTATATTTATCGCCATTTTGAACCGCTGTAAATCTCACCCGCTCGTGGCGTTTAGGTTCGCCGTCTGCAGCTGGAAAATCTGAAATATGGAAAAAAATATCGCCTTCTGCAGAGCCAATAAATCCATAGCCTTTTTCAGGATCATACTGCTTCACTTTGCCCAGATGCACTTCGTCTTTCATGCTGCTGCCCTATTTTAAAAATGCCTTTGGTTCATTATATAAAAAAGAGGCTGTGGAAGCCTCTTTTTTTCTTAGTCTAAAAATCAATCTTTTTGCACTGAACCGAAAATTTTGTCGCCGGCATCGCCCAGGCCTGGAACGATATAGCCGCTTGCATTGATGCCCTGATCGACCGATGCAGTAAAAATGGTGACATCCGGATGCGCTGTTTCTACGCGCTTAATGCCTTCAGGCGCCGCAACCAAAACCATTACGCGGATATCTTTACAGCCGCTGGCTTTCAATACATCAATTGCAGCAACCAATGAAGAGCCTGTAGCCAGCATTGGGTCGATAATCATGGCAATGCGGTTTTGCACGTCCGGCACTAATTTTTTGTAGTAAGTGCGCGCTTCTAAAGTTTCTTCATCGCGCTCTAAGCCCAAAACGGAAACTTTTGCGCTTGGAATCAGATTCAGGAAGCCTTCCAGCATGCCGATGCCCGCGCGTAAAATCGGCACAACGGTAATCTTTTTGCCGGCGATGCGGTCTACGGTTACTTTGCCCGCCCAGCCGTCAATTTCATGATCGCAGACAGGCAAATCTTTAGTTGCTTCATAGGTCAGAAGCATGGTGACTTCTTGTGCAAGTTCACGGAAATTTTTAGTGCTGATGTCCGCACGGCGCAATAAACCAAGTTTATGGCGGATAAGCGGATGACGGATTTCATGGATAGCCACGGGAGAACACCTAAAAGGTTAAGATCAAATTCTGTCTATTATAGTAAATTTTGCCGTCTGATAAAAATAAAAAAGCCCTCTAAGTCGAGGGCTTTTTTGCAATAACTGAATTAATTCACATTAATCAGTTAAAACCGCTTTGTACTAAAGCCAGAATGAACTGCTGCAATTCAGGTGAAATCGCAAAGAATGCGACTCTTGAAGCTGCAATAATCGGATCTGGATAAACACCGAACAGCAATACAAGCGCTGCAGCGCCGAGCACCATGATACCGCCGACTTTTTGACCCCAATGGTCAACAGCGTCGATACGCGGGTTCTCAGGCGGCGTCATATACATCACGATAATAACGCGCAGGTAGTAGTACAAGCCGATACCGGAACCAATGATGATCATTGCTGCCAAGAACCAAGACTGGCCCGCAACCGCAGTTTTAATCACTAAGAATTTACCGATAAAGCCCGCTGTTAATGGAATGCCCGCCAAAGACAGCATCATGACCGTCAATGTCGCAGTCAATACTGGACGGCGCCAGAATAAACCGCGGTACTCTGCCAAGCTTCCTGCTTCATCTGTATTGTTGTATGGGCTGGACATTAAGGTTACAACACCGAACGCGCCGATGGTGGTTAACACATAAGTAATCACATATACGTTTACAGATTCAAAAGTTGCAAAGCCTTGCACTTGAAGGAAGTCAGTATTGCGTGCGCTGACAACAGCCACCAGCAGATAGCCGAAGTGAGCAATAGATGAATACGCAAGAATACGCTTCAAGTTCACTTGGCGAACCGCCAGCAAGTTACCTGCAAGAATAGAAAGCACTGCAATCACTGTTAAGATGATGACAAAGCTGTCTGACAGGATTAAGCCAGAAGACAGGACATAGCGTACAAACAGGCCAATCATTGCCACTTTTGCAACAGTTGCAAGGAAAGTCGCGATTGGCGCTGGCGCGCCTGCATACACGTCAGGTGTCCATTTATGGAATGGCGCAAGTGACAGCTTGAATGCTACTGCAAAGACGATCAGCGCTAAGCCCAATACCACCGCTGGCTGACTGAAAGTTGTGAACAGTTTGCCTGGTTCAGCAACAAAGTTCAGTGTGCCGGTGTACGCATAGATGTAAGCCATACCCATCAGCAGCATTGCAGACGCAGTCGCTGAAAGAACAAGGTATTTCACACCCGCTTCAAGCGATTGAGAACGCTGATGCGTATATGCCAATAAGCCGTAAACTGGAATTGACATTAACTCAAGGCTGATGAAGAACGATGCGTAATGCGTGCTTGCCACCATCAGCAATGCGCCGGTAACGGACGCAAGCATCAGGATGTAAAGCTCTTCGCGGTTGTCTTTATACGTTTCAATGTAGGCATGCGACAATGTGCAGCACGCAAGCGCCGCAACAATGATCACAAACTGATACAGCATCGTAAACGGATCTACGATGAATAGATTCATTACGTTTGCAGGCGCAAAATTGCCTGCGAACACGACGAATAAAATGTAAAGCGCAGCAAGGTTCAGACCGACAACGGATACTGTTGCAGCTAAATTATGGTTACGCTTGATGGCTACCAGCAGCATCACCACCACCGCTGTTAAAGCGACGATCATGACTGGCGCGATAGGCATCAGCTCTGCAAATGACATTGTGAAGTTCATGACTTATTGGATCTCCACATTTTCAGCTGAAACGACAGCTTGCTGCACTGTATCAACTGCTTCTTGAACAGGAATGTAGCTATTCGCTAACCACGCCATGCTTGAGTTAGAAACGTCAAGGAACGTTTGCGGGTACAGACCCAGCCAAACCAGGCTCAGCGCGCAAATTGAAAGAATCACCACTTCACGCACATTCAAATCTTTTAACGGATTTGTGTAATGCGCCTGCTGTGCTTCATTCGGCGTACCGAACAGCGCTTTGTGGATCAGGATTAAGCCGTAAAGACCTGCGAATACAAGGCTGATGGCAGCAAGAATTGTAAACACTGGGAATTTTTCATAAGAGCCCATCAAAATCAGGAACTCACCGATGAAGTTACCTAAGCCTGGGATACCCACAAGCGCAGAAACAAAGAACATCAGGAAGAATGCAAGATATTTGAATTGGCCGCGGATGCCGCCCATCAGGCGAAGATCACGCGTATGCAGGCGTTCGTAGACTTGACCGCACATGATGAACAATGCAGCAGATGAAATGCCGTGAGCCAGCATCATGATCATTAAGCCTTGGAAAGTCAAAATGTTGCCTGCATAGATCGCAAGCAAAACAAAGCCCATATGTGAAATCGAGGTATATGCCAGCAGGCGTTTCATATCGGTTTGCTGGAAAGCACACCAGGCGCCGTAGAAAATACCGATTAAACCGAAGATGATGGCAATGTCAGCGAACTGAGCAGAAGCAGCCGGGAAGAACGGAATCACGAAACGCAATAAACCGTAAGCCGCTGTTTTAATCAAGATACCTGCCAAATCGACAGAACCCGCTGTTGGCGCTTGCGCATGCGCGTCTGGCAGCCAGCCGTGCAATGGGAAAACTGGAAGTTTAACCGCAAAGCCGATGAACATGCAGATCATGAAGGCATAAGCTAAAGCAGGCGCCTGCGCTTCTACAGAATGAGCAATGCCCATCAAGTAGTTATAGTTGAAGCTGATTTGACCAGTTAATGAATAACCGACAGCCACAAGGCCCAGAATGCCGATCAGCATGATCAGGCCAGCAACTTGCGTATAGATGAAGAACTTCGTTGCTGCATAGACACGAGACTTGCCTTCCGCGCCGCGGTGACCCCAAAGCGCAATCAGGAAGTAAATCGGAACCAGCATCATCTCCCAGAAGAAGAAGAACAGGAACATATCGATAGCAAGGAATACGCCGATCACGCCGCCCAAAGACCATAGCAGGTTCAGGTGGAAGAAACCGACATTCTTCTGAATCTCACCCCATGAGCAGCCTACTGCCAGCACACCAAGGAGCGCAGTCAAGCCCACCATAAGAAGCGATAAGCCATCCACAGCCAAGTGGATGTTGATGCCGAGGGTTTGAATCCAAGGCAAGTTGAACTGAGCCGCCCATGTAGGAACAGTGCCGCCAAGTTCGTAGTTATAAGTACCCGTTTGCCAAAGAACGATGGTTAAAACCAGCGTCACCAGCATACCGATCAAAGCGATATAGCGCGGCAAGTGCTGGTCGAGTTTATCGACCAGCCAGCATGCGAAACCGGCAATGAAAGGAATAAGGATCAGAGCGGGTAAAATTAAATTATTAGTTTCCATTTTATTTCCCCACAACCTGAATCACGACCAAGATCATCAACAGGACAACAGTACCGAATGCCATGCTTGATGCGTATTCACGCAATGAGCCTGTTTGACGTGAACTTGTGAAGCTGTTGCCGCCCTTAACCAGTGCAGGCAGAACCAGCCATAAGCCGTCAATCGGATCGCGGCCTAAAATTTTCGCAATCAGCAGATAAGGTTTCACAAATACGATGTCATACAGCGCATCGAAACCCAGTGCATTGCGGCAGATATTCACAAAGCCAGCGCCCAATGATGTTTTCGCAAAAGCTTTGACAGCACCATAAGCAAAAGCAAACAGAATCACGCCAATCACCAGGCCTGCAAGCGCAATGCCTACAGCTGTGTATTCAGCGCTGTGCATGCCGTGTTCCAAAGCTTCTGGAACATTGAATGCCGGAATTTTGGCTGCGTTCAGGATATTGGTTACTGGCGCTTTCAATACATAAGCTAAGCCAGTAGACAATACTGCAAGAATCGCCAATGGACCCCAGTATGTGATGCCTTTAATTTCATGGTAAGGCGTATTTTCTTTGCCAAAGAATACAACCCAGATTAGACGGAATGTATAAATTGAAGTTAAGAATGCGCCTGCAACACCAGTCCAGTATAAGCAGTCATAAATAGCAACCGCTTGGCCTTTCACCCAAACCGCACCCAAAATCGCATCTTTCGAGAAGAAGCCGATGGTGATGAATGGAATTGCAGCCAATGCGCCGCCGCCAATCGCGAAACATGCAAACAGGAATTTGTTCTTGTGGAACAGGCCGCCCATTTTGAAAATGTTTTGTTCGTGATGGTAAGCCAAGATCACCGCACCAGAAGACAAGAATAATAATGCCTTGAAGAATGCGTGAGTCAGCATGTGGAACAAGCCAGCTTGATACGCTTCAGCACCCACAGCCATAAACATGTAGCCGAGCTGACTCATGGTTGAGTAAGCCAGAATACGTTTGATGTCTGTTTGCACCAAGGCTGCAAAACCAGCAACCAGCAGCGTTACCGCACCTGTGATTGAGATGAACATCATCACTTCAGGCGCTTGCTCTAATACAGCAAACATACGGCAGCACAGGTAAACACCCGCGGTTACCATGGTTGCTGCGTGGATCAATGCAGATACAGGTGTAGGACCCGCCATCGCATCGGCCAGCCATGTTTGCAATGGGATTTGCGCAGATTTACCTGCCGCGCCCAAGAACAGCATTAAAGCAGTCCAGATTGCAATTGAAGAGCTTTGAGCCAAAACGGCTGGCGCAGCAGCAACCACTTCCGCAATGTTCAAGGTACCGAATTGCTGATAGATCAGGAACAAAGCGATCAGCAGAAATACGTCACCGATACGGGTTACCGTAAAGGCTTTAATCGCTGCAAAACCGTTTGCCGGGTTTTGGTAGTAATAGCCGATCAGCAAGTAAGAGCATAAGCCTACGCCTTCCCAGCCCAGGAACAATAACGCTAGGTTATCGCCCAGAACCAGCAGCAGCATGCTTGCTACGAACAGGTTGAAGTAAGAGAAGAAGCGCGCAAAGTCTTCTTCACCGCGCATGTACCATGTCGCGAAGATGTGGATCAAGAAACCCACACCTGTAACCATGCCCATCATGAGCAATGACAAGCCGTCAAGATGAAGCGTAAAGCCTGGCGCCAAGTTGCCCGCGCTGAACCATGTCCACAAATGCTGTGTGGTTGCCACTGAACCGTTATTGACGAAGTCCAGACCGGCAATCAAAGCGAACAATGCAGATAGGCCAACTGAGCCTGCCCCAATAATCGCTGCAACTTTTTCAGGAAGATTGTTGCGTCCCGCCGCTAAAAGGATAAAACCAATGAGCGGAAATAATACTGTTAAATATAAATAGCTCATCCGCGCATCTCACTAGCAGCATCCACATCCAAATGATGGAAGCGATGATAGAACTGAAGGACGATGGCAAGACCGATACAAGCCTCTGCCGCAGCAAGCGTTAAGATCAAGATGAACATGATTTGGCCATCCGGCTGCGCCCATGCGCTGCCTGCCAAAACGAACGCTAAAGCAGCAGCGTTCATCATGATTTCAAGGCTCATCAAAATAAAGAGTAAGTTGCGTCGAACCATTACACCGTAAAAACCCAGTGCAAAAAGAATGGTTGCAACGATCAAACCATGTTCTAAAGGAATGTTGCCCATTATTCTTTTTCCTCTTCTGCACTTGGTTCACGTTTGCCAAGATGGAATGCAGCGACAACCGCGCCCAGCAATAACATCGCAGCAACTTCGACCAATAATAAGTACTGAGTAAAGAGTGTCGTACCCACAGCTTTCGGGCCAATGACTTCAGCGCCCATCACCAAAGATGCTTTGGTGTAGTCAGAGCCAAGCATCCAAACCAGCACAAGGCCCATCAGGAAGCTCATCAGCGCAGGATAAGCCCACGCAGATGAAGTCAGCCACTTGCTTTCCTGTTCCATCGTTTGCTGACCCAAGTTCAGCATCATCACGACGAATACAAAAAGCACCATGATCGCGCCTGCATAGACAATGATCTCCAGCGCGCCGGCAAACGGCGCGCCCACGATCATGAACATGCCGGCAACAGCAAGCAAGGAAACAATCAGGCTCAATAAAGCGTGTACGGGATTGGTGTTGGTCACAACACGAATCGTAGAGACGATGGCCACAAGCGCCATCAAATAAAACGGCCACATCATGGTAATAGACTCCGTACATCAACAGGCGCACTTTCGCGTTGTGCTTGACCTTTGTCTTTACCTGCAACTGCCATACCGGTTACGCGGTAGAAGTTGTAATCAGGATATTTACCCGGACCTGAGATAAGCAAGTGTTCTTTCTCATACACAAGGTCTTGACGAACGTATTCACACAGTTCGAAATCAGGCGTCAGCTGAATAGCCGTTGTTGGACACGCTTCTTCACACATACCGCAGAAAATGCAGCGAGAGAAGTTGATACGGAAAAACTCCGGATACCAGCGTCCATCTTCGTGCTCTGCTTTTTGCAGTGAAATACAGCCCACTGGACAGGCAACCGCACAAAGGTTGCATGCTACACAGCGTTCTTCGCCATCTGGGTCGCGCGTCAACACGATACGGCCGCGGAAACGCGGCGGCACGATTTCTTCTGCTGGCACTTCCGGATATAAAATGGTGTCACGTTTACGCGTCACGTGTGAGAAAACCATCCACAGTGAACGTACAATTGACCCAAATCCAGCTAGAAACTTAAACATTTTGTTCTCCCTGCTGTCTTAGGCCTGATTCATCAGAATCACGGCACCAGTCACAAGTAAGTTGACCAACGCCAATGGCAAGCAAATTTTCCAGCCAAAATTCATTACTTGGTCATAGCGAGGACGCATCAAAGAGCCGCGCGCTAAGACAAACATCATTACAAAGAATGCTGTTTTGATAATGAACCAGAATGCTGCTGGAACATACGGAATTTCGAGGTTGAATGGCGCTAGCCAGCCACCGAAGAATAAAGTAACGATCAAGGCAGAGATCAGCACCACGTTGACGTATTCCGCAACGAAGAACATCCCCCATTTCATGCCGCCGTATTCTACATGGTAGCCTTCAGCCAATTCCTGTTCCGCTTCCGGCTGGTCAAATGGGTGACGGTGAGTGACCGCTACGCCTGCAACCACGAAAACCAAGAAACCTAAGAATTGAGGAACGACAAACCAAACATCGCGCTGCGCTTCTACAATTTCACGCATGTTGAATGAGCCGGCAATTGCCACAACGCCCATCAGCGAGATGCCCAAGAACACTTCATAAGAAATGGTTTGAGCTGCAGAACGCAGGCCGCCTAATAACGCATATTTGTTATTTGATGACCAGCCGCCGAACAGTACCGCATACACTGCGATGCCTGCCATTGCCATAAAGAACAGCAAGCCGATGCTCATGTCCGATACGCCTAAATAAGGCGATACCGGAATAACCATGAATGACAGCACCGCAGTTGCCATCGCAACTGCCGGCGCTAGACGGAAAGTCAGCTTGTCAGCAAATTTCGGTGTCCAGTCTTCTTTGAACATGATTTTCAGCATGTCGGCAACGATCTGGAACATACCGCCCGGACCGACACGGTTCGGACCGTAACGGTCTTGCCATAATGCCAGCAAGCGGCGTTCAATGAACGACATCAGCGCGGCAATTAAAACCACGGCCAGCAAAATCACAATCGCCTGCAGCACAGAATAGGCGATTGGCCAGTTCTCAGCCCACAGCGGTGTCTGACGGATTAATTCTTGACTCATGAATTACACTCCTACCGCGACTGAAACAGGCTCTGCAAGAGATACCGTTGGCGCAAGGCCAATTGGGTAACCGATATAACCTGTAGGTAAATAATCAATGACTTGAACTGGAAGCACGATTGAAGTCTCACCAGCTTGCACTGTAATTTTTTGACCATCCTGCACATTCAAGCGCGCAGCATCCTGCTCGCCCACGGCAAACATCGCTTCAGGAATACGCGATTCCATTGCCGGTGTTTTCACCGTAAATTCGCCGGAAGCGAAGATATGATGCATCGGCACAAGGCGGAAGCTTTCTGGATTCACAGCAACCGGTGCAGGCGCAACGTATGTGCGTACTGGACGTTTCGGCAAACGGTCGAATAAACGGATGCCTGAATCGCCGCCTTTCAAATGGCCGCCCACTTGATCTTGGAATTTGTTCCAAGCTTGCGGTGAGTTCCAGCCCGCAGACCATGCAAATGGCACCAGCGGAGACGGTGTTTCGCTGCCGACATAACCTTCCATAGAGAATGTTAATGCAGTATCAGTATCCACCGGCTGTTTTGGTTCATGAACAGACAGCGGCGCGCGCATTGCTGTACGGCCAGAGTAACGGCGCGGTTCACGTGCTACTTTCAGACCGTGTACACGGAAGCCTGCGTCTGGAGCAACGTCTTGAATCGCCTCAAGCGCAGGTACGTTTTTCGCAACTGACTCAATCACATCATCAAGCAAAGTCCAAGAAATCGCTTTGTCTTGCACGCCAGTTTCAATGGCATGCAGCCAGCGCCAAGACTCTTTGATCGCCAGTTCCGGTTTGTAGTAGCTTGGGTCATACACTTGGTAGAAACGCTGTGCACGGCCTTCTTGCGATACCACAGTACCGTCGCCTTCAGCAAATGAAGCGGCAGAAAGCACGATATCGGCTTTTTTCACGGTTTCAGTTTCAGAGTGATCAAGAACAATCACATCTTTGCCTGAAAGCGCGGCATCCACTTGAACGGCCGGCAAACGTCGGTACAAGTCATTTTCCACCACAACAACGGTGTCAAAGTCTTGCGCAAAAGCTTGTTCTAAGCTTTGACCGCCTAGAATCGCCAAGCCCATTGAGTTCACTTCAGGAACAGTCAATGTCAAGCCTGCATTTGAACCGAGGTTCTGCGCAACTTGTGCAGCCGCTTCCATGATGGCAGCATCTTGCAAGCTGGTACCAGAAACAATCAATGGTTTTTTGGCAGCTTTCAAAGTATCCGCAATAGTTTGCGCAAATACTTTCGCATCATCCGCCAAACCAGTAATCGCTTCGCCTTTGACGCCCGCAGCGATTGCAAAGCCCAAACGCGCGATGTCGTTAGGAGAGGCAACAACCTCACCCTCAGCAACGTCAGCTAAACGGGTTTGCGTAGCCGCTAAGATGTAAATCGGAGATTTTGCATCTTGACCGATACGCTGTACAGGTTCAGCCAGCCAATCTTGCGTGCGGCGCTCTGCAGCCATTTCTTTAGCTTTGTTTTTCGCAGCTTGGCGAACAGACAGAGCCATGCGAGGCGCAGTTTGCGTTAAGTCTTCACCTAAGATCAGAACCGCATCATAGCTTTCAATTTCACGCATTGTCGGGTTGTATACACCCTCGGTTTGCATGATTGAAGCAGCCAATTCAACCAAGTTCTGCTCTTTTTGAGACATACCGGTTGAATAGTTGTCCTGACCGACAAGCTCGCGAAGCGCATAGTTCGATTCAAGTGAAGCGCGCGGCGAACCGATACCCAAAACTTTTTTGCCTTGGATTTTTGCAATCACTGTATCTAAAGCAGTATCTACAGAAACAGTTTCTACGGTTGCGCCATTGCGGAATTGCGGCTGACGAGGACGGTCTGCACGGTTCACATAACCTGTGCCGAAACGGCCTTTGTCGCAAAGGAAGTATTGGTTCACATCACCGTTGAAACGGTTTTCTACACGGCGAAGCTCACCATAACGCTCACCCGGAGAAATGTTGCAGCCTGAAGAACAGCCTTGGCATACGCTTGGCGCATACTGCATGTCCCATTTACGGTTGTAGCGTTCTGAGTGAGTTTTATCGGTGAATACACCTGTTGGGCAAACTTCAGTCAAGTTGCCAGAGAATTCAGATTCTAAAGTACCTGATTCTGGACGGCCGAAGTAAACGCGTGAAGCGTTTGCATACACACCGAAGTCTGTACCGCCGGCATAGTCTTTGTAGTAACGCACACAGCGGTAACAAGCGATACAGCGGTTCATTTCGTGAGAAATGAATGAACCGAGCTCTTGGTTGTAGTGCGTACGTTTCGTGAAGCGGTAACGGCGGCGGTCATGCTGCGTCATCACAGTCATATCTTGCAAATGACAGTGGCCGCCCTCTTCACAGACTGGACAGTCGTGCGGGTGGTTGGTCATCAGGAATTCAACAACAGAAGCGCGGAAATTTTTCGCTTCATTGTCTTCAATCGAGATGTAGGTATTGTCAGATGCAGGCGTCATGCACGACATTACTAAACGGCCGCGGGTATCCTCTGGATTCGCGTACTGAGTAACGGCGCACTGACGGCAAGAACCGACAGAACCTAAGGATGGATGCCAACAAAAGTATGGGATGTCAATGCCAAGACTCAAACATGCTTGCAGCAAGTTTTCCGAGCCGTTGACTTCATACGATTTTCCATCGACATGAATTGTAGCCATAGTCGAATTCCTTAAGCTTGTTCTGCGTTGCCAACTTGAGCAGCAGCATTCACTACTTTTGCTTCAAATTCGCCACGGAAATGTTTGAGTGCGCCCATTAACGGTTCCATCGCACCTGGAGCGTGGGCACAGAAAGTTTTACCAATCCAAAGCTTACGAGTTAACTCTTGTAAGTGGTCGATGTCTTCTTTCTTGCCGGTACCGTCTTCCAGCGCTTTCAGCGCTTTGACCGCCCAAGGCAAACCGTCACGGCAAGGTGTACACCAGCCGCATGACTCACGCGCAAAGAATTCTTCCAGATTACGTGTAGCTGAAACCATGCATTGAGTTTCATCTACAACCATCAGCAAGCAAGTACCCAAACGAGAACCGGCTTTCATGATGCTTTCAGCATCCATTGGAAGATCAATATGCTCAGCTGCCAAGAAGTCAGTTGATGCGCCGCCTGGAAGCCAAGCTTTCAGTTTCAGGCCATCACGCATGCCGCCAGCATGCTCTTCAATCACTTCACGTGCAGTTGTGCCGAAAGGCAATTCCCAAAGGCCTGGGTATTTCACCTTGCCTGAAGCGCCATAAATCTTGGTGCCTGGATCTTTCGATTTGCCTGCTGACAAGCCGATATACCATTCTGGACCGCGAAGCATGATTGCCGGCAAGTTGTTATAGGTTTCAACGTTGTTGACAATCGTAGGACGGCCCCATGCACCAGCAACTTGCGGGAATGGCGGTTTCGTACGCGGATTCGCGCGGCGGCCTTCCAGCGAGTTGATCAATGCAGTTTCTTCACCGCAGATATAACGGCCTGCGCCTGTATGCACGTGCAGCTCAAAGTTCCAGCCAGTACCCAGGATGTTTTCACCCAAGTAGCCTTTCGCGCGGATTTGCTCTAATGCTTCGTTCAAGTACTGCGCCGCTTCGATGTATTCGCCGCGGATGAAGATATAGCCTTGAGTCGCTTCAAGGGTATAGCCTGCAATCAGCATACCTTCGATCAATTGGTGAGGAAGTTTTTCCATCAGCAAACGGTCTTTGAAAGTACCTGGTTCCATTTCATCGGCATTGCAGATCAGGTAACGAGGGCCGCCGTCATTTGGCGCCATCAAAGACCATTTAATCCCTGCTGGGAAACCTGCACCGCCGCGGCCTTTTACCGTCGCCGCTTTAATCACTTCAAGCACTTCTTTCGGCTGCATGCCTAAAGCTTTTTTAAAGCCTGCATAGCCTTCAAGTGTCTCGTAGTCATCTGCAGCGCGAACGTGCTCTTGCTTGCTCAAGCGCCAAGTCAGCGGATGAGTTTCTGGATTACCGTCGCCATAAATTGGTTTTGGTTCAGTATTCATACATACTTCTCCAATAACTGTTTAATTGATGTCACTTCAACCAGACCGTGAGTGTCTTCATCAATCATCAACGTTGGGCCTTTGTCGCAGTTCCCTAAGCAGCAGATCGGAAGCAAAGTGAAACGGCCATCTGCAGTCGTTTGACCGAACTGGATGCCGAGTTCACGCTGGAATGCTTCAGCTAAAGTTTCTGCGCCCATCAGGAAGCAGGCAATTGAGTCACACAATAAAATTACGTGACGGCCCACAGGTTGACGGTAAATACGGTTGTAGAATGTTGCCACACCTTCAAGGTCGGCAAGGCTCATGCTCAGCAATTGAGCAATCGCATTCATTTGCGCATCATCGACCCAGCCGTTGCGGCGCTGAACGCATTTCAATGCATCCAAACATGCTGCGCGCGGGTACGGATAATGCTCGATGTGGTGTTGAATATCATGGATTTCTTCCGCAGTTAAAATCCCTTCAACATTCACACGCGGTTTTTTGTCAGTCAAAATCATCATAATGCGTTTACCCCTTAGCGATCCACGTCAGCCATTACGACGTCAATGGTCGCTAAATAAATGATTAAGTCAGACATTAAGCTGCCGTTAATCACAGAAGGCATCTGCTGCAAGTGCGTGAAGGTTGGTGTACGGATACGGGTACGGTAACTCATCGTTGACTTGTCTGAAGTCAAGTAGTAGTTCGATGCACCTTTTACCACTTCAGCCATAACAGAAGCTTCGCCTGCCGGCATTACAGGACCCCATGACACGCTCAAGAAGTGCGTAATCAAGGTTTCGATGTCTTGCAAAGTCTTATCTTTAGGCGGTGGAACAGCCAGCGGATGGTCTGCTTTGTACGCGCCAGACGGCATGTTGTCTAAACATTGCTTGATGATTTTCAGCGATTGTTCGATTTCACGGAAGTGAACCAGAACACGCGCATACGCATCGCCTTCATACTCTAAAGGCACTTCGAAGTCGTAGTTTTCATAACCGCTGTAAGGACGGTATTTACGCACGTCAAAGTCGATACCTGTAGCGCGAAGGCCTGTACCTGTTACGCCCCACGCCAATGCAGATTTCGCATCGTATTGCGCAACGTTGCGGGTACGGCCAACAAACACTGAGTTTTTCAGTGCTGCGGTATAGTACTCTTTCAGGCGGCTCGGCATCCAATCCAGAATTTCACGGATCAGCTTGTCCCAGCCATTTGGCAAGTCATGCGCAGTACCGCCGATACGGAACCATGCTGGATGCATGCGGTAACCGGTGATCGCTTCAACAGCATCATAGATTTTCTGACGGTCGGCGAACATATAGAAGACTGGCGTCATACCGCCGGCATCCTGAATTGCAGTCCCGATATACAATAAATGGTTATTGATGCGGAACAATTCAGACAGCATCACACGGATGCATTGCGCGCGGTCAGGAACAGTAATGCCCGCCATTTGCTCTACGCCTAAAACGTAAGGCATGTTTTGCGCACAGCCGCCCAAGTAGTCGACACGGTCGGTATACGGAATGAATGAATGCCAAGTTTGACGTTCAGCCATTTTCTCCACGCCGCGGTGGTGATAGCCGATGTCAGGCACGCAGTCTTTCACTTCTTCACCGTCCAGCTGCAGGATCACACGGAAAGCACCGTGCGCAGATGGATGGTTCGGACCTAAGTTCAGGAACATGAAATCTTCATCATCGTTCCCGCGCTTCATGCCCCAATCTTCAGGCACAAAACGAAGATGTTCTTGCTCGTAGTCCTGTTTCGCCTGGTTCTGCATATACGGCGTATATTCAGTGGCGCGCGCTGAGTATTCTTTGCGCAGCGGGTGGCCTTCCCAGTACGTCGGCAGCAAAATGCGGCGGAGCATTGGATGCCCTTCGAAATTGATGCCGAACATGTCATACGCTTCACGTTCGTACCAGTTGGCATTTGGCCAAATATTCGTTGCAGTCTGAATATTTGCATCATTCTCGCTTAATGCAACTTTGATACGGATATCACTGTTGCGCTCGAGCGACAGCAAGTGATAGAACACAGTAAAGTCTGACGCAGGCAGGCCGTCACGGTGAGTACGCAGGCGCTCATCTACTGCAGACAAGTCGAACAGCATCACGTAAGGACGTGACACCGTACGCAAGAACATTAAAACTTCTTGCACACGTGCGCGCTCGACCCAGACTGTCGGAAAGTCTTCAAAAGTCGTTTGCACGTAGAAGTTCTCACCAAATTTGGTTTTGAGCTCTTCTACAATTGCAAATGCTGGGCGTGAATCAACGGGAGTTGATTCCGGCATAGCAATGTCAGTTTCAGCCATTGGCTTGGCTTCCTATTTAATACAAATTCAGTCAACCTAAACGACAATTACACCCAGACCGGGTGCATCAAACATTTGCCGTTTAAATTATTTAATTTCATCCATAGAGCGCAGATTTTTCACTGCAATGCGCTGCGCTTGCTTGCGGTCGCGTTCCGGCTGCATCTTTGGCTTATACACTGGCTTAAGATCATCACCGATAACCGCGGACAATGGGCGGCGCTCTAATTGAATTTGGTCTTGCAATAACAGCAGCGCTTGAATCAATGCTTCAGGACGCGGCGGACAGCCCGGAATGTAAACATCCACAGGAATGATTTTGTCCACGCCTTGCACAACAGAATAAATGTCGTACATGCCGCCTGAGTTTGCACATGCGCCCATGGAAATTACCCATTTCGGCTCAAGCATCTGCTCGTACAAACGCTGAATAACCGGCGCCATTTTCATGAAGCAGGTGCCTGCAATAATCATGACATCGGCCTGACGCGGTGAAGCACGGATAACTTCGGCACCGAAACGTGACAAGTCATGCACGCCGGTTAAAGTCGTTGCATACTCAACGTAACAGCAAGATGTACCAAAGTTGAACGGCCAAACTGAGTTTTTGCGGCCCCAGTTTACTGCTGTGTGCATCAAGTCCTCTAAGCGGGTCATGAACACATTTTTATTCACTTCGTCTTCAAGCGGATCTGTAACGATTTGACGCTCTTGAAGCGGATATTGATCAGCATCCGGATTCGCACGGGTTAATGTATATTTCATTCCCGGGTTACTCCTTGTCAGATGATGCAGCCGCAGATTTTTTCACACGGCCAGATGATTGAGCTGGGATTTGACCAGTAGGGTCAACCACCAATTCTTCAATTGAGTTAAAACGGGTAATATCTGCAATATTCATTGCCGGTGAACCGATCTTCACATCTTTACCTGCAGTTTTGCGTCGGTCTGTTGGCGCCCAATCCAATGCGCCGACTTTCACTGCGTAAACCAATGCAATCAATAAATCGACTACAAAGATGACAACAGTGGTAAAACCGAACCAGCCCGCTTCACGCACAGATGTAGACCATGCATAAAGATAAAGCGCTTCGAGATCAAAAACGACGAAGAAAATTGCAACTAAATAGAATTTCGCAGACAAGCGGATACGTGCACCA